>JBKBKN010000008.1:61183-131289 GCA_046294625.1 Flavobacteriales bacterium
GTCTTGCAAAACAAGGATAGACTGTCCTGCTTATGGAAAAAATCACAGCTACAAAAAATATCATCGTGTGTAGTAAAAAGTAAAATGCCTACCTTTGTGGCAGATTAGGACGGATATGCACAGACTCGCTAAACTTTTAATTTTATTTTTTATTTCTACCATTGTTCTGGTTTCATGCAGAACGAAAAAAGTGGATTGTCCGGCCTACAGTAAGGTCAATGTAGAAAACAGCGTTAAAGGCTAATGCACGATTTCATGATCCCGCTCACCGATGTGGAGCAACTCCAATCTATTACCCAAGCATCTGAATCAGGCCCTTTGGCGATTTTTAAGCACAGCACCAGATGCAGCATTAGCTCCATGGCTTTGAACAGAATTCAAAAAGACTGGAAAATCAACTGCCCGACCATTCCCATTTATTATCTCGATCTCATCCGGTTTAGGAATATTTCAAACAGAATCGCTGAAATATTTCATGTTCAACATGAATCTCCGCAGCTCCTAATCATACGAAACAGTATTTGTGTTTATCATGCTTCACACAATGCCATTGATGCTGCTGACATTTCAGGCGTGATTGAAAGCGCTTGATAAGGGTCAAACAATATTTATCGACATATTGCAATAATTCTTAGCTTTGCGCCTTCAAAAAATCATCCAATAAAAGTGCTCAACGAAATGGACAACAACCCCGTAAAGCTTTTTTCGGGATCGGCATCAAAATATCTTGCAGAAAAGATTGCTGCTGCCTACGGCAAAGAACTGGGGAAAATTACCTTGACCAAATTTTCTGATGGTGAATTTCAAACCGCCTATGAAGAAAGTGTTAGAGGCAGCGACATGTTCATTATTCAAAGTACTTTTCCACCGGCTGACAATCTCCTAGAGCTCTTGCTTATGATTGATGCTGCAAAAAGGGCCTCTGCCCGCCAAATCATCGCTGTGATTCCCTATATGGGATTCGCCCGACAGGATAGAAAAGACAAGCCTCGTGTAGCTATCGGCGCAAAACTTGTGGCCGATTTGCTTGCAACAGCCGGAGCCACACGCATCATGACCATGGATTTACATGCCGACCAAATTCAAGGATTTTTCAATGTACCGGTAGATCATCTTTACGCATCTTCAATTTTTATTCCTTACATTCAAGGATTAAAGCTTGAGAATGCCTGTGTTGCGGCCCCAGATATGGGCAGCAGCAAACGAGCCAACGCCTATGCCAAATATTTGAATGCAGATATGGCCATTTGCTACAAAGAGCGCAAAGTAGCCAATGAAGTAGCAAGCATGACCTTTATAGGCAATGTGGAAGGCAAAGATGTAATACTTGTTGATGACCTCATCGACACAGCCGGCACCATAACGATGGCGGCTGATATGCTGATGGAAAACGGCGCAAAAAGTGTTCGAGCGATCATCACACATCCAGTGATGTCGGGCAAAGCATACGAACGCATCGAAAACTCAAAACTTACTGAGTTGGTGGTTACCGACACCATTCCTTTAATGAAAACATCACCAAAAATTAAGGTATTGTCTGTAGCCGATTTGTTTGCCGATGTGGTGAGCAAAGTGCACAACTACGAATCCATTTCTTCGAATTTTATTTGTTAAACTTTATAATCAATTAATCAAAAATGAAAGCAATCTCATTGAGCGGTTCGCTAAGAGCGAACGTAGGGAAGACAGATGCTAAATCTCTTCGCAGAGAAGGCAAGGTGCCATGTGTGCTGTATGGCGGTGAACAACAAATTCACTTCGCTGCTAAAGATGCAGATTTTAAACCATTGCTGTTCACCCCGGAAGTGCACACAATTAATCTGAGCATAGATGGCAATGTATATAAGGCCATCTTGCAAGAAGTACAATTTGATCCGATTAAGGATTCATTATTGCATGCAGACTTTCTTGCGATCAACGAAAGCAAACCAATTGTCATCGCCATTCCTGTGAAAGTGACCGGAAACTCCGTTGGTGTAAGAGCCGGCGGTAAGCTTGCTGTGAAAGTGAGAAAAATGAAAGTGCGTGGCTTGTTAAATGACCTTCCTGACAATATCGAAATCGATATTACCAACATGGAAATTGGTCAATCCATTAAAGTACGCGACATTCAAAACGATAAGCTTCAGTTTCTCGATGCGCCAAATGTGGCCGTAGTTTCCGTGAGCGCAACAAGAGCTTCTCGTTCTGCAGAATCCGCAGAAGCTGCCGGAAAGAAGTAAACTCTTTAAATGATCAGAAAACAAAAAGCCCCGAAAATTCGGGGCTTTTTGTTTTAGTCTTTATCGTTGTAGGCCTGTACAATTTTCTCCAGGTCTTTGATTTCATAATTGTTTTCTTTGATCATTTGAACAATATCTTCATCTCCCTTAAAATAACTTTTCATTTGCTTGAAGAAGTTTTTTGGAACTACTTCTACAAAGTCGTCGGAACCTTTTTTACGAAGAAAAATGGTTTCTTCGTATTTCAGCTTAGTGGGAGAACTGTCGGGCGTTTTAAACCAGGCACGATACATATAAATATCTCCTGCAATCACCCTTTGCATGAGCAATGGGCCTAAGCCGGAGCCTTCTATAGTGACAAACTCATAAATTTTTCCATCGGCCATCAATGAGTTGATCTTATCGCTGCCATATCTTTTCTTCGAACCAGCTTCGTTGAGATGAAACACCTTGTCGTATCTTTCGCCTGTCACCGTGTTGATATAACAAACCTTACCGCGGATCGTATCCCCCTTTTTGAACTCGAGCCAACCGTCCACAAAATCCACCCCTTTTTGGGCAAAAGAATAAAGATGTAAAAACGAAATGGAAAGAATGGTGAGCAGTTTTTTCATAGCAATTAATTTTTTTTGACGTTTCAAACTTAACGAAAATCACGCCAAAATAGCGCAAACTTGGATTTAAGAATTTATTAATTTAGACCTGAATGGCGATTTTGTTTGGCTTCTTATTGAATTTCGGACTTAACCTTTTCGCTGTAAACAGTTGCAATAAGCACGCTTCCCACAGCCTTAAGTGTAAATCGGTCAATGATATCCATATTGTCGTCGTGTGTGTGCCAATAATCTCCAAAGCCACTCTTGGTGCCCGGGTCATATTGAATAATGTCTATCGACGGTATCTGTAGCATTGTGTTGATGAAATAATGATCGTCTGTGATGGCTGGAGAAACTTCATTGATAAACACATCTCTATAGCCAATTTGCGTAGCTATAGTCCAAACGCGGTTCATAACGGCAGCGGCTGTCTGCATGCTGTAACCCTCCTTGTAGAATTTAGCTCCCTGAGCACCCACCATATCAAGCAGAATAGCATACTTGGGATAATATTGCTTAAAAGGAAGATTAGCGGCAAAATACTGCGAACCCAGACAATAGGTCTTGCTGTCTTCCGGATTGCCATAGTCTTCTGCGTCAAACAAGATGATATCTACACCAATATCGGGCTTTTGATTTGCAAATATTCTGGCTAATTCCATCAGCACCCCTACACCGCTGCCACCATCATTAGCTCCGTCAAAAGGGACTTTTCTTTTGGTTTCGTCTTTGTCTTTATCGGCAATGTGTCGCGTATCCCAATGTGCCATGAGAATGATGCGCTCTTGTTTTTCCGGATGAAACCGTGCAATAATGTTTTTAATCTCAAGCACTTCGCCGGTGTAGGCTGTTACCTTACCTTCTTGCACCAGCACATCGTCTGCAAATTTTCGCATAAATTGCTCCAAATACAAAGCACAAGCCTTGTGTGCCTTTGAGTTTGGCACGCGCGGGCCAAAATCTACTTGCTGTTGGATGTACAAAAAAGCAGAATCGGCATTAAAAAGTGGGAGATTAGCAGGAATGTCAATGGTAGTTGGTTTAATTTCCGGTTTTGGGCTTTCGCCGGAATTGTTGCATGCCGACCAAATCAGAACGCATACACTTACAAACAGAATATTATTCTTCATAATCCCACGAAATTGATGTTTTGCTGTCTTTAATCACCATACCCAAGTTTTTCACTCCAGCCCGAATTATATCCACCTGAGCATACTCTTTGCGCGCTTTGGCTTCTGCATAATTTTTAAGGATAATATCCATCATGCTGTTGATATCAACGGTTCTTGCAAAAGCCTGTTCATCTATACCAAAAATGTCTTCAACGAAAGCAATGTAGTGGCTTTTGAGTGCATCAAAGCTCTGTTTGCTCAGTTGATTGAAACCGATTTGTCCCCCTTTAAGAGAGTTAATAATCTTAAGTTGATCAAAAATTTCGGCTAATGCCACGGCAGAATTAAGGTCATCGTTCATGCCTTCATATGCTGCTGCAATGCTATTTGAAATACGGTTTTTCAACGTATCATCTTCCTGCAATTCTATATTGTCCGGATAGGTCATTTTTTTTATTGCACGCAAACCGTTAATCACTTTAACGAGGGCTTTTTCCGCAGCTTGTAAAGATTCATTCGAAAAATCAAGCGTGCTTCGGTAATGCGCCTGCAGAATAAAAAAGCGGATAGTCATTGGGCTGTATGCTTTGTTCAACGAAGTATGTTCTCCTGAGAAAAACTCATTGAGCGTAATAAAATTGCCCAATGATTTGCCCATCTTTTTCCCGTTGATGGTGATCATGTTGTTGTGCATCCAGTATTTCACCGGCTCTTTATGATTGCACGCATTGCTTTGGGCAATTTCGCATTCATGGTGCGGAAACATCAAATCCATGCCCCCTCCGTGAATGTCGAACGTTTCACCTAAGTATTTACTACTCATGGCTGAGCATTCAATATGCCAGCCCGGAAAGCCTTCACCCCAAGGTGACGGCCAACGCATAATATGTTCGGGGTGCGCCTTTTTCCAAAGGGCAAAATCAAGGGCATTGCGTTTTTCGTCTTGTCCGTCGAGTTCTCGCGTATTCGCCATCAAATCTTCGATAATGCGGCCAGAGAGCTTGCCATAATTATTGGTTTGATGATATTTCTCTACATCAAAATATACCGAACCATTCACTTCATAAGCCAATCCATTGGCAATGATTTTTTGCACCATGGTAATTTGCTCAATAATGTGCCCCGTGGCTCTTGGCTCAATAGATGGTGGCAAAGTATTGAGCTGCTGCATATTTTGATGATAACTGTCTGTGAAATGCTGAGCGACCTCCATCGGTTCCAGTTGCTCTAACCTTGCTTTTTTTGCAATTTTATCTTCCCCTTCGTCGGCGTCATTCTCCAGATGCCCTACATCGGTGATGTTTCGCACATAGCGCACTTTGTAGCCAATATGCTTCAAATATCTATAAAGCAAGTCGAATGTAATGGCTGGGCGGGCGTGGCCTAAATGTGCGTGACCATAAACCGTTGGGCCGCAAACATAAAGCCCGACAAAGGGAGGATTAATGGGCTCAAAACGCTCTTTTTTTCGACTGAGCGTGTTGTAGAGATCGAGTTCTTGTGTCATTACACCAAAATATCTTTATTCAATTTAAGCGACAGGGCTTCGAGCATGCTTTTAGTCATGGCATCGATGTCATATCGCGGGCTCCACCCCCAATCTTTCCTGGCTTGTTGATCGTTGATGGTTTGTGGCCAGGTGTCGGCAATTGCTTGCCTGAAATCCGGTGCGAAAGATAGTGTAAAGTCCGGAATAAATTTTCGGATCGAAGCTGCAAGTTCGGTTGGCGTAAAATCTAAGGCTGCAAAATTGTAAGCACTTCTCACTTTAATGCTTTGTGCCGGAGCCTGCATCAGCTCAATGGTACCGCGAATGGCATCGGGCATATACATCATTGGCAATCGTGTTTCTGAACTCAAAAATGATGTGTATCTGCCGTTTTGAATGGCTTCGTAATAAATATGTACAGCATAATCGGTGGTGCCACCCCCCGGTTCAGAAGGACTAATAAGTCCCGGATAACGGAGGCTGCGGACATCAACCTGATATTTATTGAAATAATACTCGCACCAACGCTCACCAGCCAATTTGCTGATTCCATAAACCGTGTTGGGCTCTGTAATGGTGTATTGTGGAGTGCTCACCTTCGGTGTAGTATTGCCGAAAACAGCAATTGAACTTGGCCAAAAAATTTGCCTGATCAGCCCTTCTTTAGCCAACTCTAACACATGGAGTAGGCCTTGCATATTCAAATCCCATGCTTTCATTGGATTTTTCTCGCCACTTGCGGAAAGCATCGCGGCCAATTGATAAACAACTTTGACATTGTTTTTCGTGATTACCCTCCTAAGTGCAACCGCATCCATTGTGTCTAATATTTCAAACTGGATATTATTTCTAAAATGCTTCGGTTTTCTGATATCTGAGGCGATTACCGATTGACTTCCATAGTTTTCGATTAAGGCATCGGTAAGCTCGCTTCCAATTTGCCCCGCAGCGCCGATAATCAGCACCGTATCTGTTTGTGACATGTGTGTTCCCCCTTGTGTTTGTGATGTAAAGCGGCAAAAATATCATTAAATCATGAAAAGGCCACAATTCCGCTCAAATGTCTGCATCGTCAAACTATGGGCTTTGTCAGATAAAAAACAAAAAACGACAAAGTGAGTGAATAGTTAACCCCGTGTCATTGCGTATACTCTAGCTTGTCTTATGAAATTTTTATTCTCCTGATTGTCTGTAGATTATGCAAAAATCGCGAAAAAACAAAAAACTGAGGAAACATTTTTTGTGTTTATTGTTTCCATTGTTCATCTTGTTTATATCTTTGCCGCCCCATGAATGAAAAGTTTACAGAAATTCTCCAGAAAGCCAAAGAAGTATTCATGAGGCTTGGGCTTAAAAGCGTCACGATGGACGATGTAAGCAGAGAGTTGGGCATTTCAAAGAAAACACTTTATCAATTTGTCAGTGACAAAAATGACCTCATCATCAAATCTGTTGAACTAGACCTGCAAGAAAACAAATGCAAGGTGGATGCTGTAATGAGCATGGATGAAAACGCCATTGACCAATTGCTGATGGTAAATAATGTGGTGAGTGAAAAAATGAAACAAGTGCACCCTTCTATTCTGTTCGATATGCAGAAATACTATCCCGAAGCGTGGAGATTGCTCATTGAACACAGACAATCTTATGTGGTAGAAATTATTGCACAAAACCTGAAGCTAGGTATTGCTCAGGGGATATACAGACAAAACCTGAATATTGAATTAATTGCCCGCCTTTATACCAGTAAAATGGAAATTTTATCGAATGAGATACTCTTTCCGATTGGCAAATTTGGCCACGACGAAGTGATTACTGAATTTATGAAATATCACTTCTACGGAGTGGTGAATGAAAAAGGCAAACAGTACCTCGAACTTATTCTCAATCAAATATCGAAATCATAATCTATGAATCGCATCATAACGCTTCTAATTAGCCTGACCCTGAGTAGCTCCACACTCTTTGCACAACAAAGGCCGGCAATTACTTACACGCTTGAACAAGCCGTGGCTTATGCACTCAAAAACAGCTACAGCGCTAAAAACGCACAAACAGATGTAGAAATTGCCAGAAAACAAGTGAAGGAGGTGACCGGCGTGGGACTTCCACAGATCAACGCTGATGCACAATATCAGCAGTTTATCAATCTACCTGTAAGCCTTGTCCCTGCCAATGCTTTTGACCCCTCGGCACCCGATGATTTATTCCTGAAACTCGCATTCGGAACCAATTTCAACACCAATTATGGGGTCTCTGCATCTCAACTGATTTTCAGTGGAGAATATATCGTTGGCCTTCAAGCGGCACGCGCCGTATTGGACATGTCGAAGTTAGGGCAAAAGAAATCGGATCAAGAAATCACAGAAACCGTTTCGAAGTCCTATTACACCGTACTGATTTTGAAGGAAAACAAAAGAATTATAGAAGGAAGCATAAAAAACATAGACGAGAGTCTGCGCCAAACAGTAGCATTTAACAAAGAAGGCTTTGTTGAAGAGCTGGATGTGGACCGATTGATGCTCTTCAAAAACAATCTCATCAATACCCAAAACACATTGATACGCCAATCCAAGCTTGCTGAGATGCTGCTTAAATTTCACATGGGCCTTGATGTGAATGCCGAAGTTGATTTTGTAGATAAACTCGATGAAACCCTGCTTAAGGTGACCATGCGGGAAAATGAACAATTGCAATTTAATCCTTCGCAAAACATTGATGCGTTATTACTTTCTAAGCAGGTGGACTTGCAGCGACTTCAACTTCGCCGCGAGCGGAGCAATTATCTACCTTCTGTTGCAGGATTCTTTTCTGCAAGAGAAAATCGCTTCGGTAATGAATTCAGCCAATTACGTGATGAACAGTTCCGAGTAGCAGGTGGAACGATCTGGGGCCTACAATTAAACGTACCCATCTTTGCCGGATTTTCAAAGAATGCGCGCGTGCAACAAGCCCGTCTCGAATTGTTTAAGGTAGAAAACCAAAAAGAACAAATCAACCAAAGTCTCGCTATGCAGGCGGCTGCGGCCGAAACCGATTTCAAAACCGCTTTGGAAAAATATCGCACTGCAGAAGAAAGCGTTCGGCTCGCCGAAAAAATCAGAAAAATAGCCGATATCAAATATCAGGAAGGCGTAGGCTCAAGCATTGAACGAACACAGGCAGAGACCGATTTACTTAATGCACAGAGCGCTTATATGTCATCCGTGCTGGAATTGCTAAATGCAAGGGTAAATCTGGATAAAAACCTCAATAAATTTTAATCAAAAAAATATCTAAATCAAAGCAATAAAGATGAGAACCTTAATCATGCTACTTAGCGTAGCTATACTTTTTGGAGCGTGCAATTCAGGAAATGAATTGGAAAAGAAAAAGAATGAATTGGCGCAATACAATGCGCGAATGGATGAACTACGCAATAAGATTGCAGAACTCGAAAAAGAAATTGCCTTGCTTGACACTAGCGAAGCATATGTGAAACCCAAGCTAGTCAATATCCAAGCAATTCGCTCAACGCCATTTGCCCATTTTATCGATGTGCAAGCAGTGATCGACAGCGAAGAAAACATTATGGTAAACGCTGCTTCTCCAGGCCTTGTCACCAAGGTATATGTGAAAGAAGGCGATATGGTTTCGGCCGGAATGCTTCTTGCTGAACTTGAAAATCGCGTGATCTTACAAAGCATCGCCGAATTGGAAACAAGTCTTGATTTGGCAAAAACCACCTACGAAAAACAAAAAAGACTTTGGGACCAGAAAATCGGAAGCGAAATACAGTATCTGCAAGCCAAAACACAATTCGAGTCACTCAGCAAGACCAAATCGACACTTCAGGCTCAACTCGACCTAACACGGATAAAATCGCCTATTGCAGGTATGGTAGATGAAGTGAACATTAAAATTGGTGAAACTGCCGCTCCAGGATTTGGTGTGTTTAGAGTGGTAAATAACAACAAAATGAAAGCGGTAGCAAGAGTCGCTGATGCGCATCTGGGTAGAATCAAAAAGGGCGATCCGGTTAAATTAGTTTTGCGCGAACTCAAAGATACGATCACTACTTCTGTTTCCTTTGTTTCTAAGTCTGTAAACCCCATGAGTCGCACCTTTATTGTGGAAGCGAATCTTCCTTCAGGCAGATCGGAGCTTCGTCCAAACATGTTGGCCACCATTTCAGTGAATGATGAGATCTATAATGAAGCCTTAGTGGTGCCAAGCAATACTATTCAAAAAGATGCCAATGGAAACAACTATGTGTTGGTGGCAACCAACAGGGGTGACAAACTTTTTGCCCTTAAAAAAGTTGTTGAGTCCGGAGCTTCCTACGCAGGACAAACAGTAATCAAATCAGGATTGGAAGAAGGTGATATGCTCATCACGTTTGGCTATCAGGATATTGTGGACGGACAGCTGATTGCGACCAACTAATTGAAACAAAAAAGCGGTTCACTATTGAATTGCCTCTAATTATTCAAACAAACCATTAGGCTAACATCATTACAGAAAATGAAAGCTGAACATATCAAGAATTTCAAGCCTACAAGCTGGGCCATCAATAACCGTACAGCAGTATACCTGTTTACGATTTTCATAACCATCGCCGGATTTCTGGTATTCTTAAACATTCCTAAGGAGCAATTTCCCGATATCGTAGTACCCACAGTCGCGGTTACCACGATTTATCCCGGTGCCAGTCCTGAAGACGTTGAAAACCTTATTACGAAACCTTTGGAAAAGCAAATCAAAGCTATTTCCGGAATCAACAAAATCAACAGTAATTCGATTCAGGATGTTTCCATCATTACTGTAGAATTTAACACCAATGTGGAAGTGGATGTGGCAAAGCAAAAAGTCTCCAACGCAGTTGACAAGGCGAAGAAAGACCTGCCCAGCGACTTGAAAGATGATCCTGATGTTCAGGAATTTGATTTCTCTGAATTTCCGATCATGAATATCAACATCTCAGGCGATTTACCACTCGAAAAACTCAAGAAATATGCAGAAGATCTTCAGGATGCCTGCGAAAGCGTAAATGGCGTCACAAGACTCGATATCATCGGTGCATTGAATAGAGAAATCCAAATCAATGTTGACCTATACCGAATGCAAGCACTTGGCATAGCCTTCGGCGATATTGAGCAGGCTGTTGCATCCGAAAACGTGAACATTTCAGGTGGCGAAATTCGGGTGAACGAGCTTCGACGCACGCTTCGTGTGAAAGGCGAGTTTTCTAGTGTTGAAGAAATAGGAAATATTCTAATTCGCTCTGCCAGAGGCAACACTGCCTACATCAAAGAGTTTGCTGAAGTGGTTGATGGAAATGCTGATATTCAAGACTTTGCAAGACTTAACGGAAAACCGGTAATCACGCTAAATGTAATTAAAAGATCAGGTGCCAATCTTGTTCAAGTGGCAGACGATATTAAAGAAATCATTTCCGAATACAAAGCCACACGATTTCCTTCAGGTCTTGAAGTGGTGGTGACCGGCGACACTTCTACCGACACCAAGGTGCAGTTAAATGACTTGGTAAATACCGTAATCATTGGTTTTATCCTCGTGGTCTTGGTGCTCATGTTTTTTATGGGTCTGCGAAATGCCTTTTTCGTGGCACTGGCTGTTCCGCTTTCTGTATTGTTGGCTTTGCTCTTTATGCCATCTCTGGGCTATACCATGAATGTAATTGTATTATTCTCCTTTCTTCTGGCATTGGGAATAATCGTAGACGATGCCATTGTGGTGATCGAAAATACGCACCGTATCTATCACCGGTATGATTTAGATATTGTTACTTCGGCCCGAACAGCTGCTGCAGAAGTTTTTGTCCCAGTGCTCGCCGGAACACTCACCACCATTGCCCCCTTCTTCCCGCTTCTTTTCTGGCCGGGCATTGTTGGAGAATTTATGAAATATCTGCCTGTTACGCTCATTCTAACGCTTTTTGCTTCGCTTTTCGTAGCCTTTATTATGAACCCCATCTTTGCTGTGAGTTTCATGAAAAAAGATGAACACTTGATAAAGTCTCATCCGAAAGAAATGAAAAAGCCGATTATCCTATTTGGCATCATTGCGCTTTTTGGCTACTTAATTGGATTTCCCGGATTGGGCAACTTTTCTGTATTGATGATTATTTTAACCATCGCAAATTTTTATGTGTTTGAGCCCATGACCAAAGCTTTTCAGAAAAATACTTGGCCTAAAGTGGTTGAAAAATACAAAAGACTTGTCTCCTATCTATTGGTAGGCCGTCGGCCTTATTGGGTATTTTCAGGAGTCATTAGCCTGCTGATTTTCTCCATTGTGGTGTTTACCGCATCAAGTCCAAAAGTGGATTTCTTCCCCAATGGCGAACCTAATTTTGCTTATGTATATGTTCAACTGCCCAATGGAACGGATGCAGAAGTGACAGACTCTATCACGCGCATTGTTGAAAACAAAGTGTATGAAGTAATTGGACGCGACAATCCTAATGTAGAATCTGTAATTACCAATGTGGGTATAGGTGCCGGAGACCCCAGAAACCCTGATCGCGTCGCAACACCGAACAAAGGAAAAGTAACCGTAGCTTTTGTGGATTTTGCTTCGCGCAAAAACTTTTCCACGTCTGAAATTCTGGAAAAAATTCGTGCTAATGTGACCGGAATTCCGGGTACAGAAATTTCTGTTGAAAAAGAGCCAACAGGTCCTCCTACCGGCAAGCCAATCAATATGGAAATTGCCGGAGATGACTTCGACCAGCTCATCGAACTGGAGCAAACCATACGACGCAGCATCGCTGAAGCAAAAATTGAAGGGATAGAAGAACTCAAATCAGATTTGGTCAGAAACAAACCTGAGATTATTGTTGATATCGATCCCGACAGAGCTTTGGCACTGGGCATGAGCAAAGCCAAAATTGCTATGGAGCTTCGCACGGCTTTGTTTGGAAAAGAAATTTCGAAGTTCAAGGACATTGACACCGACGCCCCAATCCAATTGCGTTTGAAGCCTGAATATCGCGAGAAAGTGGAAGATCTGTTGAATATGGATATCGCCTTTCTCGATATGGCTACGGGGCGCTTCAAACAAGTGCCTGCATCGGCTGTGGCCGACGTGCGTTATGCTACAGCTTTCAGCTCTATCAACCGCAAACAGCAGCGTAGAGTGGTAACGCTTTCATCCAATGTGCTGGAAGGTTACACCGCCAATGATATTGTTAAAGAATTAAATAAAATCATTCGTCAGACTAACTTACCCGAGGGCTATACAATCAAAATGACCGGAGAACAGGAGCAGCAAGAAGAGTCTTCTTCGTTCTTAGGGTTTGCATTTCTAGCATCGTTGGCGCTGATGTTCATGATTCTGGTCACTCAGTTTAATTCTGTTGTGAAGCCATTGATCATCTTCTCAACAGTAATTTTCAGCCTAATTGGTGTTTTTCTTGGCTTCTCGATATTTAAAATGAACTTCTCGGTGGTAATGACCGGTGTGGGTATCATTGCGCTTGGCGGTATTGTGGTGCGAAATGGCATTCTTCTGATAGAGTTTGCTGACGAAATGCGCGCACGGGGCATGGAAGTGGTAGAGGCCATTATCGAGGCCGGTTCCACGCGTATGACGCCGGTAATTCTCACTGCGATCACAGCTATTTTAGGTTTGATTCCGCTTGCTATCGGCGTAAATATCGATTTTGGAACATTATTCAGCAAATTCGAGCCCAATTTCTTCCTTGGCGGCGACAATGTGGCTTTTTGGGGACCCTTAGCCTGGACCATGATTTACGGATTGATTGTGTCTACCTTCTTAACCCTTTTGGTCGTTCCTTCCATGTACCTTATTTATTTAAAAGTGAGAAAACGCGTGAAAGGCAGCTATTAAATATTAAAAACAGTAAAAGGCAGTTTCTAAGGTTTTCTGCTTTGTTCATGGCTCCTTGATGAAATTCAAGGGGCTTTTTTGTTTCAAACCCATCTCTCAACGAGCGTTTTAATTCAACATTAATTTTGATTAACAGAATCCTTTTAGGCGCTCATGCGTTTTATGCTAAATTTGCACCGCTTAATACCCTTACAACAGATGGATAAATTCTCTTTTCTGGGCAATGCCGACCCTGTAAGCATCGAACGCCTTTATCAGCAATTCCTTGAAAATCCACAAAGCGTAGATGAATCTTGGATGAAATTCTTTCAAGGATTTGATTTTGCAAAAGCGAGTTACAGTGCCTTGCCTGCTAAAGGAGATGCAGGTGATATTCCGGAGAATTTTGCTAAAGAATTTAAAGTAATCAACCTAATCAATGGGTATCGTTCACGTGGCCACTTATTTACACGCACCAATCCCGTTCGTGAACGAAGAAAATATCTCCCAACGCTTGATGTAGAAAATTTTGGACTTGCACAAGCCGACATGGACACGGTTTTTCAAGCTGGTTCCTTGATTGGTATTGGCCCTGCAAAACTTTCTGCTATTGTGCAGCACTTGAAAGACACTTACTGCGACTCCATTGGGGTGGAATACATGTATATCCGCAATCAGGAAGTGGTGGAATGGCTGCAAGGCGCTCTGGAAAAATCGAGAGGAAGACGCAATTTTTCGGACGAAGAAAAAAAACGAATTCTCAAAAAACTTAATGAAGCTGTTGGTTTCGAAAGTTTTTTGGATAAAAAATTTGTAGGTCAAAAGCGTTTCTCGCTCGAAGGCGTGGAAGCCCTAATACCGGCTTTAGATTATGTGATCGAAGCCGGTGCAGAACGGGGAATCGAAGAGTTTGTGATGGGCATGGCACACCGTGGCCGACTAAGTGTGCTGGGCAATATTTTCAAAAAGAACTACTCCGAAATTTTCTCTGAGTTTGAAGGAAAAGCCTATGCCGACGATGAGTTTAGCGGCGACGTAAAATATCACCTCGGCTACACTAGCAAAGTAAAAACCCGCAAAGGAAAGGATGTGCGGATTACGCTTGCGCCTAACCCTTCGCACCTCGAAGCAGTTGACCCCGTGGTAGAAGGTATTACACGTGCCTTTGCTGATAAAAAGCATAATACGGATTTTTCTAAAATTGCTCCTATACTTATTCATGGCGATGCTGCTATTGCCGGACAAGGCGTGGTTTATGAAGTCATTCAAATGGCTAAACTAGATGGCTACAAAACCGGTGGCACCATTCATATGGTGACCAATAATCAGGTGGGATTCACCACCAATTATACAGATGGTCGATCCAGCATTTATTGTACCGATGTGGGTAAGGTAACCCTCAGTCCGGTGTTCCATGTCAATGCCGACGATGTAGAAGCTGTTGTTTATGCTATAGAATTGGCGATGGAGTTTCGTCAGCGATTCAATGGCGACGTATTTATCGACCTTTTGGGATACCGAAAATACGGCCACAACGAAGGAGATGAACCACGATTTACACAGCCCATTCTTTACAAGGCAATCGCCAAACACCCTAACCCAAGTCAGATTTACGTCAAAAAACTAATGGAACAAGGTGTGGTCGATCAGGCTTTTGTAAAAGATATGGAAGAGCGCTTAAAGAGCACCTTAGAATCTGAACTGGAAAAGGCAAAAGAGAAAGAAATTAACGAAATCAAGCCATTTCTTGAAAAAGAATGGGAAAACATTCGCGTAGCCACCGTCAATGATTTTGATGATTCTGTTAAAACAGGGGTGAAAGCAGCTTCATTAAAGAAAATTGCCAAGACGCTATACACGATTCCTGAAGGCAAAAACTTCTTTAAGAAAATACAAAAACTGCTACAAGACCGCCAGAACATGGTTGAAAAAACCGATCAGCTGGACTGGGGAATGGCTGAGCAATTAGCCTACGGAAGTCTATTGATAGAGGGTTATAATATTCGCATATCGGGTCAGGATGTAGAACGAGGAACGTTTTCACATCGTCACGCTGTCATCAAAATTGAAGATTCGGAAGAAGAATATGTGCCTTTAAGAAATCTCGACAAAAACCAAGGAAAATTTGAAATCTACAATTCCCCGCTTTCTGAATATGCGGTTTTGGGCTTTGACTATGGTTATTCGCTTGCCCGCCCCGATGCATTGGTCATTTGGGAAGCACAGTTTGGCGACTTTAATAATGGCGCGCAAATCATTATAGATCAATTTATTTCGGCTGCCGAAGACAAATGGCGCAGCATGAGTGGTTTGGTGATGTATCTTCCGCATGGCTATGAAGGTCAAGGAGCGGAGCACAGTAGTGGGCGAATGGAGCGTTTTCTCACACTATGTGCGGAATTAAACATGTATGTCGCCAATTGCACCACGCCGGCTAATTTGTTTCACCTTATTCGTCGTCAGCTGAAAGATGATATTCGCAAGCCATTGGTATTGTTCACTCCTAAAAGTTTGCTTCGTCATCCGCGTTGCACCTCTTCATTGGCCGAACTAGCCGATGGTCAATTCCGCGAAATCATAGACGATGGCCAGGCTCAAGCGGCAAAAGTGCGCAAAGTAGTATTCTGCTGTGGCAAATTTTACTACGATCTCGAGGAAGAAAAAAACAAAGCGGGTGCCGACGATATTGCCTTAGTGCGAATTGAACAACTTTACCCCTTCCCGAAAAAACAATTTGATGCTGTTTTGAAAAAGTATAACAAAGCAAAAAGCATTGTTTGGGCACAGGAAGAGCCGGAAAACATGGGGGCTTGGGGCTATCTACTCCGCACACTACGCCATGTGCCTTTTGAGTTTGTTGGTCGCTCAGCCAGCGGAAGCCCGGCTACAGGTTCGTCGAAACGACATGCTATTGAACAAAAAGCCTTAATCAACCAAATATTTCAATCACAATTAGAAGGAATTCAATCATGATTATAGAACTGAAAGTACCTAGCCCGGGTGAATCCATCACCGAAGTAGAAATCGCAAATTGGCTAAAGAATGAAGGCGATTACGTAGAAAAAGATGAAGAACTCTGCGAAATTGATTCCGATAAAGCTACCCTTACCATCAATGCTGAAGAGGCCGGTGTGCTCAGCATAAAAGTGCAAGCAGGTACTACCGTTAATGTTGGTGATGTTGTTGCCACTATTGATACTTCGGCTGCACCAGCAAAAACTTCAGCGCCAAAGGAGGAAAAGAAACAAGAAGTTAAAGCAGATGTGCCAGCTCTGCTTACAAAAGCAGAACCTGCACCTATAACGGCAAAAGAAACTTATGCCAGCGGAGTGCCTTCCCCCGCAGCATCCAAAATTATCAAGGAGAAAGGAATAGACGTCGCTTCGGTGAATGGAACAGGCCGTGATGGCCGAATCACCAAGGGCGATGTGTTGGCTGCCCTTGCCGCCGGATTTGGTGGTAAAACCGCAACGGGTTCACGTGAGCAGAAACGAGAAAAAATGTCAAACCTGCGTAAAAAGATTTCGCAGCGTCTCGTTTCGGTGAAAAACGAAACGGCCATGCTCACCACATTCAACGAAGTGGACATGAGCAATGTGATGAATCTGCGGAAGGCTTACAAAGACAAGTTCAAAGAAGTACATGGCATTGGTCTTGGCTTTATGTCGTTCTTCACCAAAGCGGTGACGATTGCATTGCAAAAATACCCTGCCGTTAACGGAATGATTGACGGCGAAGAAATCGTCACACACAACTACTGCGATGTGGGCATAGCGGTGAGCACACCAAAAGGTTTAATGGTGCCTGTGATTCGCAATGCAGAAACCCTTTCTTTGGCCGATATCGAACGTAATATTGCGGCGCTTGCAGCCAAAGCTCGTGATGGAAAAATTACTGTTGACGACATGACCGGTGGGACATTTACCATCACCAATGGCGGTGTGTTTGGCTCTATGTTAAGTACGCCCATTATCAACCCTCCGCAAAGTGGTATTCTAGGTATGCACAATATTGTTGAACGCCCTGTGGCAGTAAATGGCAAAGTGGAAATTCGCCCAATTATGTATGTGGCGCTTTCCTACGACCACCGAATTATTGACGGCCGCGAATCAGTGGGGTTTCTCTACACCGTAAAGGAGCTAATTGAAAATCCTGAGTGGATGCTATTCGAAGGTAAAAAGCCAGAGCAAATGCTTCTGAATCTGTAATAAGCGCATTCTATGTTTGTTTCGTGATTTGGGGATTGTATTAATTGTTTTCAAACGATTTTTAAAACTCGAATCCTTCGGCTTTCCCAACATAATAAATTGTATGCACATAGCACCTACCGTTTAGGTAGGTATACGGGACCTACGGTTCAAGTAGGTACACTACTCCTACTGTTTAGGTAGGTACACTGTAGTAGAAAAACCACACAACATTATTTTGTTGACCTTTAGATATTTAACATTCGAACTCAATATATAATCAAGAAACTGTTCGAATTTTAAGCACCGAAGTTGATTATTACGTTGCAGTTTCGCCCATTTCCCTGCTTGTGCTTAATCTTGCTGTAGTCATGTCACTATTCTCACTAATGGGTTGAGACGGTGAGAACATGCTTTATCTATCAATTTAAATCGACTTCTACACACTCAATAAAATTTCCGAGAGTAAACGGTGAAAATGATGCACACCCATTTCACGCTTCGGTGAAAAACGTCCTTTTTTATATAAACGCGATTTCACACCTTTTTGTACTTGCTCAACGATATCCTCGTCTTCTCTTTCCACCTTTTCGAGCATGTGCGCTGCCGAAGCATCAAACTTTTCAGGTTTCCAGATATATGTGCGAAAAGATACTTTGGTGATGTGCTGCGAAACCGGCCTTACAATATTTACCGAACAGCCCCAGGGATAAAAATTAAACATCATATTAGGGAAAACCCAGTAATAATAAGCTGCTACCCGCTTCCCACGATCCGGAGCTCCTTCGGGAATAT
This sequence comes from Flavobacteriales bacterium, assembly GCA_046294625.1. Lineage (GTDB taxonomy): Bacteria > Bacteroidota > Bacteroidia > M30B66 > M30B66 > JBKBKN01. Next base: position 79,418 of record JBKBKN010000008.1, read on the forward strand.
CGAAAATCTCATCAGCCCCTTTAGCTAAACCCAATTGCAAATTGCACCATGGATACACCTCAGTGGTGTAAGTGCCATAATCAACCACCTGATTCAAACCCGGATGAACATAGGGTATGTGAAAGCCTTCCAAATAATTGTCGCAATACAGCGCCCAATTGGCGCGTATCAGATAGTCTTGTGAATAACGCGCTTCGAATTTAAACTGCTCCATCGGCAACCAATACAAGCGATCCAATATGGGCTGAATCATTTCTTCAAAAGACACTTGGGGCTGAATAGACGAAAATAACATGCCTTTCCAATTGTATAATGGCAAACGATGCAAATCATCACACGCGGTTGGAAAGTTTTGTGCGTCTTTAAATTCGGGCATAAAACCAAAACGCCCGTCGAGATGAAACTTTCGACCATGATAGGCACATACCAACATTTTGTTGACTCCTGCATTGCGCACAACGATATTGCCTCGATGCGTGCAAACATTGCTCATACAATGAATCAGACCTTGTTCGTCGCGGGTGAGTACTAAGGGCTCATCGAGATATCCTTCGAGCAAAGTGAGTGGTATGGATGATCCTGTTTGTAACAAGTCGCTTTCATCGCCTACAAATTGCCAAAAACGAGCAAATACGGCGTCTTTCAGTTTGTCAAACCACTTAGGGTTGTTATAAAAATCTGCCGGCAAAGTGTCCGAAAAAGAAATATCGTGATGGATTTCCATAGTGAAAATGTTGTGCTCAAAGATAATGTGCTGTGTGTTTAGATTTCTTGCTAATGTTTTGATAGAAATCACATTGGTTTTACAGCAACGAATGATATCAATATAAAAACTTGTAGATCAGGAAAGTTTATTGAATCCATGACTTTTTCATCCTAATAGAGCTCAATTTCGCTATTGTATGAATTGGTTGATGTTTTAACTGGGTAAAATGGTCTTTCGCTAAAGGCTAAAAGCTTTTTACCAAGACCAAAACTCACTCATCTATTGCTATCGCCACATTCGATAATCTAAAAATCTTTTCGCACTTTTGAAGGCATAAAACCATATTTTCGCTCAGCGAACACTTATTATACATGATAAAATCTGCAATCACCGTCCTGCTTATTGGGGTTTCGGCTTCATTGGGAGCACAAAATAAATCCACTTTGTATCTGGGAGCCACCGTCCATTCAGGAGTTGGTACCGTATTAGAAAACGGCGCAATGAGTATTAAAGATGGAAAGATTGAATGGTTGGGCGATGCCCGAACCATTCGCATTGACCCTTCGCAATTTGACACCATTATCCAGCTATCCGGCAAGCACGTTTATCCCGGTTTGATCGCACCCAACTCTACTATTGGGATTAAAGAAGTAGATGCCGTACGCGCCACGCTTGATTTTGCCGAAACCGGACAAATTAATCCCAATGTACGCTCTACGATTGCCTACAATACCGACAGCAAAATCATCCCTACAGTGCGAAGCAATGGCATCCTTTTGGTGCAATCTGCTCCTCAGGGGGGATTAGTTTCCGGTACCTCTTCCGTGTTTCAGCTATATGGATGGAACTGGGAAGATGCACTTGTGAAAACCGACGATGGTATTTACCTAAACTGGCCTTCGTCTTATACTCGGCCATCACGCTATCGCTCGGATACCGCAGCGTCTAAAAAAGTAAAAGAGCATCGCGATCAGCTGGAGCATTTGTTTGCCGATGCCAAAGCCTATTATCTGAAAGGAGAACACGAAAAGGTGAACCTGAAATTGCATGCCATGAAAGGCTTGTTTGACGGAAGCAAAAGACTCTACATTCGCAGCAATCGTGAGCCCGATATGCTCAGCGCTATTGCTTTTGCTCGCCGCTTCGATGTGCGCAAAATCGTGATAGTGGGTGGCGCAGAAGCCGATCGAATTAGCGAAACCTTAGTGAAAGAAAACATTGGTGTGATTTTGCAACGCACCCATCGCTTGCCCGATCATCCTGACGATGCCGTTGATCAACCCTTCCGACTGCCCGGCGTTTTGCATAAAGCCGGAGTAGTGTGTGCCATTAGCAATGAAGGCGATATGGAAGCCATGGGAACTCGAAATCTGGCCTATCTGGCTGGCACTGCTGCCACTTATGGCTTAGACAAAGCTGATGCCCTGAGGCTAGTTACTTCTAACACCGCAAAATTGCTCGGAATTGACGATCGTTTTGGGTCACTCGAAGAAGGAAAAAAGGCTTATTTTGTGATTTCTGAAGGCGATATTATGGACATGAAAGAAGCCGTGGTAACGCATATTGTTATCAATGGAAAACTGCTCGATGCCAACCACGAAAATCATCAATATCAGCTCTTTCTGAAGTACATGGAAAAGTATGGAATGTGAAATTAGTTAAACTAAAATATATCCTATGGAATTCAACGCGATGGGATTCCTTCCTTTAAATTGTGGAATCATTTTCATAATTGCAGGGTTTATTCTACTCAAAAGGCCGCCAAAAAAAATTAACTATCTGTATGGCTACCGAACCAATAGATCCATGCGCGATCAACAAAGCTGGGATTTTGCACAAATATACTCCGGCAGAAAAATGATTCAATATGGCTTTTTACTTGCCTTATCATCGCTTTCCGCATTCTTTCTCCATCCTGAAGAAACAAGCGGCGTTTTCATTGGATTGGGCTTGATGATTTGCGCTGTAGTGCTAATCATAATGAATGTGGAGCAGGCGCTCAAAAAGAAATTTGGTGATGCTTAAATAATTGTTTGTATAACTCCTAACAAGCATCATTGGCAAAATAAATTACATCTATCCAAAAGCATCAGTTACATAATTTTCATTATCAACATGAACAACCTCAGGCATTTTGTGTTACATTTGCGCCTTATTTAGAATCAATTTAATTAAAAATAATATGCTCAGCATTCAAAATCTCCACGCCAGAGTGGAAGAAAAAGAAATATTGAAAGGTTTCAATCTCGAGGTGAAAGCCGGAGAAGTTCATGCCATTATGGGACCCAACGGTTCCGGTAAAAGTACCTTAGCATCAGTGCTCGCGGGACGTGAAGACTACGAGGTTACTGATGGAAGCATTACGTTTGAAGGCAAGGATTTGCTCGACCTTTCGCCCGAAGACCGTGCACGTGAAGGTATATTTTTAGCCTTTCAATATCCGGTAGAAATTCCCGGGGTGAGCAATGTAAATTTCTTGAAAACAGCCATCAACGAAATTCGCGAATATCGTGGTTTAGAACCTATTGAACCCAAAGCATTTCTCGACCTGATGAAAGAGAAAATGAAGGTAGTGGATATTGACAAAAAACTCACTAGTCGTTCGGTCAATGAAGGTTTCTCCGGTGGAGAGAAGAAGAGAAATGAGATTTTCCAAATGGCCATGCTAGAGCCCAAATTAGCTATTCTCGATGAGACAGACTCCGGATTGGACATTGATGCACTTCGCGTGGTGGCGAATGGTGTAAACAGCCTGAAAAACAAAGATAATGCAACGATTGTCATCACGCACTATCAGCGTTTACTCGACTACATTGTCCCTGACTTTGTGCATGTGTTATATGAAGGGCGAATCGTAAAATCAGGTGGCAAGGAGCTTGCTCTTGAGCTCGAAGAAAAAGGCTACGACTGGATTAAAAAAGATCTTGAGCTTGCCTAATAAGCGATATTGGGAAATAATCTCAGTAACCCTAGAGATAAAAAATATGAAGGGTTTTCAAAAAATCTAAATTGTACGAAACCACATGAATACTGCCGCCAATATTAGTTTAGACGAAAAATTGCTCGCTGATTTTGAATTAGCCAAAGAGCTTGATCTTACGCTTGGAAGTATGAGAAGTAAAGCTTTTGAAAAATTCAGGGCAATTGGCATTCCTTCGAAAAAAAACGAAGAATATAAATACGCGCCTTTCGATCGAATTATAAATGATGCATATGTACAGCAATTGTTTCCTGAAAAAATTATTGCACCTGAAACTCTTGAAAATATCCTTATAAACCACACCTACGCCGACAGTATAAAATTGGTGTTCATCAACGGAATTATAAACGCTGACCTAAGCGATATTGAACTCATCGAAAAAGGTTTAAACATCAAAACTTTTCAGGAATATAGTGCAAACCATAAAATTGTAACACAATCGGCTTTACAAGAAACCAAAGACCCATTTGCCTTACTAAATGGCAGTTTTGCCAATCACCGTATGGTGATCGAACTGATCGAAAATGTTGCGTTAACCAAGAGTATTCATTTAATCTTTATCAGCAACAGCAGTGAACAGGTGCTCATGCACAATAAAATTGCTATTGTTATTGGAAATCATTCAAAAGCAAATTTTATTGAAACGCATCTTTCTGTTAACTCAGCTGAAAGCATTTCAAATCACTTTGTAGAATTTTTTATCGGTTCGGAAGCTAAAGTGAATCATGTATTGGTGCAAGACAATGGTGATAAGTTAATAGAGATCAACAACACCTTTGCGAATCTAGACAAACACAGTGTTTTCAACACGCACACCTTCTCTTTTTCCGGGAAAATCATTCGTAACAACCTCAATATTCTACTCAATGCACCGGAATGTGAAGCTTCACTTTATGGTTTTTATCACCCTTCGGCAGAAGAGTTGATGGACAATCACACCTTGGTGGATCACCGCATGCCACATTGCCTTAGCAATGAGCTATACAAAGGTGTGATTGAAGACCATGGCACTGCAGTCTTTAACGGTAAAGTATACGTTCGCCCCGATGCGCAAAAAACCAATGCCTATCAGAGCAACAAAAATATCCTGCTTGGTGCTGCTTCGGTTGTGAATACCAAGCCGCAACTCGAAATTTACGCCGATGATGTAAAGTGCAGCCATGGCTCATCCACCGGATTTATCGATGATGAATCCTTGTTCTATTTACAATCGCGTGGAATTGGAAAAGAAAGGGCTAAAGCATTGTTGCTATATGCCTATGCTGCCGAATTGTTAAATAACATAGAGATTGAAAGCGCAAAAATACTTATTGAGCAAAAATTAGCTGCCTTGTTTGGTTATGAATAAACTAAAAAAGAGAAGTTTGTGTGCAAAATAATCAGCGCGTTTACCAAAAAACAAATCCTCCAGGTATAATCCCGCAGACATACTCCGATTTGAAATTTCCTGAAGACGTGTAACGAAGTATTCGACCCGGTTGTACGAAATCGAGCGCATCACCCACCCAGACTTCCCCATTTGCCGGATGTATGCCTAAGGCATAAAAATTCCTCCCTACTCCATTGATGAAAGGTATTGTAGGCAATGCTCCATCTTGAATAGCCATTCTATACACGTTTTTGTTGATAAAATAAACGGTGTCTTTTGAAGAATTCATGGACAACCTAGTGGGGTGATCACCCAATGGAAAAGTCAAACTTTTGATGATCGAGCGACTGGCTGCATCAACTTGTACAAGTCCTCCCTGCGTTTCAGGAAAAAGCTCTCCATAACTCAACACCCAAAGCTTTCCTTCGCGATCGCCTTGCAAAAACATAGGCGCATCAGGCACGGATAAGCTATCCACTATATTCAAACTATTCACATTAAAAAAATACAGCTTATGTCTTCTAACATTGGCCAAAACCAACTCCTCTCCTGACAAAATCATTTGTTCCACCCATCCGGAGAGCGATATGCTTTGCAGTAGGGTTAAATCTGATTTGCGTAAGACGTGTAGGCGATTGGCATAAAGGTCGGAAACAAATACACGATCGCCATGAGCTATCATGTAGCGAGGCGATTGCAGGTGTGCCGATGAATGCTTGTATTTAAAATCTGACAAGTTCACTATCCTGATTCGACCGGAATTATTTACAACCAAATGCAGTCTCTCTTGGTCCACATAAGCAGATTGCAACACATCGCCCAAAGGAAAACCATTGGTACTTTCAAAAATATTTCTTGAAATCTCACCACTCTCAAATTGAATATAATCAACCGAAGCATTCCCCCAATTGAAATTCCCTTCGTTGAGCACAAATACGCCTTTGCCGGATTGAAACCTGTGCTCAACTTGATTCTCATTAGGTTTATCCTTTTTGCATGACGAAAAAATTGTGCAAAGTATAATGAAGAAAGTACAAAGCACCATGTACCTTGGTAGATGAATATTGTCTTTAATCTTTGTACTCAAACCTTTGTACTTCATCTCTTCACAAATTTACCATTTCTCAACCTTCCATTTTCTTCCACTTTAACAAAATAAATTCCTTCTTTCCAATGGCTGCATGCCAGGCTAAAATGCATCTCCGTTGAAAGGCCTGAAAACAATGTCCTGCCATGGATGTCGGATATGAAAATGGTTTTTACGCCAGAGGTTTCAAATTGAATATGCAGCAGGTCTGTTGCAGGATTGGGATAAAGATTCAATAGCGGCAAATTGCTCTCTGAAATATTCACCGGACTTTGCGGATGCAATACGCCCACTGCATCCAAATCAAAACCTCCGGATGGAAAAGGTGTAGGAAACGGGTCATTAATTAACACGCCTCGACTGTCTCGGCTTCCTAAAGTTGGGTCAATACTCCCCACCACATCCACAATTTTCACATGGGTGATATTATTGATATCTACCAAGGCCGAATCTTTCAAATCTTCTAAATCGAAGGGCATTCCATAATCAAAGCGGTACTTTCCCGCCAGATTATGAATATGAATGGCTTCCACATAGCCAAAAGGCCCGATTTGCTCAATGGTATCCGTTAGGGAGATGGACGGAAAGCGCACAAAATTCACACCGTCGCTGCTTACTTCCACATGCGCCAGTTCAATGAAATAACCATCGAAACTATTTTCGAAAACAGCAAAATCAAATCCTTCCACATTTCTTATAGGTTCAGCGAATGTGAGGATGGCATAGCCTCCATCACCTAAACTCACCACAGGGTTATCTCCCGCTTTTCCGGTGGCCATCCAGGCTTCTCCCACAGATGCCAATTCGGCATTGGGCAAACCTATTTGCTGCGGTCCGCGAACTACCTCACAACCTGTGGCCCAAGCTTTGAATAGCGGACTGTCGCGGTGAATAGCTGTGGAACCTGGTTCGCCGGCTGGAGGCGGGAATTGAGCTTGGAGTGGGGAGAAAAGAAGAAGGAAAAATAATGACATTGTCAATCCCCCTACCCTCTTCTCCAAGGGGGAATGTCTAAATATGAGCCATATTGCAAAATTAAGCCTTGCCACCCCCTTTTTTTTAAAGGGGAATGTCGCATCTTCCATCTTATTCAATTTTCTGATATTATTCACAACTTCGATCTTTATATTTATAACTCCCAATTTCTCGGTCAAATAGTTCTTATTTATGATTCAGTTTGTTTTGGTGGTGTCCAATCCACCTTAGAAAGGGGAGCAGGGGGGATTGAATCTGAAAACTATTGCTTCACAAACCTACTCGTTCTGCCATCTTCGCCTCTTAACAAATAAACCCCCGAAGCCAAGTCATGCACATCTACAGTTTGCTGAGCAACAATTTGCATGGTACGAACCACTCTCCCATATAAATCAATGATTTGAAATGTTTCTGCTTGTTGATTGTCAGTCTGAATAGTTAATAGGTCTTTTGTGGGGTTGGGGAAGAGTTTTAAATCCCTCACAACTACATACTTCACAGATGTAGGCACATAATTAAACGATACATCATCAATGGCGAAAAAAGCAGGGGTATTCATATAGGTAATACCATCGAAAACTACTGTATCTGATGAGAAAAGCTCGAAAGCTATTTTATTAAAAGGTGTGGAAACAAGCCCTTCGTAAGTAGCCCACTCTGTTAGAATATAATCTTGTGAATTGTCTGTAAATCTGTAATCAGCTAAATAAAAATCATCGGTAAAGGTTACAGAGTCTCCAACCAGATATTTGATTCTGATAAAAAAATAATCCGGGTCATCGCCGGTTTCACCTCCGAATTTTTTTCCAAACATGTCTCCATCACGCATACTTAACGCAGCATAGGTGGTGTTGGTGATTCTTATTTTTATATCGCAATACATTCCCGGATTTGCAGTGAAACCATCTATGTCAGCTCCACTTTGGCCAATAATATAATTATCCCCACTTGCTGCATTTCCAGGTCGGGAAGCATACATATTTAAAAATCCTGGCGAAGTACTGTCCTTTACCGAAGAAACGGCCCATCCACCTGACCAAAACCCAAATTCCTGATTGAATGTATTAGAGAATTTTAGTGGTGTAAACTCAAATTTTCCATTAACAAGATTGGGAGAATTTTCTCCATTGTCATATTCTTTCCCTTCAGGAAAAGCAAAATTTTCAAAGTCAATTAGCGTTTGTGCCTTTGTGAATGAAATGAACATAATGCTCAAAATAATTGCTGTAATTGTTTTCATGTGTATATAATTTTAGTTTTTTATAGGTCATATGGAATGTCCTGATATTCTTTCCCGGTTGGTATGAGCTTATTCTTATGGACATTTTATGATATTTGATATTAAATTAATTTGTTCATATAGTTTTTTTGTTAAATTGATATGTCACCCCCACCTGAAAATTCCTCCCCGGCATGGCTCGCATCATCATCACCTGATAATCAGCATTGAAAAGGTTATTACAAGCGGCAAAAACTTGTAAATCGCTTTGCGTCCATTTTAAGGTATGAGATAGCTGAATTCCACTCAAATGAAAAGCAGGCAAGTGCTGACTATTGTCTGTGGTGGTATAGCGGATGCCTGTGTATTGATGGTATAACATCGCCGCTGTGTGCTTATGGGCAAATCCAATCTGAATATTTGCCTGATGCGTGGGTACATAAATCAGTTGATGTCGGATACTTTCTCCATTTACTTCTGCATTACCCTGATCCTTGGCGCTTACATAAGCTGCATTGCCACGCACATACCATTGACAATCAAAAACTTTCCCTTGCACATTTATATACCACTCCAAGCCCTGATTCAATACTGTTTTGATATTGTCAGGCGTCCAAAGGATGGCATTTTGCGGTTGCCATTGAATCCAATTCAGCACTTCGGAACGATAAAGCATCCAACGAGTGTCGAAACTGATACTACGCACTTTACCGGTTTTATGAATGTTGGCTTGTAAATGTCGCCCGTCTTCAGGATTGAGATTCGGGTTACCTCCGGGTATCCAATACAAATCATTGAAAGTTGGTACACGATAACTCAATGCGCCACCTGCATTCAATTTCCAATCATGCGGAAGGGCATAGCCCATATTTACACTCGGAGTGAAGGGCAGAAAATCGCCATCAATCCACTCCTTGCGCAATCGGCCTGTGAAAATGAGTTTCTGTTGAAACCATTCTTTTTCCAATGCAAGCAATGCTACACGCCTTTCCTGCTCTGCTCTTTTCTCATGATATCCAGTAGAATGAGCAGTGTAAATCCCTGAAAAAAGGTTCAGACTCATTTTCCAGCCTTTGTTTAAATTGATTTCATACAAAATATCATTCAGGATGCTTTGTGTTTGGCTTTCACTGTCAATCTGCATCAAGCTATCCTGAAAATTGAGCCCTTCAAGAAAAAATGCAGAGCGAAAGGTGATTTTTCCATGTCTTACTGCATAATGATAAGTAAGGTTATTTTTTATGCTTAAATCTTCTTGCTGTTGGTGACTAATAGGAACAGACATAATGCCCGGAATATCTCTTTCCGCCTTCATTCCCCAAAAATTGAAGGAAATGCGGTGTTTCTCGCTGAGCCGATATTGAATAGCGGCCATCATATCTTGGGCAAGGAATTCTGCATTCTGTTGGCGGGTAATCATTTTCTCTGGATGGGAATGATCGCGAAAAGGAAAATCATTGGTGGCTGTTCGGCGCATGAGACCCGCCTTCACATTCCACCTTCCTTTGTTGATGGCTGTTTTCAATCCGCTATTCCAAAGGCCAAAACTTCCGAAAGCCTGATGAAGTGAAAGAGAAAAGGGCTGTTCACTGAATTGGCTTTGTGTAATCACCGTGCCTGCAATATTTCCATTTCCCCAAGAGTCGGTAGATGGTCCCTGACGAAAAGCCACATCTTCGAGCAGCCAGGTTGGGAATAAACTCATGTCCACCATGCCATTCATCGGACTTTGAATGTTAAAGCCATTCCATATAAAACCGGTGTGTTGGGCTGAAAAACCCCGAACCGATAAAGATGATAAACTTCCCGGACCGTAATTTCTGATAAAAACCGGCAGTTCTAAAGAAAGACGGTCGCCAAAATCCATAACCGATAATGCCGAAAGGCTATCACGCAGCTGAATCAAATTGCTCGATGCATCATTCCACTGCGAACGGGAGTCCACCACTTCAAAAACCTTTAAAGTCTTCAAGGTGTCGGACAGTTCGTTTTGCTGCGCTTTTGCATAAGAAAAGCAGAGCATGGCAAACCCACAAAATAAAAAAGCCCAGTTGCGCATAATTTACACAATTGGGGCTGCGAGAATGAATAAATAAAGCAAGGGCATACAAGTATTCCCTTTCCTCATTCATGGCCTTTATTCCCGAAAGCCCGAATTTATTTTGCTTTGAGGCAGGTCTTCTGACTCGTTCCCTGCAAACCACCTTCCCAAACCGATCGTAATCGGCGCAGTGGCATCATTGATTTGCAGCTTTTTTAGGAACTCACAGCAGCGGGTACTGTCAAGGATTTTCACCTTATTCCCTTTTAATTTTCGGTGATTCCGAAAAACCAAAAAGCATGGCAAAAATAAAAAAAGATTTAAATCATTGAAGAAAAAAAAATTATGCATCAGAAATAGGATCCATATCCACGAAAGGTCTTCTTAAAATAATCTTCATTCATACTCGAAATCATTACGCCTCGCTTGGTAGATGCATGAACAAACTTATCATCCTTTAAGTGAATTCCAATATGTGAAATCTTTTTGCCATCGGTATTGAAAAAAATCAAATCGCCGGTCTTTAGTTGATGTTGTTTGATAACTTTAGCAGCAGCAGCCATTTCATGTGTAGATCGAGGAAGGGTTTTATTATACACTTCTTTGTAAACATTGAATACAAAACAAGAACAATCGGTGCCAGCTTTGGTACATCCGCCATATTTATACGGTGTACCTAACCAATCAATAATAAAATCATATAAAGGCTTATGAAAATTTGACTTATCAAGCGTAAAACCCAGCTTTGATTCGTAATGCGATAGATCAATTGTTGTTTCTTTCTTTGCCTGTGGTTTTACAGTTTTTCGTGTCGTTTTGCAGGAAGGTGAAAAGGTGATAAACACACTAAAAATAAGTGTCTTCCACAATAAAGTCGTAGTCGGCAGGTTCAAAACCCGGCTTAATCCTAACCCCTTCATACTTGATCTCAATTCCATCTTTATAAGTGACGGTGAAAATTAACAAACCATTTTCATCATATTTCCGCCAATCACCTTCTTTTTTACCCATTTTATAACGACCCTCTTGTTGAATTTTACCGTTTTCAAAATAATAAGTGTGCTTACCATCTGGATATCCTTGTACATAATTTCCTGAAAATCGCAGCTTACCATTCGGATAAATATACTCCCACACACCGCTTTTTTGTCCAGCTTGATAATTTCCGGTCATTAGTATTTCGCCGGACTGTATGCGCCATTTCCCTTCGCGTTCTCCCTCCACATATTCACCTAAGGAGAGCGTATCACCATTTAAAGTAAGCTCAACAGAAAAACCATCCTCAGCACCATTGCGATACTCTTCTTCTCTAAACAAGATTCCATCTTCATAATACCATTTCCAAATGCCGTTTGGCTTCCCATTAATATAATTTCCTGTTTGTTCAAGCTTTCCATTGGGATAATAAAATTTCCATACCTTAACTTTCAAATCATCTACATACTCGCCTTCAGCCTTTATTGATCCATCGCTATAATATTCCTGCCATAATCCTTGTTTTCGGTTTTGCTGATCGGTAAGCCCTTTCGAAAGCATTATACCTTGTTCGTAAAGCGTGGAAGCAACAATGTTCCCTTGCTGATCATACTCTAAGTGCAATCCAACCGGAAGGTCGCCATCATAAGCTCCTCTGCTTTTGATTTTTGCTCCAGGATACCACGTCTTAGCCATGCGAACAGTTTTCAACTCGTCCGGCGATTCTTGTAAAACACCATTCACATACTTCTGAACTTTCACAAGCTCTCCTTTTGAATCAAAAGTCTTTAAATAGCCATCCAATAGATTATCTCTGTAGGTCATTTCTTTTCGCACTACCCTGTTATCATCCAATTCCACCCATAGACCTTGTTTTAAACCGCGCTTATCTATTCGATTCACTTTTCTAAGTCGTAGTAAAACAGCTGCTTTATACTCGCGCATTTCTTGCAAAAGGCCTGTGCTATCATATTCCAACTGAAGACCATCTAATTTAGATACTTGATACGGGCTGATTCGTTTAATTACTCCATTGGGATAAAATGTAAGCTCTTCGCCAATTTTGAAATCATTATCGAATGTTTCTTCGATAACCTTTTTTCCATACTCAAACGTAATTCGCTGTCCATTCTTCTTTCCTTCCCGATAGTTAATCAGCGAAGTGATGTTTCCTTCATTATCATAAAATACCCAGGTGCTATCCGGTTGATGTTGGGTTCGTTTGCCTATGGATTTTAAAATGCCGTTTTCATGGTAACTCTTCCAAAGCCCTTCCGGTTTTCCGTTAATCAGCATTCCTTCCGAAGACTTTGTGCCATTGGGGTAATAGAAAACCTTATATTCATTCAACAGCGTATCGGATTGTGCTGCTCCTTCTTTTGAAAAAAGCAGGAACAATGCAAACCAAAAACCAACAATCCGAACCAAGTTCATTTTAATAATTAAACAAATCTTTAGGCTTCAATTCAATGACTCTACCAAATTGGCCTAGTTTATTTTTATCTAATCGTTTATTTGAACCTAATATAGCGTATGCTCCGGTTTTACTTTTCACATAGGTGTCATGAAAATCTTTCAAATCTGCAAAAGTAGATTTATCGACCTGCTCATAAACATCTTTTCGCACATCATAATCTAAACCTAACCTCCGGAGCGATAAATAATTAAATACTACACGCTCTCTTTTGAATCTTTGCGTTTCAATGCCGGTTTTAATGGATTTTACTGCGGTAGAGAAGCTTTGCTCTGATTCAGGCAATTCATCAATCAGTTGATTCATCGCATGGATGGCATCGATGGTTTTATCTGCTTGCGTACCAATAAATGCAAAGAATGTAAATGGGTTACTTTTCGAAGTAGGGGTTACAAACGAGGCATAGCTAGAATAAGCCAATGCCTTTGATTCGCGAATAGTTTGAAACACCACCGATGACATTCCACCACCAAAATACTCATTGTACAAACGAGCCATGGGTTGTTTCTCTTTTGTAAAATCTGCTGAACGTTTCACCCAGTTTAAACTGGAAGTAACCATATCGAAATGTGCTGTATAAACAATCGGTTGAGCATATTCCTGAAATTCGAATTTGGCATTCACAGGCTTTTCTTTAATATTTTCTGGTAGCTTGTGATAGTTTCTGACAAGCACTTCTACTGCATCTGGACGCAATGGCCCATAATAGATAATGGCATGCTCATAACTAGGCAAATCTTTAATTTTAGTAGTAAAAACTTCCGGTTTTGCTTTCTTTAATTCCTTATTGTTTAAGATGAAGGTATTTGGATTTAATTTACCATAAAACGCATAAGACCTTAATGCACTCGACAACATATTCTGATTAAGCAAATTATCTTTTCGCTCTTGAACCACTCTTCCTACATACTCTTTATACACTTTTTTGTCAGCCTGCACAGAGCTCATTAGCTTTTCCATCAACTGCACCGCAGGTTCGAAATTTTTCTGCGGACCTGAAAGCATCACAAACATTTGCTCATTCGAAGCAAACACATTGAAATTACATGCCAGCATATAAAATTCTTTTTTCACTGCATTGGCATCCATCCCTTCCATACCAAACAATTCGAGCAATTCTGCAGCGTGACCCAAATATTTATCACTCAATTTGCCAAATTCAAATACATAATACAATTTAAAAAGCTGATTGCGTGAGTTGCGTACCGTGAAAAGTTCTACTCCGGGTTTGATTTCTTTCCGGCGAAGCTGAGTTTTAAAATCTAAAAATTCAGGTTGAAGCGGTTCTACCTTATTGGTCATAACGGTTTTTGCAAAGCGTGATGTCAAATCTCTATTCAAATTGATAGGCGTAATTTTTGGTTTTTCGATTTGCTCAATATTCTTGTCTTCGCCGGTTTTCTTGTAAATCACCACATGATCTTCGTTGAAATATTTTTGGGCATATTCCTGAATTTGTACTTTGGTTATTTTTTGCATCAGATCAGCTACTTGTATTATATCCGCCCAATCCAATTCATTTATAAATGCTTCATTAATGGCATTGGTTCTGCCACCATTACTTTCCATTCCTTCCATGTTTTGTAAGGCATAATTATCAGCTACAGCTCTGATTAAACGCTCATCAAAATCACCGCTTTTAAGTTTGTTGATTTGCTCTTTAATGAGTTGCTCTACTTGCTCAAGTTTTTGTCCTGCTTTTGGATTCCCATAAAAGAAACCTACACCATGGTCCTTCAGGCTGAATTGATAGCTTCCTGCATCAAGCACTTTTTGACTGGTATTTAGGTTTTGATCGATTAAGCCTGCTTTTCCATTGCTCAATAAACCAAAAACCATATTTGTGATCGGATACTCTGCACTGCGACGAGATGGCAATCGATACGCTATATTGACTGACTCAGCTTCAGGACCCAAAATGGTGTAAACTCTTTTTTCGGTTCGGGGTTCTTCTTTTGGAAATTTCAGTGGGTATATTTCCCTTGGTTGCATGTAAGCAAAGTGCTCATCGATTTGCGCGATAGCGCGCTCATAATCAATATCACCAACCAAAATAATAGCCATATTGTTTGGTACATAATATTTCTGATAATATTCTCTAATTTTAACTAAGGATGGGTTTTTCAAGTGTTCCACAGTACCTATTGTGGTTTGTGTGCCGTAAGTATGATTTCTAAACAAGTCTGCCATTATTTTCTCATAAACCTTTGAATCATCGCTATTCAGCGAAAGGTTTTTCTCTTCATACACGGCTTCTAATTCAGTATGAAAAATTCTCAATACCGGATTTCTGAAGCGCTCTGCTTCAATTTTAAGCCAGTTCTCTATTTGATTACTGGGTATTACGTTTACATAAACCGTTTCTTCAAACCAGGTATATGCATTGGTGCCTACCGCGCCCAAGTGCTGCATTAGGCGGTCATATTCATTGGCGATAGAATATTGCGATGCCAATTGCGATAAGGAATCAATCATTTGATAAAACTTACCGCGCTTCACTTTATCGGTGGTGTTATTGTACCGCTCATACAAAGCATCAATTTCATCCAATAAAGGTTTTTCCTTTTCAAAGTTAATGGTGCCATATTGATCTGTTCCCTTGAAGAGCATATGTTCCAGATAGTGTGCTAGACCGGTGTTGTCAGCAGGATCATGCTTGCTTCCGGCCCTAACAGAAATATAGGATTGAAAACTTGGCTCATCATCATTTCGAGATAAATAAACCGTTAAGCCATTAGACAAAACATATTTACGTACTACATAAGGATCATTTTCAAAATAGGTGTACCTATATTTCCCATGTTGACCTTCTTTCTTTGTTAGCTGTGCAAAGAGCGATGGGATAATGAAAAAGAGTAGGATTGTAAAATGAATTTTGGGCTTATTCATAAGTTGGTTTATTTAACGGTTTAATGTATAAAAGTAAAGTAATATTTAAAGCCCGGCCTTTGCACTGATATCCAACATGCGACGGATGGGTAATTCAGCTCGAGCTCTTAACGATTCATCCATGAGTAATTCAGGTTGCTCGTATTCCATGCAGAGATAAATTTTTTCAAGCGTATTTAATTTCATGTGCGGGCAATCATTACATGCACAATTGTTATTGGGGGGTGCCGGAATAAATGTTTTCTCAGGATTGTCTTTAATCATTTGATGCAAAATGCCGCTTTCTGTCGCTACGATGAAAGCTTGAGCATCCGATTTGGATGTGAATTTCAACAGCTCAGTCGTGGAACCGATAAAATCAGCTATTTCCAATACCGGCTCTTCACATTCAGGGTGAGCTATAAGCAACGCTTCGGGATGCGAAATTTTCAATCGGCTCAATTTTTCTCGTGAAAAAATTTCATGCACCATACAAGCACCATCCCAGAGAATCATATCTCGGCCTGTTTTCTGAATGATGTAACGTCCTAGATTTTTGTCCGGAGCAAAAATGATAGGTTGATCCTTTGGAATGCTGTTGACTATATGTATAGCATTGGAGCTGGTACAAATAATATCCGACAAGGCCTTAATCTCAGCCGTACAATTGATATAAGAAACCACCACATGATTCGGAAATCTTGCTTTGAAAGCTGCAAACTGCTCAGGCGGACAAGAATCGGCGAGCGAACATCCAGCTTTTAAATCTGGTAGAACTACTTTTTTATTCGGATTGAGAATCTTCGCTGTTTCAGCCATGAAATGCACCCCGGCGAAAACAATCATATCGGCATTTGTCGAAACTGCCTTTTGTGCTAAACCTAGGCTATCCCCAATGTAATCAGCCACATCCTGAATATCTGCATCTTGATAGTAATGTGCCAGAATGATTGCATTCTTTTCCCTTTTAAATCGCTCAATCTCTTCGAATAAATCTAAATGGTAAGCTATTTCTTTTTGCAGAAATCCTGATTTCAACAATTCACTAAACATAGTATATATAAAAATTTAAATTTTTAAAAAGGTTTGTAATAGTAATAAGCGTGTTAGTTCTGTTATCAATTTTTTTTCTTCGCATTTGGAAAATCAGATTTCAATAAAGCATTAACAGCTTATTAACATAATTTATTTTACAAAGCCTTGAACGGCACAAAAGTAGAGATTAATCAACAGTTGTTATTTTCTTTTTCACTTCATAATTCAGCCAAGCAATAAGACTAAAATTATGTTAACGAATTGTTATGATAATCTTGTTAAAAATAATAAGTTTCGCTTGCTTGATATTGATTATGATGCATACAACCCTTTATTAACATGAAACAAATTTTTTTGTTATTTTTCATGAGGCATTTTTAAACATATGCTAACAATTTGATTGTTAAACAAAAGTTAAGCAATATCATTTACCAGTTTTTAAAGTGAGGCAGAAAATTTGTATCCATCATAAGATAGTCAAAAAGGCACCTTATATTATTTACAAAGAGCACAAATGTAATATACCAATCTGCATAAACATTTGGCTTGTTAACATCTCCAAAACAGATTTGCAAAACTCCAATTATTTGAATTAACTTTGTAAGTCGATGCTTGCTATACATTTTGTTACCAAGCAATCTGTGAAGAATAACCTTAATATTTTTATCAATGAACATAGCCATTGGCGCCGATCATGCAGGGTATCACCTTAAAGCAAAACTGCACCATTTTCTCAAAGAGCAAGGATATGATATCAAAGATTTTGGAACCTATTCTGCTGATAGTGTTGATTATCCCGATTTTGCTCATCCGGTTGCTTCAGGTGTTGATCGTGGCGAATTTCGATTAGGTGTGCTTATTTGCGGCTCCGCAAATGGTGTGTGCATGACAGCCAATAAATATCAAATGGTGAGAGCAGCAATTTGTTGGAATGAAGAACTGGCAACGCTTGCACGACAGCATAACGATGCTAATGTTTTGTGTTTACCTGCACGATTTATTTCGGAAGAAATGGCTCTTGAAATTTTAAAAACCTTTTTGAGCACACCATTTGAAGGTGGCCGACACGAAAAACGTGTGGAGAAAATATCTTTAGCCTGATTTTTGCGTTAGTTTTTCAATAGCGAAAGAGATAAGTATGGAACAATCAATGGAAAACAGTTATGCGTCACTCCTATTTAAAATTGATGAGTTTATTCGGAAGTATTATCTTAATAAACTGATTAGAGGATTAATTTATGTGAGTGGAACTGCGGTTTTGTTTTTTACTTTTCTTGCGCTTGTGGAGTATTTTGCTCACATGAGTGTGCCGGTTAGAACTGTTTTTTTCTTTATTTATATAGCTGTAAATCTAATTCTGCTCGTACGTTTAATTATCGTTCCACTGTTTAATATTTATAAATTAGGAAAGGTCATATCCTATGAACAGGCGAGCATTATTATTGGGAATCATTTTCGTGATATCAAAGATAAACTCATTAACACCCTCCAATTAAATCAGCAGTTAAAATTGAACACAGCTGAATCAGCCTTGATAGAAGCAAGTATCAATCAGCGAATCAGCGAGTTAAAACCCGTTCCATTTAAAGCTGCCATTGATTTGGGTGAAAATAAGCAATATGCAAAGTATGCGCTTATTCCCTTTTTACTATTTTCTTTGATTTATCTCATTAATCCAAGAATGATTCAGGATGGCTCTAAGCGTATGTTGGCCTATAATGCGCATTTTGAACGTGAAGCACCCTTCACATTTACAATCCGGAATGAATCTTTGAATGTTCCGTCCAATGAAGATTTTATATTGGATGTTGAAATAAGCGGTAAAGAGTTGCCGTCAGAAGTGTATATTCAAATTGGCAGCAGTCGTTTTAAGCTGAGTAGAGAACAAAAAAATCAGCATAGTTACACATTCAGAAATCTATTAAACGATGTTGAATTTCGCTTGTTTGCTGATGGTTTTTATTCTCAACCTTTTTTGATAGATGTTTTACCAAATCCTGAGCTAACTAATTTCACAGTAAGCCTGGAATATCCAAAATACACAGGAAAAAAGAACGAATTAATCAAAAACTCCGGTGATCTTATAGTTCCGGAAGGAACCGTAGTCAAATGGAATTTTGACACGCAAAACGCAGAGTATGCCGAGATTCATTTTGCAGATACACTATTAAGTCTTTCAAAAGCAGCTAAAGGTCAATTTACTATCGAACGCCGTTTCTTGGCCAATAACGAATATAAAGTCAATCTTTCAAATGCTTATTTGTCAAACAAATCATTTGTTAATTACACCATTCAGGTGGTCAACGATCAGTATCCTGAAATTGAAGTAGATGAAAAAGTGGATAGCACAGCGGCAAATAATCGCTTCTTTTCCGGAATTATCCGTGACGATTACGGTTTCAGAAACTTGAATTTTGTTTACACTATAGTGAGAGATGGCAAGGAAGTAAGCAAACAGGCTATGGATATTTCCATTAACAAGAGCTTTATGCAGTCGCGTTTTTTTCACGCATTTAATCCGCGAAGTATAGAATCACTTCCAGGCGATGAGATTACTTATTATTTCGAAGTGTTCGATAACGATCAAATTAACGGAAGTAAGGCATCGCGTTCGCAAAAGAAAATCATCAAAGTTCCTACTAAAGATGAACTTATTGCAAAGAAAGAAGAGAACAACGAACAAGTTAAAAATGATATGAAACAATCTGTGCTAGAAGCGCAGAAATTGCAACGCGAACTTGACGAACTCAACCGCCGTTTGCTCGAAAAAAAGGATGTGAACTGGCAGGACAAGAAAAAACTCCAGGATCTCATTGAGAAGCAGAAGAAACTGCAAAAGGACATTGAGCAAATAAAAAATCAAAACAAGAATAATAACGAGCGTTTTGAAGAAGTTAAGCCGCAGAATGAATCCCTTGTTGAAAAACAGCGAGAATTGGAGCGTCTCATTGATCAGCTAATGAATGATGAGATGAAGCAAAAGCTCGAAGAAATGCAGAAAATGATGGATCAGCTTGATAAGAATAAGCTTCGCGATATCATTGAAGACATGAAGAAAGATAGTCGGGATATAGAGAAAGAATTAGACCGATCCCTTGAGCTTTTTAAGCAATTAGAAGTAGAGCAAAAGCTGGAGCAGGCAATTGAGAAATTAGATGAACTAGCTGACAAGCAGGCGAAGCTCAGTGAGCAATCTAAAGAAAAAGGCGCCGATAGTAAAGACTTGAAAGATAAACAAGATCAGCTTAATAAAGAATTTGACAAACTCAAAGAAGACCTTAAAGACCTAAAAGAAAAGAACGATGCTTTGGAGAATCCTATGAAAATGGATGATCTGTCGGGCGATCAAAAAGAGATCAGCAGCGATATGCAACAATCTTCAGACGAATTGCAGCAAGGCAAATCAGGAAAGGCAGCAAAATCACAGAAATCTGCTTCTGATAAAATGAAGCAGATGAATCAAAAGATGAAAGACATGCAGCAGTCTATGGAGCAAGATAGCATGGAAGAAGATATTGCGGCCATGCGTCAATTGCTCGAGAATCTAGTGCAACTCTCTTTCGAACAGGAAGATGTGATGAAGCAGTTTCAGCGCACACAGCCCAATAATCCTTATTATATAGAATTGACCAAGCGTCAGAAGAAAATAAAGGACGACGCTAAAATGGTTGAAGATTCACTATTTGCATTGAGTAAACGAGTAGTTCAAATTGAATCGTTTGTGAATAAAGAAATGGCTGCCGTGAATATGAACATGGCAAAAGCCATTGCACATCTTGCTGAGCGCCAAACGCCGCAGGCAGCATCGCGCCAACAGTTTGTAATGACAGCAATTAATAATCTGGCGCTTTTGTTAAGTGAAGTGAACGAGCAAATGATGCAGCAGATGGCCGCGCAAATGCAGCAGCAAAAAGACGGTCAGGGCTCATGCAATAAACCCGGCTCCAATAAGAAACCCGGTAAAAGCGGAATGAGTATGGCCACCATGCGTCAGCTTCAACAGCAGATTAATGATCAAATGAAGAAGATGCAGGAAGGTATGCAGCAAATGAAAAACGGTCAGAAGCCAGGCAAAGAAATGAGCGAAGGTCTTGCACGTATGGCCGCACAGCAAGAAGCACTGCGCAATGAGTTACAAAAGATGATCAATGAAATGAATAAAGACGGCAAAAGTGGAAACACAGGTAACTTGCAGAAGCTTGCCGATCAGATGGATAAGAACACAACCGACATTGTTAACAAAAATCTTACATCTGAGACATTACGTCGCCAACAGGAAATCATGACGCGCCTTTTGGAAGCCGAAAGAGCAGAGCGAGAGCGGGAATTAGACGAAAAACGTGAATCAAACGAAAATAAAGTTGATTTTAAACGTAACCTTCAGGATTTTCCTGAGTATAACAAACAAATGCAGCGAGAAGCAGAGCTTTTAAAAACCCTTCCACCTGCATTGAAACCTTACTATAAAAATCTCGTAAAAGAATACTTTAATTCGTTCGAATAACCAAAAAACTGACAAGAAATGATAAAAACTGATAAGCGATCCTTCGCCTTCCCTTCCATAAAAGAGAACGTGGCATTGGTGGAAAAGCTCGTGGATGAGATTTGCACCTATTACAACATCGGCGATGAGCATTATGGCAATATACTCGTAGCGCTCACCGAAGCGGTAAGCAATGCCATCTATCATGGCAATGAGCTCAACCCGGATAAGCTGGTGGAGTTTTATTATGAAAGCAAAAATGGAATGCTGTGTTTTACTGTGGCCGACGAAGGCAAAGGTTATGACCCCGAAGCAGTGCCCGATCCTACCGATCCCAAGAATATAGAATTGCCCAATGGAAGAGGTGTTTTCTTGATGCGTAAGCTCACAGATGGTATTGAATTCCACGACAATGGTCGAAGGATAGAATTACAGTTTCGTCTCACCAATCAATAAACCCCCCCTGCCCTGATAAAATTTTACTATAAAACCAAAGGTTTCAAACTTCAAAAGCCCGACCGATACCGAAAATGGATAAAGGAAATCGCCCGCTTGCATCAAAAGCAAACGGGTGATTTGCATTATATCTTCACCGATGATGCCGAAATCACACGCATCAATGTGCAATACCTGCAGCACGATTATGCTACCGATATCATCACATTCGACTATACCGAAGACAACAGAATCGCCGGAGAAATTTATATCAGTTTAGACAACCTGCGTTCCAATGCCGAATCTTTAAACATTCCTTTTGAAGAAGAACTTCTCCGAGTCATGGCACATGGGATATTGCATCTTTGTGGGTTTAAGGACAAGTCGGAAGAAGAGCAGAAAAAAATGAGAGAAGAAGAGGAAAAGATGATTAAGATGTTTGATACGCTAATTGCAACTTAGCTTGTGTTAACAGCTAGTATTCAATTTAAGCTTATGCGCTGTAATATCATTCACAACCGGGTTTACAGCAGAGTAAAGGCAAAATGTTGTCCATAGCTTTTTTAAAAATGATTTTATTTTTATTTATCATCAATCACCTTACATATATTTGTTCTAACCAACTGCTATTGAATTATTTACTATTTTTGTAGGCCTTTGTGAGTTGTCGCTTAACCGAATATTAATTATCAGGTAATTAGAGGGTTAACTAGCAAAAGTTAGATTGTTCCACGTGAAACAATACAGAAAAGATGCTGAAAGATTATGATGTGATTGTTGTTGGTGCCGGTCATGCCGGATGTGAAGCCGCCGCCGCCGCTGCCAACATGGGTTCTAAAACCTTATTGGTTACGATGAATATGGGAACCATTGCCCAAATGTCATGCAATCCGGCCATGGGTGGTATTGCTAAGGGTCAAATTGTTCGCGAGATTGATGCCATGGGTGGCTATTCAGGTATTGTTACTGATAAATCGGCAATTCAGTTTAAGATGCTTAATCGCAGTAAAGGTGCTGCCATGTGGAGTCCAAGAGCACAGAACGATCGTATGCAGTTTGCCATGGAATGGCGAATAATGTTGGAAGGAAGCCCCAATGTGGATTTCTTTCAGGATATGGTGAATGGACTTTTGATTAAGAATGGTAAAGTTGTCGGTGTTAGAACTGGTTTAGGAATTGAGTTTTCAGCCAAAGCCGTGGTGCTTACGAATGGAACTTTTTTAAATGGCTTAATACATATTGGAGAAAAGCAGTTTGGTGGCGGTCGTGCAGCTGAAAAAGCTGCTACCGGAATCACAGAGCAGCTTATTCAATTAGGTTTTGCGTCAGGTAGAATGAAAACCGGCACTCCGCCAAGAGTGGATGGACGTTCTTTAGATTACTCAAAAATGACACCAGAGCCAGGAGATATTCAACCCGGAAGATTTTCTTTTACGGACACACCTTTGGTTCAAAATCAAATGGATTGTTGGCTCACCTACACCAACGATGAAGTTCATGATATACTACGGACGGGATTTGATAAATCACCAATGTTCTCTGGAAGGATCCAAGGATTAGGCCCACGTTACTGCCCGTCGATCGAAGATAAGATAGATCGATTTGCCGAACGCGAAAGACACCAAATCTTCGTAGAACCGGAAGGGAGAAATACCATAGAAATTTATGTGAACGGCTTTTCTACTTCTTTGCCGGATGATGTGCAGTTAAAAGCCTTGAAAAAAATCGCAGGATTTGAAAATGTTAAGATGTTCAGACCAGGATATGCTATTGAATATGACTACTTCCCGCCACAGCAACTGAATCTTACATTAGAAACCAAGTTAATAGAGAATTTGTATTTCGCGGGCCAGATTAATGGCACCACAGGCTATGAAGAGGCCGCCGGGCAAGGCTTCATGGCCGGAATTAATGCGCACTTGAAAATCAATAATAAACCGGCTTTAATCCTAAGTCGTTCTCAAGCTTATATTGGAGTATTGATCGATGACTTGGTTACCAAAGGAACCGAAGAACCATATCGTATGTTCACATCAAGAGCTGAATACCGTATTTTGCTTCGTCAGGACAATGCCGATTACAGACTAACCCCACTAGCTCATGCATTGGGATTGGCATCAGATGATCGATTGGTGCGCGTGAAGGAAAAATACGGAAAAGTGGAAGCTTTTTTGAAGTTTATGCGCAATCAAAGTGTGGAACCGACGGAAATTAATCCTACACTTGAACAGCTAGGCTCCTCCCCCATCCTTCAGAAAGTGAAAATAGCCGGTATCTTGAGTCGTCCGCAAGTGCAAATTGGCGATTTGATTAGCAATATATCAAGTGTTGCTGCATTTGTAGCAGATCAAGATATAGACCGTGAATCTATTGAGCAGGCCGAAATTCAATTAAAATATGATGGCTACATTCAAAAAGAACAAGAGAATGCAGATAAACTTAGTCGATTAGAAGATATTAAGCTTCGTGATGATTTTGATTATCGTGCCTTAAACTCACTTTCAGCTGAAGCGAAAGAAAAACTATCAAAGATTCGACCATCTACTTTAGGTCAGGCTTCTCGTATCAGTGGAATTTCTCCATCAGATATTTCCGTTCTTATGGTTTATCTCGGACGTTAATTTCTTGTTTTTGAAATCAATTCATTAATTGGTTTTCTTTATTGTCCTCTCATCATATTCGGCCTACGCGTGATTTGAATAATCGCTTTCTTTATGAATATGCCAAATTGTGTTTCTTTGCAAAAATGTTTCACGTGAAACCATCAACGGAAAGCTGCGTCATTTGCGGCAATCAGAAATTTGAGAAAAAGTTTTTATGTAAAGATCATATGGTAAGTGGTCAAGAATTCGGCATTTTTGAATGTACCGGATGCGGATTTCGTGTAACACTTCCAAGGCCATCCACTATCGAAATAGGGGATTATTATAAATCCGATAAATATGTTTCTCATTCCAATCAAAGCTTTGGACTGATGAGTATCATCTATCGTGAGGTTCGAAAATTGGCACTAAAAGGGAAATACAGACTATTGAAGCCCTATCTTAAAGGCGAAAGGGTACTTGATATAGGTTGTGGCACGGGAGCTTTTCTCTCCTTTATGCAAAAGAAGGGATTCGATGTAACGGGCGTGGAGCCCGATGCAGATGCTCGTAGAAATGCATTAAGTTTCTACAATATTCATGCAGAAGATGAAGTCTTTTTGTCGACATGTGGGGCTCAGCAGTTTGATTTAATCACGATGTGGCATGTTTTAGAGCACGTGATGGATTTGCCAGAACGCATTCAAACCATCAGCCATATTTTAAAAAAAGATGGCTTATTATGTATTGCTGTTCCAAATTTCAAATCGTTTGACGCGCATTATTATGAGAAATATTGGGCAGCATGGGACGTTCCACGACATTTATGGCATTTTAGTCCAGAGAATATTTCTGCCCTATTTTCGAAGTATGGTTTTGAACTGATCATTATGCATCCGATGAAGTATGATGCGTTTTATGTTTCCATCTTATCTGAAAAGTATCGTGGAAAAGCCCTTTCTTTTTTAAGAGGCTGCATTCGTGGCATGATTTCTAATTGGAAAGCAAAAAATGGCACTTACAGCAGCCAAATTTATTTACTTCGCAAAAAAGACCAAAATTAAGACCTACAAGAGAGCCATACGCCGTTTTGGGGTTACACCATTGTGTAACCGCCGATCGTTCAATGGCGCGCATTTAATGAAGCCTGTTTTTGCCCCGTTTTACACCGAAGTTAATTAAGTAAGCGCAGTTTTGAATTTATTCCGTAAAAATTTTCCGGTCCAGGAATTTTCTTGTTGAGCTAAATCGAAAGGTGTACCCGCAAAAACTAGGTGACCTCCCCTATCTCCTCCTTCTGGACCTAAATCTATAACCCAGTCGGCACATTTGATTACATCGGTATTGTGTTCTATAACCACAATCGTATGGCCACGAGCAATTAATGCCTGAAAGCTGATAAGTAGTTTTTTGATATCATGAAAATGTAAGCCGGTGGTGGGTTCATCAAAGATGAATAGTGTTTTTTGACTGCTTACTCCTTTAGTAAGAAATGAAGCGAGTTTAATTCGTTGAGCTTCTCCACCGCTCAATGTAGATGAAGACTGACCAAGTTTAACATAACCCAATCCGACATCCGAAAGTGGCTGAAGTTTGGCAATTATTTTTTGTTCTGCATTCCCTTTTGCATGTTCACCGAAAAAGGCCAAGGCATCATCAACGGTTAGTTCCAAGATGTCAAAAATACTTTTTCCATGAAATTGCACTTCAAGCACGTCGTCTTTAAAACGTTTACCATGGCAGGCTTCGCATTCTATTTTGATATCTGCCATAAACTGCATTGAAATAGTTACAAAACCCTCTCCCTCACAGGCTTCGCATCTGCCGCCTTCTACGTTGAAGGAAAAAGTGGATGCTTTGTAGTTCCTTTGTTTAGACAAGGGCAGAAGAGAGAATAAACTTCTGATTTCATCATAAGCTTTCACATAGGTCACCGGATTAGAACGGCTCGACTTTCCAATAGGATTCTGATTTATATATTCAACAGCTTCAATGAGTTTGTAATCTCCTTCAAGGCGGTCGAAAAGTCCTGTTTTCTCACTATATCCGTCAAACAGCTTTTTCA
This sequence comes from Flavobacteriales bacterium, assembly GCA_046294625.1. GTDB lineage: Bacteria > Bacteroidota > Bacteroidia > M30B66 > M30B66 > JBKBKN01. The sequence goes on from JBKBKN010000008.1 coordinate 105,712, forward strand.
AAGCAGGATAAAATATCTTATTGACCAGCGTGCTTTTGCCGGAGCCGCTCATTCCGGTAATCACCGTGAGCACATTTAAAGGAAACTCCACATCAATTCCTTTCAAATTGTGTTGCCTTGCTCCCTTAATGACAATACGATTATTCCATTTTTTAGGTCCGTTCAATTGTATTTCGATTTCTTTTCGACCGGTAAGATAATCGGCCGTAAGACTTCCTTTAGCAGCTACCAAAGCATGGTGATCACCTTGAAATACCACTTCTCCCCCGTGTGAACCGGCCAGGGGACCCATATCAATGATTTCGTCGGCGGCTTGCATGATCTCTTCGTCATGCTCCACTACAATAACAGTGTTGCCCAAATCGCGCAAACTTTTCAAAACAGAGATAAGTCGCTCTGTATCTTTAGAATGTAACCCAATGCTCGGTTCATCTAATATATACATACTACCGACTAAGCTGCTACCCAGAGAAGTTGCCAGATTAATCCGCTGGCTTTCGCCACCCGATAGGGTAGAGGAGAGGCGGTTAAGGCTTAAATAACCTAAGCCCACATTGAATAGAAATTCTAATCGATTACGGATTTCAAGCAAAATTCGGCCTGCTACTTTTTGCTCATAATCCGTGAGTTGTAAATTGGCGAAGAAATCTTTTGCACGCTCAACAGACATGAGTACCACATCAGATATTGACGTTCCATTGATTTTCACATAATTGGAGTCTTTGCGCAAGCGGGTGCCTTTGCAATCAGGGCAGGTAGTTCTTCCGCGATAACGCGAAAGCATCACTCTATACTGAATTTTATAGGTTTGCTCTTCTACGTGGCGAAAAAACTCATCAATTCCGGATATTTTATCGTTTCCTTTCCATAAGAGCTCTTTTTCCTGCTCATTGAGATCGTAATAGGAACGATGAACGGGAAAGTCCAAGTGTACAGCTTGTCGGATAAAATGTTCACGCCATTCGCCCATTTTTTCTCCCTTCCAGCATGCGACTGCACCATCAAAAACGGATAAGCTTTTATCGGGTATTACGAGGTCTTCATCTATACCAATCACAGAACCGAATCCTTCGCAGGTTTTACATGCTCCATAAGGATTGTTGAAACTAAAAAACTGAACACTTGGTTCTTCAAAAACAATACCATCTGCTTCAAAACGACCACTCAATGTTTTCGTAACAGACTTTCCATTAAGCTCATATTCCAGCACTATTTCCTGGTTTCCTTCAAAGAAAGCTGTCTGCACGGAGTCAATAATTCTGCTATCGTTGTCTTCATCATCGGAGCTGTTACTAACCCGATCAATGAGCAGAAAAACATCTTTTTTATTAACTTTCACCGGCAAATCATCTGCCCACTGCTGCAGTCGTCGCAATTCTCCATTCATTTTTAAACGAGAAAACCCTTGTTGCATTAATATTTTGATCATGTCTTCTGCCGACTTGAATCTTTCAGCATGAATAGGTGCATAGATGTTTACTTGCGTATTTTCTTCCAGATGATGAATGAAATCCAGCACATCTTGTGGGCGAAAGCGCCGCACTAATTCACCGGTTTTGGGAGAATACGTTTTACCAATTCGAGCAAAAAGCAATTTTAAGTAATCATAAATCTCTGTGGATGTGCCCACTGTGGAGCGCGGATTGGTGGAATTCACCTTTTGTTCAATTGCCACAGCCGGCGATATACCTACAATATTATCGACATCAGGCTTGTTCATTCTACCCAAAAACTGACGTGCGTAAGAACTCAGCGACTCTACGTAACGGCGCTGTCCTTCGGCATATAAGGTGTCGAATGCCAATGAGGACTTACCTGACCCAGACAAACCCGTAATGACCACTAGCTTATTTCTTGGAATAGCAACAGTTACGTTTTTCAGATTATGAACCCTGGCTCCTTTAATGATGATATGCGTGTTTTCGGTAGGTTCAGACGGTATGGTTTGCGGCATGATGTAAGATAGATGACAAAAATATCAATTAACTCTTGTTTATTACAAAATAAATGCTTTACTTTGATTTATGTTTTACGGCACGTGTATTGTGTAGTTAACATAAATTAAAGTTTAACCCATAAAAACTGATAGCATATAGATAAACATCTACTTTTTTAAAAACCAAACACTATTAAAAAAGGAGGTTGTCATGCTAGATTCAGTTCGTTCCGAGCAGGAACTCATTCAGCTTTATCTTCGTGGACATGAAGACGCACTTGCAGTGTTAATCAACCGCTATGAGTCAAAGGTATTTACTTACATCAAAATGATGGTGCAAGACCAGGCTTTAGCTGAGGATCTTTTCCAGGACACTTTTATTAAAGTGATTCTCACACTTAAAGGTGGCACCTACAATGAAGAAGGAAAGTTTTTGCCTTGGGTCATGCGAATTGCACATAACCTTACCATTGATCATTTCAGACGAAACAAACGTATTCCTACCATTAAAAACACAGAAGAAAACGATGTATTTCGCACCATCAGCGAAAGTAGTCTGAATGTGGAAGAAGATATGGTAAAAGATCAGGTGCTGAAAGATGTGAAAAAGCTCATCAAGGAGCTTCCGTTTGAGCAGCAGCAAGTTTTGGTTTTGCGCCACTATGCAGATATGAGCTTTCAGGAAATAGCAGATCTCACCGGAGTGAGTATCAATACAGCATTAGGCCGTATGCGCTATGCTTTGATTAATCTTCGCAAGATTATAAAAGAAAAAGAGATCTATCTGAGCCTTTAAACACATTAGCAACAACCGATATCAAAAGCCGTCTTTGAGTAAATTGAGCCGGCTTTTTTATTGGCTTCAGTGTAGTTGAAAGTAATTAAATATTATTGAAACCTATCACCCAAGACTGTATGCAAAACAGCAGCATAGTATGGATGATTCTATAAATCTCAATGGAGTTTAAAATACCTAACAATTACTTCATCAATGCTTTGTTTACTGATTTTCCGGCTGGAAACCAAGCGGATATTGCGCCTATACTTAACACGGTAATAACCACAAATAATACGTCTTCCCACTTAATGAGCATAGGATAGGGCATATCTTCCACAATCATGATTAAACCATATTGTTTCTGCAGAAAAATTGCGACAAAACCCAACACAAGTCCAATTATACATCCGGAATAAGAGATGAGCATTCCTTCAAAAAAGAATATCCTGCGCAGAAGGCCAGGGGAGGCGCCAAGATTGGATAATACCCGAATATCATCAGATTTTTCAACCACCAGCATGGTGAGTGAGCCGATGATGTTGAAAGTGGCGATGATAAGTATGAAAGTAAGAATCAGATAAACTGCCCACTTTTCTGCATTGATGATTTTGTAAAGCAATTGGTGCTGCTCAAAACGATTTTTAACGACAAAGGCAGGCCCAAGCACATTTTCCAGCTTTTGTTTGATCTGACGCGATTTAAATCCCTTTTTTAGTCCAATTTCAACGGAAGACAATTCTGATTCTCGTTCAAATAGTGGGGCGGCAAAATCTATAGGCAGAATCACATATTTGTTGTCGAATTCGGGTTGAATCTGAAAAATACCGGAAGCAAAGAGCACTGCATTGTTGAATGCATCTTCAGGGTTTAGGGTATTTCCTGCATTTTTTCTTGGAACATATAATTCCATGGGATTAAACGAATCGTTGGTGCTTAAACTTAGTATGTAAGCAACACCGGCACCAACAACCGCAGCAGGACTGTTACCGTATTGCAGGTCAAAACTCCCGGAAATAATCATGGAATCGATTCCCGTATGTAGGTTGTAGTCATTGCCTACCCCTTTGAAGGTGACCAAATGTTGGCGATCGCGGTAACGCACTAAGCCGTTTTCTTCAATCACCGGTGTGATAAAAGCAATTCCATTAATATTTTTAAGTGCATTTAGATCTATCTCTGAAGTTGCAAAAAACTTTCGATTTTCAGCTTCTATTTTGAAATCAGAGTCAAAAGCATCATATAGCGAAACCACCCAACTTTCAAGACCATTGAAAGCAGAGAGTAAAACGATCAAAGCAAATGTTCCTACGCTGACACCCACCACCGAAATGGCCGATATTACATTGATCACATTGTGTTTCTTTCGGGAAAAGAAATATCGACGAGCGATGAAAAGCGCTGTTTTCAATTGCTGAACCTGTTATTATTTCAACAATTCATCAATTCGCTCAAAATAATCGAGCGAATCGTCAAGGTAAAAAGCTAATTCGGGAACAATGCGCAGCTGATGGCGCACTTTATTGCCAAGTTTAAGCCGAATTTCCTTGGATGCATGTTCTACATTACGAATGACTTGCTCAGCTTTCAAACCTTTGAAAACGCTTAGGTAAACCTTTGCAAAGGACAAATCGGGGCTCACACGCACAGTGGTTACCGTAATCATTCCACCCGGATTGAGTCCATTTCCCATCAAGGTAAATAGTTCGGCAATTTCTTTCTGAATGAGTCTTGCCACCTTTTTTTGACGCGTGCTTTCCATGTGACAAAGGTAGGGAATTTCAATCTTGTTGGATTTAAGGAATCGAGATTAACAATAGGTTGAAGTTACTAAGCACAAGTCTTTTAACATAAAAAGGATTGAGCAATAATGATGAATATATTGCTTCCGCAGAGCTGTTATGGTTGTAGAATAAGTCACACGCATGTTGGTTTACGATAAGAAGAAATTACAAATGTTGTTCAGGCAAACCAACAAAGCGCTATTTGTCAATTATTGAAAAGATAAATTTGAATACTGAAATAGCCCAAAAACAAGCCAGAGATAAGCCTTAATTTGGTTTTGTCTTACAAATATGCTTCTAAGTTAAAAACAAAAAAACCCGAACTTTCGGGGCTTTTGCTTCTCGGACCCGATAGCTATCGGGGTTTGATTAACATTCAGATGCAAGGGTATCTCTTCTTAAGATTTATAGCGATATCTTCATATTTGATCAGGTTTCAATGTATTTTCTGCTTTTCATTTTCTTGATGTGTGCTTCAATACTTCTTGCTTTCATTCTGCAATTGGATGGAATGGTTTTTATCAGAATCCAGGGCTGGTCGCGTTTGGTATAGTCTTTATTTTCAATGTGATTGTGTTAATCAATCTTTTCTCCACATCATCCGTTTGACCAATATAATACCCGCTTGTTTTGGCAGATTGCAAGATGTAAACGAAATATACTTACATGCTAAAAAAAACCCCGAAATTTCGGGGTTTTTGCTCCTCGGGCTGGGCTCGAACCAGCGACCCTCTGATTAACAGTCAGATGCTCTAACCTGCTGAGCTACCAAGGAATCTTATATTATGTCGCCATCCGGCGTTGACCAAAATCGGGTCTGCGAATTTGGGACTGCAATATTAATATTTTTCAATAAATAAATTGCAAATGATAGGATATTTTTTTCTTTCTTCCGCAAGTGGCTGTTAACCAACGGTTTTGGCCACATTCACTTTTTGCTTCAGAGCTTCTATGGTGATAGAGCCCGGACGCTCGATCGGCAATCCCATCGCCCGGCTAATGGTCAACTGTGCCAATACACCTAATGCGCGGCTTACACCAAACAGAACAGTGAAAAAGTCATATTCTTTAATTCCATAATGAATCAACAATGCGCCGCTGTGTGCATCCACATTGGGCCATGGATTCTGAATTTTCTTAATGGAACTAAGAATTGGCGGAACGACATCATACACTTTCCATACGATTTTGCAAACATCATCGTCAGGCATGTGTTTTTGTGCAAATTCCATCTGAGCAGTAAAACGCGGATCGGTTTTACGAAGTACGGCATGTCCATAACCGGGAACTACTTTGCCTTCGTTGAGTGTTTTGAGCACATATTCACGAATTTGTTCTTTGGTAGGGGAGCCGCCTCCCAATTCGCGCTGCATATCGAGAATCCAACGAATCACTTCCTGATTGGCTAGTCCGTGAAGCGGTCCTGCTAAACCATTTATACCTGAAGCAAAAGCGTAATATGCATCACTTAAAGCAGAACCAACCAAATGTGTTGCATGGGCTGAAACATTGCCACCTTCATGATCGGCATGTATGGTAAGATAAAGACGCATGAGCTCTTTCACTTGCTGACTGTCGTAGCCCATCATGTGCGCAAAATTTGCCGACCAATCTACGCCGCTCAATGGGGCGATTTGCTCATTATTAAAATAAGTGCGGCGATAAATATAGGCTGCCAAACGTGGTAAGCGGGCAATCAGATTCATGGCATCTTCGAAAGTTGGATCCCAATAATCTTTCTTGTTAATTCCTTTTTCGTAGGCATCGGCAAACACCGACTCCGTGCGCATGGCTAATATACCAATGCTAAATTGGGTCATCGGGTGGGTATAAACCGGAAGGGCGTCGATCGCTTTGAATACATGCTCAGGGATATTGCTTCTGCGTTCCCATTCGGCACTTAGTGCCTTCACGTCTTCATCGGTTGGCAATTCGCCGGTGAGCATGAGATAAAAAATTCCTTCAGGAAGAGGTTCCTGACCATCATCTTTTGGAAGGAGCTCGCGCAATTCAGGAATGCTGTAACCACGAAAGCGAATACCCTCATTAGGGTCAAGCTTAGATGTTTCAGTAATCATTCCGGTCATGCCCTTCATTCCTGCGTATATTTTAGCTATGGTGATATCGCCAAGAACGATGTCTCCATGCTCCTGAATGAAGGATTTAATCTCTCCAATTGTAGGCAAAAATGATGAAGCGAATTTTTCCTTAAGTGATGGTGTCATGTGTTGATGATGGTTTTACGGCAAAGATAGTTTTCTACGGAATTTTTTCAGGCAATTAACGAATTTTGTTTAAGGATGTTCGCAAAAAGTATCATTTTAGCTGAACAAAATTTTGTGTTGAACAATAGACCTTTTTCAAAAATCTTTACTGATGGTGCAAGCCAATGGTTTACGAGTTTTATTTTAATTTTTATTTTTCTTGTTCCGTGGTTTCTTGCATCGTTTTATTCATGGCCTGAAACAGACAATTATGCATATTCCTCAGGGATGAGAGATTTGGATTTTTTAGCCTCTTGTAAACAAATTTATGTGGAATGGTCTGGTCGGTACTCTGCCAACGCAATTATTTCAGCCGGACTCAAATACATGGGAGAAACCCCGGAGAAGTATTCTTTAGTAATACTTTTTTTGATTTCATCATGTTTTCTACTCTTTTATCTATCTTTTCGGTTCCTGTTTTACCAATACACTTTGGTGCTTGCTATTTTGCTTACGGTTTGGCTGTTTGCACTTCTGCCCGACACAGCCGAAGGTTTATTTTGGCTAATGGGTATAGGCACATACACAATAGGCGCGGCATTTTTGTTTCTATTTGCCGGGGTTTGGAGTCGTTTTCAAGACAAGCATTTTTTGCTCATGGTTCTTCTATCGGGCTTGATTATTCTCATAAACGGTTTTAATGAAGCTATTTGGATAGCTTTAGCATTTTTGATAGTCCTTTTTTTGTTCAGCTATTTTTGGGAAAAGAAGCTATTACCACCCAACTTTATAGTGATTGCTTTAGCGGCAGCTTTTATTGTCAGTATTGTGCTTTCGGCTTTTGCACCTGGAAATTTTGTCAGGGCATCGGTGAGTGATGTGCACCAAAATTTTGGTTTTACAGAAATTTCCCAAAATTTGGGAGTAGCATTCACACACTTTAAAAAGATGTTTTATGCTATTGTGCATCATCCTTTGTTTGTTTATGGGTCATTGTTTTTCTTAATCATTTTTACACAGCAAACGAAAAACGCATATACCGGACAAAAAATGCTTGCCATGTTTTTAGCAGCTTTTTTCTGCTTGTTTTTTCAAGTTCTTTTTCTTGCTTCTATCAAGCCCATGATTGGTTTTTCGGGAAGGATGGAGGTATTGCTTTTTTTGAGCTTTATGCTCTTCTGGATTTTAGGGTTAAATGAGCTTTCTGCTCATCCGTATTTGCAAAGACAATTAAAGTCTATTTCAGAAAAAAAGAAGTTGATTGGTTTTGTTTTGCTTCTCCTTTTGTTTATCGTGCCGAGAAGCAATTATTTCCTTTGTCTGAAAACATTGATATCCGGAGATGCGAAGACATATTATGAATCGTCGAAATTGCGACATGAAACCATCACGAGCAGCAACTATGACACGCTTTTGCTTGCGCCTTTAGCACGTAAGCCCAGATTACTCCATACGCTTGATTTGAGTGAAGATTTTGGCGCATGGCAAAACAAGGCATATGAAGCATGGTACAGAAAAGCCTTGGCAGTGCCATCAAAAGATAAAGAGAATTAGTACGGTCGTTTAACATTAATTTTATTTACGTTTGAGGCATGAATCCATTGAATATCATTCCGGCAATTTATACTTATGATCACAAAAGCTCTGTGACCAATACAACCAGTGTGCTCGAGTATGAAGCCGCATTTGAACAAGCTTTGTTTTACAAAGAACAAGGAGCAGATGGCCTATACATTCTTGATATTTCCGTAAATCATGAACGGAAAAAGAACTTAATCAAGTTTTTGAAGCACCTCTCGTCAGAAGTAAATATTCCATTGGTGATCGGCGGAGGGATTCATAGCGTGAAAGACGTGGGTGAGCTTTTAAATACGGGCGTTGAAAAAGTTACGGTCAACTCCGCTGCAGTGAAGAATCCTGAGTTGATTGCCAACATTATAAAGGAGTTTGGCAAAGAAAAATTGCTAATCGGTATCGATTCAAAGAAGAGTTTTGGCGAGTGGAAAGTTTACCTCAATGGCGCGAAATCACGAACAGAAATTGATTTAAACAACTGGATTAAGATGTGCAAAATCAAAGGAGTGCAAGAATTAGTTATTACGCTCATTCCGAGAAAGAATGAAAGTTTTGATGAATATCCGATTGATGTTTTACGAGAAGCAATCGACGGATTAGGAATACCTGTACATGTGGCCATTGGCAATTTGCAAGTAAATATGATCATAGATATTGTTAAAATTGAAGGCGTAGCAAGCTTAATCTCTGGAACATATTTTCTCAATAAGCCTGGTGTGATTCGACAGGTGAAATCACTGTTAAACGGCTCTGATGAGTTTCATCAAGCTAATTAAAAAATTGCATTAACACTTAGCCATAAACTTACTTAGTTGACGGCGGCGCAAACGAAAATTGGGCTATTGTCGGATTTTTCCTAAACTTGCACTATGGCAAAAGGAAAGCATAAAAAAGAAGAGTTCGACAGCACAAGTCTTGGATGGCTTTGTTGGCAGATAAGCAATCTCTGGCAAAGAAAAATCAGGGAAGCTTTGCTTCCTTTTGAGCTCACGCACGTGCAGCTGATGTTGCTTAAAGCAATCGACGAATTTGAGCAGCAAGGAAAGTCTGTTACTCAAATAGAAGTAGCTCGTAAGGCACAATGTGATAAAATGATGGCCTCGAAAGTGATTCGTGATTTGGAGAAAAGAAAACTTATCAAGCGCAAGCCTTATCATTTAGATGGTCGTGCGATGTTGATTGTGGCAACCCCGGAAGCAAAGCCCTTGCTTGAATCGGCAATTCCATCGTTTGAGCATGCCAATGAGCAGTTTTTCCAAAGCCTGAAAGGCAAGCAACAAAGGCTTGAAAAACGACTTCAAAAACTGCTTAATGCTAATCTTTCTGCATCTTTTGAAGACGAAGAGAATGATGAAGAAGATCTGTAGCTATTTTCGCTTTCGCGAATAAATAAGTTTGAGTTCTTCATTATGGTTTAGCGATATACTAGTCACTAAATGATAGGTTTTAAAACCACTTCTTAGGTTAACTGCCGCTGTGTTGAGCGGAATTCTGCCAAGGTTATGGGCAATCACTGTAATGGTATTTTCGCCTGGTTCGAGATTTACCACGAGCTTCTTTTTCTTTTTCACCAAACCATATTCATTCAATAGCAGGCGATTGTTAAAAATCAGCGAAATTGTGTCTCCATCAATTTCAGAATTGTCCCAAACTTTTAAAACCACTCTACTTTTCTTAAAGTCGAAAGGCCTTCTTTCTCGGGTTTTACGCTTTTCGTTTATGACTTCAAGTGACTGTTCAGCTTTTGCTTTTTCTCGTATTATAGCCGGTTTTCTGCTTCCTTGAATTCTCGGATTAAAGTTCTTAAGCACTTCTACGTGAAAGCGAACGGTCAGCGCCAAAAAATTGCCACGGGTTTGAAACAGCGATTGTTCGTCTTGAAAATTTAAATCAGCGTAAAATCTCGATATCGAACTCAGGCTGGCCTCGTAACTAATGCCAAGATCCATTTGCCCTTGATGGAATATTTTGGTTAAGCCAATTTCAGGCCTAATGAAGGGGATATTTTGCCTTTGGCTATATGAATACATGCTGAAGTTGAGCCGATTGCCCCACAAATCGTCATTTCGAATAAAGTGGTAACCCGATGCAAACTCAGTGCGCAAGAGCGAATGGGGATTGTTTTTCAATTCCCAAAGCATGTAGGCTCTGCCTTGGGCTTTCGCGGCCAAATGTGACACAGTCATTTGAATACTATTTTCTTGATCCTGTGCGGTAAACGGATAGCTCAGGTATTGTACACCGGCTTATACAGCTGAGCCAAAACGGTCTCTGTGACAAACCATCAACCCTGAGTATTCAATACGCGCCCAGTTTGGTGGCTCACTTGATGGTCAGCTTTTTCAACGATTTCTCCTAAGGCAAATCCGGCTTTTATATCAATAGGAACAAAAAAATGGGTTTATTTGTGTTGCTGCCCTAATGCTGAAACGGATAGCAAACAAAAAAAGAATAATCGTACTGTTTAGCCTGTAAAGCTCTGACATGCTGAATCATTCAGCACAAATCTTGCCAATGAATTACAGGTGCGAAAACAATTGAAGAATACCTTCAAGAGAAAGGGTTTTCTGCGTTCCACTTTGCATGTTTTTCAGGCTAAATTTATTTTCTTTTCGCTCGTTTTCGCCAGCAATAGCTACATAGGGAATACCTTTTCGGTCGGCGTAGGTAAACTGTTTTTGTAGTTTGGCCTGCTCAGGAAAAAATTCGCAGGATATGCCTTGTGCACGAAATTTAGCCATCAATGGCAGACAATAAGCAGGCGATTCGGCATCAAAATAAACGAAGAGCACTTTGCATGCACTCCCCAAATGTTCAGGAAACTTATTGAGCTCAAGCAATACATCATAAATGCGGTCAGCTCCAAAGGAGATTCCTACCCCGGGCACATTCGGAAAACCGAAAATCCCGGTAAGGTCATCATAGCGACCACCTCCGCCAATGCTTCCCATATTGAAGTTTTGCATTTTCACTTCGAGAATAGTGCCTGTGTAATAGTTTAACCCGCGAGCGAGCGTGAAATCGGGGAGGAGTTGTGCTTTTAATCCTTCGGGTTGACTAAGCCGGATATGATAAAACACCGCTTCAAGCTCCAAAATACCTCGCATGGCAAGATCAACACCGGAAAGCAATGTTTTTGCATGAGTAAGAATATCATCAGGGCTTCCATTTTTATCCAATAAGGCTTTTAACAAATCAGCAGCTTCAACGGAAATTCCTTGCGCATTTAATTCGTTTTGTACGCCATCCCATCCGATTTTATCGAGCTTATCAATTGCAACGGTGAATGCTGTAAATTGCTCCTGAATACCAGCCTTTTCGGCAATTCCGGCTAATATTTTTCGGTTATTGATATGGATATTTACATCGAGGCCTAATGTTGCAAATACTTGATCATAGATACTGATTAATTCTGTTTCACACAACAAACTGCTGCTACCCACCACGTCTGCATCGCACTGATAGAACTCGCGGTATCGCCCCCGTTGCGGACGGTCGGCACGCCACACAGGTTGAATCTGATAGCGTTTGAAAGGGAAAGAAATTTTATCCCTGTTCATGGCCACAAAACGCGCAAAAGGCACGGTAAGGTCGTAGCGTAAAGCTTTTTCAGACACCAAGGAAATCACCTTCGACGAGTCTTCGGGTAGGAGATTCTGCTCGCGCAAGGGCTTAAGAAAATCGCCGGAATTCAGGATTTTGAAAATCAAACGGTCGCCTTCATCGCCATATTTTCCGGTGAGCGTTTGCAGATTTTCCATGGCCGGAGTTTCTAAGGGCTGATAGCCATGCAGCGTAAAAACCTTGCGAATGGTTTCGAATATATACTGGCGACGTGCGGATTCTAAGGGAGAAAAATCGCGGGTTCCTTTGGCTAATGTTGGTTTCAATGCTTTTTATTTGAGCGGGCTAAATTAGCGAAGAAAAACGAAGATGATGAATCTGAGCAAAGACATCCAATTGATTTTCCTTTGCGCAGGTCATTTTTTCTATCTTAGCCAACCTATGCGAAATCTTATTTTTACCCTGCTTTTTTCGATTATTTCTTTCGGATTGTTTGCTCAAGGAACTTTTCCTTCCAATGGCGCCGTTGATGAGCGCAATACGCTCTTTGCCATCATCAACGCGGTGGTTCATCCTGAAGCGGGCAAGGAAATTCGCAATGGAAAAATACTTTTTCAGGATGGAAAAATTCTGGAAATGGGTGCCAATATCACGATACCCTTGCAGGCTTATATCATAGATGCCGGTGGCAGACACATTTACCCGGCTTTTGTGGAATTATACAGCGACTATGGGGTTGAAGTGGGGAAGAAGAGCCCACCATCGCGCATGCCGCAATATGAGCGCAAAGAAGCAGGTCCATTAGCCTGGAATGCCGCCATCACTCCCGAAGTGGACGCAGTGATGCGCTTTAAAACCGATGCTTCAAAAGCTGATGCCATGCGCAAAGCCGGTTTTGCTGTTGTGCTCACGCATTTGAATGATGGCATCGCAAGGGGTACCGGTCCGTTGGTGCATTTGGCCGATGAAAAAGAGAATGATGTGGTGATCAATTCGCGAGCAGCAAGTTTTTTTTCATTCAACAAAGGAACATCGCCCATGCAGTACCCTTCTTCCTTAATGGGAAGCATCGCACTGCTTCGTCAAACATGGTATGATGCACAATGGTATCAATCGCTAACCGAAAAAAAGGAGCTCAATCTTTCACTTGAGGCCTTTCATAAAAATTTACCCTTGTTAAAGCTTTTCGAAGCCCAGGATGAACATGATGTGCTCCGCATTCATCAGATAGGACGGGAATTTGATGCAAATTTCATCGTTAAGGCAAGCGGGCGGGAATATCGTCGGATCAACGAAATCAAAGCAACAGGTCAGCCATTGTTGATTCCTTTAAATTTTCAGGAGCCCTACGATTTGAGCGATTTTTACACCACTCATCAAATAAGCCTGGAAGATTTGCGCCATTGGGAAACATCGCCTTACAATCCATCTTTGTTGCATCAGGCAGGTATTCGTTTTACTTTCACTATGCATGGATTGAAAAAGCCATCGGACTTTTATCCTGCATTGAAAAAAGCGGTTGAATTTGGTCTTCCAGCTCAAACAGCCTTAGATGCGATCACACGTATTCCATCTCAGATTATTGGAATAGACAAAGATTTCGGCTCATTAGGCAAAGGGAAAACGGCCAGTTTTTTAATCACAAACGACACCTTATTTGCTGAAAACTTTTCTGTTGCTGAAAACTGGGTAAATGGTAAGCGTTATGCATACGAAGACATCAGCTTACCGAACCTTTCCGGCAAATATCAGCTCAAAGTAGCGTCAATGTCGGATATGGAATTACATATCACACAATCACCAAAAGGCTTGGAAGGATTCATCAAAGCCGATACATCAAAGGTGAAAATCAAATTGAACAGAAAAGACTGGCAAGTGTCCTTCTCTGCCAAATCAGACAAATTGAAGCTCAAAGATGAGGCTCGATTTGGTGGAAATGTTTCACTTGAAAACGGAAAAATTAGCATGAGCGGAACAGCCATACAGGGTGATCGAACTTTAGCCTGGACAGCCGCTTATATTGGCGAAGCTGAACCTGCGAAAAGCAAGAAAGACTCAGCCAAGGTGGCCGAGAAACCTGAAATACGGATTACTTATCCTAACAATGCTTATGGATGGGAGCAAATGCCGGAAGCGAAAAACTACTTGATTAAAAACGTAACGCTTTGGACGAGTGAAGATGCCGGCAGACTGGACAATCAGGATGTTTTGTTGTCTAGCGGAAAGATTGTCGCTTATGGAAAAATCACTGATCCTGCAAAATTGGCAAAAGGATCCATCGAGACCATAGATGGCACAGGCAAACACCTAACACCCGGCATTATTGATGAACATTCGCATATTGCTATATCGCGAGGGGTGAATGAAGGTGGCCAAACCAATACGGCCGAAGTGCGCATTGGCGATGTCGTTTTTCCGGACGACATTAATATCTATAGACAACTTTCCGGAGGGGTTACTTCAGCACAATTGTTGCATGGTTCGGCCAATTCGATCGGTGGGCAATCGGCTATTGTAAAGCTTAGATGGGGTTTTACTGCCGAAGCGATGAAAAACACCAAAGCGCCGGGTCACATAAAATTTGCTTTGGGAGAGAATGTGAAGCAAAGCAATTGGGGAGATGTGTTTACAGAACGTTTTCCACAAACACGCATGGGTGTAGAGCAGGTGTTTATGGATGCTTTTCTCCGTGCCAAGGAATATGAAAAAGAGTGGGACAAATGGAACAAGACCAAATACAAAAGAGGCCTTGTTGCACCCCGTCGCGACCTGGAATTGGATGCCTTGGTAGAAATCATGCAGGAAAAGCGTTTTATCACCTGTCACAGCTATGTGCAGTCGGAAATCAATATGCTGATGCATGTAGCCGATTCTTTAGGCTTCAAGGTAAACACCTTTACGCATATATTAGAGGGCTATAAATTGGCCGATAAAATGGCAAAACACGGTGCAGCAGGTTCAACCTTCTCTGATTGGTGGGCCTATAAAATGGAGGTGAATGATGCCATTCCTTACAACGCAGCTATTATGACCAAAATGAAGGTAAACACATCCATCAATAGCGATGATGCCGAAATGGGGCGCAGGCTCAATCAGGAAGCTGCAAAGGCGATCCGATATGGTAGCATCAGCGAAGAGGAAGCGCTACAGCTTGTTACCATCAATCCGGCCAAAATGCTTAAGATAGACGGCCACACGGGAAGTATTAAAGTGGGTAAAGATGCAGATGTGGTGCTGTGGAACGATAATCCTCTTTCTATATATGCAATCGTTGAAAAAACTTGGGTTGACGGCATATTGCTCTTCGACAGACAACAGCAAGAGGCACTAATGGAGTCGGCTGCAAAGGAAAAGCAAGCCATAATTCAGCGCATGTCAAGCGAAGCTTTAAAAGGGGCTGCCACGGTGAAATATCAACTCAAACGTCCACGCCACTATCATTGTGAAGACTTAGGAGATCATGAGTTTGAAGAAGAGCATGAACATGATTAGGCATTAAATATCCTGCGAGAAGATCAAGTCGTCTTCTTCAATCACTTCGCCATCGCTGATGAGTACAGCTCGCTCAATAAATGCTTTTAACTCCCGGATATTTCCCGACCAAGGATGCTTCATCATGGCTTTCAGGGCATCGGATGAGAAGGTTTTTTGCGGAATCTGATTCTGATCGCAGAAGTCGCGCAGCAGGTGACGGGTAATCAGCAGAAGGTCGTTGCCTCTTTCGCGCAGCGGAGGTAAATGAATCAAAAAGCCTTGCAAACGATAATAAAGGTCTTCGCGCATCTTATTGTCTTTTACCCTTTGAGCGAGATTCTTGTTGGTGGCGGCTATCACGCGTACATTGAGCGGAATTTCCTTATTGCTCCCCAGTCGGGTTATTTTACTTTCTTGCAATACTCGCAGTAGTTTGGTTTGGAGGTTTATGTCCATTTCGCCGATTTCATCCAGAAAAATGGTTCCTTCATGCGCTTCTTCAAATTTGCCGATTCTGCGGCTGTCAGCACCTGTAAAAGCGCCGCGTTCGTGACCAAAAAGCTCGCTTTCTATCAGATCTTCCGGAATCGCTGCCACATTCACGGCTACGAAAGGTTTGTTTTTGCGGTTAGAATTGTAGTGTATGGCCGATGCCACAAGTTCTTTACCAGTGCCGCTTTCGCCGGTAATCAAGGCGAGCATATTGGTTTTCTCCACTTTTTGAATCAGACGCAACACCTTAAGAATGGCTGAGCTTTCTCCTATGATGCGGTTGTAGCGGTGTCGGTCAATGATTTGTTCACGCAGCACATCCACTTCCTTGCGAAGATTGGCATGTTTGCTGAGTTCATTCACCGCCTGTTCTAGTTCGGTCATTGCAGCGTCGTTTTTGATGATATAGCGGCCCACACCATTGCTGTAGGCTTCTACCACCACTTCCACGGTTTCCTGCCCCGAAAGGAAAATGGTTTGTATGCTGTCGTTATAATTTTTGATTTTTTTCAGCAGATCCACGCCATTAAAGCCCGGCAGGTTATAATCCAAAACCACAATGTCCGGATTCTTATACAGGTTATTAAGAAAGTCTTCGCCGTTACTGAAGAGCGTCACTTCGTTTTTGTCGTCTGTTTCCAGCTTTTGCTTGATCAGCTCAGCAAACATCAGGTTGTCTTCTACTACAAAAATGGTGGTAAGGTATTTTGAACTCATGCAATTGGTATTTTTAACAAACTTATTTCAGATTCTCTGCTTTAAAGTGCATTTATGAAATGCTTATCAAACAGTGCCTGTTAAAAACGATGCAGCCACAGGATAGTTACATCGCTGTGGCTGCATTTATGCTTAAAACCTTACATAAGCCCTTTGCTTACCCGTGTGCTTAAATAAGCGCCTTTACTGCTTCTATTACTTTTTCATAATCAGGCTCCTGCGTGATTTCAGGTACGAGTTCCGTATAAGTGATGTTGTGTTCCTTGTCGATCACGAAAACAGCTCTTGCAAGAAGTCCTTTCAATGGGCCATCGATCATTTCAGCATTGTATTCCTGTGCGAAATCATTGTAACGAAAATCAGAACCACTCAGCACATTGCTGATTCCTTCTGTCTCGCAAAATCGTTTCATGGCGAATGGAAGGTCTTTTGAAATAACAATTCCAACTACTTGTTCCATTCCGGCAAGTTTTTCGTTGAATTTTCTGGTTTCCATCTGGCAAACGCCTGTGTCGAGACTTGGAACCGCAATTACTACCTTCACTTTATCGTCGTAATCGTAAAGACTACTTTCGGAAAGGTCAGTTTTTACAAATGTGAAATCGTATGCTTTCTTGCCTGCTTCCGGAATTTTGTTGAGCAGGTTCACCGGGTTTCCTTTGAAGTTTGTGCTGTTGAGACTCATAAAATATTTTTTTCAAACCTAATCAAATTTGTGTTTTGAAGCTTTAGACAAATATATCTTTATCAAACTTTAACCCCGTTTTTTATTCTTGTATCTGATCAATAGCTTAAGTTGGGGCTTGTTGGCTTATAATTATATGATTGTCCGTCTTTTTACTTAGTTGCCTTCGGCGATTTACTTTCTTGTTTTTTAAACGTTAAGGAATGAAGATTAGTGAAGATTCAAATCATCTCTTATTTTGTTAATATAATCACACCTTATCCAATGCCTGCAAAAGATCCTGCAGAAGCATTTCGCTGTCTTCCAGTCCAATGTATATGCGGACGAGGTTCCAAGGCAAATGCGGATTGTCGTAGCTCGGTGTGGTCTGCAGCGCGCAAACCGGGAATGCCAGGGATTCGTAACCGCCCCATGAACAAGCCAGTAGGAAATGCTGCAAAGCATCACAAAAGCGTTCCACCCCTTGGGCATTATCAGCTTTTATGCAAACAGAAAACATGCCCGAGCCTGATTTCATCTGTTTTTGAGCCAAGGTAAACTGCGGATGTGAGACATGGTAAGGATAAATCATCCGTTCAATCTTAGGATGTGCAGCAAGTCTCTCGACAATTTTTTGTGTGCTTTCCACGCTTTGTTTCATCCTTACTTCCAGCGTGCGTAAGCCCCTGATCAGCAACCAAGCATCATGCGGGGCAAGCACCGGGCCGAGGGTCATCCAGTCTTCGGCCATCATCTTCCGTATCATGGCATGACTGCCGCAAATCACCCCGGCTACCACATCGCTATGTCCGTTCAGGTATTTGGTGGCAGAATGAACAATCAGGTCCACCCCCAATTCAGCAGGTTTTTGCAGGAGGGGAGAGCTGTAGCTGTTGTCAATAATGGTGATGATGTTTTTTTCCTTTGCTAAAGCACAAACAGCCTCAATGTCCTGCAGTTCAAAAGTCATGCTGTTGGGACTTTCAAGAAAAATCATCTTGGTTTCGGGTCTTATAGCTTCTCGAAAATGTTCAATTTCCCGACCATCGATAAAGGATGTGCTAACTCCATATCTCGAGAGCAAATGTTGCAGGAGTTTATAGGTCCAGCTGTAGGGCTTCTGCACACACACCACATGGTCTCCTGCTTTTAGCTGTGAGATCACTGCCACCGCCACAGCTGCAGATCCACTACCGCAAATCAGCGCATCTTCGGTGCTTTCGAGTGCAGCTATCTTTTTTCGAAGAATAGCCACAGTAGGATTATAGCCTCGCGAATAGAAGGGTGTGTCAAACTCTTTCTGCAGGCAGCTGCGCATGGCCGCCACAGTTGAGTAGGAAAAGTTGGAACTCGCCATGATGGGCGGGCTCACCGCATTGAAATAATGCTCGCGCTCTTCTCCAAGCTGATTGATGATTTCACTGATGTTCATGGATAATGCTAACCTGGCTTTAAATGTATTCCAGCAAAGCTAATCACAAAGCCATCATTTCACGACATGGGGCAAAGGGTAATTTATGGAGTGTGGGGAAAGTATAGCGATTTGTTTGGTTAAGAAAGATTTTGTGCTGTCATTTTAACTTCATCCCCTGACCCCTCTCCGGGTGGAGAGGGTGGTACATTAGCACCTCAAATGAACTTTTGAGCATGATATTCAAACAGTGTCTTTCTTATGCACATCAACTTTCATCCCCTTATCCATTTCTTCGTATTTACTCTTTTTCCGTCTTTTAGCAAGTGGATGAGATACATGCCTGACGTCCATTGCATGGTTTCGATTTGATAGATGCCGTGGGGTTTGTGCAATCCAATTGCTGTGCTTATTTCTGCAAAATGTTAAAATTTATTCTGCTATTGAATTTATGTTCAAATTTATGGATTGTCTTTTAAGTCGCCTATTACAATTAGGGTAGATTCACCCAATATTTTTAATTGCCATTTAATCAAGCGATTAAAATTGTTAAATTCCGATTGGATATGCGGAATGATAGCCCTTGAGTTTAAATTCAGATTATACATTAGATAAATCTCTAATGCATAAACCACGAAGGACATCAATCCATTAGTATGATTTTTCAAATCACCTTAATGGTGATTTTCTATGTAGGGCTTAAGCCCTAATATTTCAATTAGTTCGGCTCACATTTCGCTTCCTATTACATAAGTCGGCTTAAAAAATGTCCGAGTGTTCTGCGACTATGAGAATAGACGATAAGGCTAAAGTGAGTTTATGCCACCTTTGATAAACCCAAGGATTGGAATGGAAACCATGACTACATCGGGGTAACCCCAACTAAATCAAATAGTTCGGCTCATGCTTCACCTCCTATTGATCAAATTTTGCCTGAAGGAGTTAAAAGGGGTATGTGTTGTAGCGCGGCCCTGATGTTGTTAAGCCTTCTCGCTGATTTCCTTAAAGAAATGTTTCTGATAAATGAGCAGGATGCCAATGCCCACGGAGATGGCGGCATCGGCAATATTAAACACCGGACTGAAGAAGGTGAAATCTTCTCCACCCCAAAAGGGAAACCAAGATGGAAATCTGGATTCGATAATCGGGAAATAAAACATATCCACTACCCGCCCTTGTAGCAGAGGTGCATATCCACCTTCGGCAGGAAAGAGCGTGGCCACCTGATTGAAGCTATCGCTGAAAATCACACCATAGAACACAGAGTCGATGATATTGCCCAAGGCTCCGGCAAAAATCAGCGACAAACTGTAAATCACACCCTTGTGCACATTGCCTTTTTTCACTAGTTTGATGAGGTAATACATCAGAAAACAAACGGCAATGATGCGGAAAATGCTGAGGAAATATTTGCCATATACTCCGGCAAATTCAAAACCGAAGGCCATGCCATTGTTTTCCACAAAAGAGATATAAAACCAGTCGCCTCCCATGGAGAAAGACTCTCCGAGCATCATCGTGGTTTTAATATAAATCTTCAAGGCCTGATCTGCAAGCAGAATGGCAGCGATAAGCAATAGGGGATAGCGCAAGTTCAGCTCTCCTGATTATTGTTGGTTCTTAGCTTCGATACTCAATGTGGCATGCGGCACCACGCGCAATCTCTCCTTAGGAATGAGCTTGCCGGTTACACGGCAGATGCCATAGGTATTGTTTTGAATGCGAATCAATGCTGCTTCGAGGTTTTCAATAAACTTTTTCTGACGCGCTGCCAATTGTCCGGTTTCTTCCTTCGACAATACATCGCTGCCCTCTTCCAAAAGCTTAAATGTAGGCGAAGTGTCGTCGGTGCCGTGATCGTCTTTATTAGAAAAAGCATTTTTTAGCAGTTCATAATCTTTTTTAGCTTCTTCCAGTTTGCGTTCAATAATTTCTTTGAACTCTTGCAATTCCTCGGCTGAATATCTTGTTTTTTCTGTTTGGCTCATAGTCCCTTGTTTTTAGTAATACGAATGACGGTTTTTATATCATCTAAAATTTCTGTTTTCTCTCCAACAAGCTCATTATCAGTTAATAACAGCGAGCTTCCTAAAGTTTCGGCGCAAATATAGGTCAAATTATCCTTAACTGCTTCCGTGAGTTCCGGATGGTTTTTAACAAGTATATCAATACGGTCGGTGACTTCGAAACCAGCGTCTTTGCGCATGTTTTGAATTTTATTCACCAACTCTCTTGCCAATCCTTCTTTTTTTAGCGCTTCGTCAATGGTGATGTCGAGCGCCAAAGTGTATCCGCCACCGCTGCCCACTAGCCAACCCGGAATATCTTGTGCCTGTATTTCAACGTCTTCGGGCAATAACGTGATTTCCTGTCCTTCTATTGTAAAACGGATGTTTCCATCGCGCTCAAACTGATAGACCTGATCAGAGTTCAAGGCAGCCACTTCCTGGGCAATCTGCTTCATGAGCTTGCCGTATTTTGGCCCTAAAGCCTTGAAATCTGCCTTGGCTTTTTTCACAATCATTCCACTTGATTCATTTACATACTCCATTTCCTTTACATTGGTTTCGGAAAGAATCAGGTTTTGTACTGCTTCTATTCTTGCCTTAAAGGATTCTGAACTCACAGGAACAAGTATCTTGCGCAAAGGTTGACGCACCCGGATGTTTACTTTTTTGCGTAGTGCTAACACAATGCTCGACAATTGTTGTGCGGCATCCATTCTCGATTCCAAATCAGCGTCGATCATAGCCGTGTCAGCCTTTGGGAATGCAGAAAGATGCACAGAATCCTGCACATGTTTTTGCGTTACGGCATTGAGATCGCGATACAAGCGGTCGGCAAAAAAAGGTGCTATCGGCGCCATTAACCTTGCCACCACATCGAGACAGGTATAAAGCGTTTGGTAGGCAGAGATTTTATCTTCGCTGTACTCGCCTTTCCAGAAGCGGCGGCGGCACAGACGCACATACCAATTGCTGAGCTGTTCGTTGACAAAATCAGCGATAGCACGGCCCGCCTTCGTAGGCTCATAGTCGGCATAGGCAGCATCCACCTCAGCGATCAGGCTGTTGAGACGCGAAAGCACCCACCGGTCGATTTCCGGACGCTTAGACAAGTCCAGATCGGCTTCCTGATAAGTAAAGCCGTCAATATTGGCATACAATGCAAAAAAGGCATAGGTATTATAAAGCGTGCCGAAAAATTTACGCTGCACTTCCACGATGCCATCTTCGTTGAATTTCAGATTGTCCCAAGGCTGCGCATTGGTGATCATGTACCAGCGGGTGGCATCGGGGCCATATTTAGCTATTGTTACAAATGGATCAACAGCATTGCCCAGACGCTTCGACATTTTATTGCCATTTTTATCCAATACCAAACCATTGGAAATCACATTTTTATACGCCACCTGATCAAACACCAGCGAAGCAATGGCATGGAGCGTGTAGAACCAGCCACGGGTTTGATCCACGCCTTCGGCAATAAAATCGGCTGGAAAAGCTTTGGCTTTGCCTTCGCCATCTATTTTTTCCTTGTTTTCGAATGGATAATGCTGCTGTGCATAAGGCATGGCGCCGGAATCGAACCATACATCAATCAAGTCGCTCTCGCGATACATTTTATTGCCCTTCGGCGAAATGAGCACAACCTGATCGGCATAAGGCTTGTGCAAATCGAATGTATCGTAATTTTCTTTGCTGTTGTCGCCCGGCACAAAGTTTTGCAAGGGATTTTCTTGCATCACGCCGGCATCTATGGCTTTGTCAATCTCTGCTTTCAGTTCAGCCACCGAACCGATGCAGATGACTTCTTCACCGTCTTCGCTTCGCCAGATAGGCAATGGAATACCCCAAAATCTAGAGCGGGAAAGGTTCCAGTCGTTAGCATTTTCTAGCCAGTTTCCAAATCGTCCCGTTCCGGTAGATTCCGGTTTCCAGTTGATTTGTTTGTTGAGCGCTATCATGCTATCTTTCTTCTTGGTCACAGCTACAAACCATGAATCGAGTGGATAGTATATCACAGGCTTGTCGGTGCGCCAGCAATGCGGGTAGTTGTGCTCGTATTTTTCTTTTTTGAAAAGCTTTCCTTCCTGTTGCAGCTTCAGCACGATGCGATCATCTACGCTCAGGTATTGGAGTTTGGAAGTGTCTTTGATAATGCCTTGCAATTTTTCTTTTTGCAGGGCCAAAGCCGCATCTTTTTCTTCATCACTGAGGTAGGCTTCTTTTACATATTCATCACCATAGAGAAAAATTCCGTCACTCACCACGGCTATAAATTTTCCGCGCTTGTCCACCAAAGTCAACGATCCTATTCCGTTTTGTCTAGCCACCCGAAAGTCGTCAGAACCAAAACTCGGTGCGATATGCACAATGCCGGTACCATCTTCGGTGGTTACAAAATCGCCGGTGATGATGCGAAATGCATCTCCATCTTCGGGCTGTGCAAAGGGCAAAAGCTGATGATAGCGCAAGCCATTGAGTTCTGCCCCTTTTACTTTTTTCAACACCTGAAAAGGAATTTCCTTGTCGCCCGCCTGATAGGCATCGAAGTCGAGTTGGGCATTTTTTTCCGGAAAATATTTCGACAGCAATGCTTCAGCCACAATCACCACAACGGCTGCATGCGTGTGGGGTTGATAGGTTTTCACCAAGCAATAATCAATGGCAGGCCCAACGGCCAATGCGGTATTTGAAGGTAAAGTCCAAGGTGTGGTGGTCCAGGCGATGGCATAGACCTTTTCTGCACCTTGATGAATGCTTTTGACATCCACGAGTTCAAACATGGCCACTGCTGAGGTGTCCTTCACATTGCGGTAGCAACCCGGCTGATTTAGTTCATGTGAAGATAGACCCGTGCCGGCAGCCGGTGAATAGGGCTGAATGGTGTAGCCTTTATACAGCAAGCCTTTGTTATAAAGTTGCTGCAGTAGCCACCACACCGACTCGATGTATTTATTTTCATAAGTCACATAAGGGTTTTGCATGTCCACCCAATAACCCATGATGCGTGTGAGTTCTTCCCACCGGTCGGTATATTTCATCACTTCCTTCCGGCAAGCGGCATTGTATTCTTCCACGGTGATTTTTGTCCCGATATCTTCTTTTTTGATGCCCAGCGTTTTTTCCACGGCGAGTTCAATAGGCAATCCGTGGGTGTCCCAGCCCGCTTTGCGCTCTACGCGATAGCCTTTTTGTGTTTTGTAGCGGCAGAAAATATCCTTGATAGCCCTTGCCATCACATGATGAATGCCCGGAAGACCATTTGCTGAAGGCGGCCCTTCATAAAAAGTAAAAGAAGGCGCATCGTTGCGTTCTGCAATGCTGCGTTCGAAGACCTTGGCATCTTCCCACCATGCTCCCACCTGCTTGGCCACTTCCGGCATATTAAGTTGTTTATATTCAGGATATTTGTTCATATCGCACTTCGCTCAAAATAAGCCGCGAATTTAGCAAAAAAGCGATGAGTAGTTATTAGAATGTAGATTGAAAGTTAAGCGACAATTGCACTTGCAACGCATCAGTACCGCCTCTCCACCAGACCCCTATCCTTTACCTTTCCCCGAAGGAGAAAGGCAGCACTATGCCACAATGATGTATACAATCTCTTAACATTCGATCTTTTGCACATAAGAAGGAAACAGTTTGAATGTTAAGCGTTGAAATACTGCTTTACCGACTCTCTCCCCTAAGACCCCTATCCTTTACCTTTCCCCGAAGGAGAAAGGCAGTACTATGCCACAATGATGTATACAATCTCTTAACATTCGATCTTTTGTCTTAAGAAATGCTCTGTTTGAAAACAATGCATAATAGCAAATTTGAAATGCCATGGCGCCGCCCTCTCCCCTAAAACCCCTATCCTTTACCTTTCCCCGAAGGAGAAAGGCAGCACTATGCCACAATGATGTACACAATCTCTTAACATTCGATCTTTTGCACATAAGAAGGAAATAGTTTGAATGTTAAGCGTTGAAATACTGCTTTACCGACTCTCTCCCCTAAAACCCCCATCCTTTACCTTTCCCCGAAGAAGAAAGGCATTACTATGCCACAATGATTTATACAATCTCTTAACATTTGATCTTTTGTCTTAAGAAGTGCGCTGTTTGAATAATATGCACAACAGCTCACATAAAAAGCCTTAGTTCCGCCCTCTCCATACCATGTCCCGATGCTTGCCATGGGGAGAGAGGGGTAGGGGGTGAGGTTAGAAAAGCATACAAACATTACCTACTTTCTCAAAATCCAACAAACAACCTGAGACCATAATATTGATTCTTCAAACTTGCAGCAAATCTTTCTACTTGATTGGTTTGCGGAAACAAAACAATGGCTTGATCATTTTCGAAAATAAGATTGCCGAATCTGCTTATGCCGTAATTCAAGGATATGCCGGCACCGTAATGAATCTTGTGCTTAGTGTTCATGTAATCGAGACAAAAGGGGATGTAATTCATGCCCATTCTATCGTTCCACAGGGTAAAAACGGCAATTAACCTTGGTTCTGTGATTGGATTCTCAAGAAAAATAAGCTCTTGCTTTTTTGTGAAATAAAATCTGGAGTAGCCCAACCCTATAGAAGTGTTTAATTGATGGTGTGTTTTATAGGTCCAGTTTCTGCCCAGCAAGAAACTTAAATACACAATGTGATTGTTAAAATAGGCTGTGTATCCTTTTCTTGAATACTCCCGCATCGTATCTTGCTCAAAAAACATGGGATAATCATTTCGATTAAAATAAACGGAAAGGGCTTTCCCAAAACTGGAGTACTCAATTCCCGCTCTGTAGAAAAACCCTTTTGACAAATTCCGTTCAAAAATCAGACCGATGCCGTGGCCTTGTGGGGTTACCGGGAAGAATTCAAATCCGGATTTTCCTTCATATTCCAAAAGGTTCCATGTGTTTTGAAATAGGCAAATTCTAAAAGAGTTTTTTTGAGCTGTTTGCAAAGTATCTGAAGGTTTAGCGGCCATTGC
>JBKBKN010000009.1:0-8828 GCA_046294625.1 Flavobacteriales bacterium
TTTAAGACATCATCACACAAAGAAAGAGTGCACACCGTAGCATGCACTCCCTTTCCTCGTGGTCAAAAACTATTCCTGATGAGTTGCTCTCCAGCAGAGCTCACTTCCGCTTCGTTTTTGACAGCTACAATATCAAGCAGATTTTTTTACTTTCAACCCGTCCATTTTATGGGAAGCCCACACCGCCAAATGTGTACTTATCTGCGAGTATAAATGTTAAAATTGAGCCGAATTCAATAAGTAAATTACATAAATGTCTTTGTTCTAATATGGGATGCTTATTAAAAATTAGACAATCAATCGTGCATTTACAAGCAATAACAAGGATTAAAACGGAGACTATCGCAAAACTTTGCGAGCCCGGCAAAATGCGTTTGGCAAATGTCGATTATGGCTAACAAAAAATGTCGCTATTATTGTCATGAAAATAAAATAATGTCGATTTTTGTGTCATGCTACTGAATTGTCATTCCTGGTTTAGTCTTCGCTATGGCACCATGAGTCCGGAGCAATTGGTCATGCTCCTTGCGCATCAGGGGCATCAAGCGGCTGCGCTCACGGATATTAATAACACTTCGGCCTGCTGGAATTTTATAAAATATGGTCAGGAAAAAGGTATTCATCCCGTGATAGGGGTTGACTTCAGGCGAGGTGAGCAGCAATGCTTTGTGGCTTTAGCACGCAATATGCAAGGGTTGTTTTGTATCAATCAATTGCTATCCGCACACCTTTGCCACAACACGACCCTGCCCGACGAAGCTCCGGAAATAGAAGATGCTTTCATTATTTATCCGCTTGAAAATGTTCCACGACGAAAACTACGTCACAATGAGTATGTAGGAGTTCGTCCCCACGAAGTGAACAGACAGTTACCCACATCGCTTCAAACCAAAGCAGTGGCGCTATGCACTTATACTTTTCCCAATAACAGACACCTGAACCTACACCGACTGCTACGCTGCATCGACCAAAATACCCTGCTGAGCAAGCTTAATAAGGCTGCAAACACGCATGAAAAAGCCATGAGCCCATCGGCTATCCGCGATGCATATCGCCATCATCCCGAATGGCTCGACCGTGCCACACAACTGCTCTTGCAATGCCATCTGAACATCGAATTCGGACAGAGTCGAAACAAGCAACAATTTACCAACAGCAAGGCACAGGATCGCCAACTGCTCGAAAAGCTGGCTTTCGACGGACTGCATTATCGCTACGGCAAACGAAATAAGGAAGCGGAAAAGCGTGTGAAGCATGAGCTCGAAATCATTTTCAAGCTGGGCTTCACTTCCTATTTTCTGATCACCGAAGATGTGGTGCGCTATGCCCGACACCGCGACTTTTTTCATGTAGGGCGCGGCAGCGGAGCCAACAGCATTGTGGCCTATTGCTTGCGCATCACCGATGTGGACCCTATTGAGCTCGACCTGTATTTCGAGCGATTCATCAATCCGCACCGCACTAGTCCACCTGACTTCGATCTCGATTTTTCGTGGAAAGACCGCGACGAAATTCTGCAATATATGTTTGAGCGCTACGGCATGGAACACACCGCGCTGGTAGGCGCTTACAATACATTTCAAAAACGCGCCGCCGTGCGCGAATTGGGCAAGGTATTCGGCTTGCCCAAAGCCGAGATTGATGCCCTCGACGGGCGCATCCTTTCATCAGAAGACCCTATTCATCAAGCCATCGAGCGCTACGGAAGCATGATGCAGGATATGCCCAACCACTTAGGCATACATGCCGGAGGGGTGGTAATCAGCGAAGCGCCTATACATTGTTATTCAGCCACCTTTGTGCCGCCCAAAGGCTTTCCGGTGACCTGCTTCGATATGTATGTGGCCGAAGACATCGGCTTGTATAAATTTGATATTCTCAGTCAGCGCGGCTTGGGCCATATCCGCGAAGCCGTGCAACTGGTGCGCGAAAACCAAAAGATTCAACTCGATATTCATCGGGTAGATGAGTTTAAGCAAGACCCCGCCGTGCAGGCACTTATCCGCGATGGCAAGGCCATGGGCTGTTTTTATGTCGAATCGCCCGCCATGCGCATGTTGTTGAGTAAACTTCGTTGTCAAGACTACATCACACTGGTGGCAGCCAGCTCCATCATCAGACCGGGAGTGGCGCGCTCCGGGATGATGCGGGAATATATCCGCCGCTTTCATCACCCCGACAGCTTCACTTACATTCACCCCAAAATGGAAGACATACTCCGCGAAACCTATGGCGTGATGGTCTATCAGGAAGATGTGATCCGTGTGGCACATCAATTTGCCGGTCTTGACCCTGCCGAAGCCGACATTCTGCGGCGTGGCATGTCGGGGAAGTTTCGTTCGCGGCAAGAGTTTCAGCGTGTCGCCGATACGTTTGTGGAAAATTGTCGCACACGCGGCTATCCCGATGAGATTACCCATGAAGTATGGCGGCAGATCGAAAGCTTTTCGGGTTATTCTTTTTCCAAAGCCCACTCTGCTTCCTTTGCTGTGGAAAGCTTTCAAAGCCTGTATCTCAAAGCACATTTTCCGCTTGAGTTTATGACGGCTGTGCTCAACAATTTCGGCGGATTTTACAAAACCGAAGACTATGTGCATGAAGCACGCATGCTCGGTGCCGATGTGCAGGCGCCCTGCATCAATCATAGCCGCATGCTCTGCTGCATCAGAGGCAAAACGATTTTTCTCGGCTTCACACTCTTGCATCAGTTGGAGCAAAAGCTTGCTGAATACATTGAGCAGGAACGAGAACAAAATGGTCTCTACCTCGGTCTTGCCGATTTCTTCTCCCGTGTGCCCTGCAGCCTGGAGCAAGCCATCATCCTGATACGCATCGGTGCGTTTCGGTTCACCGGAAAACCCAAAAAAGCCTTGCTTTGGGAAGCACACAGTCTGATGCGAAAAACTGACCAAAAACCGATAGGCAACCTGATATTTCGCGTTGAAGAACCTTCTTACACCCTGCCCGATTTGGCACACAGCGCAATTGAAGATGCCTATGATGAACTCGAACTGCTTGGTTTCCCGCTTTGCTCGCCGTTTTCCCTCATTGAGCAGGTGAATGTACCACTCATCACGGCCCGGCAAATGCGGGACTATCATCGCAAGAAGGTGCACATGCTTGGCTACGTGATGGCAGTGAAAGATACACGTACCATAAAAGGCGACCGTATGAATTTTGCTACGTTTTATGACTGCGAAGGCTATATGTTTGACAGCACTCACTTTCCACAGGTGCTGCAGCGCTATCCTTTCCGTGGCCGAGGCGTCTATCTTATTGAAGGCTTAATTGCCGAAGAGTTTGGCTTTTTCAGCCTAGAAGTCATTCGTATGGAGAAAATCCCCTATCGAAACCGTGGTTATTGAAGGAATGTCTTAATACACCAACTCGCCGCTGCCTTCACGGATGATTTCCACCTCTTCAGAAGAGCAATCTACCACAGTAGAAGGATTGAGTTTGCCATAGCCGCCATCAATCACCAATTCTACCAGTTTTTCATAGCGCTCATGAATCAGTTCAGGATCAGTGGTGTATTCAAGTATTTCATCTTCATCATGCACCGAAGAAGCCATGATCGGGTGCCCCAACTGGCGAACGATTTCCAGGCAAATCGGATTGTCGGGAATGCGGATTCCCAAGGTTTTCTTATTGTGCTTGAAAATTTTAGGCACTGCGTTGCTAGCACCAAGAATGAAAGTGAATGGACCGGGAAGATTCTTCTTAAGCAATTTGAATGTGCTGGTATTCACTCCCCGGGTAAACTCTGATAATTTACTTAAGTCACTAAATATGAAAGAGAAATCAGCCTTTTCAATCTTTGTGCCACGGAGTTGCGCTACGCGCTCCACTGCACGGGGTTTCTCAATATCACATGCAAAAGCATAAACCCCATCGGTTGGGATGATCACCACACCTCCATCACGAAGCGTATCCACCACTTGCATGATGAGTTTCTCATCAGGATTTTTATCATATATCCTGATAAGCATGTTAGGCGTTTACTTTCTTATGATCAGCCAAAAATTTCTCTAAACCAATATCAGTGAGTGGGTGCTTAAGCAAGTCGGTGATTACATTGATCGGACAAGTAGCCACATCAGCACCAAGCTCTGCACATTTCACTAAGTGAATGGTGTGGCGAATCGAAGCAGCAAGGATTTCAGTTTCAAATCCATAATTGTCGTAAATAAGGCGAATCTGTTCAATTAAATCAAGTCCTGACATAGAGATATCATCTAAACGACCTAAAAAAGGAGAAACATATGATGCACCTGCTTTTGCGGCAAGCAATGCCTGTCCCGCTGAAAATACCAGTGTGCAATTGGTACGGATACCATTCTCGCTGAAATAGCGAAGCGCTTTTACCCCGTCGCGAATCATCGGAACTTTCACCACTATTTGAGGGTGCAACGATGCCAGCATTTCGCCTTCGCGGATGATATTTTCATAATCAGTGGCGATCACTTCGGCACTCACATCACCTTCCACGATATTACAAATGTCCACGTAGTGTTGCATCACACGGTCATTTCCGCTGATACCTTCTTTAGCCATGAGCGATGGATTGGTGGTTACACCGTCGAGCACGCCAAGTTCTTGTGCCTCTTTGATTTGATTGAGATTAGCTGTATCGATAAAAAATTTCATAATCGTTATGGAATTAAGCAGCAAAAGTAATTCTTTTGCGTGAGTGTAATGTCTAAGACTTGTTAACATGTGTGCAAAACCCAAAAACCGAATCAACATTGTGTATTCAACCAATCCTGATTTTCATTATGAAAATGAGCAGGAAGAAACGCAAGAAACACTCCCGCCTGCTGCACAGCAACTGCGTATAATGCTTGACAAAAAACAAAGAGCAGGCAAACAGGTTACCCTGGTTACCGGTTTTGTTGGCGCTGCCGAGGATTTAAAAGGTCTTGAAAAAAGGCTAAAAAACCTTTGTGGCGCCGGTGGCTCGTCTAAACATCAGGAAATATTGATACAAGGCGATGTTAGAGATAAAGTCTTAACGTTTCTTTTGAAAGAAGGCTATAAAGCAAAAAAGGTTTAGTTTCGTTGCATAAACCCTTTCAACGTTTAATTTTTGCGTAGCTTTGCGCCATTGAATTGAAGGATGATATACGTTAGCAGAAAAGAACATTTCAACGCGGCACATAAGCTATACCGACCTGAATGGTCAGAAGAGAAAAATCTGGAAGTATTTGGAAAATGTGCCAATAAGAACTGGCATGGTCACAACTACAACCTTTTCGTAACCGTGAAAGGAAAGCCCGATCCAATGACTGGTTTTGTTATTGATTTGAAGGAAATGAGCGATATTATCAAATCAGAAATTGTTGAAGCACTCGACCATAAAAATCTGAATCTTGATGTTCCTTTTTTGCAAGACATTATGGCTTCTACTGAAAATCTGGCCATAGAAATCTGGAAAATACTGTATCCAAAGCTTAAAAGGGAAAACTGTACGCTACATTCCATCAAGCTCTACGAGACTGAGAACAATTTTGTAGAATATTTGGGAGAGTAAACAATCAAAAAGATGAGCAACGAACAAAAAGAAGGCTACAAGAAAATTGACCGTTATAACGACGAGTTAATCGAAAAGATATCTGCGCATTATCAGGAAATTCTTCAACTAATGGGAGAAACGCCAGACCGTGAAGGCTTGAAAAAAACTCCTGAAAGAGTTGCAAAGGCATTGCAATTTCTCACCCACGGTAATGACCTTGATCCGGCTGAAATTCTTCGTTCTGCCATGTTTTCGGAAGACTATAAGCAAATGGTTTTGGTAAAGGACATTGAAATTTATTCAATGTGCGAGCATCATCTTTTGCCTTTCTTTGGCAAAGCGCACATAGCTTACATTCCTGATGGTAAAATTGTTGGGCTGAGCAAAGTTCCAAGAGTTGCTGATGCTTTTGCACGTCGTCTGCAAGTGCAAGAACGACTTACGAATGAAATCAGAGATTGTATTCAGGAAACTCTGCAGCCATTAGGTGTAGCCGTGGTGATTGAAGCCCAGCACTTATGCATGCAAATGCGCGGCATTCAGAAACAAAATTCAGTTACCACCACATCAGCCTTCACCGGTGAGTTTCTTAAAGAAAAAACACGCTCTGAGTTTATCAGCTTGATAGGCAACAAATTGCATTAATTATTCAGTAATTTAATTTTCTATTGTTTATGGAACTAACGCCTTTGATTTTTGGAGTGTGATCATTCTGCTTGATCTATAGCATGATTTAGCCATCTCACTAAAGGAACAATCGCTTTAAAAGCATTGGTGGCATGGTCTAAAAAATCAGCTGCACATAATTGATCATTGGTAAGTGGATGGCTGGCCACAAAACTGGTGTATCGCAAAAGCTCAATTGCAGCATGATTCTTATCATACCCCTTGGGTAAGGTTTTGAGTTTATAGTCGTCGAGTTGGGTGTAATACTTTTTAAAACCTGAAGAAACCAAAATATTTAGTAATGATTCTGAATTGAAGTAAATTTCTTGTCTGATGGCTTTTAAAAGTCGTGATTCCGGCATGAAAACACCGGCGGCCAGAAAAGATTCGCCGGGTTGAAGGTGAAGGTAATAACCTGCATATTGCAATCGTTTGTCGCCCTTTGCAAAATAAGCGCCCATATTGTTTTTATACGGGAGCTTATTTTTTGAAAAACGTGTATCTCGGTAAATTCTAAATACGCATTTGTTAGCTTGAAGTCCTTTTATATCACTATCAAAGGTGCTTACATTGTCAATTAGCTGCTGTGTCAAATCTAAAACACAATGGCGCGCTGCATCAAACTCTTGCTTGTGCGCTGTAAACCATTCACGGTTATTGTTCAGCGTAAGTTGTTCTAAAAAGCTGAGTGCATTTTCCATTTAGAAGGGCAAATCATCTTGACCATCGGGCTCTAGAAATTCACTTGCATTTGCTGTTTGCTTTTCTGCTACAGGAAATTCTGGTGGTGAAACTGTATTGGATTTTTGCGATGTGGGCGAAACAGCATTTCCTGAACCCACTAAATCGATCTTCCAAGCCCGAATATCGGTGTACCATCGCTCATTATATTCTCTCGACTCAATATTAATACTTACTTTCACTTCATCATTAAGTTGGAAACGAGAAAGCGTATCAACCTTTTCACCCCAAGCGCTACAGCATATTTTCTTAGGATATTGTTCTCCGGTAGTTTCAAGGATAAACTCCTGCTTTTGCCATGCCCCGTTACGGCCTTCTCCGGTTTGTTTGTTAAGTAGTTTTATGATTTTACCTTGCAGTTCAAGATTCATGGTTGAAATGTTTAAAAATTCAAAAACAAAATTAAGGCAGACGCCCGAAATTCCTAAACAAGATTTGCTTTTTTTATGAACAGAAATTAAAACGCATGAAATTTATAAGTCGTTCATCAAAAGCAAAAGCGATAATTTGTATATCAACTTTTTACATGAATTTATCTGAGTCAAAGCTTCATGCTCAAACTTCTGAAATTTGGTTTGGATATATTACTTCGTCTAGAATTTCAGAGCGGTCAGCTCTTTGGAATGATTTTCATTATGTTGGGACATCCTTTTTAGCCTTAAGAACCGGATATACCTTTTTTCCGCATCAAAATGTAGATATCACCGCGGGCTATGCCTATGTAATCACAGCTACTCCCTTTTCCACCCAATTGATCAGACCGGAAGATCGTCCCTGGGGACAGATCGTTTGGCGTTACTTTCCGCTCGAAAACATCCGACTTCGCTCTCGCTTTCGCTACGATGCTCGATTTCGAAGAAATATCAGCGATTCTGAAGTGCTTAGCGATATTGTTTTAGCGCACAGGCTACGGATAATGCAAGATGTTCGATATCAAATAAAACGATGGAGCAACAACCGTAAACTACATTTCAATATCATGTATGAAGGTCTTTTCAATGCCGGGCCGCATGGACGAAGAGGTACGGACCAACATCGATATTATTTACTTCCCGGATTTCAATTCGGCAATTTCAATCTCATGGTTGGAACGCATCTCAGGAGTATCAGAACGGCAAGTGGCAACAACATTCGTTATGGAGCCTGCTTTTGGCTCACACATATTTTCGATTTACGCAAGCGACAATAAAACGGTGGAGGCTTGGAACAATAGAAGATTTTTTTAAACACAAATCAATTGCACCAACATAAATGAAAATAAACATATCAGAGCCAGTATGAACAACCTAATCCAATTTGCATCAAAAGTAAAAATAATCACACGACCTTTATCAAATCTATTTGACAGCCGTTGTTAGCACATGATTTTCACAATAATGGGATGATTACATGATTTTTTTTGTTAAGTTTAACCCACAAGTTGCAGCCATCTTGAAACTCAATTGTTTTTGCTGCGCGCATTACAATTGAATCAAATGCTTCGCTTTAACACGTCTGAAATAGAAGCTTAAGCAATTGCCGCAGCGACTTGATAAACCGCCGAGCATTATAAAATTCGCTGTATAAGTAAACACCTCCAAATCGATGCAGAACTTTTCAAGCATTAAAATTTTCGTTAAACCATGTTTATATGATAAAAGCACTCCGTAGGTAAAGCCCTCCTGCAAGAGTTTTTAAGCAACGATTATCAACCTAGTGTCATTTTGGCATTTTATCTATCAAAAAATCAGGCAATTTGGGATGCTTGCTGCCATAATGACATAAACGAAATTTCACTTCATCGCTCTGGTTACATCGGCAAAACATATAAATTGCTATTTACATGCTAATTGCAAACATGATTTTGTAGTTAATAAAATAGTTGGTATAAAAGTTGAAAACTGCTCAATTGAAAATTTAAAAGTTAATT
>JBKBKN010000009.1:8928-121015 GCA_046294625.1 Flavobacteriales bacterium
TTTAACCATCAAAAAAGGAGGTATTTATGACACTATTAAGAAGAAACGATTATTTCCCATCTTGGGCAAATTTTGTTAATGACTTTTTTAATACTGATTTGTCAGATTGGTCAAATCGCCATTATTCAGACACTAACACAACTTTACCTGCAGTAAACATTAAAGAAAACAATGATGCTTTTATGGTAGAAATGGCTGCACCCGGAATGATAAAAGACGATTTCAAAATCGAACTTAACAACGATTTACTTACCATTTCATCTGAAAAGAAAAACGAAAACGAAACCAAAGAAGGTGAAACCTACACACGCAGAGAATATAGCTATCAATCATTTAGCCGTTCATTTACTTTACCAAAATCCGTAGATGCAGAAAAAATTTCTGCCAAGTACGAAAACGGAGTATTGTATATTGAAATACCTAAAAAAGAAGAAGCAAAGCCAAAACCAATAAAACAAATTTCGATTTCGTAATGAAACGTCGATAACACACCTGCGGTTGGTTAACCGCAGGTGTGTTCCTAAATCTTCATGTTGAATTATAATACTATAATGTCATGAAATTATTTAAATGGAATATATCAGATATTAAACCTAAATTTCCTAAAATAGTAGAAAAATTTTTTGGAAAAAAAATATCCGATGCAACAGGTCCTAACGAAGAAATTGCATCAGTTCCATTGGTCAATATCGCAGATGAAGATAGCGCATTTGAAGTGAACGTAGCCCTTCCCGGACTTGACAAAAAAGATATTAAAATCGAAATTCAAAACGATTGTTTAGTTATCTTCTCGGAAAAGAAGTATGAAAAAGAAGAGAAAAATAAGAATTGGATGCGCCGCGAATATGGGTATGCTTCATTTCAACGAATATTTCAATTACCTGAAAGTGCCGACCAAAATAAAGTACAGGCTGAAATGAAAAATGGTGTACTTACGATTAAAGTGGCAAAGAAAAAAGATTATTTAGAAAAGAAAAAATA
This sequence comes from Flavobacteriales bacterium, assembly GCA_046294625.1. Taxonomy (GTDB): domain Bacteria; phylum Bacteroidota; class Bacteroidia; order M30B66; family M30B66; genus JBKBKN01. The sequence goes on from JBKBKN010000009.1 coordinate 9,910, forward strand.
TATTTCTATTCAATAACATTTAAAAGTAATGAGATTATGAAAACCGAATGGATAAAAATGTTCATTGCATTTTCATTAATCTTTTCGAGCTGCAATGGACAAGAAACCAATTTTAAAAATAGTAAAAGTTTAACTGATACAGCATCAGTAAGCAATAATTATCCTAAGGAGAACATCAAAGTAAATAAAGAGTACGACCAAAATGGTAACTTAATTCGTTACGATTCCACTTATACCTACTTTTACTCTAATGTTGACGGAAATAAAGCTGCATTAGACAGTATTTTTAATAATTTCCGCAATATGTTTAACCACACCTACCCCTTCTCTACAAAGCCTTATTTCGATAATTTATTTTTTCAGGATAGTTTATTGCAATACGATTTTTATAAAAAAGATTTTTTCTTAAACCGCTATAAGCAAAATATGCAACAGCTGGATAGACTTTTTCTGGAAATGGATTCTGTCAAAAATAAATTTTTTATTGAGCAATTTCCTGAAAAAAGAAAATGACAAAAGGAGTTCTTAAAATCATATCGATGTTTTTACTTTCACAAAACATCGATATGATTATCAAATACGAATCACTAACATGATGATTGGGTTGATATTATGCATTTTTCTCGTTTTGAGCATGTTTACAGGTATAAGCTTAAAAAATAAATTGGGGGGATTTTGGCCAATTCCAATGGCAAAGACTTTTGCAGTACAGTGGTTGGCAGAAAGTTATTCTTTGCCTACGGTTGTAAAAGTCCTTGTGCCCGTGGTGCTTGTAACTTATCACAGCATACACACACGCTATCCGTAAATTGTAACTTTAAATTGTAATTTTTAAAAGAAATGTTGAAAGGTGCAGTATTGTTTAAGCAATGATTTTTTATGTAAATGGCTTATTGAATTGAATTATGCTTAAGAGTCACCAACTTTTGCCTGCATTTACAGTCATTAATATTTGATACTGTCATTAGCGCAAAAAAACAGAACGAATCCAATTTGAACAATTGAAAATAATGCACATAAAAAAAGAAACTTTGCTTTAGAACGCAGCGAAAAAGGCCATTGTTAGTTTATCTTCAATTGCTGTTTAACTATTTGATGCATCTCATAGGCACAAGTGATAATTAATGTTTAAAAGATATGGAATACAAAGATTATTATAAAATTTTGGGTGTTGACAAAAAGGCATCGCAAGACGTGATTAAAAAAGCATATCGGAAATTAGCCTTAAAATATCATCCCGACAAAAATCAGGGAAATATGGAAGCAGAAGAAAAATTTAAACAAATAGGAGAAGCCTATGAAGTGCTTGGCGATGCCGAAAAACGAAAAAAATACGATGCACTAGGCGAAAATTGGAAAAACTTCCAATCAGGTCAAGCATATTCAAGTGGAAATCCATTCGGAAATTTCAATTTCGGTCAGGGAGGAACTTATGTAGAGATGGATATGGAAGATTTTATGAAGGGAAACAACCAGTTTTCGGATTTCTTTAATGCATTTTTTGGTGGCAAAAATAGAGCGAAATCGTCCGGTTTTTATGATTCTTACTCCAACTTCCAACCAGCAGCCAATCTAGAAACAACAATTGAAATCACTCTAGAAGAAGCATTCAAAGGCACTTCAAGAATAATTCAATTGGAAAATGAAAAAATTAGAATCAATATAAAGCCTGGTATTGCCGACGAACAAACTTTGAGAATTAAAGGAAAAGGGCAAAAGGGTTCAAATGGTCGAAGCGGTGACTTATTTGTGAAAATTAAAGTTATGAACCATCAAAAATTTGAACGCAAGGGAAACGACTTAATGGTAACCCAAAAAATTGATCTGTTCACAGCTGTGCTTGGAGGAGAAATAATTGTTGAAACCATTGATGGAAAAGTTAAATTACCAATCCCCTCCGGAACCCAAAACGGAAAAATATTCAGATTGAGAAATAAAGGCATGCCTGTGTACGATAACACAAATCATTTTGGAGATTTATATGTAAAAATTGAAGTTCAAATACCTGAATTACAGAATGAAAAGCAAAAAATGCTATTTGAACAACTCAAAACCTTATTTTAAAAAATCTAAATTCATCAGCACATGAACATAATAAATTATCCTGTACCAATTCATGAGATAATAGGCCGATTCCAAGAAGCAATGCACGAGGTGGAGTTATGCTACAGAACTTCTGATTTATATCGGGCAGGAATAGAAACGGAGGCAGACTTGAACGAAGCATTACGCAAAACCATCTATATTTTGCGTTTAGCGAATGTGGATACTACTCCTTATTTAAAAAGAATTTATATTACTGAAATTGACAGCGGCAAAACTTACATGGATTGGAAGATGAATAAGATTACTTTTTTCATAGTATTATTAAATGCAGAGTGTCAAAACTCCGTCATTTTAAAATGGAAAAAGAAGATTTTAGAATTAATTCAGAATTAAAATCTATTGAAGTTGTTGTGAGCGAATTGCCATCTTGGCGATTAATATTTTGGCAAAGCGTAAAGTACAAGTAGCCATCAGATATAAGGAACAAAGTTGAACTTTTCTCTCACGAAAATTCACTTCCCGCAGCCGCAAAGCATACCACAAGCAGTTTTCTCAACAAATTGAGATCTATTTCCATCGAGCACGATCTAATTCGCGCTTTGTATCCTTGTCTTTCAGGTTCAGGCGTTTATCGTAGAGTTTCTTGCCCTTTGCCAAAGCGATGTGCAGCTTGGCTAAACCTTTTTCGTTAAAGAATAATTCAATCGGTATAATGGTGAGTCCTTGATCCTTAAGTTTAGTGACTAATTTGCGTAATTCCTTTTTCTGCAACAGCAGCTTACGATCACGCTTGGGCTCATGATTGGCATATCCGCCCTTCTCATACTCAGCGATATACATGTTGCGAACCACCAAATCGTCGCCATCGAATGTGCAATAGGCATCGGTAATATTAACCTTACCCTGACGAATCGATTTGATTTCCGTGCCGGTCAACACCATGCCCGCTTTGAACTCATCTAAAAAATGATATTCAAATGATGCTCTTTTGTTTTTTATTTGTGGATTGCGCTCGCCCAAGTCTCTTTCATTAAGGGCTGCAAAGCTACAGAATTAAATGCTGCAATTTTATCTTTACTCCTTTCAGATAAAAATCTACAAACTTGATTCTACCATCAAAATAGCCAACTTTCGGTCAACCCCCATCACTGGCAAAATTAATTGAATCTGATTACCATCTCGCTTGCTTCTTAAACCGGGAATATCGACGAAAACTGTTTCCATAGCCGACTGACCTTCTTCTTTTTTGTCGGTTGAAAATGTAATCAATCGAGTGGAAGGATCAACTAAGCTAATCTTTTGAATACCATTGTATTGAAGAAGTTCATTTGAATAACGACTTACTTCTTCCATATTGTTTCTTAGCAACTCGCTTCGCACCGACCAAGCAAAAATTCGAATCATGTTTTCAAAGCCATTTTGGTTCAAACTATCTAGCTTGTGTTCGTATATCTGGATCGTCTCTTGAAGCTTTTGTTGCTGAGCTTTTATGGCTTTACGGTGGCCAAGACTATTGATAAACATCCAAAAAATGAGTATCAGAATGATAGCCAAAGCTGCACTAAAGTTCTTGTTTTGTTTAAGGTAGGCTATTAACTTATTTTCTTGTTGTTGCGATTCGTTAATGCTCATATTAAAAATGTAATGAATTGATACAAAGTTACTCACTATAAATGAATTTTTGATTTTTGGGAAAATATTTATGGCACTTTTTTACTGAATAAGGGCTGCAATAGCTAAGCACCGATTGGAAAGAGGTGATTTACAGGAAGTATCGCAAGGTTTTTAGAAGCTAAAATATACGGTTTATTAAAGGTCTTTCTATCGCCTCTTCGGGATTTGCGCTTAGTCGATTTATTGGATTACAATCATTTCATCCCTTTGGGATTATATTTTATGTAGGATTTGTGTTGGATAAGCTAATGTCACCCCCTTTGGGGTTTAAGCCTTTAACAAATATAGGATGTTACAATCATTTCATCCCTTTGGGATTATAGTTTTTGCAGGAGTTGTATTGGTTAAAGCTAATGTCACCTATTCGGGGTTTGCGCTTAGTTAATTTATTGGGTTACAGTCATTTCATCTGCTCTGGATTTATGCTGGTCGATTAGGAATGAATATTTAGTAAAAAGATATTTAGCTGAATTGCTTAAAATAAAATTTTTCTAAGTGCTAAAAATGCTAAATGTAGCCTTGCCTTTTATCGACTCAAGTACAAATTTCGTTCTGCATAGAGCTGCTGAAATGTTTCATCATACAGATTGTCGATAAAGAGTATAGCCTCACCTGTCGATTTCATTTCTGGACCAAGCTCTTTTTTCACTTCGGGAAATTTATCGAAGGAGAAAACAGGAATCTTAATGGCATAACCTTTTTTCACCGGATTGAAATTGAAATCCTTGACTTTCTTTTCGCCAAGCATTACTTTGGTGGCATAATTTACATAAGGTTGATCATAGGCTTTACAAATAAAAGGTACAGTACGAGACGCTCTTGGATTGGCTTCAATAACATACACCACATCATTCTTTATGGCAAACTGAATATTGATTAAACCAACAGTTCTCATGGCCAAGGCAATGGTGCGGGTGTGTCGCTCGATTTGCTCTATCACCAACGGCCCTAAGCTAAATGGTGGCAAGGTTGCATTGGAGTCTCCGCTATGAATACCAGCCGGTTCTATATGCTCCATGATACCAATAATATACACATCTTCTCCATCGCAAATGGCATCAGCTTCAGCTTCTATGGCGCGATCGAGAAAGTGGTCAAGCAATACCTTGTTGCCCGGAATATCTTTTAAGAGATCAATCACATGGGTTTCAAGTTCTTCTTCGTTGATTACAATTTTCATATTGTGCCCACCAAGTACATAGCTTGGTCGCACCAGTAGTGGAAAACCAAGCTCCTTGCACAAAACCAATGCTTCTTCGGCACTCTCAATCACCCCGAATTTTGGATAAGGGATGTTGTGCTCTTTCAAAAGCGTTGAGAAACGGCCGCGATCTTCGGCTAAATCTAACATTTCGTAGGACGTGCCAATGATTTTAATTCCATATCGATCGAGTTTCTCGGCCAATTTCAATGCGGTTTGCCCACCAAGCTGCACAATCACACCTTCCGGTTTTTCGTGCAAAATGATGTCATAAATATGCTCCCAGAATACCGGCTCAAAATAGAGTTTATCGGCAATATCGAAATCGGTTGATACAGTTTCAGGATTGCAATTGATCATGATGGTTTCATAGCCACACTCTTTTGCTGCAAGCACCCCATGCACACAACTATAATCAAACTCAATCCCCTGCCCTATTCGATTGGGCCCTGAACCTAAGACCACAATCTTTTTCTTATCGCTTACTTCCGATTCATTTTCATCTTCGAAAGTGGAATAATAATATGGGGTCTGCGCTTCAAATTCAGCCGCACAAGTATCCACCAATTTATACACCCGCTTGATGCCAAAGTCATTTCGTTTATTGAACACCTGACTTTCCAAACAGCGCAGCAAATGCGCTATTTGACGATCGGCATAGCCTTTTTGTTTGGCTTCTTTCAGTAAATCAAAAGGAATATTGTCGATAGTATATCGCTCAATTTCTCTTTCGAGATTCACCATGTCTTCAATTTCGTGCAAAAACCAAGGATCGATGCGTGTGATCTTTTGGATGGTTTTCATGGGAATACCTAGACTGAAAGCATCTTTGATATGAAAAAGCCTGTTCCAGCTTGGATTTTGCAAGCTATCCAATATCATTTCGGGATTGCGCAATTCCTTATTATCAGCGCCAAGCCCGTTTCTATTGATTTCGAGCGATTGACAAGCCTTTTGTAATGCTTCTTGAAAGCTCCGGCCTATTCCCATCACTTCGCCTACGGACTTCATCTGAAAGCCAAGATTCTTATTGGCCCCTTTAAATTTATTGAAATTCCATCGTGGAATTTTCACAATCACATAATCCAAGGTCGGCTCAAAATAGGCTGAAGTAGTTTTGGTAATCTGATTGCTCAGTTCTGTAAGATGGTAACCAATAGCTAGCTTCGAAGCAATTTTCGCAATAGGATAACCTGTGGCTTTCGAAGCTAATGCCGATGATCGAGATACACGCGGATTGATCTCAATCACGATAATTTCCTCTGTATCAGGATCGACAGCAAACTGCACATTGCAGCCACCGGCAAAGCTTCCGATTGCGCGCATCAATTTGATGGCCATATCGCGCATTTTTTGATATACCGTGTCGCTCAAAGTCATTGCAGGTGCCACGGTGATGCTATCGCCGGTATGAATGCCCATCGGGTCGAAATTTTCGATAGAGCAAATAATTATCACATTATCATTAGCGTCGCGGAGCAATTCAAGCTCAAATTCCTTCCAGCCCAACACAGCTTTATCAATCAATACTTCGTGAATGGGCGAAGCATGCAAACCACGGTTGAGCAATTCATCAAAATCTTCTTTCTTATAAACGATAGAACCACCTGTTCCTCCTAAAGTGTAAGAAGGGCGAATCACTAATGGGAAACCTATCTTTTGCGCTATTTCCTTCCCTTCCAAAAAAGAGTTTGCGGTGGCCGATGGCGCTACTCCGACTCCTGTTTCAATACATAACTTGCGAAACTCCTCACGATTTTCGGTCGTTTCCACCGCTTGCATGTCTACCCCTATCACCCGCACGCCATATTTTTTCCAAATACCTGCTTCATCCACTTTTTTGCATAGGTTCAATGCCGTTTGTCCACCCATAGTAGGAAGCACCGCATCAATTTTTCGCTCTTCTAGAATTTTTACAATCGACTTCACCGTAAGCGGCCACAGATAAACATGATCGGCCGAAACCTTATCGGTCATAATCGTGGCAGGATTAGAATTGATAAGCGATACTTCAATCCCTTCTTCGCGCAATGAACGCGCTGCCTGAGAGCCTGAGTAATCAAATTCACAGGCTTGACCAATGATGATGGGGCCGCTGCCAATAATTAAAACCGATTTGATGGAAGTGTCTTTGGGCATGATGTGGTGTTGTAATCGGCGGCGAATTTAGTCAGATTTCAGAAAAGGCTTTTTGAAATGTTGATATGTTTGTAAAACTATCTCAAAAGGGCTCAAAGCATTTAAAATCAGACCTAAATCGCTGATTTTCTGTTTTTTTGATTTGTTATAACATTTCAGCGTGCACAATCCACATTTGTATATAAATTTGCGCACCAAAATAAAAAATACCGACATGACAAGAATTACAGTAGCAAAAGGCGATGGTATCGGACCGGAAATTATGGATGCCACGCTTGAAATCATTTTAGCCGCCGGAGCTCAAATTGAAATTGATGAAATCGAAGTTGGCGAGAAAGTTTATCTAGCCGGCAATACAGCAGGTATTGCAAAAGAATCATGGGATATCATCAGAAGAAATAAAGTATTTTTAAAGGCTCCCATTACTACCCCACAAGGTGGTGGTTACAAAAGCTTGAATGTAACTACACGTAAATTTTTAGGTCTGTATGCCAACGTACGTCCATGCAAAAGCTTACACCCATATGTAAAAACCAAACATCCGGAAATGGATTTGGTAATTATTCGTGAGAACGAAGAAGATCTTTATGCCGGAATCGAGCATCAGCAAACGGATGAAGTGGTGCAGTGCTTAAAGCTCATCAGCCGTCCCGGTTGCGAGAAAATTGTTCGTTATGCTTTCGAATATGCCAAAAACTATGGTCGCAAGAAGGTAACCTGCTTCACCAAAGACAACATCATGAAGCAAACGGATGGATTGTTTCACCAAGTGTTTGATGAGATTGCGAAAGAATACCCTGAAATTGAAAACGAACATTGGATTATCGACATAGGTGCAGCTAAAATGGCCGATACCCCTGAAGCATTCGATGTGATTGTCATGCCTAATTTATACGGCGATGTACTTTCCGACGTAGCTGCTCAAATTACCGGTTCAGTAGGCTTGGCCGGTTCATCAAACATTGGTGAAGAATGTGCCATGTTTGAAGCCATCCACGGTTCAGCACCAAGGAGAGCAGGACAAAATTTAGCTAATCCGTCGGGCTTACTGCAAGGAGCCATTTTGATGCTACAGCATATCGGCCAAACCGAAGTTGCCGAAAAAGTTCAGAATGCATGGTTAAAGACTATTGAAGATGGAATCCATACTTACGACATCTTTAAAGAGGGTACCAGCAAAGAAAAAGTAGGTACCAAAGAATTTGCTCAAGCCGTGATTGCTAATATCGGTCAAAAACCTTCACAACTTAAGCCTGTAGCTTATTCTAAAGATGCTAAATTAAACTTGCCCAAATATGTGAAACGGACTCCAGCCAAGAAAGATTTAGTCGGCGTTGACATCTTCGTGCACTGGAATGGTACTAATCCCGATGAGATTGCTGCTAAAATCAAGCAGATTGAAAATGGCAAATTAAAGCTGAGCATGATTACCAACCGTGGTATCAAGGTATGGCCTGAAGGATTTGAAGAGACCTTCTGTACCGATCATTGGAGATGCCGCTTCAAAAATGAGGATGGTAGCAACATCACCAAGGCTGAAATTGTGAAATTGCTGAACGATGCTATCGATAAAGATATCGATACGATCAAAACTGAAAACCTTTATGCTTTCGACGGTCGTCAGGCATACTCATTAGGTCAAGGACAATAATCTTTTTGAAGTTTAAATAAAAAAGCCTCGGCAGTGCCGAGGCTTTTTTTTGTCCATAATTATTCATGAATGGGCTAAATGTTTTTTTGAAGAAATATTTTTTTGAAAAATAAAAGTTATTTCACTTTATCATTATCTTTACTACATAAATCATGACTCTGCTTAAAAACTAACCAATGAACACTACCTTACGTATTCTATTGAGCTTATTCATGCTTGTATTTGGAGCAGAATTACCGCTAAAATGTCAAATACAAATTCAACCCAGTAACCACGCTTTAAATTTAGCTCAATACATCATGGGCAATGGCGTGAGTATTATTAATGCTAATCTACAGGCACATAACCACGCTACCGCATTTTTCAACGCCGAAAATGCTAATCTTGGGCTTAACGAAGGGTTGATCTTTTCAACGGGTTCTGCTCCCACTACTGACCAACCCATATTATTCGTTCAAGGATGTCCTCTTGTTCCGGGCATTTCTAACCCAATGAACAGCTATGCATTCGCTTCAACAAATCTTGATTTATACCCAGTAAATATACCTGAAATAAACGATATTATTCCTTCATCACTTCAAAAATTCGATGTTGTTAAACTCAGTATACAGTTCATTGCATTAGAATCTACGCTATCATTTCAATATGTTTTTGCTTCAGAAGAATTCCCAATTTGGTTAAATACATTCTTCACTGATTTTTTTGTCATCGCGATAAGTGGTCCAGGTATTAATGGCATTCAGAATATTGCCAAACTACCAGATAATCAATATGTGAGTGTAAATACCATTGGAAACTCCTTCAATAATAACGAAACGAGCAACACTTGGCACGCTTACAATGGTTATTCGCCTGTTTACGTAGCAACAGTCAATTTAATCCCAAATCAGGTTTACACCATTCACTTCATTATTGCTGATGCCTCGGACTCAAGTTATGATTCAGCTGTTTTTATCAAGAAAAATCAAAATTCAAACAACTTACAAGCGAATATTCAAACTTATCAGCAGGATAATACCATCATTGAAGGTTGCACCGGTGCGCAGGTAACGTTTACGAGACTCATTTCCAATGATGATTCTCTTTGGATTTATCTTCAATATGAAGGAACTGCACAATTTGGAATTGATTATCCCAACCTGCCTGATTCCATTCTCATTCCGGTGGGAGAGATTAGCGTTATGTTATCGATTGATGCATTCCAGGATCATCTTGATGAAGGAATTGAAAGCCTTATCATTTATTATCAATCGGAAATTAATTTGACCAATTCCATCTACTTATATATTAGAGATCAACCCAATTTAGCAATTTCTTTGCCCGATTCCTTGGCTTTTTGTTCAAACAACGGATTACACGCTATCCATGCACAAATCAACAGCGGTATGCCTCCTTTTGAATTTACATGGAACGATACGCCATCAGAAAGTTCGATGTATTTTTTTGACACTGACTCTGCTCATTCACAGTGGGTTTATTTGAGCGTCAACGATTTTTGTTTGAACATGATAAATGATTCTGTCTATGTGGATTTGTTTGAAGCTGCTATTCCTCTCCCACCGGGTTTAATGAGTAACAGCCCTGTTTGCGCTGATGAAGAATTATGGATTCATGCATCATCTGAAGAAGAAGGGACTTTTCAATGGTCAGGGCCCAATAATTTTAGTTCAGCTGATCAAAGTTTAATTTTCCCAATAAGTCAAACAGAACAATCAGGTGTGTATGAAGCGTATATTGATTTGGATGGATGCAAAAGTGATGTAGTTAGCATTCACGTAACAGTGCATCCGAAACCCGGTATTCCTGAATTTGCAAGTTCAAACCCTTATTGCAATGGCTCCAATGTATATATTAATGCCTTTGTTGAGGGTGCCAGCGGCTATATATGGTCAGGCCCCAATGGCTTCAGCAGCACCAGTCCATTCAATACCATTAATAACGCAGGAGCTGAGCATGCGGGTGTCTATGAAGTGGTGGCTTCAAATCAACATGGTTGCACATCTGAAGGTTCTTTAGTATTACAAATGCTCGATGTGGACAATCTAATTTATTACATCAACAGTGTTTTGTTCACCGAGTTAAGCGAATATCAATCGCTGCAATGGCTGGATTGCAGTAATAATTTTGCACCAATTCCGGGTGAAACGCTTCCAGTCTTTACACTCAATCAGGATGGCAGCTATGCCTTGCAGGTTACCTTGGAACAATGTGTTGATACTTCTGCTTGTTTCACCTTCGCAAGTATCAACCAAGCAGAGCACCATGCTCCCATAATGACCTATCCTAATCCTTCAAACGGTTGGATAAGTTTCACAAATTTAAGCTCAACAGGAATAGTTGAGTTATATGATGCGCAAGGCCGTTTAGTCAAAACTGAATTTATTGAGCCAAAGGAAATCCTTGAATTACAAGACCTTGCAAATGGTATGTACTGCATACGTCTCCTTCAAGCAGAAAAACAGGTTTATCAAGGTAAGATTGTACTGCATTAAGCAGGTAGAAAGCATTAGAAGACTTTTTACAAAAGATTCAATTGCGACATTAAAATGTGTCCGGAATCCTTTTGGATTTTATGGCAATTGGCTTTTTTGTTAAGTTCGCGAATTACTGAATCTTCCTGGGGAACCAATCGGTTCTTAAAGCCTTAATGCAATTGTTTGCTTTGGTGACGCATTCCAATGCTGACACTCGCAAAGGCAGAACAATCGTGGAGCAATACCTGCGCAGGCAATTAAGCAGTGCGCAAATTGATTTATATCTATCACTTTACTATGAATTTGTTGCAAATCATCAGCACGAGAAGGGTAAAAAACGTGAACGAAAGCAGTTTGCTTCCAATGCGGTGAAAATTCTCAAAGTGTGCACGAGAATCAATGAAGAACTCACATACCCTGAAAAAATCATCGTTATCTGTCGGCTTGCAGAGTTTTTGAAAGCCAATGACACGCCCGAAGAAATGGCATTAGATTTTGCGTGGACGCTAGCCGATACTTTTAACATTTCTAAAGATGAATTTCAGCTCATATATGGCTTGATTTTTCATCATAAAGATTGGCTTAACCATCCACATTTGGTCAGAATTGCTGCTCAACAAGGCAAATGGGAAAAGGCTTTGTTTTTAGAAAAAAACTTGATTCCAATCAGGATTACCTGCATTTGATTTATCTGCCAAGCACCGATTTCTTTTTAATTCAGTTTGACAGCAAAAAATCTGTCAAAATTAATGGCGCAGAAGCGAATGTTAATGCGATTCAAGTAATTGGTAAAGGGGCAATCATAAAATTGGCCAAAGCTGATGCAATTTATTACAATGACTTAAGAAAACTATTTTTAAAAGCAAACCTTGATGATAAGGTAATTTTCGAAGTCAAAAGTATGGAATACACCTTTCCCAACGGACAGAAAGGGCTGCACAAACTCAATTTCACCGCCGAGAGTGGTATGATGCTCGGTATTATGGGCGGCAGTGGAGCTGGAAAATCAACCTTGCTCAACTTGCTAAATGGAAATTTAAAACCTGAGGCCGGACAGGTATTAATTAACGGGCATGATTTACACAAAGAAAATGCAATGAAACAGCTCATTGGCTTTGTGAGTCAGGATGATTTGTTGTTGGAAGACCTGAGTGTATTCGATAACTTGTATTATTCTGCCAAACTCAATTTTCCGAACTTATCAAACGAAGCCCTTAGCGAAAAAGTAAATACTACCTTACAAGCTATGGGATTGCTGGAAGTGAAACATTTGAAAGTGGGCAATCCTATAGAAAAATACATCAGTGGTGGACAACGAAAGCGTTTAAATATTGCCTTAGAATACATTAGAGAAACCAACATTTTATTTGTTGACGAGCCCACTTCCGGCTTGTCATCGCACGATTCGGAACGAATCATGGAATTGCTCAAAAACATGTCCTTAACTGGTAAGCTGGTTTTTGTGGTTATTCACCAACCTTCTTCTTCTAGTTTCAAACTTTTTGATCAATTGCTGATTGTGGATTTAGGCGGCTATCCGGTTTACTATGGAAATCCTTTAGAAACTGCAAGCTATTTCAGAGAAATTACTGCTCAGGCTTCGATGCAGGAAATAGAATGTGATGCTTGCGGCAATGTGAATCCTGAACAGATTTTCGATATCATCGAACAGAAAGTTGTGGACGAGTATGGTCAGCAAACATCTCAAAGAAAAGTCAGTCCCAGGGAATGGTATTTATTTTTTAAAGCGCTCTCTGCCTAAACAAAAGCGAACGAACAATGACAAACTACAATTGAAAGAGCAACAAAAATCTTCTCGATTTCAGCAGTTCAAAGTTTTCCTTGCGCGTGATGCAAAAAGTAAATTAGCCAACAAGCAATATTTATTGATTAATTTCTTGGAGGCGCCTGTGTTAGCCCTGATTTTGAGTTTTTTCTCCGATCATGGGAAATGGAAAAAATCTCAAGACTATGCCTTGTATTTTAACAATAATATTCCCGCCTACATATTGGTTTGTGTCCTTGCCGCATTGTTTATCGGACTCACGGTGAGTGCAGAAGAAATATTCAAAGACCGAAAAATCAGAAAGCGGGAAGCTTTTCTTCGGTTAAGTAAAATTAGTTATTTAAGCTCCAAAGCTTTACTGCTTATGCTAATTTCTGCATTTCAGGCATTCACCTTTGTGGTGATTGGTAATTGGGTATTAAACATTCCTGATATGCTTTGGCCATATTGGTTGGTGATGTTCTCCACTTTGTTTTTCTCCAACATGCTTGGATTAAACATTTCGGCCACCTTCAATTCGGCGGTCACGATTTATATTCTCATTCCATTGTTAATCATTCCTCAATTATTGCTCAGTGGTATTATTGTAAGATATGATCAACTCAATCCATCAATCACATCGAGCGATCGTGTTTCGGTAGCAGCCGAGTTGATGGCTTCCCGATGGGCTTTCGAAGCTATAGCGGTTCACCAATTTATGGAGAATAAATACGAAAAACCTTTATTTGAACTCAATCAACAAATCTCCTCTTCCTCATAGTATCAGCAATATTGGCTATAAACCTTTCAAAATGAACTAAATACATATGATCAACAACCTGAACAGCAGAAAAGATTACATCATTATGTGTCCAATATTGCTTATCTTAAAGGTAAACCGTTGTGGAAAGGCACTGAAGATTTCAAGCTTGATGAATATGATGCCTATCTGTCTCAATTTCATGCATACCTTTAAAAAATACAACAACAAGTTGATAGAAAAACGAGACTCACTTTTAAAACAAGGGGAAATTGAAATCATGCAAGAACTAAAACTCAAGCATTCAAATAAAGCATTGGAAAAACTGGTTAGAGCGCAGGACAAAACAGAATAAGTTAAACTGTAATCTTTGGCTATCAGATAATTATCAGACCCGATTTATAAATTGCCGGTAAATCAGTTTTTTGCTCATCACTTTTCGCCCTACAAGAAAATTGGAAATGCATACATCGATACCCTTTACTTCAATGCAGCCATCATCTGGCTCATGATCATGATTTTGTTTATTTCCCTTTACTTCGATGTACTTAAACGATTGCTTCGAATCAATAACTAGTTATTGGTTGTGATTTGTTGCGCTTCACCTGCATTAATAGACATTTGTTCTACCAGTCTTTTAAATTCCGACAAACCCTGCTCAAAGTTTTTTCCAATACTATTGTCCATTCCCATTAAGGGCAGAAATATGTTGAAAGGATATGGAAAACTACCGTTGATTACCCATTCCACCTTGGTTTGTTTGTCGTTTAGTGCAGTTACGTTGTAATAGGTTTGACTTTGCATATTAAACGGCCTGATAAATCGCAGTTCCATTTCTATTCGATCTTCCGTAATGGAAAAAATTTCGTGCTCTCCTTCGCCCATATCATCATTGCTATTCCAATACCAAACAAATCCCACTTCCCCGTCCAAACCTTTGAATGACATTTCAGTATTGGGATCAAGTTGCGACCACACACTCCACTCTTTCTGAAATACTAAAGATCTTAGCTTTTCAAAGACCAATTTTTTGGTTGATTTACAATGATGCTGCGATTGACAGAATAGTCCTAAGGCATGAAAGTCGCAACAGGTAATAGAATGGCTGTAAATAAAACCAAGCCAATCATAATTTTTGTTAGTGTTTTAATTTGTAGCGCATGGATGATTGCAAAAAATAGATAATCTTCTTAAAATAACTCATCAGATAAGACTAAGTTAATCATTTCTACACTCATCATCCAAACAAAAAAGCTGCCGCGTTACGCCGACAGCTTTATATAAGTTATTTTCAGATTAAATTCCTAAGCCATAATAAGCTCTCGTTCCATTAGGATAAACGCCTTCTATGAGGAATCCTTTGCGGTCATTTTTCATCGATTGAGTGATGTCGTCCACACTATTCACCGGTTTTTCACCAATATGGGTGATGATAAATCCTTCTTTGATCCCAATAGCTCTCAGCTTTCCATCACGTATGTTCGTTACTTTGATACCATTGTTGATTTTTAGCTTTTCGCGCTCCTTGTCAGATACAGGGCTGAACTCCGCCCCAAGTTCGATGGCTACAGCTTCAGATCTGCGCACTAAACGCGTATCCCCGTTTTTGTTTTTGAGTACTACAGGAATGGTCATTTCCTTATTATTTCTGATCACACGAACATCTACTTTATCTCCCGGGCGGTAACGACCTATCATTTCTTGCAACTCAGGTATGTTATTGATTTGATTATTGCCAATCGAAATAATCACATCGCCTTCTTTAATTCCGGCGTCTTCGGCAGCGCCACCGGGATTGAGTCCTGTCACATACACCCCACGAGTTGTATTTATGCCTTTTTTGGTGGCTAATTCAGAATTTACATTGTCTATCACCACTCCAATAAAAGCACGTTGCACTTCACCAAATTCGAGCAGGTCAGCGACAACTTTTTTAACAATATTCACAGGTACGGCAAAAGAATATCCGGTGTAAGAACCTGTATTTGATGCAATCGCAGTATTGATTCCAATTAAATCACCATCAACATTTACCAAAGCACCGCCGCTGTTTCCGGGGTTCACTGCAGCATCGGTCTGAATGAAGGACTCAATGGCAAATTTCTCGTTCAAAATATTGATACTTCTGCCTTTTGCACTTACAATACCTGCGGTTACCGTAGAAGTAAGGCTGAAGGGATTGCCCACTGCAAGCACCCACTCCCCTACTTTTATATCGTCGCTATTTCCATAGTAAATGAATGGAAGATTCTTTTCGTTCACCTTCAAAAGCGCAATATCCGTATTCGGATCTTTACCAATTACATCCGCTTCAAATTCGCGGTTATCATTTAGCACGATATATACTTTTTCAGCATTGTTGATAACGTGATTGTTGGTTACAATGAAACCATCATCGGAAATAATTACTCCCGAACCAGTCGCCATTGGTTTAGTAGGTTGATTTCGATACGGATTACCAAAGAAAAAATCATAAAACGGATCCTGATAGCCTCTTCTATTGCCAGCTAATGTTTTTACGTGTACTACTGCATTTACGGAGTTTTCAGCTGCTTTGGTTAGATCAACTGCGCCATGCGGTGCAGACACCTGCATGCTTGCCATTTTGGCAGGAATCTCTCTTCCTTGATGAATAAGCCATGCAGTATTGTCAGCTGGTTTTTCAAAATACTTGTAGGCAAAAATGGCTGTCAAGCCCCCGAAAAAAGCAATAATGATAATAGATGCTAACCTTTTCATAATAAGTGGAGTTTGATTTAATTAAACTATAATTTTCAAAAAGTGTGCCTAACGCATTACCGTGCTCTTTGGTTATAAAACCTTGATTGTTAATTTTTCTTATTGTGGCACAGATTTTATCTATGATATATTGTTTTAGGTTTGTTTGGTAAACGTAGCCCAAGTTAAAGTGTTGTATATCCTTCTTATCTTAACGAATTTTAATGACTAACACGCCTTCATGAAGACAACTTCAGGAAAATTACTTTGGTTCATTATCGGATTGTTGTTAGGCTTATGCGTTTCCTTCGCGATGTTTCTCACATTTTCGCCGGGTGTCAGGCAAAATCCCATTATAAACAAGTTCATTTCTCGCGACACGATTATTGATAAAAGATTAAGCGACACTTCCGGTGAAAAGTCTGATGTGAAAATAAGAAAAAAAACGAGTGAAACTAATATTTCCTACAATGTAAGCGAAGAGCCTGATGAAAATATCCTGCCTGCAGTAAAGGACACGTTCAAAAACACTTCTTTGACGGATGGCTCAGCCGTGGTGGTTAAAAAAGATGAATTGATTCAAATAGTAGATATAAGAATCAAAGAACTTGATGCCATCCAACCCAAAAAAGCTGCAGATAGCTTGCTCGATCATTTCGAAAAAGGCAATCAAACCGGCGAAAAACAGATTTTTTCTGTTGAGTTTTGGCGCTCACCGGTAAATTACATCGGCTATCGGATGATACGCAATAAAATAGTCACATTTGGCCTTGATGTGAATGATATGGTGGAACTCCTGCGCTACGATGGAAAAATATTTTTAAAACAAAACAATAACATCTTCATGCTGAAACAAACGACAGAGTTTGATTCATTCAAACCGGTGAACGATGAATTGAAAACACGCATACTCGCAAAAATAAACGGATAGCAATGCAAATTAACTTTTTTAAATACCAGGCTACGGGAAATGATTTTATTTTGATTGATGACAGAGAAATGGTATTTGACATAAGAAACAATAGTTTGATACAAAGGCTTTGTCAACGAAAATTTGGGATAGGAGCCGATGGATTAATCCTGCTTAGAAAAGATGCATCAAGCGATTTCAGAATGATTTATTTCAATGCTGATGGCTATGAAAGCTCCATGTGCGGAAATGGAGGCAGAGCTATCACAGCATTTGCCAACCAATTAATACCCGAAAAAAGATTTTTCACTTTCTATGCTATTGATGGTATTCATTATTCACACATTCAAAGTTACACTGATCATGGATGTATTGTTAGCCTTCAGATGAAAGATGTGGATAGTGTTATTCAACAAGATGACGCTATAATTCTGGACACCGGCTCACCTCATGTGGTGAAATTTGTAGCTGACAGCCACCATCTGGATGTGGTGAATGAAGGGCGCAGAATTCGCAATTCAGAAGCTTTTCTGAAAGAAGGTATCAATGTTAACTTTGTGGAAACAGGAAATGAATTCCTTTATGTCAGAACCTACGAAAGAGGTGTGGAAGATGAAACGCTCTCCTGCGGTACGGGCGTTACGGCTTCGGCTATTAGTGCATATGCAAGTGGCGTTACGGAAGAAAAAGAGCTCGATGTGCACACTCCCGGAGGCAGATTGCAAGTGAAATTCGATGCGCTGGAAGATGGAAGATTCTGTAATATTTTCCTATCCGGTCCTGCAGAATTTGTCTTTGAAGGTAAAATTCATATTTGATTGCTTTACCGATGGCTGATCTCCTGATCATCAACAATGCGTTGCCTGTCGAGCAATTTAACCCCGATCATTGTGCATTAGCACTTTTGCACACCGATAAAATACCCATTCATTTGGGGCTGATTTCAGCTGAAAAATATCATTCGCTAACCATCAAAGGTTATGACCAAAAACCTTGGGAAGTGCTTAAAGCACTGATGAAAAAAAAGGAAATTAATAGTTTGTTTATCAGCTTAAATCAAGTGCATTTCGATAGCAAGATAGTTGAAAAGCATTTTCAAAAATTTTCATTGGACGATCGACACACAACATGCATCACGCCCATTTGCAGCCTGCTGTCGCATCATCTCAATTTCGAAGTGAAAGCCAATGTGATCTTCGATTTATTAAGCTTACTTGCTCATCAAAATTTAATAGGTAAGTATTATGTTTATCCTGAACAGCAGCGCATCAGCTTAACCAAATACACACAACATGATGTACTGATGTATATCAAAAACTTGAAAACTTGATATTAAGAATTAGCCAACGAAGCAATTTCTGAACTTTTCAAGAAATTTTCTCCTTAGCTTCGCCAATTATGGGACATCAAAAAAAAGCACTCAAACAGTTTAAAAAATTTCTGGCCGAAGACATGATTGCCGTGTTTAGCGCCAACCCAAATAAATCATTTAACCATAAACAAATTGCATCAGCTTTAGACATCGCTGATCCCTATGGCAGAGAACTCATTATTGAGGTGCTCGAAAAATTAGCCCACGATGGTCAACTCACCGAAGTGGAAACAGGTCGCTTTAAATATGTTAATCTTGAGTCAAGCTATATAGAGGGGATCATAGAATTGGCCGCATCTGGTGTGGGTTACCTAATTACCGACAAATTGGACGAAGATGTTTACATCAAACCCAATAACCTCATGAATGCTTTACCTGGCGATAAAGTGAAACTTCACCTGTTTGCCCGAAGAAAAAATCGACGTCCCGAGGGTGAAGTAATGGAGATATTGGAGCGATCTAAAACCACTTACACAGGTATTGTGGAAATGAGTCATCGCTATGCATTCGTTGTCCCTGATAGTCGCAGTTTGCCTTTGGACATCTTTATTCCTAAAGACAAACTGAATCAAGCCAAAAATGGAGATAAAGTGGTGGCACGTATCATAGACTGGCCAGCTCATGATAAAAATCCGCATGGCGAAATACTTTCAGTGCTGGGTAAGCCTGGATCGCACGAAGTGGAAATGAATGCCATCATGGTGGACTATGGGCTTCCCTATCACTTCCCGAAAGAAGTGGAAGCTGAAGCCAACAAAATTCCTATGGAGATTCCCAAGGAAGAAATAGCCAAAAGGAAAGACTTCAGAAACGTCACCACCTTCACCATCGACCCTGTGGATGCAAAAGATTTTGACGATGCGCTGAGCATCAGA
This sequence comes from Flavobacteriales bacterium, assembly GCA_046294625.1. Classification (GTDB taxonomy): domain Bacteria; phylum Bacteroidota; class Bacteroidia; order M30B66; family M30B66; genus JBKBKN01. Next base: position 29,495 of record JBKBKN010000009.1, read on the forward strand.
AAAAGCAAAAATGGACTTTGGGAAATTGGTGTGCACATTGCTGATGTGAGTCACTATGTTGCTGCCGGAAGTATCCTCGATCAAGAAGCCTACAAACGTGCTACTTCAGTCTATCTGGTGGACCGAGTTGTGCCCATGCTGCCCGAACATCTCTCAAATGGCGTATGTTCGCTTAGGCCAAATGAAGATAAGCTTTGCTATGCTGTGATTTTCGATATTGATGACGATGGGCAGGTGCAAGACTATTGGGTAGGCCGCACCGTGATTAACTCTAACCGTAGATTTACTTATGAAGAAGCCCAACAGGTGATTGATACGCAAGAAGGATCGTTTGCAGATGAAATCCTAACCTTGCATAATTTGGCCAGCAAGCTTCGTAAAAAAAGATTTCTAAAAGGGGCTATTGCGTTTGATAAAGTAGAAGTAAAATTTAAGTTAGACGAAAAAGGTAAACCGCTTGGCGTGTATTTCAAACAACAAAAAGAAGCCAATCACCTAATCGAAGAATTTATGCTTTTGGCCAATCGTACCGTAGCCGAAATGATTGGCAAGCCACCGGCAGGAAGCAAAAAAGGGTTTAAACCCAAAACATTTGTTTATCGGGTGCATGATCATCCCGATCCGGATAAGCTGGAAAGTTTCTCCAAATTCATTGCTCAGTTTGGCTACAAACTCAAAATCAAGGATGAGCAGCAGGTAGCAGCTGAACTCAATAAACTCATGGCCGATGTGAAAGGTAAAGGCGAAGAAAATGTGATCGAAACCCTGGCCATACGCACCATGGCCAAAGCGGCCTATTCAACTAACAATGTGGGACACTATGGGCTGGCATTTCCGCATTATACACATTTCACTTCGCCTATTCGCCGTTATCCCGATGTGATGGTGCATCGCTTACTCACCACCTATATCAATGGCGGAAACTCCGAAAGCCAAAATGCGCTTGAAGAACAATGCAAACATTCTTCACAACGGGAGAAAGTAGCTGCAGAAGCCGAAAGAGCAAGCACCAAGTACAAGCAAGTGGAATTTATGGCCGATAAAGTAGGTGAAGCATTTGATGGGGTGATTTCAGGAGTTACCGAATGGGGCATATTTGTAGAGCTTGTCGATAACAAATGCGAAGGAATGATCCGCTTGAAAGATATCGAAGATGATTACTATGTATTTGATGAAGCCAATTATGCTATAGTGGGCCGCAGATATAAACGCAGATACCGTTTGGGCGACAAGGTCAAAATCGAAGTGAAAAAAGCTGACCTGATTAGAAAACAATTGGATTTCTTGCTGGTGGAGTGAGTTTCTTAAAATAAATGCAATCAGATTATGAATTATCTTAAAAAAGAACACGTTATTAAAGTAAACTAAAATAATTATTTTGTATTTATAATATCGCTTGATCATCAGATTTAACCGTCTGAAAATAAATTTATTAGGCTTTGCTTCACACTTTGAAAAAATTGATCTTCTACGCCGCTCTGGCATTTATTGTGCTGAGCTTTTTGAGTTTGACACTAGCCCAGGTAGTGCCGATAGAATTTGCGGAAGCTGATGTAAAATTTGCATACTATGAAACGATCATGCAAGGGCTGCCAATTGCTATATTATTAACCTTATTTGGCACCATTCGCAGGAACAACAAAATAGCGCACAATTGGGCTTTTGTAGGACTTACGGTTATGGTATCCATTGCTTCTTTTTATATGATGGTGGTATTAATTTTTCAACTGAGTTTCGGGTCGTGGATTAAAGTCAATACCATTTATCGGCATAAATCGCAAACCAAAGAAATTCAGGAACAGTGGTTTGATATAGGAGCGCTAGGCTATGGCGGACAAAGAATAGTGGTCATAAAGCCATTTTTAAAATATTGGATTATACCATCAAATGTTGATACAACCAAGCTTAATAAAAAGGAATGGGAAATGGTGAACGAACCCGGAGCAATTATTTTTCCTTAACGTATTTCTGATAAAAATATTTAGCCTCCATACTTTACCATTACAGCCAAAACATCTGTTATTGCAATCACTGATTGGTATTTGCAATTTGTATCTTTTTGATTTTCAGAAAATAATTCTAAATTGCACCTGTAAAGCCATGCACCATGAGATTCTTCAAACGACTTTCTATCATGATGCTGCTGGGCGCTTTAACCATTGCCGGCTTGGGCTTTATGCTGCCCGATCAATACAACATTGAGAGAGAAATTATGATTCAGGCACCACAGGATGTTATTTTCAGCGAAATTCAAAATCTGATCAATTGGGAATATTGGCATCCCTGGCAAAAAGATCTTAGCGAAAGCCCAATTGAATATTCCACCATTAGTTTTGGAGAAGGCGCATGGCAAAGATGGAAAAGCAAATCGTTGGGCAAAGGTGAAATCACGATTAAACGTATCACCGAGAACCAGCTTTTACTCTATGAGCGTGCTTATGCTGATTATGGCTTTGTTGCAACAGGTGAGTTTATCATTGAACCGCTGGATTTAGGTACGTCTAAATTAATTTGGAAGGATTGTTTTTTTACGGGTAACAACATCATCAAACGATATTTTGGTTTATTTGCCGAGGTAACTGCCGGAAGAGAACTTGAAAACAGTTTGCATAGTTTGAAAAGTCGGATTGAACAAAAGAAATTGAGCTTATGGTGAAACCAGAAATCAGATTTGGCTTATGGGGCGGATTATTCCTGATCATTTGGTATTGGATACAATATTTCGCCGGCTTTCATCATGTTCGCTTTGTGTTTGCACAATATGCAGGCTTTATTAATTATGCTTTGCTTTTCATCATGTTTCGAAACAGTATAAGAGAAAAACGCGACGATCTCGGCCCTGATTTCGATCTATCATCGGGCTTGCGTGCCGGATTGATTCAGTCTATGATTACTGCATGGATATTTGCAGGCTGGCTACTCATTTACAACTACTTTATTAATCCGCTTTGGGTCGAAAATTTTGTAATCTGGCAATCCTTATCGGGCTACAGCCTTCCATTTTTCACCGTCAAAACCAGCGAAGATTTCTCATCAGCCATGATGCTGAGCAATACCGAAACACATATTGTGATAAACTTTCTGGGTGTATTGCTTTTCGGAAGCCTTATTTCCATCCTTATTTCACTGGGCTTGAAGAAAAAAAGTAAAATCGCTTCAGTGACCGCAGCTGAATCAGCCTAATCCGATAATGCACAAAATTTGTATTTCGGCGTTACAGTTTAAGTAACGACTTTAGTGAATAAATCAAAGGCGCCATGAGAAATCACCCTTTATTTCTTTTTTTGTCGCTCATCTTGCTCCTTCACATCATGCATAAGGCAGATGCTCAGGAATGCGTGCTTCGTATTGAAATCAAAGACGAGAAAAACAAACCGATGGAGCTAGTCACACTATCCGTTAACAACATAGTATTCTCCACTTCCGACAAATCGGGCATTATCGTATGGAAAGAAAAATGCAATCACGATATCGGTCAACTAAAACTTTCCCACATCGCTTATCTCGATCAGTTTGTTTCATTGAAAAACTTAAAGAACGACACCACCATCAAAATAGTGATGCGTGAAAGATTGATGCAACTACCGGTAACTGAAATTCGAGGTAAATCTCCGCCCGACACCATCATTGGTAATAATCAATACTATGTGGAAGACTTTGTTTTCAGCAGAAAATGGATACTGACCATTCTCAAGAGTCGCAAAAACCCACAATATTTCCTTGAGTTGCGTACGCTCGACGGGATGAAAATTTACGGGCTCAAACTTGATGAGAAACCGATCAAACTCTTCAAAGATGCCTTGCAGATTTGCTATCTGGTATTTGAAAAATCAGCTAAAGAAATCTATTACGATCAAAATGGTTTAAGCTTACGAGACATCAATTTCGATGACTTTTGGTGGTTGCACAATTTTATCAATCAGGCTGATGAAAATAATATCACACTCAACAATCAATTTCGTCAAAAACCTTGGTTTGAGTATTATCTGATAGACCGCAGCAAACAAAGCAAGGACACACTATATGCTGTTAAACATGATTTTTATTATGAGCAATACCACAGCGAATATGCGTTTCTTTCCACACGCGAGCGTCATCACATGAAACGGCTAGAATACAAAACCGGAGAAAGTCGTTACGATCTTGCTGCCCATTACACCGGATTTGCCAACAATATTTGGTTTAAAGAAACAAAAGCGCCCTATTTCTTCCACAACGATCGGCATTTAGTGTTCGACTTTAACAAAGACAGTCTGTTCATTTTTATGCGCAATGGTTCCTTGCTGAGCAAACATCACCTGCAATTTCACAAAAATGATGGCTTTAAACAGGAAATCGTGTTCGACGATGAGTTTGGCGAGTTTTACGCTTTGCGAATGAAAAACGGCAAAAAGTCACTGCACCGCATCATCATTAATACAAAAGTTGAAATTTCATTTGCCGGTTTCCTGAGCATGCGCTATCCAAGTCATGTGAAAGTGAAAGGTGGTCGTGCATGGTACCTCTCCCGCCCCTCTGATTCATGGCAAAGCACTTATTTATATGCAGAAAGCCTAGAATGAAAAGACTAAACCAATTCCATCACCCCTTCTTCTTCCAGATAGAGCCGCAATTTCTTCACTTCCCGCTCTTGATCACGCCACCAGTTGGTGGACCAAATTCGATAAACTTTCAAGCCATGTCTTTCAAGAATTTTTTGGCGGTGCAAATCGTACCGATAAGCCACCTTACTGCTGTGATAAGTCTTTCCATCACATTCTATCACCACCGAAGGTTCCCCCAATTCGCTAAGCACAACAAAATCTAATCGAAATCCGCCTAATTGGAACTGTGTTTTGATGCGCGATGAAGGAACAATTTCCAGTAATCGTTCTAGAACTTCTTCTTCAAAAACTGACTCAGTGAGAAAATTACTCGCTTTTCGCGTTTCTTGTCGCTCTTCTTTGCGATCCTGCATTAGAAAATCAAGCAGCTCCAATCGTGCGGTTTCGTTTTCCTGATCACAATATTTAGCATAGTTCAGATAGGCATAAAAAATTCCTTTACCGGTATTTCCTTTGGTGATAATGTCATCACGGTAATTGCTATAGAATTCTGAAGGAATCGATGTGACCAAATAAATTTTCTTTCGGGCGCGGGTCACTATCACATTGAGCAGCTTGTAGCCCTTATCTTGATTTATTGGACCAAAATTTTGAATAAACTTTCCATCAGGTCTCACACCAAAGGTGGTTGAAATAATGATGATATCCCTTTGATCACCTTGAACATTTTCCAAATTTTTAATAAAAAAACCACTGGCTTCTAGTCCGGCTAATTTTTGGCGAACCGTTTCATTGGTATCAGCCAAGTCCCATATTCTTTCCCATAAATATCTTTGCTGGCTTATATTAAAAGTAGCAATACCTACGGATGGATAAACGCCTTGCTCATCAGGTTCAAGCTCATCAAATAGAATTCTGAGTATTTCTTCGGCTTCTCCGGGATTCGTGTTATCGGCATATATTCCACCAACTTCACGCATTTCGATGGGCTTCATGTCCGATGTGGGCGGCATGGGCACAAGTCTTTTGTTATAAAATGCAGCATTTGAAAAATCAATCAGCATAGGATGCAACGAGCGGTAGTGAAAGTCAAGGTAGTTAAACTCAAAATTTGCATTAGTGGCATAGGTTAGCAAGGATTCTACTTCTGCAAAAACCACATCCTCTTCCAGTTCTTCTAATGCTTTATTGGCTATTGCATTTGCCCCCCCGCTGAAGTGATTAGATGGTGGCATCTGATGCACATCGCCGCTAATCACCTGAAAACGCCCGCGAATCAAGGCGGGAAAAGTGTCTTCAAGGCGCAATTGACTGGCTTCGTCAAATATCACCAAATCGAAAAGCCCTTTTTGCAATGGAAGCATAGATGAACATACCGATGGATTGACCAACAAAACTGGAAAAAACGACGTAATCAGTTCAAACTCATCGTGCATCAGCTGCCGGAGTGAATTGCGTTTGGTAAACGATTTATTTCCACGCAGGTTGAATGAAAGACGCACGCTTTGTAGCGTTCTGTTATGCATCACTTCCCTTTGTTTTCTGTACCATATATCGCGTATAGCTTCAAATTGCTGAACATTGATGCGACGGTCGAGCAGCTCAAGATTATTCAGGTCTTTTTCATCTATTGGAAATTCAACCAATTCTGTTTCTTTTTGAAGTAATACTTCATTGAAATACCATCGGCGATAAACTTGCTCCCATTGATCCGGATCGTGCTCCAGCAAAGCATCCAATAAGTCTCTTTCAAATGCACTCTCCCTGCTCAGGTAATAATGACGCCATTCGAAATAGCCTCTAAGTTTTTCTTTGCATTCTTTAATTTCACTAAGTGTGTTACACATAATGACGTTCTGTTCGGCCAGAGAAATAGCCGAATTCTGATCGATTTGTGCAATCTGAAATAATTCACCACATTCACTCAATTGAGAGGAAGTAGCCTCCATCAATTGTTCAAGCACTGCTTTTTCCTGCTTTTTCTCTTTATTGAATAAGAGAATAAGTTTATCGACAAACGATGGATTAATCATTTTCGATATGTCATCATCGCTCAGTCGGTTTCTCCATTGTTTCCACTGTTCATCTATTAGCATAGCCGAATGATACAACTGCACAAGTTTCAATTCCAATTCCCGCAAAGCCACTGTGCTCACCTGACGAACAAACAGCTCATCCTTCAGCTGATCGAAAGCACATTTGTGCACTGGTAATGAAGTGCTCAAGTGCACAGCTTCTTTAATCGTATTGAGCCCTTTGAAGAATTCTTCTGCAGATATTTTTAATTTTTTGCCTTCCCAATGCAACTGTTGTTCATCCGATGATAAACGCTTGGCACGAAGATAATTGCCAATGCAATCTTTCCAGCTCAAATCGCCTAAAACTTTGCTCAATAGATTACCATATTTGGTATTGCATCGCTTGTAAAATTCATTGAATTGCACCTTGCTGTTGCCATACTCAATCATGCTTCTGATGCTTGCCTGCACATATCTCCGCTCGTCGAAGCGATCGCGCATAGCCTTCACAAAGCGCTGTCGATCGCTGTTCACATTATCTATCACCATACAGAACTCGTCCAGATTTCGTTCCGTGAGGTTATCGTAAATCACCTCAAGCGCTGTTTTCTTTTCGCACACTACCAAAACCTTTGCCTTATTTTCCAAAGCATTGAGAATGATGCCGGTGAGCGAATTGCTTTTACCCGTTCCAGGTGGGCCTTGAATGATGACTTGCTTATGTTCAGTAATATTTCGAAGAATCTTTTCCTGACTAGGGTCCAATGGCACGGCCGAAAAATAGTCTTCCTGATAGGGACGGTAAATTTCAGGGGAGTCAAAAATCATGTCGTCCAATCCATTCAGTATTTTCATGTAGTCTTCGACAATGCTCTCCTTGTTGGACTTAAAAAGCGAAAAAATTCCTGATTCAAAGATCAATGGCTGGTCTTCGAGCATGCGCTCGTAATATGCAAAATCACGAATAGGCGCTATCCCTTCTTCTGGATAGACATGCAAGGCATTCATCAAGCCTTTCAAATCCTGAATGAGTTTTGAAATTTCTTCTTTAGAAAGGCAGTCGTTTTCTAAAAACTGATCGGGAATGTGCTCTAAAACATAACCATAATCTTGTTGTAAGAAGGCGGAAAGTTGCGGATTCATCACAATGGCATGCTCTTCATTACGGCTAATCGTAAAGGCGTGATGATTATTGGCTAATGGTTGAATATCTAAACTCCAGATAAACAAAGGTGCCAATATTACTTTCTTTCGATCCTGCTTGCTTCTTAATGCAATGAGCGGATAGCCGAATCCAAAACTCCGTGTTCCGTGCTCCAGAAAATCTTCTTCCTGATCGAAATGAATATGGTGCATGCGTTGCATCAGCACATCCATTTGAAATCTTTCTTCTTCAGAGCACTTTGATGCCCAAGCAGATTGAATTCTAACTTCGAGTTCTAAAACTCCCGACTGGTCTTCTTCAGTGAGTTTATTTAAAAAAATCTGGGCAAAATCTTTGGTTTCGGTCAGTAAGTTAAGAGAATGTAAATCTACACGTCCGCGACTGCGTCCAATCGTTGCTCGTAAATAAGGTGATCGAATGTTGGCAGATTTTAGCTTACTCTCCAGATTCAATAACAGGTCTGCGCTAGGTTTTTGCATGTTGCAATAATTTTTTTCTCATAGCAAAGCTACTTCAATTGCACGCAAAGCAATTCCCAAAAAAGGTGAAGTCATGGGCTATTCCTTAAAAATTCATGAAAATTTGATGAACTTCACTCAAGACTAAAGCCGATAGTTTTAATAGTGAGGCATTCTTGTCCATCAATTGTATGACTATGGATGAGTTTTTTTGCATTATCAAGTTCAAAAACTTCATTCAAATTTCGCACCCGCCCAAATGGTACTGCATACTGCAACAATAATCGTTCTAACTCTACTGTAGCTCTATGAGTGAAATAGCTTTTGAGCTGTTCGTGCAAATCTTTTCTGTTAGCCACTCTTTGTGGATTACTGGAAAATTTAGGATTTTTCATTAGCTCCTGAGCACCAAGTGCTTTACATAATTGAGCAAACTGTTTATCGTTTCCCACAGCCAATACAATGTAATGATGATCCGCTGTTTTAAATAATTCGCCATAAGGAGCTATATTGGGGTGTATGGAACCAATTGCTTTCGGATCATGGTGATTCATTAGAAAGTTGGCCGCTTGATTAGCCAATGAAGTTACAGCGGCATCAAACAACGAAACCTTCACATGCGCGCCCTTTCCGCTTACTTGGCGTTCAATAAGCGCACACAAAATTCCTTCTTTGAGTTGATGAGCCGCAAAAATATCGATCATGGCTAAGGGCATTTTGAGCGGTAAGCTTTCCGGTTCACCATTCATAGACATAAATCCGGTTTCTGCCTGTAGAACAACATCAAAAGCAATACGCGGATCATCTTCACCAAATCCTGTAATAGCTGCATAAATCAAATCAGGTTTAATTTTTTCCAAATCCTGATAAGTCAAATTAAATTTCTCGGCATCGCCCGGTTTGAAATTCACCAAAACAATGTCTGCATCTTTAACTAGTTTAATGAGCAACTGATAGTCATCATCCACTGAATAATCTAAAAAAAGACACTCTTTGCCGAAATTAGCCGATGCGTAATATGCTGAAACCGGATTATCCGGGCTTTCGCTCGGTAAACGCCAGGTTCGGGTAACATCGCCGCCAGTCCTTTTGTTTTCCACCTTTATCACTTTGGCACCCAATTCTGCAAAAAAAGTCCCCACTAATGGTCCGGCCAAAACACTCGAAAGTTCGATTACTTTGAGATTCTTCAATAGCATGTTCGCGCTTTATTATTCTGACAAAGATGACTGTTTTATGCTAAAAAAAAAGCCCCTTTGCCGGGGCTTAAAATTTACTGTTTGATTACCTTAGATACCTTTCGATTATTGCCCGACAGTTATATTAGATAAAGCCCTATCAGGATATTATACAACTCACCAATAATCAAATCACAATGATTAACATTTTGACTATGAATTAATTGACCGGAAATATTAAAAATTTCAAGCCTTTGAACATCACTTGCTATATCCTTAATGATTAACTGATTTGTAAAAGGGTTTGGATAAATAGTCGTTTTTGAAAAATCCACCATTCCATTGCTAAGCACAGTCTGGCAATTTGAAGTATCTACACATGCAACAGGCCCATTGTATTGATCTAAGGTCGCGTAACTTCCCGAACCCGGCAATAAAAATGCTCCAAACTGACCGGAAATTTCGTCAATTAAAACGGGAGCAAAGGCATTGTTGCAATCTAAAACACTGTATTGTTATCCTTTGGGGCTATACTGTAAAAAGAAAACAGTATCTCCGGAAATTTCAAAAGAAGACGGCAAAGTCATCACATCCACCTAATAATTAATAATACTGTCACAAGCATTGATGGAGTTCAATTCTACTATTCTCACAAAACTTTCTTGCACATTATTAAATACTGAACCATCGGGCAGGGTGATATTACTACCTGCACCGATTAGAAAGGATTCATTAAAGACATAACTTGGGTTGACTTGCACCAGAGCAGAAGTGCTGGTTGACTTATCGTTTGATGGAACACCTCCTCAAATTTCTCTCACAAAATAGGTTGCAGTTTCAGTTGATGTGATTTGGAACACTCCATCAATCGATGTTTGTGAAGTTCCGGCCAAACAATTGCCTACACTTAATACCCACTCCGTGGCACCATTGAGCTGACCATTTACTTCTACAGTAATGTTTTCTCGAACACAAACAGATGTATTGCTAAGATTAAGAGTAGAAATAACGAGAAAATTACAGGACTGACCAATCTTTAATGTAAATACATCGAATACCTGAGCAGAACCCGAAAACTGAACCCCAGATGTGGAATTGAAATCCACATTAATTGAAAATGTTTCGGTGGTATAAACATTTTTATCCGAATCCATATGTATGGCATAGCCTGCCTTACTAAAATTAGCCCCAATTTTATATACCCACACAAATTCTCCCGCACTATTCAATTTTAACGTGAAAATATCATTATTACCTGCACTGGTTAAATTAAACACACCTGAACCGGGATCAAAATTTACAGTATCAAAAAAATCACCAACCACATACACGGCAACATCCAAATTACAATAAACGTCATAGGTATTTTCTAAAGTAGGTCCACCTATTTGACGCACCCGCACTAAATTACCGCTAGAGTTAAGTTTCTGAATAAAGCAATCGTCATCACCACTCACCGGGAAAGTGACAACACCCAGACCCGGATCCAAACCGGTATCTGAATAAAAATATCCGCTAACGATTACATTGCTTTGATTTTCTGTAGTGATTTTGTAAACTTCCTCGTTTGATGCCCCGCCATAAGATCTCATTCAAATTAAGTTACCTTTTGGATTGAGTTTCAAAACAAAGATGTCACTTCCGCCATTGCTCACGATGGGTATATCAGCAAGTCCGGATCCAAAAATAGCCTTACCTAAAAATCGACCCGCAACGATTACATTGCCATTGGCATCCAAAGCCGATGATCTCGATTGAATACTTGCAGCGCTATTTAAGGTATTTATCCAAACAAGTGAGCCATCGCCGCTGTAGCACATCATAAACACGTCGTTGGTTGCTTGAGCTGTCTTGGTAAATTAGCTACCAGAATGTGTGAAAGTGCATTGAGGCCTAAAAACTCCGGACACCAAAATTCTTTTATTGTTATCTACCGAACATTCAGTAGAAACTTCATTTTCAATACTGCCAATCGTTTGCACCCAAAGCAGATTTCCGTTTGAATTGAACTGCATTACTGCAATATCCGAGCCTCCAGCTGAAATTGTTTCATTCACTCCTGCTCCCGCATCAAAATATATCATACCAAAAAAAGTGCCTACTGCAACAATATCGCCATTAGGGCAATAGCTATTCTTGTGAACTCATCATAACCTTTACATCCGATTCTTATGGCCCAAACAAAATTGCCGGATGCATCAAGTTTTTGCAGAAACATATCAAAATCGCCAGCTGATGTGATATTGAAAACACCTAATGGACTTGGATCTGCATCCATGGTATTAAAAAAGCAGCTGGCTGTGTACACGTTTCCGCTGTTGTCAACAGCTATGTGTGTGCCGACATCGGTCGATGAGCCTCCAATAAATTTAGCCCATTCGTACGTAAAATTTTGCCCAATGATGGCTTGTACAGAGAGTATTATAACTCCTGCAAGAATTTGTTTAAGTTTAGGTTTCATGATGGTGGTAGTTATTTTTCAGCAGCAAATCTATTCTAGTTTACCGGTCGATTCAATTGCTAATTCTAGTGATTTTTTAAAGCCTGCGCAATGCCTAAAAAAATTGACATTAAGAAGCTTGTATTTCTGAAGATAATATCACTATCTTTGCCGCCCTTAAAACATATTTAAAAATTTACATTAATGCCAGTAAAAATCAGATTACAAAGACATGGTAAGAAAGGATATCCTTTCTATCATATCGTGATTGCCGATGGTCGTGCACCTCGAGATGGGAAATTTATAGAGAAGCTGGGCACTTACAATCCAAACACGAATCCTGCAACCATTGATCTCAACTTTGAGAAAACATTGCAATGGGTAAAAAACGGAGCACAACCTACTGAAACAGCCAGAGCTATTCTGAGCTACAAAGGTGTGATGATGAAACTCCACCTTGACAAAGGTGTAACCAAAGGCGCTATGACCGAAGAGCAGGCGCAAGCTAAATTCGAAAAGTGGCTAGAAGAAAAACAGTCAAAAATCGAAGGAAAGATAAAGAAACTTGCCACTTCAAAAGAGCAAAGCTATTCCGAAAGAATGAAAGCTGAAACAGAGAAAAATCAAGCTCGTGCAACTGCAATTGCTGCGAAAATTGCTCCTGTTGTTGAAGAAGTAGCAGAAGAAGCTCCAGCTGAAGCAAGTGAAGAAGTTGTAGCAGAAGCTCCGGCTGTTGGTGAAGCAACTGAAGCAGCTCCAAATGCCGAAACTGCAGCAGAAGAAGCTCCTGAAGAAAACAAGGGATAATAATCAATATGACCAATCGAGACAATGTATTTGAATTGGGATACTTTGTCAAGAAGTCAGGAATTGACGGCTCTTTGATTTTGTCCATAGATGCCGACAAACCTCAGAATTATCTAAAAATGGAATCAATTTTTGTTGACATCAACAATCAATTGGTTCCATTTTTCATTTCTAAAATTCATGCACAACGCAGTAATGAATTTCTCGTTAAACTGGAAGACATCCACACAACCGAAGAAGCAGAATTGCTTTGTGGAAAAACAGTATATGCAGATGTCAGTCTTTTGCCTGAATTGAAAGAAAATCAATTTTATTACCATGAAATTATCGGATGGAGAGTAATTGATCAGGATCAAGGGGAAATTGGCGTTGTAAAGGATGTAATTGAAGGAAAGCAACAAGACATCATTCAACTGGATTATTATGGTAAAGAAATTCTGATACCCCTAGTGGACGATTTCTTTGTAAAATCAGACCGTCAGGAAAAAGCGCTGTATTTTGATTTGCCTAAAGGCTTAGTTGAGGTCTATTTAAGTTAAGTCGCAAGTGCCTAACAGTTGGTTTCAATTCAAGCAATTTACTATTCATCAAGAAAACACAGCCATGAAAGTGGGCACTGATGGCGTTTTGCTAGGTGCTTGGGCCAACTGCAGCGATGCTAAAAACATACTCGATATTGGATCAGGAACAGGTTTGCTTGCACTCATGTGTGCACAAAGAAGCCATGCCCAAATAATCGGCATAGAGATAGACGCTGCTGCTGCTAAACAGGCAAATGAAAATGCTGAACGTTCTATTTTCAGAGATAGAATTAAAATCGTTCATCAGGATTTACTGAATTTTGTAGATGAAAATAAGCAGCTTTTCGAATACATTATTTGTAATCCACCCTACTTCGAATCATCATCTACATTGACGAAAGACAATAGAAAGTTAGCGCGACAACAGTTTTCGTTAAACTATGAAAATTTGATCGATAGCTGCTATAAGTTGCTTAGTGATTCGGGTAAATGTGGCATAATTTTCCCATTTGGACATGAGAATAAAATTCTGCAATTTTTACAAAATATCGGATTACATGTGGTACGAAAGACCACTGTTTATCCTGCTTCCGGAAAACCGCCGAAACGAATCCTAATGGAATTTTCAAAAATGGCACAAACTATCATCGTAAACAGCCTAACCATTGAATCCGGGATAAGACATGATTATAGCGATGATTTTAAGGCGCTGACAAAGGACTTCTACATCTAATGCATCTGTTTAAAACATTACCTTTGCGCGATTTTAAAACACGTAATCCGATGTTGCGCTCCTTTAAATTAGTCTTGACAAAAACTATCGCACTTTTTCTTTTATTTCCTTCTTTTCTGACGGCTCAAAAAGAATTGACCATAGAAGATGCAGTTGGCAATTTTCAACTTTTACCTGCTAATATGCGGAGCTTGCAATGGATTCCTCATGATGAGCGATATTGCTATACCGAAATGATTAAAGGAGAAGATTACCTCTTGGCCGGTCATAGCAAGACCAACAAAATCGATACCCTGCTCAAAGCCAAACAGCTGCATCCGGACTTAAAGCGCATTCCTGAACTGAATTTTCTTGATAATCAAACTTTTTCCTTTGTGTTCAAGCAAGTCTTGTATTCATACAACTTGTTGAGCAAGGTCGTGGAAAAATTAATTGAAGTTCCAGAAAATGCCGAAAACCTTGATATATCCCCAAATTTGAATTTTGTAGCCTACACCATCGACAACAATCTTTTTGTAAATACCAAAAACAAACAGTTCGCCATCAGTAAAGAAATTAATAAAACTATCGTTTTCGGCCAGGCAGTTCACCGTAATGAATTTGGCATAAACAAAGGTACTTTCTGGAGTGATAAAGGTGATAAACTGGCCTTTTATCGAATGGATGAAAGCATGGTGACGGACTATCCCCTCCTCTATCTCGATGGGTTTCCAGGTTCAAGCAAAATGATTAAATATCCCATGGCCGGACAGAAAAGCCATCATGTAACAGTAGGTGTTTATGATATAGCAAGCCAACAAGTCATTTATCTTGAAACCGGTGAACCTAAAGAGCAATACCTGACCAACATTGCTTGGGATCCGGCAGGAACAGAAATTTACATTGCGTTGGTTAACAGAGCACAAAATCAAATGAAGCTCAATGCTTACAGCACTTCAACGGGTAAATTCATCAAAACAATTTATACCGAAAAAGACAATGAGTGGGTGGAGCCGATGCATCCTATTACATTTATTCCAAATTCTAAAAACAGGTTTATTATTCAAAGTGAGCGTGATGGATTCAATCATTTATATGTTTACGATGTAAATGGAACCTTTCACCGTCAACTCACCAAAGGCAATTATGAAGTAACCGATTTTCATGGTTTTGATAAAAAATCACAGCATGTGTATGCCACCATCACCGACAACGATGGCTTAGACCGCAAACTAATCAAAATCAATATTGAAAAAGGTAAAATACAATTACTAACTCCAGAAAGTGGCACACACAGTGTGCTGGTAAACCTTCACAATGGATTTTTTATTGATAACTTCACATCGCATAACATCCCAAGAACCATTAGCGTGCATCAATCTGATGGCAAAACGCTGCGCAATATCTTCGAAGCAAAAGATCCATTAGCCGAGTACACTTCACCCCGGCCCGAGTTAATAAAACTCAAAGCCGATGACGGCACCACACTCAACGCACGGCTATTTAAACCGGCCAACATGAAGGAAGGTAAAAAGTATCCGGTAATCATTTACGTATATGGTGGGCCACATGCCCAAATGGTTACCAACAAATGGCTTTGGGGCGCAAACAACTGGATGGTGTTTATGGCATCGAAAGGTTATGTGGTTCTCACCTTAGACAATAGAGGCAGCTCTGGCAGAGGCAAAAACTTTATCCAGCATATTCACCGTCACCTTGGCGATGTGGAGATAGACGATCAAATTAAAGGATTGGAGTATCTAAAAAAACAAGATTTTGTTGATGCTTCCCGAATTGGGGTGCATGGCTGGAGTTATGGCGGGTTTATGACCGTAAGTATGCTTTGCCGATATCCTGATGCGTTCAAAGCTGGTGTGGCTGGTGGTCCGGTAATTGACTGGAAAATGTATGAAGTAATGTACACCGAACGCTACATGGATACCCCTGAAGAGAATCCCGAAGGTTATGCACAAAGCTCACTCTTAGCGCAAATTAAAAATCTGAAAGCCAGACTTATGCTGATTCACGGAACAGTTGACCCTGTGGTGGTTTGGCAGCATAGTCAGGAATTGGTAAAACAAGCCATCAATGATGGCATTTTAATCGATTATATGATCTACCCTGATCATGAACACAATGTGAGAGGCAAAGACCGTATTCACCTAATGCGTACGGTGAGCCGATATTTGATGGAGCACTTATAGGTATTACTTCCTGCTAAACACATTACATTGATGCATTCTTCAAAGATTTACCATTGCAAAAGAAGCATATGTAAACGTTCCTTATTTCGATAATTGATTTTGTAATAAATTGACATCAGCAATGGTATGATAGACTTCCATTTTTCATGATTGCTCAAATGAGCTCTTGAAATATTGAAATAGCACTGGGCTAAAACGAAATTACGATCCTTCTTTTTCACAAGTTTTTGAACGTAAGCGTATTGAGGATTATAAAACAATTTTCGCAAGCCTTGCAATCTTTTGATGTATGGATTTTTGGACAAATCAACAGAGTTATCGCCATGGATAGAGTAGTTGACCAAATACTTTTTAAATTGATATACTTTATATTTAGTCGCCACACTCAATGTCAGCACCTGATCTTCTACAATCAGCACATCTGGGTCAAACTTAAACTCTTCAGCAGCCTGTCGGTGGAGGCACATTCGAGAAGTTGCAATAGGGTGAAATAAAAAATACTCCAGTTCCTTACCTGTTTCTATAGGGTTATAGTCTGGTTCAATCTTTTTAACCCCTTCCGAAGTAATATAAACCATTCTGGCATGGGAAATTATCAAGCACTTTTGATCATCTAATTGGAGAATAAATCGATACAACTCTTCTAAATATGTGACATCGAAAAAGTCGTCGCTGTCGAGAAAAATAAGATATTCGCCTTGGGAATATTTAATTCCGTTGTTGCGTGCAACACATCTTTCGGCGTTCTCCTGATAATAATACTTAAGCCTCTCATCCTTTATGCGCTGAACCACTTCGGCAGTATTGTCTTTAGAGCCATCGTCGATAACAATAATCTCAAAGTCCGTAAAGGTCTGACCAAGTGTAGTTTTGATGGTGTTTTCAATCAAACTGCCACGGTTGTATACCGGAATAATGATGCTAAAAAAGGGTTTACGCATGGTAGTCGCCAAATTTATTCAGTTTTATTCCTATTCTTTCTGCTATTTTCTGTCCATCCATAGCCGCTGAAACAATTCCACCCGCATAGCCTGCACCTTCGCCGCATGGATACAAATTACTAATCTGAGGGTGATGAAGGTGCTCCGCATCGCGCGGTATTCGCACTGGTGATGATGTTCGTGATTCAACTCCATGCAGCACAGCTTCGTTGGTATAGTATCCTTTCATTTTTTTGCCAAAGTTTTTGAACGCTTGTTTCAATGAAGCATTTACAAAATCAGGCAGGATTTCTTTAAGCCTTACAGATGCTATACCAGGCTGATAACTTGTTTGGGGCAAACTGGAGGATAAACGGTTATCTACAAAATCAACCAATCGCTGTGCCGGTGCCGTTTGATTTCCCCCGGCAGATTGACAAGCCAACTGTTCAATAGCAGCTTGAAACTGTAAGCCCGAAAGCGGACTACCGTTTTGAAATGATTTCACATCGTCCCAGCGTATTTCCGTCACAATGCCGGAATTGGCAAAAGGGTTGTTTCGTTTCGATGGCGACCATCCATTTACAACCACCTCTCCGGGAGCTGTGGCACATGGCGCCACAATACCGCCCGGGCACATGCAAAATGAAAACACCCCTCTTTGATTGACCTGCGATACAAGACTGTATGCTGCAGGGGGCAAATAATTTCCCCGTGAATCGCAGTGATACTGAATTTGATCGATTAAATCCTGTGGGTGCTCTATTCTTAATCCTAAAGCAAATGGTTTAAATTCAATGGCTATATTTTTCCGATGAAGCAAATGAAAAATATCCCTGGCAGAATGGCCTGTAGCCAGTATAACTTGATTTACAGGAATCTTTGTGCCATCCGAAAGAAGTAAATTTCTTATTTTATTATCAACTATTTCAAAGTCATCTAGTTTCTTTTCAAAGTGGACTTCTCCTCCATGAGCAATTATCGTCTCCCGCATGGAAGTGATGATTCCCGGTAATTTGTTTGTACCAATATGCGGATGCGTATCAATCAGAATTTCTTGTTTTGCACCATGCGCAAAGAAGATTTCCAAAATACGCTTGATATTGCCCCGCTTCACCGACCTTGTATAGAGTTTACCATCACTATAGGTGCCTGCACCGCCTTCTCCGAAACAATAGTTTGAATCTGGATTAATAATGTGCTGCTTGTTTAGCAAGGCTAAATCACGTCTTCTGGCTCTTACGTCCTTACCTCGTTCTATAATAATGGGCTTTAAACCTAATTCGATAAGCATCAAAGCAGCATAAAGGCCTGCGGGACCTGCACCAATGATATGCACTTCTTCTGCTTGTTTAACATTCTGAAGCCGGGAGAAATACGCACCATGACTTTCATCACCTGAAGGACTCTCTGAAAAGTCAATGGAAAGATTTATCTTGATGTCAAATCCTCTCGCATCTATCGAACGTTTAACAAGTTTAAAATATTGATCTGCTTTAATCTGGTGATGGGCTAAAAGAAACTGCCTCAACTTTTCGGCATCATAGCCAATTTCAGGGCTTACCCGAATTTGTAGTAAGTCGCTCATGATTAACTCTCCATAAGCTGCGGGGCAGTGTCCTTATTCTTTTTATTCATACGTTGCTCCACCGATACCCAAACAACCCATAAAACAAAAATGAAAGTATAAATGATAAAATTGAAAAAATCATGTTGATTCTGAATATCGGTACTTTGATTGTGATGAACTGTTACAACAAGATAAACTACTCGAATAGCATTTAAAAAGAGAATGCCGAAAGTGCCAAGTATTGCAAACAAAACCTTATTGATTAATCTGCCTGGATAAGCAATTATGAGTGCTATGGCACTGTAAATTAAGCCTATACCCACACAAGGATTACCTAGAAAAACACCAGCCGAACCTTCGAGCATAATGTGGGTTCTAGATTTGATTACATTACCGTTGTGTAATGTTTCGATGAGAAATGTAGAGACTTCTAAAACAAAAAGCCTACCCCAACCAAATACCTTTAGCCAAAGCGCTTTGAAAAAATGAAAATTTTCGACAATGTAATTGTCGAAAATTAAATAGAAAGAGATTAGAAAAAATAATTTGAGAAGAAAGGTGTTGACTATCTTCACAAGACTTATTCGCTAACTTCTTCTGCCTTTCCTTTTTTCATTTTGTTTGCAGCATAACCAGCAGCAGCAGAAAGTAATACTAACATACCTCCATCAAGCGGAACGTCTTGCGGTGTTGGCGGTGGGGTAATTGTAGCATATAATGAAATACTTAAGATGCTGATAGCAACAGTTGCGAGAAGTTTGAAGTTTGATTTCATAATATAATCTCTGGTTTTGTTTTTCAATCAGATGCAAATTTATGTAAATATTTTTTAAAACAAAACTTTCTTACATCAGATTTTAACATTTTAATGTTCATCGACTAAAATCACAAGGGAAATCTGTGATAAGCCCATGACAGCCAATTTCATAGATTTTTTTCATGAATGTTTTATCATTCACAGTCCAAGGGATAAGCTTAAAATTATTGATCTGTGCATGTTGTATCAATTGCTCGTCCACCAATGAATAATGTGGACTTAAAATTTGAGGATAAAAGCCCAATAAATCAATGATATCCTGAATTTCGAAATGCTTCTCGATCAAAAATGCCAAGTGCTCATGTTTACCATGTAAATATTTAATTACCCTTGAATCGAAGGATTGTATGACGCATCTTTCGGCTAAATTATATTTGCCCAATATTTCTAAAACATTTTCACAAATGACTGAAATAGTAGGCTGATAAACTCCATCCCACTCGGGATAGGATTTGATTTCAATATTGTACCGTATTTCAGAACGTTGGTTTAATTTTAAAAATGCTTCAATTTCTTCAAACACTTGATTTAGTGTGGGCTTAATCGTTTTAATTTTTAACTGTTCAGGGAAGCGTGGGTGAAATTTAGTTCCACAATCAAAAGCCTGAATCTCTTCCAAAGACATCATGAAGATGTTTAATTTTCGATCGTCGTTGCAGTGGATTGGGTTTCCACTTGGGTCTAAACAGATCTCGCACGACATCCATGGCTCATGCGATACGATTAGATCCAAATCTTTCGAAAACACAATATCTAGTTCCAATGTGCTCACACCACATTGAATTGCATGAATAAAGCCGGGAATTGAATTTTCAGGAAAATTTCCTCTAGCGCCGCGATGCCCCTGTAAATCGAATGCTCTCTCTTGCGCCATGATTACCGATAAGCTTAAAACTAAACCCCATAACAGAAAAACAAAGCGCATATCACAATTTACTTTTGGAATTGATGTCTTGTGACAGAGAGATCGTGTTTTTGTTTTGATATGCCATTTTCATCTGCACTGATGTTTCTTTACTTCCATCGTGGCTCCATCCCGGTGGACCTAAGATGTACATAAATTTTGAATTCAAGTCAGGTGCGTTCTTGACATCCTTCCACAATTGCGCCCATTCATGAAAAACCACTTTAACCGGTGTTTGCTCATCTAGATTCTTTGTCAAACCATACACAACCGGTTCATTTTCATCTTCTTCTACAAACGTTCCAAATATTCTATCCCAAATGATTAGCACCATGCCCATGTTAGAATCAAGATATTTGGGATTGGATGCGTGATGCACTCTGTGGTGCGATGGCGTGACAAAAATATATTCCAGCCATCCGAGTTTACCTACCGTTTCCGTGTGCACAAAGAATCCATAGACCTGACAAACAGCATACATAAATACGATATCGAGCGCTTCAAATCCTATAAATGCTAAGGGAATGTAAAATAAGAAGCGATAAAAGGGCTGAAAGACCGATGAGCGAATGGCTACGGTAAGATTAAATTTTTGAGAAGAGTGATGTGTGACATGCGTAGCCCAGAAAAACCTGCAATAGTGATCGACATAATGCAAGACATAATAGGCAAAATCTTGTGCAAAGAATAACAAAATCCAATATGAAGCTCCTTTCGTTTCGAAATGAAAGAAGGAATATTCATTGAAAAAGAGTAAGATGGCCAAGGTAATCCCCCTAAACACCAAATCATTTATAAAATTGAGTGAAGTACACATCAAATTGATGATGGTATCTCCGGTGGTGTATAGTTTGCGATTGGCATAATGGCTGTAAATCATTTCAGCCAGAATGAAAACAACAAAAACAGGGGTAGTAATTGCGAGTAGTAATCCTTCCACGCGCCAAAAATAATATAAAATAACGAATTAAGCCGAATCTAGCCAGCAGAAATGGCAATAATGGCGATGGCCAGAATGCTCAATGCAATACCGGCGATATTAAATTTAGACATTTTTTCTTTAAAGAAAAGAATGCCAACCATGGCAGAAATGGTAACAATGGCCATGTTATTTACCGGAAAAATAACTGAACTTTCTAATCCCGGTACAGCAAGCGTTTTTACCAAAAAAAAGCCGGAAGCGAAATTGGGGATTCCGAGCAATAATCCTCCCCATATGGCCTTCAATTGAAAAGTTTCACCGGTTTTAATTTTGGCATAGTACAATTGCCCGAGCCCAATAAAAAATGAAATGTAAAATATCCAGGCTAAAAAGGCATTCAATCCGTGGTCACCTAGTGTATTTAATTCATTGTATTTGAAGAGTGTGTCAATCACACCACTGCCCAAAAATACGATAAGAGGAAGCAGATAGGCTGACCTAGCTTTTACATCGCTTCTGCCCTCGGTTTTCGATGTCATATATACTCCGGCAATTGCTAAAGTAAGTCCTGAAATTTTAAGCCAACCCAATGACTCATTGAGATAAAAGATGGCAAATAAAACAGGTATAACTAAAGACATTTTATTTGCTACCGATGTCACCGACACACCTATTACGTTGGCAGATAGCGCCATGACATTGAAAATGGAAATGAACAATACTCCCATGATCATAGCATAAGAAAACCAAGGCTCTTGTGGACCGGATAAGAAAGGTGTCCCATCGCTGTTGGTGAGCAAGCTCATGGATCCGGCAACAAAATAGTTGACTACAATGGCATCTCGGGATCGAATCCCCCACAGTCCATACAAGCGAAAAATAATCACTAAAGATGATGCGGTAAGAATACTCAGCAGTAGATAGAGCATATTATTGCGAATGTAATTAAGGGCGCAAGTTTACGCATTAATATGAGAGAAAGGCACTTTCGCCAACTTGTTCTTTTATAGCCTTAATTACTTCTTGTTTTGAGCTGTAGCGCTCACAAAGACTCATGCTTTGATGCCCGATTACAGATTTCGATAACTTCTCACCTTGGGGGGTGATTAACAATGGATGGTGTGCAAATCGAATATCAAGAAATGAGTGTAACCCACCCAATTGTGCCAAGTAAAGCTGAGCTGCTGTTGATGTTAATAAATCGTTGCCGCGAACCACTAAATTCACTCCATAATACTGGTCGTCAACAAGTGAACTTAGCTGATATGCTGCAAATTGATCTCTTTTTCTCACCACAAAATCACCCATCGCTTCGAATAAATTAATTTCCACTTGACTTTGAATGAGATCATGGAAGCGAACCACAGTTCCTTGGGGAACTTTTACTCTCCATACAACTTCAGGGTTTTCAAAATCCAGATCCTGTTCTTTAAATTGCCCGTGATAGATTCCATCTGGAAAATGTTTATTCATCATACTTCGGCTGAGTCTGCATGGGTATAGGACTCCTTTATTCTTCAGGTGAAATAAAAGTTCGTTGTATAAATGGTGCCGAGATTGCTGGCTGTAATCAGATAGAAATTCTTCTGCATTTTTGGGTCCTTCATCAATGCGAATTTCTAACAACTGTAGCGTGTTGAAGACATCGTGCAAATAGTCCATTCTGAATCTTTGCCGATCGGCATCATCGATTCTCAAAAAAATTTTTGCCTGATATTTTTCTGCAAACAACAGAGTGATTATAAAATTGTAAGCATTGCCCAGATGTAAAAATCCGCTTGGTGTAGGAGCTATGCGGGTTTTATTCATTCAGCCTAAAAAAGATGATTTTTAATCGCCCCAGATTCAAGAGCATGCGAAAGCCATTTTTCTTTCAATGCCTTTTTATAGTGTGGCATATGCGCCATTTTGTGCACATCGGTGGAGAAAAGGTCAACCATATTTCTTTCAATGAGTCGCTCTGCTGTGCGTTTAGCGCTTGTGCCATAGTAACCTGTAAGGGAAGCCAGATTAACCTGAAACATAATTCCTCTGTCTTTCAATGCTTCATACTTATCGAAACTATGATACCAAAATGGATATCGCTCTGGGTGAGCAAGAACAGGTTTATAGCCTTCGAGCTGCAGTTTGAACAAGACGTTCTGCAGGTTTTCGGGGGCTTGCAAATATGAAATCTCAAATAATAAGTGCCTGTCTCCAAAGGTTAAAAGCTTATCGCGGCCTATAATCTGCTCAAAGGCACCATCGCAATAATATTCTGCTGCAGCTTCGATGATGATGGGAATTTTTTGCTTTTCCACAGCATCTCTGAGTTTCTTCAATCCATCGAGAATAGTCTGCTCATCATTCTTATAAAAATCGCTCATCACATGCGGTGTGGTGATGAGTTTTCTGAAGCCTAGATCATATAAAGCTCTAATGAGCTCCATACTCTCTTCTATCGTTTGTGCTCCATCGTCCACGCCCGGAATGAGATGCGAGTGCATGTCGGTAGAGAGCATCGCATAATCTTGCAAGCTATTTTTTGATGAAGAGAAGAGATTAGAAAAAAAGCCCATTAGGGTTGCAAGTTAGCTATTTTGCTTGATCCAATCAAAAGTAAGTTTTAATCCTTCGCGCATTTTCACGCCAGGTTGATAGCCTAAGAATTGATTTGCTGCGGAAATATCGGCAAGGGAATCTCTGATATCGCCGGGCCGATCTTCACGATGTTTCGCTTGTAAATTGCTCCCGGCAAAATTGCGTAAAATTTCGTACATCTCTTTTACAGAAATGCGTTCTCCTACGGCTACATTATAGACCTTCCCGGCTGCTTCGGGATGCGCTGTGAAAAGTGCTTTGATATTTGCTTGCACGGCGTTTTCTACAAAAGTGAAATCTCGTGTTTGCAAGCCATCACCATTCAAAAAAGGCGCTTCATTGGTCATTAGAGCTTGCACGAACAGGGGAATTACTGCTGCATAAGGTCCTTCGGGATTCTGTTTGGGTCCGAAAATATTAAAATATCTGAGCCCGATTACTTCAAGGCCATAGGTTTTAAAGAAAACTTCGGCATAGAGCTCATTTACTCTCTTGGAAACCGCATAGGGCGATAGAGGATTGCCAATTTGATGCTCTACTTTTGGTAAAACAGGATGATCGCCATAAACGCTAGAACTGCTGGCATAAACCATTCGACGTACTTTACATTCTTTTGCCGCCCAGAGTACATTCAAAAAGCCATCAATATTGGCCTTATTGGTTGCAATAGGATTCTTAATAGAACGAGGTACCGAGCCTAATGCTGCCTGATGCGATACATAATCCACTTCGCGCATAATATTCATCACCGTCTGTTCATCGCAAATATCGGCTTCGACAAATTGGAAAGATGGATTATGGAGGTGTGCTTCAATATTTATCATGCGACCTTCACATAGATTATCCAATGCAATTACTTTTTTGGCCCCAAATTGCATAAGATAATCAATGATATGAGAACCGATAAAGCCCGCTCCCCCTGTTACCAAAAAGATAGCGTCTTGAATCTGTTGGTCGTGCTGATGAAATTTTGGAAATTGAAGTGCCATTTACCTTTGATGATATTGTTCCAAATAGTATTTTTGATAAGCCCCGGATGTGACATTGTTCAGCCATTCTTCGTTTGATAAATACCAATCGACTGTTTTTTCCAATCCTTCGCGAAACTGAAGTGATGGCTTCCATCCTAACTCATTTTTCAATTTATCGCAATTGATCGCGTATCGCAGGTCGTGCCCTGCTCTGTCCTTAACAAAAGTAATCAAGGAAGCTGACTCGCCTGAAGTCCTTCCTAATTTTTGATCCATGACTTCGCAAAGCAAATGAATGAGATCAATATTAGTCCATTCATTTTCGCCACCAATATTGTAGGTCTCGCCCACTTTCCCTTGATGAAAAATTAAATCTATCGCAGCCGCATGGTCAATAACAAAAAGCCAATCGCGCACGTTCTCACCTTTGCCATATACTGGTATGGATTTTCTTTTCTTGATATTATGAATAGCCAATGGAATCAACTTTTCAGGAAACTGATTGGGACCATAATTGTTTGAGCAGTTCGAAACCACCACCGGAAGATGATAGGTATGGTGATAGGCTCTCACAATATGGTCACTACCTGCTTTTGAAGCCGAGTAAGGACTTCGTGGATTATAGGCGGTTGTTTCATAAAAAAATCCGGTTTCGCCTAAAGAACCATACACTTCATCTGTTGAAATGTGGTAAAATAGTTTGCCATCGAAATTGTCGTTCCAAAAGCTGCGGCAGGCATTCAACAACACTACTGTGCCAATGATGTTGGTATTGATAAACTCCATCGGATTGCTGATCGAGCGATCTACATGCGATTCGGCAGCAAGATGAATAATGGCATCAGGCTGATAGTTCTTAAAAAGTTGATTAATAAAAGTGGCATCGGTGATATCGCCTTTTTCAAATCGATAGTTTTGCAAATGCTCAATATCTCTTAAATTTTCCAGATTGCCTGCATAGGTGAGTTTATCAAGATTGATAATTTGATAATTCGGATAGTTTTTCACCATTCTTCTCACCACATGCGAACCAATAAATCCTGCGCCACCGGTTATAATGATTGTTTTACTCATGAGTCATGATGGTATTAAGGTGATTTTGCCATTTCCAAGCTGTTTTCATCATTTCATTAATATCCTTTTGGGCTTTCCAACCTAGTTTTTCGTTGGCAAGAGAAGTATCGGCATATACTTTCTCTACATCTCCACTTCTGCGCTCAGCCATAGTATAGTTCAATATTACTCCGGTTGAATTTTCGAATGCTTTAATGGCTTCTAAAACACTTGTGCCTTTGCCCGTGCCAATATTAAACACTTCAAATGCTTGCTCTTGTTGCGATGCCAACATGCGTTTCATGGCGTAGATATGTGCTTCAGCTACATCAGATACATGAATGTAGTCGCGAATGCAGGTTCCATCAGGGGTGTTGTAATCATTGCCAAAAACCTTGAGTGGGCCTCTTAGTCCCGCAGCCGATTGGGTGATGAATGGCACCAGATTGTTGGGTACACCATTTGGTAATTCACCAATAATACCGCTATCATGAGCACCTACAGGGTTGAAATATCGAAGTGCGATACATCTTAGCGAAGATGCTTTTACCTGATCTGCTATAATCTCTTCACCTATCTGTTTGGTATTACCATATGGTGATGTTGCTTTTTTGATAGGCGAATTTTCATTGACAGGGAGCTTATCCGGCTCACCATAAACTGTGCAGCTCGATGAAAATACCAGTTGTTTGATTTGCTTTTCCTGCATGCATTGAAGCAAATTTATTAAACCGGTAAGGTTGTTTTGATAATATTTTAAAGGCTTTTCTACTGATTCACCAACTGCCTTATGTGCTGCAAAATGAATAACAGCCTGTATATCGTTATGTTGATTGAAAAATTGACTCAGATTGCTTAGATTAAGCAAATCGATTTGAGAAAAAGACGGCAATACTCCAGTGATCTCTTTGATTCGATCTAATACATCGATGGATGAATTATCCAGATTGTCGATTACAATAGGTTCAAAACCTTGCTCAATAAGCTCAACAACGGTATGCGAGCCGATGTAGCCCGTTCCGCCTGTAACTAAAACCTTTATTTTTTCAGCTCCAGCCAAATTTATAAACTCCAGTAAGTAATTTCATTTATTTTACCTCTCAATACACCTTTTATATCTGCAACGATCGGATTGTCTGATGTAATGGATTTAAAGTATTTTTCATCAAGCGTTAAATAATCTTTGTGATTAACTGCAACGATTACAGCTTCGTATTTCCCTTCTGGTTTTTCTACTAATCCAAATCCATATTCGTGCTCCACTTCTTTGCTAGACGCATAAGGATCAACAACATCTACTGTCACACCGAATGATTTTAATTCATTCACTACGTCGGCCACTTTTGAATTCCGGATATCAGAAACATTCTCCTTAAATGTTGCCCCCATCACCAACACGCGCGACTTTTGAATGTCTTTCTGATGCGAAACCAGTTTTTTAATGATCTTCCCGGCTACGTATGGTCCCATGCCATCATTGACTACTCTCCCTGCGGTGATCACTTTTGACTGATATCCTACTTCTTTTGCTTTATAAGTGAGATAATAAGGGTCAACACCAATACAATGTCCTCCAACAAGACCGGGCATAAATTTCAAGAAGTTCCATTTGGTTCCGGCAGCTTCCAACACATCAAAGGTATTGATACCCATTAGATTGAAAATGATGGAAAGTTCATTCATCAAGGCAATATTCAAATCGCGTTGAGTGTTTTCGATAATTTTTGCAGCTTCAGCCACTTTTATGGATGGTGCTTTATGCACTCCGGCTTTTACCACTATTTCGTATGTTTTAGCGATGATATCTAGAGACTCATCATCGCAACCACTTACTACTTTGATAATTTTGGGCAGCGTATGTTCCTTATCGCCAGGATTAATTCTTTCTGGTGAATAGCCAACTTTGAAATCCTCTTTAAATTTGAGTCCACTAATTTCTTCTAATAATGGAATGCAATCCTCTTCTGTACAACCCGGATAAACCGTTGATTCATAAACAACATAATCACCTTTCTTGAGTGCCATAGCAACAGTTCGTGTGGCACTCAAAAGCGGTTTTAAATCGGGTAAATTATGCTCATCAATTGGAGTGGGAACAGCGACAATAAAAAAATTTGCCTTCTTCAATACATCTAAGGATGAAGTAAACTCTATGTCGCAATGTTCAAATGCCGTTGAATCAAGTTCTTCACTGGGATCGATTTTATTTTTCATCATTTCGATGCGGGCTTCATTGATATCAAAACCAATCACTGAAATTTTCTTGGCAAACTCCAAAGCAATAGGTAAACCTACGTAACCCAAACCGACCAAAGCGAGTTTGGCTTCTTTTTTCATTAATTTTTCGTAAATATTAGACATTTTTTTGTTTAAGTTTTTGATCTCTAATTTTGTAAATGCGTTCTATAATTTCAACCACCTTTAGACCTTCTAAGGCATTGGTAGTGGCACTTGATCTGCCTTTTAGCGTATCCACCACATTTTCGATAATGTAATGATGGTTTGCAGCCGAACCCTTGTAGGCTCCATAATCATTTGCAGGATTAGATTCTGCAAGCTTTGGCATTTCATAATCCTTGATATGACAATACTCTACTTCGTTCATGTATTGCCCGCCAATTTTCACGCTGCCATTGGCTCCAATAATGGTAATTGAACTCTCCAGATTCTTGTTCCATACTGATGTGGAATAATTCAGTGATCCCATTCCGCCATTGATGAATTTAAAATTAACAATTCCAGAATCTTCAAAATCTGTTAATGATTGATGATTGAAATCAGCAAACTTTCCTTCTATTTCTTTGATATCGCCAAATAGCCAGAACATGATATCAATAAAATGAGAAAATTGTGTGAAAAGTGTACCACCATCTAGTCGCTGTTTACCTTTCCAAGAGTCATGCTTATAATATCGCTCGTCTCGATTCCAATAGCAATTGAGCTGAACGAGAAATATTTCTCCCAAAATACCGTTTTGCACAACTTCCTTTATCCAAACCGAAGGTGGAGAATATCTGTTTTGCATAACACAAAACACCTGTTTCGACATCTGCAGCGATTTGTAAATTATTGATTCACATTCTGCCTTAGAAAGTCCCATTGGTTTTTCGCAAACCACATGTTTGCCGTGCTCAAGGGCTTTTAACGAATGTTCGGCATGTAGACCATTTGGTGTGCATATATTGACAACATCAACAGATAAGTCTGAACTAAATAGTTCTTCCAATGAATGCAAATAAGGAACATTAAAATGACCTACATTGAGTGAATCGGCATCTGCGGTATCTACCAATGCGACCAATTCACTTTCATCGTTGCGCTGAATCATTTCGGCATGACGCTTTCCGATGTGTCCAGCCCCAATTACAGCAAATTTTATTTTATCTCCGCTGATCATTTGATTTTTGATACTGTTCCGTTTTCGAGTTTATATTTTTCATTGCTTTCCGGACATACTGCTATACCCGATTCATCAAATTTCAATTTATGTCCATATTCACTCATCCACCCGGTTTGTCGCGATGGATTTCCCACAACCAAAGCATAGGGTGGAACATTTTTAGTAACAACTGCTCCTGCCCCGATGAAGGCGTATTCGCCAATGTCGTGTCCGCAAACTATCGTTGCATTGGCCCCTATGCTTGCTCCTTTACCTACATGCGTTTTTAAATATTGATCACGACGCACAATTGCACTTCTTGGGTTAATAACATTAGTGAAAACCATTGAAGGACCAAGAAAAACATCGTCGTCGCATATCACACCTGTGTAGATTGACACATTGTTCTGCACTTTCACATTGTTGCCAAGAATCACATCCGGCGATACCACCACATTCTGTCCCAAACTGCAATTGTTACCAATTTTGCAATTTGGCATCACATGAGAGAAATGCCAGATTTTGGTGCCTTCACCAATTTCACAGCCTTCATCTATCACCGCTGTTGGATGAGCAAAATATTTCTGATTCATTAATTTGAGGTAAATGTTAGCGGTTGGATATCCTTTTCAGGAAGTGATTTAAAATATTCAAAAGTAATTTTCAAACCTTCAGCTCTATTCACTTTTGGCGCCCAGCCAAGAATTTGTTTTGCTCGGGTAATATCCGGTTGTCTTTGTTTAGGATCGTCAACCGGCAAGGGTTTGTACACTATTTTTTGGTCTGTGCCTGTGAGTTTGATAATTTCTTTAGCAAATTCTTTGATAGTGATTTCATCTGGATTACCAATGTTTACAGGATATTGATAATCAGATAACAACAATCTGTAAATTCCTTCAACCAGGTCATCGACATAGCAAAATGAGCGTGTTTGACTACCATCGCCAAACACAGTAATGTCTTCACCGCGCAAGGCTTGCCCCATAAATGCAGGCAAAGCCCTTCCATCATTGAGACGCATTCTTGGACCGTAAGTATTAAATATTCTCACTATGCGTGTCTCAAGCCCGTGAAAAGTATGATAAGCCATCGTGATGGCTTCTTGAAATCTTTTTGCTTCATCATAAACCCCCCTAGGTCCGATAGGGTTTACATTGCCCCAATAGTCTTCATTCTGCGGATGCACAGTAGGGTCGCCATAAATCTCTGAAGTAGATGCAACAAGTATTCGGGCTTTCTTAACTCGGGCTAAGCCAAGTAGATTGTGTGTGCCCAATGAACCAACTTTTAGGGTTTGAATTGGGATTTTCAAATAATCTATCGGACTTGCCGGAGAAGCAAAATGTAAAATGTAGTCTAATTGGCCGGGTACAAAAACAAACTTTGATACATCGTGATGATAGAATTCAAAGCGTTCGTGCTTAA
The DNA here is from genome assembly GCA_046294625.1 of Flavobacteriales bacterium. GTDB lineage: Bacteria > Bacteroidota > Bacteroidia > M30B66 > M30B66 > JBKBKN01. The sequence goes on from JBKBKN010000009.1 coordinate 60,083, forward strand.
ACAAGTGTTCAATATTGCGCAGACTACCGGTAATGAGGTTGTCCATACCTACTACATAGCAGCCTTCGTTTATAAATCGATCGCAAAGGTGAGATCCCAAAAAACCAGCTGCACCGGTGATTAATACTCTTTTTCCTGCAATATCCATGATTAGCCTTTCTTTCTAATTGTTTTGCGACCAACGGAAAAATAGTTGATACCTATTTTTCGCATTTGCTCAAGTTGATACACATTTCTTCCATCAAAAATCACATTTTTTTTCAAACCACTTTTCACTTGCTCAAAATCCGGTGTGCGGAAAACAGCCCATTCAGTGCATATAACGAGTGCATCAGCATCATTCAGTGCTTCATATTGGTCTTTCGCATAGCTCACCTTCTCTTTAAGCACATTTTTGGCATTTTTCATAGCTTCCGGATCAAATACACTCACTTGAGCTCCTTTCGAAATTAATTCGGCAATGATTTCAAAAGCAGGTGCTTCACGAATATCATCTGTGTCTGGTTTGAAAGACAGACCCCATACAGCAAATTTTAAACCTTTCAAATCTTTCCCGAAATATTGATGTATTTTGGGAATGAGCGATAGTTTCTGCTTTTTATTTACATCCATTACTGCTTTTAGCAGTTGAAAATCATATTTATAATCGGATGCTGATTTTTCCAGCGCTTGTACATCTTTGGGGAAGCATGAGCCACCATATCCTATACCGGGGAACAAAAATCTTCTCCCAATTCGATCATCTGAGCCAATTCCAATTCTAACCATATCCACATCTGCTCCTACTCTTTCGCATAGGTTGGCTATTTCGTTCATAAATGTAATCTTCGTGGCAAGAAAAGCATTGGCTGCATATTTGGTAAGTTCCGCAGAGCGCTCATCCATAAATATGATAGGATTGCCTTGTCTTACATAAGGCTGATAAAGCTCTTCCAGTATTTTTCTGGCTTTGGCCGACGACGTGCCGATCACCACTCTGTCAGGCTTCATGAAATCTTCTACCGCAAAACCTTCGCGGAGAAACTCCGGGTTTGATACCACATCGAATTCTCCTTTTGCATTTGCTTTAATGGCTTTGTGCACCAAATCGGCTGTGCCTACCGGCACCGTACTTTTATCAATAATAATCTTATAATCACCTTCACCTATCAGATGGCCAAGCTTGTTGGCTACATTTAAAATATAGGAAAGATCTGCTGATCCATCTTCTCCCGGAGGCGTGGGTAAGGCAAGAAAAATGATATCTGAAACTTTTACAGCATCTTTCAGATCCGTAGTAAAACTAAGCCTATTCGACTTGATGTTTCTTTCAAAATAAACATCGAGATGTGGCTCATAAATGGTCAATTCACCCTTAGAAAGTTTTTTAACCTTATTCTCATCAATATCTACACAGATTACTTTATTGCCGGTTTCAGACAAACATGTTCCCGAGACCAAACCAACATAACCAGTGCCTACTACTGCAATTTTTTTCATAAACTATTTACGTATTCCTTGATCGTGTTAATGATATGCTGCAATTGTTCATCTTGCATTTCGGTATGCATCGGTAAGGAGATGACTTTTTTACAGAGCGATTCGGTTACCGGAAAATCGCCTTCTTTGTATCTATCACTTCGGTAAGCCTTTTGCAAATGAAGCGGAACAGGGTAATAAATCATGGCAGGTATATTATTCGCTTCAAGATACTTTCTTAAATCTTCTCTATCAATACCTTCGCACTGTATGGTATATTGGTGAAATACGTGCGTTGACTTGGGATCGCGGTAAGGCGTTTTAAATTTTCCTGTTGCGCTTAAAGCTGCATCATAAGCCTCTGCTAATGACCTGCGTGCTTCAGCATAGTTATCAAGGTGTTTTAGTTTAACTTTCAAAACAGCAGCCTGAATACTGTCTAATCTGGAGTTCACTCCTACTTCATCATGATAATATCTAACAGACTGCCCATGATTGGCAATCATTCTGATTTTGTCGGCTAGCTTATCATCGTTGGTGAAGATAGCTCCGCCATCGCCATAGCATCCGAGATTTTTGGAAGGAAAGAATGAAGTGCAGCCAATCGTTCCAATCGTTCCGGCTTTTTTAATGCTGCCATCTTTTGAGAGATAATCCGCACCAATAGCCTGTGCAGTATCTTCGATAACAGCGATTTGATGTTTATGAGCTATTTCCATGATGCGATCCATGTCAGCACATTGTCCAAAAAGGTGAACAGGGACAATGGCAACCGTTCTGTCTGTTATGGCGCGCTCTACAGCATCCGGGTCAATATTGAAAGTGTCCGGATTCACATCCACCAACACCGGCGTAAGGCCAAGCAATGCAATAACTTCAGCTGTAGCCACATAGGTAAAACTTGCTGTAATTACTTCATCACCGGGTTTGAAACCAAGCGCCATCATCGCTATTTGCAAAGCATCTGTTCCATTGGCACAGGGTATCACATGTTTTACATTGAGGTAGTTTTCTAAATCAACTTGAAATTCTTTGACAGCAGGACCATTGATAAACGCAGTTTGATTAATCACTTGCTGTATGCCGGCATCAACTTCTGCCTTTATTTTTTCGTACTGACCTTTAAGGTCAACCATTTGAATGGACTTCATCATCTTTTAAAACGCTGCGAAGATACATTTTTTCAATAAAGTTATCCCATTATGTGTCAATAAGCAAAGAGATTGTTAAAGGCTTTATATTCGATTCATATTGAATTTTCTGTTCGAGCCGAGAACTAAATTGCCTACATGTGCATTTATTTTGTTTCAAATACAAAAACAACAAAGTCAGGTCAACATTTTAATTTTTGACTTATTCAAATCGATCCTTATTTTCGCTTTTTAAAAACCAAACTTAACTATTCATTTTAAATGAGCATTATTGAAAAAACCGTCCACATTGCCGCAAGCCGAAAAAATGTTTTTGAAGCACTCACGCAAACACGTTGGATAAGCGCGTGGACTGGCGATGTTGCCGAAATGGATTTAAGCACTGGAGGCCACTTTTCCCTTTGGGGAGGTAGCATTATCGGTATTAACCGTCTGGTTACGGAAGAAAAAATAGAGATGGATTGGAAAGAAGAGCAATGGCCAAAATTCTCAAAAGTTTTTCTAACGCTCGATGAAGACGAAGATGGATTCACCATTCTTTCGCTTCAACATAAAGGTTTTCCTGAAAAATCGGAGCAGGCAATCGATTTAGCATGGGACAATTACTATTTAGGACCTTTGAAAACACTCTGCGAAAACGAGTTTCATCACGAAGCGGATTATAATGAAGACGATGAGTGATGATATTAACGTCTTAATTGCCATAAGTGCGGTGATGGCAATCTTCACGTACATCTTTTTTTTCAGTTCTTAAGTATTTTTCTTACAGATATAACACCAATGCGGAATACCAAAATTGCAAAAGCTTACTGAATCTGGAATTTACTTTTTTTCTTTTCTCGACGAAAACCAAAAACATTCTTTTGTAAAGATGACATTGCTGATCTCACGAAAAAAGCGATTTATCCACCGCGATGGAATGTACATTTACTTTGACATAAAAATCTTAATCTCGGCTACCATTGCCAAAATCACCTTTGGCATGTATAACAACTATTGGATGGAGATGTATGATACAATCGTTGTTTATCCTAAAAAATTCTACTCCATATATAGAAAACTATTTGAAAGGATAAACCAGTGCAAGAAGGCTTGTGTTGCTTTCGTGGGAAGATTTTATGGATGGCATTTGCAATTCGACCGATAAAATCAATCTGGGTGTGCATGAATTTGCTCATGCTTTTTATTTTAACTACATCCACGACAATGGCATCAATTTCGCTTATAATGTCTATCGGAGAGAGGCTCAGGACATTTTCAACAATATGAAAGTAAATTTAGCGCACAATGATTTTTATTTCAGAGATTATGCGACTGCCAACGAACATGAGTTTTGGGCTGTGAGTATTGAACATTTTTTCGAAAATCCATTTGGATTCCAGAAGGTGTACACCAAATTATTTACTTTCCTAAGTCGGGTGCTCCAAATTGATTTGGTTCAACTGATCAGAATCAACAATCCACATCTTGGGCTTCAATTGCACGATGAAGCCGAACAAATGAGTATAGGCTGAACTCATTTCAAAAAGACACGAAACTCCGCATCATCGTAATAATATTTTCCTCTACCCAGATTCCAAATACAAAAGGAAATTTTATCGCCGGCTTGCAAATCGCTGAGTCGATAAGCATGCGAAATTCGCTTCCATCCATCAGCCTGGGTTATAAGCATCTTTAGGCTGGTTCTTCTGTAAAAAATCAAGGAATCGCCACGATCAACAGATAAAACCAAGTCGGCATCGTTTGCTTTTTCTACCTTAAAAATTGCAGAAAAATAAACCCACTCGACCTTATGAAAAGGAAAAGCATCAGCAGCAAATCGATAGGTTAAACCAAATTCCATTTCCTGATCAACAAAAGCGCTTGAAGGTGCGCTCAAATAGGTTAATGAATCTGTTTTTATATTTTCCCAAGGGGCGCCGTGGTCTGAATCAAAATCAGAATCAACTTGAAAAAAAGCTGAATCGGCATCAAAACCTAACAGTTGGTCAACAGGCTTCAATCGGTCTGGCGCTGATTTTTTAAATAAAATCAAGCGCTCGTTGTGGGCAATCAGACTAACTTTTTCAAGAATTTCAGGAAAATGCGCATAGACAAGTGAAGCAAAAAATTCTCTTTCGGCAAGCAGATAATCAAAATCCCAGTCCATAGTGATGCTTAGTGAACTCCTATTGGTCTCCATAACAGCAAAGCCTTTTCGGCAGGCGAGAATGAAAGATAAATTTGGCGCAATAGCGTCGGGGATGAGCAATTTTGCATTTTTATCCACCCCATGCTGATGAAGAAATTGTTCAGCCCCTGAAAATGCTTCTACTGTTATGTGTGCCCTATCACAAAGTTCAGGTTTTCTACGGATATCTTGCATTTCGCGGGCATCAGACATCATTGGATAAATTGTAATCAATGAAAGTAAAGCCCAAAAGGCATTTACCGATCGATAGTCTGCTCCCGGTATGAACGATGAAATCGCCAGGAAACTCAATAAAACTGGAAGGTAAAATGTATCAATAAAATAGTAGTCGTGGTGTGCAAACTGGCGGGTCATGGCTACAGAAAATGCAAAGGCACCTATCAGACAAATCATAGCTATAAACAAGATCAACAATTTAGGCTTACGCGAAAAGTCAATTCTGAATCGAACCAAGAAAGAAGCAGTTCCTATTGCGAATACAGCCGCGTAAAGCTCATACCGTGTCCATGAAAAATACACATATCTCCATCGTGCTTTCACATGTAAATACAGCTCCTTAGCTTCTGCAACGCTTCTGGCCGGCAGTAAATAATTGAGAAATTCCGATCCATAAATGCTTCGCAGATAATCGTTGTACCACATGTAGGCACCTATTACAAGAATTGAAACTGAAGACGCGAACAGCCAAGGCTTTAGTGGTTTGTCATTGAAAATAACTCTCAAAAACTCTATCCCTATTAATGCCAGAAAAGGTATTACAAAAGTTGTGCGATTCAATGCTGCAAGGGTGAAGAACAGGATAGCCCAATACAGTGAACCTGGTTTTTGTCCTACCAAATAGCGAGTGTAAAAATAAAGTCCAATAAAAATATTGGCCAAGGAAGGAATTGTGGGCAAAAAGCCGCTTTGATAATAAATCAGTAAGGGTGAAAACCATGCAAAAAGCATTACCAGCACGGATTTGAAAAAATCTTTGCTGAGTAGATAAGCTGTTTTGTAAAGAAAGAAGACAATCAGACTATAGATGAGCGTATAGAGCCGAAACATGATAGGTTCTTCGTTTCCGGTCACCTCATGATTAATGCAATGATGTACTCATGAATCGGAAAATCGACCGAGGTAATCGTAGCCGAACCGGCAACAAGCCAATCATTCGGAAACTGATGGTTGTAGATGAATGTTTCTGGCTTAAAAAAATTAAAATCATTGTTTTAAAAAACCTAAAGCAATGGCATATCGGTCTGCCTGCGCCCAGGCATGAATATGTGCCGGAAACTCATTCAGCCAAGGAAAATGCAAATACCATCCCGCGAATAGCAGAATCAATGCAACGAATACATCTTTATAGGTTTTGCTGATAGACACCTTGAAGTCTTTACGGACAAAGAAAAGTATTTAGACTGAAAATATGCTGTGTGCAAAGCTATATTGATATAAACAAAATCGCGTGTTGCTTATTTATTATAGATGCACTAATTTTCAGACAATTATGAAAGTTGCAATACGCATATGGTATATGTTGTTTGTGCTTTATCTATCTCCAGTAAAAGCACAATATGCGAATTTGCATTATGATCCTATGAACCGAATTGCTACTCAGGACTATCATTTGGCTATGGCTGTGTATGAAATTCAAAATGCAAGGCCCGACAAAGCCATCAAAATTTTAAAAAAAAACCGAACTCCATCCCGAAAATATTTTGAATCATTTTACTTATATGGACTTGCTTATAAGCAAAAGAGCGACTACAAAAGGGCAATTCATTACTTCTCGAAAGCTACCCACGACAAAAGCACTTCGCTTCCTGCGTTTTTCGAAAGAGGAAATTGTTATATGGCACAAAAACTTTTTGGACAAGCAGTCTTTGATTACAATCGGGTGATTGCTATTGACTCAACTTTCTTACCGGCCTATAACAATAGAGCTTATGCAAGAATCCGAAATTTTGGCGATGCACTCTTCCCTGCCCGACAACTTCAAATGGCCAGAAAAGATTTGGAAAAGGTACTCAGGCTGAACGATAATCCGGAAGACGATAAAAAACACCTGTATTTTTTCAATTTAGGAATGCTCGACCTTTACCTATCAGAGTACTATCAGGCAAAGTTGAATTTTGATCAAAGCATTGCAATTGACAGCACTTACGCTAAAGCTTATTATTTCCGTGGAATGTCCAATTTTCTCCGTAAAGCCTACTATGAAGCTGCCGATGACTTCAATATTGCCGAGCAAATGGGATATTCTACCTTGAATACACCCGAATTTTTGCGCATTATCGATTTAGTAAAAGCTTATTATGATAGTTTAGCGGACTAATTCATGTCATTAAAACACGATCCCACCAATTTAGCGCGAAGGCTTAAAAACAGGTCTTCATCAGGAACATTGCGTCACTTGAGTGTGAAGGATGAGCTGGTTGACTTTTCATCCAATGATTACCTTGGTCTTGCAAGAAGTGAATCTTTGAAAATACGAATTGATGCTAGATTGAAAGAAAAGCAATCTAAGCAATACAATGGCAGCGGAGGTTCCAGACTGCTTAAAGGCAACTCATATGATGCTGAACAGTTAGAAGATTTTCTTGCTAAATTCCATGATACTGAATCGGCATTGCTGTTTAATTCCGGCTATGATGCCAATTTGGGTCTCATCGGCTCATTGGCAGGAAAAGACGATTTATATTTATATGATGAGTTAATTCATGCTTCGATGCATGATGGTATGAAGCTGAGTCAGGCAGAAAAACAAAGCTTTCCACACAATGATGTAAGTTATCTTGAAGCATTCATACCGTCAAATTCCGGGGATGTATTCCTGCTCACCGAGTCTATATTTTCCATGGATGGTGATGAAGCTCCGCTCAAGGAGCTGACGGCAATATGTAAATCGAAAGGCTGGTATCTGATCGTTGACGAAGCGCATGCAATGGGTATTAAAGGCGGGAGAGGCGAAGGATTGCTGCAAAGTTTGGGTTTGCATAATGATGTTTTCGCGCGTATCATTACCTTTGGTAAAGGGCCGGGAGTTCACGGAGCAGCAATATTGGGCAACAATGCTCTTAAATCGTTCTTAATTAACTTTGCACGTCCGCTGATTTATTCTACTGCCCTACCCCTTCATTCTTTGATTGCAATTGAGCAAAGCTATCTGATGTTTAGCAAAATGAATCAAGAAAGGAAGCATTTGCATGAAATCTCAATGAAATTTCACACTTTCGCAGCCCACCATTTTGCAGAAAAATATATTCATTCTTCTTCTGCAATTCACTGCATTGTAATTGTCGGAAATGAAACCACAAGATCATTTGCCACAAAACTTCAGGATTCAGGTTTGGATATAAGGCCGATTCTAAGCCCAACGGTGCCAAGACAAACCGAACGCATTCGCATTTGTTTGCATGCCTTTAACACCAGTGAAGAATTAAGTGAGTTGATGGACAGTCTGCTGGAAGCAAAAAAATATTTTTCAATTTGATTTTGTGTTAAAGTGAAATTATCTATTTTTGCACTCCTAAAATTTAAACAGTTATGTTCAGAACTTTTCAGCCATCTAATAGAAAAAGAAGAAACAAACACGGATTCCGTGAGCGCATGTCCACTCCAAATGGAAGAAGAGTGATTGCTGCTCGAAGGGCTCGTGGCAGAAAACGTTTAACTGTATCCAGCGTGAAGCTACATAAGCGTTAATGCTTAGCAAACATATTTTTAAAAAGCCGCTCTTTTGCGGCTTTTTTATTTTATGAAATTGTTATTAACCAAAAATCAGGTAAGCAAATTCTCACAAGGCAAGTTATTGCGCATGGCATGCAAGTTATGCAATGTAGTTTCTGCAATATTTTTAAGCGCGGTGTGCGTGAGAAAAGCCTGATGTCCGGTGATGATGACACGGTCGTGGTCTAACAAGGTTTGTAAGGTTTGATCCTTCAGTTTTTCGGTAGAATGGTTGTAGAAAAACAAGCCTTTTTCACGCTCATACACATCGGCTCCAAAATATCCAACTTGCCCGGTTTCCAGAGCATCTATTAGGTCTGCAGTATTCACAATAGCCCCTCTTGCTGTATTAATCAACATCACACCGGGTTTCATTTTGGCAATGGTTTCTTTATCAATCATGTAATGCGTATGTTCATTTAAGGGGCAATAGAGACTAATGATGTCGCTTTGTTTGTAAAGTGCCTCTTTGTCCACATATTGCAATCCGATTTCCTGAGCGAGTTTTGTATCAGGATAGGGATCGAACGCAAGCAGTTTACAGCCAAATCCGTGAAGAATGCGTGCCGCTATAGCGCCTATATGACCGGTTCCGATAATCCCTGCCGTTTTGCCATGCATATCAAAGCCTATCAGTTCATCAAGCTCCCAGTTATTCTTAGCAATAAGCTGCTGTGCCCTGAGCAATCGTCTATTTAGTGCCATGATGAGCATGATGGAGTGTTCTGCTATGGCATAAGGTGAATAATTGGGGACATTTGCTACTTTCATACCAATGGCTTTTGCCTTGTTTATATCAACATGATCGTAGCCTGCAGAACGCAAGGAAATATATTTCACACCTACCTGATGCAGGGCATGAAGCACTTCAGCTCTTAAATTATCGTTTGAAAAAACAGAAACGGCATCATATCCTGCTGCTGACGAAGCGTTGTCAAGTTGCAAAGCGTCTGAAGTGAATTTTGCAAACTTGTCAATATCTGGGGCAATCTTTTTGAGTGCATTTATTTCAAATGGTTTTGCTGAAAAAAATAAGGTTTTCATGTATGACAAAATTTAATGGCTTTAGGGTTGTGGTATCAGCCTTCGTTTAAAGAATTTTAATATTTCACCAAATATTAACACAAAGGAAGCCAGTGCTGCCATAGAAACAAATTCAGTAAACGATATGGGATCGAATTTAAACAGACGCTCAAAGAAAGGAATTTCTACAATCATCACCTGAATGACAATGGAGACGATCAAGGCGATGTTAACATATTTATTGCTAAAGAATCCAATTGTAAACATTGACTGCCGAATAGATCGCATGTTAAATATATTGTAAAGCTGACAGAAAGCCATGGTAATAAAGGCTGCAGACCTTGCCTTTTCTTCGCTCTCCGGCAGAAAATATTTAAATGCTGCTAAGGTAAGAATGGTCATCACCACAGCATTAATGAGCAAAAAAGGAACAATCTCTTTGTTTAAAATAGCTTCATTTCTTTTTACCGGCTTTTCTTTCAATACGTCGCCATGCTTACGTTCTGTAGCTAAAGCCTTGTCGCCTACCCCATCGGTTACAAGATTGAGCCAAAGTATCTGTGTGGCAGTTAGTGGCAATGGCAGACCGGCTATAATCGAAGTAACGAGTGTAATAATCTCTGCAAAATTGGTCGTAAGCAGGAAAAAGCTGGTTTGGCGTGCATTTTTAAAAACAATTCTGCCTTCTTCAATAGCATTGACTATGGTGGCAAAGTTATCATCAGCTAGCACTACTTTGGATGCATCGCGGGCTACATCTGTCCCCATGATTCCCATTGCTACCCCAACATCTGCTTTTTTAAGCGCTGGTGCATCATTCACCCCATCACCAGTCATGGCAATGAGTTCACCCTGTCGCTGAAGTGTTTCGGCAATGCGTAGCTTCATTTGAGGTGTAAGCCTTGCAAACACATTGGTCGTCTTTACTACTTGTTCAAACTCTTTCTCATCCAGTTCCAGCAACTGAGCCTCAGTGCATGCTTTCACATCATTGTCGTGTTCATCTATTATTCCTGTAGCTCGGGCAATGGCTATACCTGTTTTAATATGATCGCCTGTGGCCATAATTACCCTTATGCCTGCCGATCGGCATTTCATCACAGCCTCTCTGGCATCCGGTCTTGGCGGGTCTATCATGCCGGTGATCCCCACAAAACATAAGTCATTAAAATCCTGTTCATCAATTTCTGCTACCGAATCGGGCAACTCCTTTATGGCCAATGCGATCACACGCATAGCATCATCAGACCATGTTTCAATTTGATCGCGTATCTGCTTTTTCTTAGCATCATCTATTAAACGCGATTGGTTGTCTTTGGTATTATAGTGCAGGGAATGCTTCAGAACCTTTTCCGGTGCCCCTACTACCATCAAATACTTTTTACCTTCTATTATTGCCAAAGTAGCGCGCATTTTCAAATCAGAATTGAAAGGAAAATCATCTAATTTTGAGTCATGTAGATGAAGCCCTTTCAAAAAGCCTGATTTACGAGCCATTACTAATAAGGCTCCTTCTGTAGGATCTCCAATCAATTGATATCTTTCTTTGTCTTGATCGTGTTTGATTTCTGAGTTGTTTGAAATACCGGCTATTAACATGAGCATTCTCAATTCTTCTTCTTGCTCAGGTTCTACCACTTTGCCATTCCGTGTAAAATTTCCTACCGGAATCCAGCCTTCACCACCAACTTCCCAGATATTCCCATCGGCCGATGCTACTCTTCTTACGGTTAAGGTATTTTGAGTAAGTGTTCCTGTTTTATCAGTTAAAATAGTAGTTACTGCACCCAATGTTTCTGTTGCTGTAAATTCCCTAATGATGACGTTGCGTTTCGACATGCGGTGAGCACCTACGGCAAGCACAATGGCAAGCACGGCAGGTAAACCTTCTGGAATAGATGAAACTAAAGCAGCTATGGCCACAAGCAGCAATTCATCCCACTCATATTCCTGAAAAAAATAGCCAACACCAAATAACAAAACTGAACTTAGAACAGCTATTATAGCCATTTGCCGAGCCAAAATATTTGTCTTACGCTGAAAATTAGTGATCTTACCTTTGATACCTTTCAAAGAAGATGCAATATCTCCAAGAGCAGTTTGCATGCCCGTTGCGGTTACAACAGCTTTGGCATAACCACCTGCAATGAAAGTACCTTTCCAAAGCATATTGGTGCGATCGGCAAGTGGAGTGTCTGCTCCGCTTTCTTCGTCTTTCTTTTCGATCGGAACAGACTCGCCGGTTAAGGGTGCTTCAATGGAGCGAAGATTTTTAGAATAAATAATTCGAGCATCAGCAGGAATACTGTCGCCTTCTTCTAACACAATAATATCGCCTGGCACAAGGTCAGCAGCGTTGATGGATATTTTTTGACCATTACGCATAACTTTAGCCACGGCTACTACCATATTTTTGAGTGAAGCCACCGCTTGTTCTGCCTTTACTTCCTGATAGAAGCCAATCAGTGCATTAGCCAGAATCACTGCCAAAATCACCCACATATCAATTTCATGACCAGTGAAATAAGAAATCAGTGCCGCTATGAACAAAATCAGAATCAGCAAACTTTTAAATTGACTGATAAACATGCTCAGCATCGAACGCTTTTGCTGATCTGGTATCTCGTTTAATCCATAGTTTAATTGTCTGCTCTGAGCTTCAACATCGTTAAGTCCATCTTCGCTTGTTTGGAACATTTCCATCACAGCTCGAGCGGTAAGCGCATGAACCGAGATGCTCTTTAATTCGTCTTTGGTAGGAATCATAAGTTGCGTTAGTAGAGAGTAATACCCTGTTTGCAAATTAAATAGTTGAGCATTAAAAAAAGCATTTGTTTTGATTTTTTAATATGCCGCACGGACTCATTAGGAAGCATTTTTTGCGTCAAATTGAATGCTTGCACGCACTGCAATAGGCATAAACCTTGGTTTTTCAACAATTGTGAAAAACAAAGTGTCATAATGACAATTAAATTTTATTAAACTTGCGCTGATCATTTTGCGTTAAGACACACAGTTAAGGTACGGATTTTAAATTATGGAGAAATACATTTGTATTCACGGGCATTTTTATCAACCCCCCAGAGAAAATGCCTGGCTTGAAGAAATTGAGTTGCAGGATTCCGCACACCCTTTTCATGACTGGAATGAAAGAATCACTCATGAGTGTTATGGTCCAAATGGATCATCTCGCATTTTGGATGAAACACAGCATATCACTGATATTCTGAATAATTACGCACGCATCAGCTTCAACTTTGGGCCCACTTTGCTGCAATGGATGGAAAAACACAATGCAGAAGCCTACAACAAGATTTTGGTAGCCGACCGAGAAAGCATGGAATTCTATGGGGGGCATGGATCGGCTATGGCTCAGGTTTTTAATCACATCATCATGCCCCTGGCCAATGAGCGTGATAAATATACTCAGGTATTATGGGGTATCGCTGACTTCGAAAAGCGGTTTAAACGAAAGCCGGAAGGAATGTGGCTGGCCGAAACTGCTGTTGATACACCAACACTTGAGGTGCTAGCTGCACACGATATCAAGTTTACCATACTCGCTCCACGCCAAGCATCCAGAGTGAGAAAAACAGGAGCCAAAGACTGGCAAGATGTGTCGCATGAAAAAATCGATACACGCCGACCCTATTGGTGCAAATTGCCGTCGGGCAAAAAAATTGCGCTATTCTTTTATGATGGCGATCGCTCACAAGCGGTAGCTTTTAAAGGCATTCTGGACGACGGTAAAGCCTTTGCCAATCATCTTGCTGAAGGATTTTCCGACAATGGCGACGCTCAACAATTGGTTCACATTGCCACTGACGGAGAAAGCTATGGCCACCATCACAAACATGGAGATATGGCCTTAGCCTATTGCCTCAACTACATTGAGCGCAATGGATTAGCTAAATTGACTAACTATGGACAATATCTTGAATTGTTCTCACCTGAATGGGAAGTAGAAATATTTGAAAACAGTTCATGGAGTTGTGTGCATGGTGTAGAGCGCTGGCGAAGCAATTGCGGCTGCAGCTCTGGCATGAATCCGGGATGGCATCAGGAATGGAGAGCTCCTCTTCGACAAGCTTTGGATTGGCTCAGGGATAAATTGATTGTGGTTTATGAAAAAGAAATGGCGCGTTATGCCAAAAATATTTGGGATATGCGCAATGACTATATCCAGATACTTCTAAATAGAACCGACGAAACGGTAGATGAGCTGCTTAAAACTTATTGCGGCAACATTCCTACGGGACATCACAAAACACGTGTGCTCAGACTATTGGAAATGCAGCGAAATGCGATGCTCATGTACACCAGTTGTGGATGGTTTTTCGATGAAATTTCAGGTATTGAAACAACTCAGATTCTTCAATATGCCGACCGCGCAATCCAATTGGCAGAAAGTGAAAGTAGTGTGGTGCTTGGGAAAGAATTTATGAATCGTTTGAAAAATGCTCCTAGCAACCTTACAAATCTTAAAAATGGTGCTGAAGTTCACAGACAATATGTGCAACCTTCGAGATTAACTTTGTCAAAAGTTGGTTGTCACTATGCCGTTGCTTCGTTGTTTGAAGAATACCCGGAAGATTTAGTGATTTGTAACTACCGTGCCGAAAGTGAGATCTATGAGCGCCGCGATGCCGGTTTACTTAAACTTGCGATTGGTAAAACTAAAGTGCATTCAATAGTCACTTATTCGGTTAAGCAATTCTATTTTGCAGTAGTGTATCTCGGTCAAAATCATATCATCGGAAACTTTAGCAGTTTCATGGAAGATGACGATTTTCAGGCTATGAGAGTAGAAATTGATACTGCTTTTGTTGAAAGTCGAATTTCTGATGTGATCGGTATCATGCAAACCTATTTCGGACCTGATAAATTTTCGCTTTGGAGCCTTTTTAAAGATGAACAGCGCAAAGTATTGCATCAGATTATTCAAAGAGATGTGCAGCAAGCTGAAGAATCATACCGAAGCATTCTTAATCGCAATTACAACATTATGAGTGTGTTGCGTAAAAACAAGTTGCCTATTCCTGCTATTTTGCGCAAAAATCTTGAGGTGGTGATCAATTCAGATATTCGGCAAATTTTTGAGAATGGTAAAATCAACACATCGAAACTCGATAAACTCGCTGAAGATACGCTTGCCTGGGATATCGCTTTAGACAAAACACCTATTAGCTTTGCCGCTAGTCGGAAAATTCAAAACATGATTGACGCCATCGATTTTTCCGACGATGGATTAAAGACACTAGACACCATGATTAGGGTGCTTTCTATACTTGAAAAATTGTCAATTGAACTGGAGCTGTGGGAAATACAAAATTCCTATTTCAATAAAGCTAATCAAGCCATTAATCTGCAAAAGAAAATATCATCGTCATCGTTTCCTTCGCAGGCATGGTTGATGCGTTTTAGACAAATGGGAATCTTTTTAAACCTGAAACTAAAAATAGTGGAAGAAGTGCATGCCTGATTACTGATTTTCAGCAACTACTTCTTTCACCCCCGGAACCATTCTTTTCAAAAGATTTTCGATACCCGATTTGAGCGTAACAGTAGAAGAAGGACAACCACTGCAAGAGCCTTGCAAGATCACCGAAACTACACCATCCTGATAGTTTTTGAAAGTGATGGCTCCTCCATCCTGCTCCACGGCCGGTCTAATATACTCATCTAGAATCTGTTTGATCGCTGCAACCGCTTCCTGATCATTTGCAGGAATACTACTAACCGCTTCTGATTTTTGATCCATTTCAGAATTCTTCTCCGCAGGATAGTCTATGATGGCATCACCGGAGGTGTTCAAAAAGCCTTTTATCAATTCGCGTAGCTCGGAAGCAAGCGAAGACCAGTTATGCTCAGGACTTTTGGTCACTGTCACAAAGTTGTTATTGAAAAACAGTGATTTCACCTTTCCTGTAGAAAATAAAAGCTGAGCAAGCGGTGCACCATTGGTTTCTTCAAAGCTTTGATACTCCAACATTACATTGGGTTTCATGATTAATCGATTGGCCACAAACTTCATAGTTTCCGGATTGGGAGTGGCTTCTGCATATAATGTGGTGATTGTTTGTGCTAGCATGTTAATAAGTTTTACATTTTAAAAACATTCGATTGGCATTGAAGTTTAGCTTTCATTAGTTTTTAACGAATCGCAACAGGCGTTTTTCCTCGGCTTGCTCAATTTGAAGGATATACATTCCCGATTGCAAAGACTTCAGATGGATGGATTGAATGTTTGATGTGTTTTGATAAATATTCTTTTGCAAAACTGCACGCCCATTTAAGTCTATAACAGACACTAATGCACCATTCAAATCCTGCTCTCTATCAAATCTGATAAATAATTGATCTGTTGCCGGATTTGGAAAAATCTCGATGCTTGCTTTGCTCAAAGTACCAACCTTCGTAGGAACAGTATCAACGTTGGCTGCGCCGGGAGTGGGTGAATTAAATATCTGCCATTGTGCTGAACCTTCGGTGCTTCGACCAAATGATAGGCCTGCTGCAATTGCAGGATAGGAGATGCTGTCAATCAATGTTACGCCATCTTCAGCGTACAAGGACAAAAAGCCGCCGTTCGGGTTTAGCGTAAAATTGGTATGAATAGGTCCTTGAGAAGTAGTAGCATCGGCCCAGATAAGTCTAAAACCAGCAGCATTGATATCAAGAACATTGCTTCCAACAACCGGAAAGCGAAACTTGGTGGGATTGGATGATACATCGCTTATGTAGAGATTACTCAAACTTGCAAATTCACCGAGGTTGTAAATCTCAATCCAAGGATCAAATTGACCGAATGGATCTTGAATGGTATTGGTGTTAACAGGCATCAATTCATTGAATTGAAAATTGGGAATCACAATCACAGGGCTATCGTTATCTATAATCGATACAATGGTGATGGATGGAGATACCGCCTGAAATACAGGGCTAAATTCGGAAATGATAAATTGAACAGTTTCATTGTTTTCAGCTTCCTGATCATCAAGTGCAATAAATCTGAACGAAACACTCGTAGCACCGATAGGCACGTTCAAAGAAAGGAGGCTGCCAATAGGCGCTGGCGAAAGCAGATAATCCGTAGCATCTATTCCTGCTCCATTTTGAATGTTGATACCAATGGTTTGCTGCATGGGTGCAGGCGGATTAATATTAATAACTACATCCACTTCATTGCCTTCTACCACATTGTAGGTATCAGTTGCAAAAGAAAGTTGTGAAAAATTCTGATCAACATTTTGAATCGTAACTACACAGGTTGAAGGTGTTCCGATAGATAAACCTGAGGTGAGGTTCGCTAATGTAAAGCTCACCACTTCATCCGGTTCAGGAATACCGTCGAGAATAGCTTGAATGCTAAAACTTATGTTGGTTTGATTTGGTGCTACATTAATTTCCAGCACATTATTTATTACCGGTGGATTGGTAGTGTAGTCTGCCGGTGATGCCGATCCAAAATGCAAAACATTCATTCTAATGATTTGCGGTATGGGCTGTGGAAAATTCAGTTGCAACTGAATGGCACTTGGGACGGCACCTTCCTGTATCGTGATGGCATTTTGCAAAAACCGTACTGATGAGGGAAATGGTGTGCCTACCGAAAAATTCCATGCAGGCCACATCGAAACACCGGCGATTTGCGGATCATCGTTGCGTGTCCAATAATTAACATTGGTTACAGCCAGACGCATTTCTTCAGCTGTGCCAACAAAATTGATTGTAGAGAAAAAGCCATTCTCAAAAAGCTCCTCAGCTGAATTGGTAAAAGCAATCGCATTTTGCCCTATTGATAATGGCGCAGGTAAACAAGTAGTCGTATCGCCGTTGTCTGCTCCGCAAACAGGGAGAAAATTCTTGGTAGAAATTGCAGCTATAAAAGATGGAGTGCCCACCGTACCGGTAAAGGCCAAAATCTGATCACCACCGGACAAATTGGCTAGTTTGCCATTGGCACTACCTCCACCACTCACTTGTGCATTAGCTGCACCGCTATCTGTAAATCGAATAATTGTTCCGGTATTAAGCGTTGAACCGGGCGATGTCCAGGTCATTACGGATTCATTTGAAGCAAGATTGCTACCATCCCAGGCATTGTCGGTAAATCGAATTACCGTATTGGGTGCAATGGGATTGATCACGATAATGGAAAAAATACTGCTTGGCTGTGTTTGTAATCCTATAAATACAATATCTCCAGGATTCTGCGCCGATAGTTGAAATATACTCAGCAAAAACACAAACATTAACATTAATCTCTGGGCAAATTTAGGTTTTCTCATGGTTAAATATTTACAATTTACTGATTATCAATAAATTATTTCAACATTAAAATCTTGGCAAAATTAAACAAAATTATACGCTAATCCTAAGAATTTGTTCCCCAACACACGATGAATCTGTAATTCTGCTGCACGATTTGCAAGCTGATAAATGATTAATTTCGCATCAACCAATGATTGGAAACTACCCCTTCTTTAAAATGATACTGCTCACCACGATTATTCTTGGTGTTCCCTTTGTCGTGCTTAAGCTGATTATGTGGTTTGTGGAAAAACCATCTGAAGACAAGAAGCCTTCAAATCACCCAAGCGCCAAATTGGAAAGCCAGACTATAAGTAAATCAATCGAACACAACGCCTCGGAAGAATAGCCATAAACCAAATCAATAAGAGGAATTATCTTAAGTTTATTTGTTTCTGCAATTGATGACAAATAATCCAGCATCAGTTTTTCCTTTAATTTTGCCATGCGATGGCAATGGATAGCGCTTCTCACCTTCAGCTCATTCTTAAAACCCTTCCTGATAAACCAGGGGTGTATCAATATTATGATGTTGAAGGTAAAATACTCTATGTTGGCAAGGCCAAAAGTTTAAAAAAGCGTGTGAATTCTTATTTTACAAAAGAACGCTTTGAAAGTGGAAGAACGCGTGTGCTTGTGTCAAAAATTGCCGACATTAAAACCATCATAGTCGATTCTGAGTTGGATGCGTTATTGCTGGAAAACAACCTGATTAAACAATTGCAGCCCAGATTTAATGTTCTGCTCAAAGATGACAAGAGCTTTCCGTGGATCGTAATCAAAAACGAGCCATTTCCAAGAATTTTCCCGACAAGAAGAAAAATTTCAGATGGCTCTGAATACTTTGGTCCCTACCCTTCAGTGAAAGTGATGCGCACATTGCTGGATACCATCAAGCAACTTTATCCAAGAAGAACCTGCAACCTCAATCTAACCGAAAAAAACATTGCTGCGGGCAAATTCAAAGTTTGCTTGGAATACCACATTCACAATTGCAAAGGCCCATGCGAAGGACACCAATCGCAAGCAGAATATGATGAAATGATTGCCGAAATTAGGCAGTTTATTAAAGGCAAACTGAATGATCTGGTTGGTATGCTCAAAAATCGAATGATGGAGCATGCCACGGCATTTGAATTTGAGAAGGCTCAGGTAATCAAAGAAAGGATAGAACTGATTGAAAAATACAAAAGCAAATCAACTATCGTAAATCCAGCTATCAAGAATGTGGATGTATTTTCCTTTCATCAGGATGAAACAATAGCGCATGTCAATTACCTGAAAGTGATTGATGGATGTATTGTGCAAGGGCACACCATTGAACTTCGCAAAAAGCTGGATGAAAGTCCCGAAGAGCTTTTAGCAATTGCAATTGCCGAAATGCGCATACAGTTTGAGAGCGATTCCAAAGAAGCCATCGTTCCCTTTTTACCTGATATTGAAACAGATTCAATCCATTTTACCATTCCGCAGCGTGGCGATAAAAAACAACTTCTTGAACTTTCGGAACGAAACCTTTGGCAATACATTAAAGATAAACAGAAACAAATTGAACTCATCGATCCTGAACGGCATACCAAGCGTGTGCTCGAAACTTTAAAAAAAGACCTTCGCTTGCCTGAGTTGCCGCGACATATCGAATGCTTCGATAACTCCAATTTTCAGGGCGCTTACCCGGTTTCAGCGATGGTTTGTTTCAAAGATGCCAAACCTTCAAAACAAGACTATCGTCATTACAATGTTAAAACTGTTGAAGGGCCAAACGACTTTGCTACGATGGAAGAAGTGATTTATCGTCGATACAGTCACCTACTCGAAAACAGTGAACCACTTCCTCAGCTCATTGTGATAGATGGTGGAAAGGGGCAGTTAAGCGCTGCTTTACAAAGCCTGGAAAAACTTGGACTGAGAGGAAAAATTTCTATCATTGGCATTGCCAAAAGGCTAGAAGAAATCTATTTTCCCGACGATTCAATTCCACTTTATATTGATAAAAAATCGGAATCGCTGAAGGTGATCCAACAGCTGCGCAACGAAGCTCACCGATTTGGCATTACTCACCACCGGAAGAGAAGAGAAAAAGGCACCATAAAAACTGAGCTTTCAGAAATTAAAGGAATTGGAGACTCCACAGCTTCAGAACTTTTAAGAGCATTCAAGTCCGTAAAAAAAATTAAAACTCTGGGCTTAAATGAACTTACAGAAAAAATTGGCCTAGCGAAAGCGCAATTGGTCTACCAACATTTTCAACAAGAGCATGCATCCAAATAGCTCCACGCACATATTGGTAACTGGAGCTGCAGGTTTCATTGGTTCGCATTTGTGCGATGCTTTACTCCCTAAGGGCTACAGAGTTACTGGTGTGGATAACCTGAGCTTTGGTAGTCTCGACAATCTAACATGGGCTTATCAGCATCAATTATTTGATTTTCAACAAAAAGAAATTCAACAGCTACTTAAAGAATGTGATCAAAATATTGATGTGATTGTGCATTTGGCTTCGAAAAAAATTCCCCGCTACGATCATTCCTTCCAAACCATCGATGAAAACATCCGAAATACGCAAGCTGTAGTTGAGTTTGCAATAAAATCGAAAAGTCGTCTGTTGTTCGCATCCACTTCTGATGTGTATGGCAAGAACACAATTACCCCATATCATGAAGAGAGCGACCTGGTATTGGGCTCAAGCACAGTAAAACGATGGGCTTATGCCGCTTCGAAAATTGCATCGGAACATTTGATCTTAGGGGCTGCTCAAGCGCATGATTTATCAGCTGTTATCTTTCGCTTTTTTGGCACTTACGGCCCACGGCAACATCGCTCCTGGTGGGGAGGTCCGCAAAGTGTTTTTATCGATCAGGTGCTTCAAAATGAACCGATTGAAATACATGGCGATGGACAGCAAGTGCGTTCTTTTGTTTATATCGACGATTTGATAAATGGTATTGTTCAGACGATTGATAAACCAGAAATAAAAGGTATTTATAATCTGTGCACCAAGCCCTGTGATGCGGTTAGTATCAAACAATTGGCCTGTCAAATTCATAAACTCATTCGCCCAAACGAAACCATCAAAATAAAATATATTCCATACAGCACCTTTGGTCGCTATGAAGATGTGATGAGACGAACCGGTTTGTTTGATAAGGCGCAAAACGATTTTGGCTTCATGCCTCAAACAGATTTAATCACCGGTTTGCTGAAAACCATTGAATGGCATCGCAGCGTCAAAGGATAATTTCATCTTTCCCATGCAGCTTCAGAAATGAACACTCGTCTGAACTGATAAAATAGGTCTATGCAATAGCTACCGTATCGGCCAAAATGCCTATGAGAATTAAATTTTCTTTTCTGCCGTTGATGAGATGAAATTTGCTGTGATCAAAAACTGTATAATAATCCCGTTGAAATTTGCAGGATCATACGCATGGTTGAATCGTAAAGTATCGCCGGTGGCATAACGAATCGTGTAATAGTCTTGCAAAACTGGGCCTATCATGCGCACAGAGACACCATGAATATATCATGACAATAACTTGGTTTATGACATGAATGCAGGAAAACCATGCAACAAAAATTAAAGAAAATCCAAGATCCAATCCTATAGCGTAGCATGAAATGAGTTAGTAGAAGTTTTGGCAAAACTAGCGATTTACTTGGTATGAAAACGGAAGTTAAAGAATAAAGCTATTTCCTATTTCACAAAATAATCAATATTTACTTGTCAACTTTCCAATGCTTTTGGTGTTCGTTTATCAAATTAAAATTTATTTTAACAGCGATTGATAAATTTTCAATGACTTGTTTTTATAAATTTGCCCCAAATTTTTGATAAGCATGAGCAACCGTGTGATACAATTCAGAGAAGCATTGCGTGAGGCAATGTCAGAGGAAATGCGCAGAGATGAGCGAATTTTTCTGATGGGAGAAGAAGTAGCCGAATATGATGGCGCTTACAAAGTAAGTCAAGGTATGTTGGCCGAATTTGGCGAAAAAAGAGTCATTGATACCCCAATTGCAGAATTAGGTTTTGCAGGAATTGGTGTAGGTGCCGCTATGAACGGACTCCGCCCAATTATAGAATTCATGACCTTCAATTTTTCGCTCGTAGCTATTGACCAAGTGATCAACTCTGCTGCGAAAATGATGTCGATGTCAGGAGGTCAGTTTCAAGTGCCGATTGTTTTTCGAGGCCCAACGGCTTCGGCAGGGATGCTTAGTTCGCAGCACTCACAAGCATTTGATAATTGGTATGCCAACTGTCCGGGATTGAAGGTGATTGTTCCTTCCAACCCCTACGATGCAAAAGGATTACTCAAATCTGCTATTCGCGACAACGATCCGGTAATTTTCATGGAATCGGAGCAGATGTATGGCGATAAAGGCGAAGTTCCTGTAGGAGAATATCTTATCCCAATCGGGAAAGCAGATATTAAGCGAAGCGGCAGCGATGTAACCATTGTTTCTTTTGGAAAAATCATTAAAACAGCCTATCAAGCTGCTGAAGAATTGGCTAAAGATGGAATTGAAGCCGAAATCATCGATCTGCGTACCATCCGTCCGATAGATTATGCAACTGTGATTGAGTCGGTAAAAAAGACCAATCGACTTGTAATCGTAGAAGAAGCATGGCCACTTGGTTCTATCGCTACTGAGGTTGCCTTTAAAGTACAAAAAGATGCATTTGATTATTTAGATGCACCGGTGATTAGAGTGACATCGGCTGATGTACCTCTCCCCTATGCACCTACTCTTATTGAGGCTTATCTACCAAATGCAGAACGTATCATCAAAGCGGTGAAACAAGTGATGTATGTGAGCAAATAAGGTTTTCATAATAGACAAATAAACAACAATAAGAAAACGCCTTGGACTTATAACTCTAAGGCGTTTTCTTATGCTTTGACACACAGAAAACTTGTGGTATTGCTTGTAAATATGTGAGTAATGAGAAGAATTCCCTAATTTTAGCTATCCTTGTTTTTTGAAACAAAACCATGTCGGAAAAGAAATATATACTAGCTATTGACCAGGGAACTACTTCTTCGCGTGCTATCATATTCGACAAGCATCTAAAAGCAGTAGGATCAGCACAAGAAGAATTTAATCAATATTTTCCCAGAGCAGGTTATGTAGAGCAGGAACCAGAAGAGATTTGGCAATCGGTGGTGAATGTCGTTTCTCAGGCTATGTACAATGCCCGCATTACAAAGGATGAAGTGATTTGCTTAGGTATTACCAACCAACGCGAAACCACGATTTTGTGGGACAAAACAAATTCAAAACCAGTTCACCGAGCCATCGTGTGGCAATCAAGACAGTCTGCATCTATCTGCGAGCAATGGAAATCTGCAGGTTGGGAACATTTGATAAAAGATAAAACAGGTTTAGTTATCGATGCCTATTTTTCCGCAAGCAAAATCAAGTGGATATTCGATAAATTTCCTGAACTTGAAGCAAAAGCTTATAAAGGAGAAATTGCATTTGGCACTGTTGACAGTTGGCTAATTTGGAAACTAACCAATGGTGCCGTTCATGCGAGCGATGTAAGTAATGCATCCAGAACCATGTTGATGAATTTAAAAAGTTGTCAATGGGATAGTGAATTGTTGCATATGTTTCAGATTCCTCAACAAATGCTACCGGAAATAAAATTAAACACAGACCATTTTGGCATTTGCAAGATTGCCGGACTTGAAGGCATTCCTATCATGGGCGTAGCCGGTGATCAGCAGTCGGCACTTTTCGGACAGCTTTGTTTTGAAAGCGGACAAGCAAAAAACACCTATGGAACCGGTTGCTTTATGCTGATGAATACCGGTGATCAGATTATTCAAAGTCAATTCGGCTTATTGAGCACGGTTGCCTGGAAAACCAATCATCAAACATGCTATGCGCTCGAAGGAAGTGTTTTCGCGGCGGGATCAGCAATTCAGTGGTTAAGAGATTCATTGGGAATAATCAATCACAGCAACGAAACAGAAGCCATTGCAACAAGTATTGACGACAGTGATGGTGTGTTTTTTGTTCCGGCTTTGACAGGACTTGGAACGCCTTATTGGAAAAGCGAAGCCAAGGGTATCATTAGTGGTTTGAGCCGTGGTACAGGCAAAGCACATATTGTTAGAGCTGCGCTTGAATCTATGGCCTTTCAAAGTGCAGAAGTATTTGACATCATGCAAAGAGAATCCGGACTGAGTCTGCAAAGCCTTGGGGTGGACGGAGGAGCGTCTGATAATAATTTTGTGATGCAATTTCAGTCCGATCTTTTGCAATGTGAAGTAATCAGGCCGGTTAATAGAGAAACTACAGCTATTGGCGCTGCCATGATGGCCGGAATGGCATCAGGTGTTTGGAAAGACCTGAAAGAGCTAAAAAACCTTGTTCAGACAGACCGAGTTTTTAGGCCTCAGTTATCAAAATCATTGGTTGATAGCAAGCTCAAGCAATGGAAAACGGCAGTTAATCAATGTATGTTTGGCCTTTAGAATTGATTAAGTATGAGAAAAATCTACGCTAATCCCATCATCAATATCAACCGAATATTTTTTACCATAACTGTAATATTAATGCTTTCTTGTCAAAGCGATAAAGCATTAAAAGAGCAGTACCGTCAACAAGGAAAACTGATTGCTTCGGAATCCTTTCAAGCATTAAGCAAAGCTTTGAGCAATTCTATGATAACTTTAGGTATTCAACAGTCAATCGATTTTTGCCATAGTCGTGCTTATCCTATTACTGATTCTCTCTCTGCTGTGTATCAGGCAGAAGTTAAACGCATGGCGCTGAGAAACAGAAATCCTGAAAATGAGGCTGACGAACTTGCAGCTCAACTTATCAATCACTACATACAACTAAAATCTGAAAATAATGATTTGACTGAAACGGATACTATCATTAGAGTTTCAAAAGATAGCTATCGTTATTTCAAGCCGATTTTACTTCAGGGGCAATGCTTGGTTTGCCATGGAAAACCAAGAGAAGAAATTATCGATCCGGTGTATACCCTGATTTTAGAAAAATACCCCAACGATAATGCGATTAATTTTGGAATTGGCGATGTAAGGGGCATCTGGAGTATTTCCTTCAAAAAGCCTTAGTCTTGTGGTGTGAGCTTATGAATTTTCTTGGTGCCTTCATAAAGACGAAAACCAAGTAGTTTAGAAGGAATTGGACCGTTATACAATTCTTTTCGCATATGTGGTCGCAGGCCGATTTGTTTGGCAGCATCTAAATTTCCAGAAATGATGTAAGCTTCACAACCGGAAAAGCTCGTCTTCATTTTATCGCCAATTGATTTGTAAAAATCATTCACATCATCTAACGGCAAGCGCTCGTCGTAAGGAGGATTTAACAATAAAAATGCTTTAGAACCATCGTGATGCTGTTTGAAGAAATCTTTCTGTTCTAATTGAATGAACTCTTCCAATCCTGCTTCAGCAATATTTTGTCGTGCAATCTCTAAATTACGTTTCGAAATGTCTGCAGCCTTAATCTTCAAAGGCACATCAAGAATTTTGCCAGCCAGACTCTCCGCAATTTTTTCAAATAACGCAGCATCGAAATTCTTCCACCCTTTGAAAGCAAAACGCTTGCGAAAATATCCTGGTGGAATTTTTAGTGCCAAAAGAGCTGCTTCTATAGAAATGGTTGCAGAACCGCACATGTAATCGAGCAATGGAAAATGATGCGTCCAATTACTAAATTTTACCATTGCGGCAGCCAAAACTTCACTCATCGGGGCTTCTACTTGTTCAACTCTATAGCCTCGTTTGTGAAGCGATTCTCCGGAGGTATCGAGATTGACCGTGCAATAATCTCTGTGTACATGCACATTTATCATCACATCTGCATGGTCTTTCGAAATATCCGGCCTTTGATTTGACTTCTCGCGAAAACGGTCAGCAATGGCATCTTTCACCAACTGGGAAACATACATGGAATTATTAAAAATCATCGCGTCGCTATTGGCATGGATCCAAATTTTACCTTGTGGATTTATCCATTTTTCCCACTCTATTTTCTTGACTTGTTCATATAATTCTTTCTTATCTGTAAACTGAAAGCGTTTTACCTGATAATAGACTCTTAGCGCAAGGCGCAATTGAAGATTAGACTTATAGATAAAGCCCAGATCGCCCTTGAAAGAAACCAATCGGTTTCTTACCTTCACATCGGCAGCTCCGATAGATCTCAATTCTTCTGAAAGCAATTCTTCAAGTCCGGCATAGGTGCTCGCAGAAAGTTCGAATTGTGTGAAGTCCTGCGTTGACTGGTTTTCCAAAATAATGTTAATTAAACGAATTACAAAGCTACGCAAAATATAAGCAAGTCAGGCTTTTGAAACATTATTGCAAGAATCCGTTAAGATTTTTTGTAGAATATTTATAGACAATTCTTAAACAAAGTATTTAAAACCATGTTTGATTGCGGTCCAATCATTAAACATAAAACAAATGAAAATGAAGAAAATTGTATTAAACATGATCGCGCCATTAGCTCTTTTTGGTTCGATTCAGGCTTACAGCCAAGCAAGAATTCAGGTCATTCACAACTCTGCAGATGCTGCAGCGGCTGTGGTTGACATTTGGGTTAATAACTCCATCCTTCTTTTGGATGATTTTGCGTTCAGAGAAGCCTCTCCATGGGTTGATGCACCTGCAGGAGTGCCCATCACAGTGGACATCAAAGCGCCAGATAGTGATCAGAACAGTCCAATTATTGCGTCCTTTCCATTCACTCTTGACAATGGGGTACGCTATGTGATCGTTGCTAATGGTATTGTTAGCCCAACTGGTTACAATCCGGCAACACCATTCAATCTTCATGTTTACCCGATGGGACAGGAAGCTTCAGGAAGTGCTGAAACGACCGACGTACTGGTTTTTCACGGAGCAACAGATGCGCCTACTGTAGATGTGTTCGAAGTAGGAGTACCTGCAGGTCAAATTGTAAATGATTTAGCTTACAGCGAATTTCAGGGATATTTGGCTTTGCCAACCTTAGATTTTCGTTTACAAGTGAGAGACCAAACAGGGTCAATATCTGTAGCTGAGTTTGCTGCTCCCTTAGCTACTTTAGGTGCTGGTGGTGCATCTGTAGTAGTCTTTGCTTCAGGTTTCTTGAATCCCGCTAATAACTCAAATGGACCTGCTTTTGGTTTATTTGCTGCTTTGGCTGATGGAACAGTTTTAGAACTGCCAGGTGTACCATTTACGCCTGCTACGATTGAGTTCATCCACAATGTAGCCGACGCTGCAGCCGCAGAAGTTGACGTTTATATCAACGGAGCTTTAGCATTAGATAATTTCGCTTTTAGAACATCTTCAGGATTTGTTCCAGTGCCTGTTCCCGCTTTTGGAACTACCAATAACATCAGAATTTGTCCACCAAACAGCACAGACGATTCTAATTTTATCGTTGAATTTTCATCAATTATCACTACTGAAACTTATGTAGTAGTAGTTAATGGCATTGCAAGCCCGAGTGGATACACTCCAGCCCCGGCTATTTCTTTAGATGGATTCATGGCAGCAAGAGAAACAGGTGAAAATTCTGCTAATACGGACATATTAATACACCACGGCTCTACAGATGCAGGTCCGGTGGCCGTTAATGAAGCTACTTTAGGAAATATAATTCCAAATTTTGCTTACACCGATTTCGAAAGTTATATTTCGCTTCCTGCAAACGAGAACTATACAATTCAAATCAGAGATGTGGCACAAACCACCACAATTGCATCTTACGTAGCTCCTTTAAATACATTAAGTCTTGGAGGTGCTGCAATTACTGTTGTAGCATCAGGTTTTCTAAACCCTGCTAATAACTCTAATGGCCCTGCTTTTGGTTTATTTGTATCAACAGGAACTGCAGGTCCATTGCTCGCACTACCATTAGTTGAAGAACCTGAAATGGTTAATGTTCAAATTATTCACAACTCAGCCGACGCTGCAGCTGCTACTGTTGATGTATGGTTAGACAATGAATTATTAATTAATGACTTCGCTTTCCGAACGGCTACTCCATTTACACCCGTAATGGCGAATACGCAGTATGAAGTAAGAATTTCTCCTGCCAATAGCACTGATACTACAGGTTCAATTAAAAAGTTTGTAGTGAATTTCCCTGCAGGTAATGATTACATTGTAGTGGCTAATGGTATTGCAAGTCCAAGCGGTTACAGCCCTGCACCAGAACTTACATTACATGTTTTTAACGAAGCTCGTTTGGTTGCAGGTGCAGAAAATAGAACCGATATCGTGGTATATCACGGTTCAACTGATGCGCCTACAGTAGATATTTTCGAAGCATCAGGTCCAACGGCAGCTAGAATCATTGATGATTTGAGCTACAGTGAGTTTTCAGATGTGCTAGAATTACCTACCTTGAATTATATTATTCAGGTAAGAGATGAAAGCGGCGAAAATGTAGTAGCCTCTTATCAGGCTCCATTGGCAACATTAGGTTTAGGCGGTGCTTCTATCACTGTGTTGGCTTCAGGTTTCTTAAATCCTGCAAACAACAGCAATGGCCCAGCCTTTGGACTTTGGGTTGCTACGCCTGCAGGTGGTGAATTGATACCGCTCCCTATTTCTGTAAATGTTCAGGAAACTGCGCCTGCTTCATTTAGTCTTTATCCTAACCCGGCGAATGAAATTAGTTTCATTGAAATGAATCTTGAAAAATCTGAAGATGTAGTAATTCGAGTAAAAGATATGCAAGGTCGCGTATTAGCTACAGATTACAAAGGTATTCAACCTGCCGGCTTCAACAGAATGACTATTGACACCAACAAACTAAATTCAGGTGTATATTTCGTTGAACTGTTAAGTGGAAACCGAAGCACAGTGAATAAGTTAGTGATTAGCAAATAAGTAGTAGTTTTTACAATTCAAAAAGCAAACCCCTGAAGCGACAGTTTCAGGGGTTTCTTTTTGGGTGACGATATGATACGAAAAACAGATTCTCCTCTTAGGGTAAATTTGTAGTTTAGCCGCTGATGAAAGTGCTCTTCCTTCCTTCATGGTATCCTACAAAGATTGATCAAATCACGGGTATTTTCATTCTTCGTCATGCAAAGGCTATTGCCTTAAAACATCAGGTGAATGTGGCATTTGCCAAAAGAAATGATGCACAAAATGAAGTTTTTGCCACAGAGCAAAACAAAGAAGGAAATCTGCATCAGCACATCTGCTTCTATAAAGGCTCAAACATCCCAGTATTTGGCCCTTTTTTGAACTTTTATCGCTACTTGCGTGCATGGAATAAAGCGATCTATACAGCACTTGTAACGCATCATCCTGATATGATCCATATCAATGTGGTTTGGCCGGTAGGTTTGATTTATCTTGTCACAAAAAAATTGCATAGGCTGCCTATGCACATTACTGAACATTGGTCGGGTTATCTTGAAGCGGATGGTGCTTTCAAACAACAGTTGATCAATCGATGGATAAGCCGTAAAGTTTTTCGAAAGGCTTTTTCGGTCAGTGTGGTTTCTAAACCCAATCTGGAAGCGATCATTAAGCATGGATTGCATCAAAAAGTGCTGCTAATCACTAATGTAGTAGATTCGATTTTTCGATTCGAAGAAATTGAAAAACCTAAAAAACTGACTTTTTTACATGTCTCTTCCCTGGTAGAGCGCGAAAAAAACATTCGTGCCATGCTTTTCGCATTTGAGCTTTTTAGCAGAAAAAACAAAACCAAAGCAAAATTAATCATTGTTGGTGGTGAAAATAGGTTTGACGATTATCGCGATGAAATCAAGCGAATGATAGCACTGGATATAGAAATTGAATACCGTGGAAACCTTCCTGCTACGGAAGTTGCTAAACTTATGCACCTTTCACATGCCCTATTGCTACCTAGTCATTTTGAAGGACAGCCTGTAGTCGTTCTTGAAGCACTGAGTTGTGGACTGCCTGTGATTGCAAGTGCTACCGGTGCAATTCCAGACTGTGTTAACGATGAAAATGGGATACTGATGGAAAAGAATGATACTATGCATATTTTTGAATCCATGAATACGTTTTATTCACGTTTTAAGGATTTTGATCGAAAAAAAATAGCTCAAGAA
Organism: Flavobacteriales bacterium; assembly: GCA_046294625.1. Classification (GTDB taxonomy): domain Bacteria; phylum Bacteroidota; class Bacteroidia; order M30B66; family M30B66; genus JBKBKN01. The sequence continues at coordinate 90,012 of JBKBKN010000009.1, forward strand.
GCCCACAAATTATATGCTCCGGAAAGAATAGCCATGCAATTCGATTCTATTTATCAAGAAATGTATCAAAACCCAAAATGGAAGGCAGCATTGTAAAAACTACGCTCAACAAAGGGCTCATCGCTGTCAGTAATTTTATTATTTTACTGCTCACCACCCAATTGCTTGGACCTGAAGTTAGAGGTGAAATAGCTTTGCTTGTTCTTGCAATAACTATCAGCGCACTGATAAGTCAAATGGTAGGTGGACCGGCTATTGTATATCTAAGTCACGAAAAAAGGCCTTCGCAGATGCTTTTGCCGTCTTATATCTGGGCCGTGATGAGCGGATTAGGATGCAATGTGGTGATGACATTCCTAGATTTGTTACCCGAAAAATTGCTTTTTAACTCCATAGCATTATCGATTTTGCATAGCCTTGGTTTATTTCATGGTTTCATCTTGTTAGCGAAGCAAAAAATCAAAAATTATAACATTCTGCTTTTACTTCAGTCTTTAACTTCGCTCATCGTGCTTGCTTTGGCGCTTTCTTTAGAAATTTCAGATGTTTCTGCTTTTGTAAGCGCATTAGCAGTTTCTTATTCACTCTATTTTCTGCTAAGTTTTTTCTTCTCCCTCCCCTATTTTCAAATGAGAAAAGACTGGCTGAACATCAAGCAATTTCCATCCCTTTTCGGATATGGAATTATTACACAAACTGCCAATATTGCACATTTGCTGAGTAATCGCTTTTCGTTTTTTGTTGTTGAAAGATTCGTAGGACTTGTTGCGCTTGGAATTTTCTCCGCGGGCGTTGCTTTAAGCGAAACCATGCTTATCTTTAGCGGTAGCGCATCTATGATTATGTATTCCAAAATTTCAAAAGAAGGCAAAACAGCTACGAATATTTATCACACCTATGTTTGGTCTAAAATATCATTTTGGCTAATTGCCTTATTAATGATGGTTCTGGTGCTGTTGCCATCAACTTTTTATCAATTTTTGCTTGGTGCTTCATTTGGCGAAGTAAGTGAAATCATCTTGTTTCTTGCTCCGGGGCTAATTTTCATGAGTGCTTCATCCTTGTTGAGTCACTATTTCTCGGGCACCGGACGCTTTCGCATCAGCACCGCTGCATCGTTACTGGCATTTGTCATTTCAGCGCTGTGTGCTGTTCCGCTCACTCTGCTCTACAGTCTGCATGGCGCAGCACTTTCTGTTTCTGCAGGCATGATGGCTTCAGGTATTTATCTTTTCGTGATATTCAATCGTGAATATAAGCTTTCATTAAACAAAGTTTTTCCTGATCGAAATGATTTTGCTGTGGTTAGGAATGAGTTTAAACATATTATCAAAAGCAACCAAAGCTAATGTGCGGTATAGCAGGAATATTTTCAAATGCAACACCAGGCGACAAAATTCTCCAACAAGCGCAGCTCATCTCAAGCGTCTTGAAGCACCGCGGGCCTGACGATGAGGGTTTTACCTGTTTTGATAACAATCATGAATCATTCCCCTTTTTTGGGCCTGATACCCCCGAAGAAATAAAAGAAAGCATAAAATCATCCCTTCAATTTCGGGATCTTACTGGTGATGATAAGGGGCTGAAAAGCATACTGATTCACCGCAGACTATCGATTATTGACTTGAGTGCCATGGGGCATCAGCCGATGTCTGATTTGGAGAATAGATACCACATCTGCTTTAATGGAGAGATCTATAATTACAAAGATTTAAAACGTGAACTCCATTCACTTGGTTTTCATTTCAGATCAGAAAGCGACACAGAAGTGCTACTGTATGCTTATATTCACTGGGGCAAAGATGTTATTCATCGCCTCAATGGTATGTGGGCATTTGCCATTTACGATCGTGATACCTATAATTTATTTCTTTGTCGCGACCGATTGGGCGTAAAACCACTCTATTACTATCATCATTCAGGGAGCTTTGTTTTTGCATCGGAGCAAAAGGCGATATGGGCTGCAAAACCAGAATGCAAAAAAATAAACCATGAAGCTGTTTTTGACTTTTTCACTGTTGGCAGAATAGAAAGTGGACAGGAAAACTTTTTCTCGCATATTCAGGAATTGGCTCCCGGTCACTATTTGCAGTATAACACAAGGCAAGAAAAAATCATCAACATCCAACAATGGTTTGAACCTGATATGCTCAAATCAAATATAAAGCCGATTGAACTAAGTGAACAGGTGTTTGATGCCGTAAACCAGGCTGTGAAATTGCGCTTGCAAGCAGATGTAGAGGTGGCGACGTGTTTGAGCGGCGGATTGGATAGCTCTTCAATATTGATGATGATGCATCATCTGCAAGATAAAAAATCAAATAATATCAAAGCATTCACTGCTAGTTTTGATGGCTCGGAGATCGATGAAACCAGACATGCCGAAATCATTGTCAAAGCCAGCAATGCACAATGGTACACGGTTTCACCTGATGCTAATTCTTTGATCGAAGATTTTGAATCGCTCACCTGGTGTCAGGATATTCCATTGTGGTCAACCAGCACCTATGCACAATTTAAGGTGATGGAGAAAGTGAAGAAATGTGGTGTAAAAGTAGTGCTCGATGGTCAGGGTGGTGATGAACTCTTTGCGGGCTATCAAAGTCATCGACTAACCTATGCACTTGAATTAATGAAAGGCTTTCACTTATTGGCATCACAACAGATTTATTCACTCCTAAGCGGGGAAATGATACGATTTGTCCTGAAAAACTTTATGGAGCGAAATAGTCATCCATCGTTGCGTCTTTGGTTTTACAAGAATTTTTCAAAAGGCACTAATTTTTTGAAAAACGATTTTCTACAGGCCAACAAGCATCGATTTGAAATGCTAACATCACTTCCTATTGAAAATTTGCGAAAAAGGCTAGATGCAGAACAGTTTAACCATAACCTAAAAAGCTATCTCATTACGGAAGATCGCTGTAGCATGTGGCATAGTGTGGAATCTCGCACACCTTTTGCCGATGATCCTGATCTAATGGCATTAACCAGAAATATACCTTCAGAAAGATTAATTGATGGAACTTATGGCAAAAAGATTCTTCGAGAAGCCATGCAAAAAATTCTGCCACAGGAAATCTGTTGGCGAAGGGATAAATTGGGTTTTCAAACTCCCAATAATCAATGGTTAAGAGAAATTGCGGATCAAATGAAACCGTTGATTTTGGAGTATTTACCCGCTGAAATTTTTGATTTAGAGAAAATCTCAGCTGAATACGATACCTATTTCAAACCAAAGCACAACCACGACGATGCAAGTGTTTTTAAATTCCACAGCTTTGCTATGTGGATGAAAATGTTTGAAATGAAGGTTTAGACTATTTAAACAGAGCTATTCTTCGTTTGGTTTTTGCACATTCAACCTTCTCCATTTTTCAATAACACCTTGCATATCGGCAGGTAGCTCAGAATCGAAAAACATTTCCTGTCGTGTGACCGGATGCACAAAGCCCAAAGACTTCGCATGTAAAGCATGGCGAGGCATAAGTTCAAAACAATTATGAATAAATTGCTTGTAACTGCTAAAATTATTTCCCTTGAGAATTTTATCACCTCCATACAAATCATCGTTGAACAGCGGGTGACCAATGTGTTTCATATGCACCCTGATCTGATGGGTACGGCCTGTCTCGAGCTTGCATTCTACCAGTGTGACAAAACCAAATCTTTCTAACACTTTGTAATGTGTAACAGCGTGCTTTCCTCTATCGCCTTCAGGATAAACTGCCATCATTTTACGGTCACGAACATCTCGGTCTAGATTTCCGGTGATGGTACCATGATCTTCTTTAAAATCACCCCAAACCAATGCCCAATAAGTCCTTTTCGTGGTACGTTCAAAAAATTGTCGAGCCAAATGACTCAAAGCATACTCATTGGTTGCCATTAGCATGATGCCACTGGTGTTTTTGTCAAGTCGATGTACAAGTCCCGGACGCGCTTCCCCCTTTCGAAAAAGCGGTAAGTGACGAAAACGATACATCACAGCATTGACCAAGGTTCCTGAATAATTTCCATACCCGGGATGCACCACCATGCCAGCTTCTTTATTGATTACCACAAGCTGCTCATCTTCATAAACTATATTAATCGGGATATTCTCGGGAATAATTTCACGGTCTCTCGGAGGGTGAGCAAAAACAACCGTAATTTCATCGTGCGGCTTTACCTTGTAGTTCGATTTTACAGGTTTTCCATTGACATGAATATTCCCGGCTTCTGCGGCTGCTTGTATTTTACTTCGGGATGTATTCTCTACTCGATTCATCAGAAACTTATCAATGCGTAGAAGTTCCTGACCTTTATCGGCTACGATTCTGAGATGAACAAAAAATTCACTTTCCTCATTCGCATCAAGTTCTTCAATAAAATCTTCCTGATTCATACTTAATGTGAGATAAGGATTTTAGAATGATAGATTTGTTTTGCATCATCGATCACTCTAATCAAGTATATGCCGGCGTTGAAACGGCTGCAATCTATCATGTTGCTGGAGTTCAAATGATGTGATGCAACCTTTTTTCCAGACACATCAAACATTTCTACCAAAGTGTGCTTTGAAGCAATATTCTTTCCCAGATCAATTTGAAAAAAATCCCTAGTCGGATTGGGAAAAACTTTAATTGTATTTTGTTCGATCGATTCTGCAGATGCAACCACATCGTCGGGGCCGCCAAATAATGGACGTATCATCAAAGTGCCTTCTTCACCCACTAAAGGATTCCAATTGCCATTTGTATTAAAGAAAATCTTATCCGTGTTATCTAAATTTTTATCAAAGCCCACGTTGAGCCTAAAATTTCTCGTTTGTGCCCAACCAATGTAATAGATACCCTGCTGAAGCACAGGAGGATTATCCAAAACAAATGTGGAGAATCGATTAACACCTTCAGGAAAAAATGGCTGAAATTCTTGTGACGTGTAGGCTAAAGACCCTGGTCTATTGGTACCTGCATTCCAAACCATGATGAAAAAATCCCGGTCTGTAGGTCCCTGATTCACCTGATTGAAATAAAACTGAACCGCACGGAGAGTGTCTGTTTTGGCTATATCATATTTCACTGCAACAAAACCGCCACCGTTGGCCACTAGGCTAAGCCTTTCTTCGGCAGTTCCGTCGTCGTAAGCATAGTAATTGCTAAAAACCTGATCGATACGCATAAAATCATTTTGTGCATTCAAATCTTCTGTGCTTAGACTATATTCGGTGTAGAAGGTATGATAATCTTCCGGGTAGGCATCATAGGTATATTTCACTTCGCGGGTGATGGTATTCACTTCCCGGTAGGGTATGGCTGCTTGAGGTTCAAATAAAATTTCGTCGCGTAATTCTCCGCTTTCATTAAATATCTGATACTTATAGCTGTATCCGCTTGCCAAATTACGCAACGTAGTCACATTTACTGAAAACAAGTCGCCCATATTGGATGGGGGTGCTACTTTAAAATGACGGTAGGGCATGGACTGATACTTTCTCAGAAAGCTCGGCGGACGATCCATAAAAGCAATATCGTTGTAAAGAGAATCTGCTCTATTGCGACTTTTATCAATTCTGATATAGTCGATGTGCCAGTGGTCATATCCGGCATGTAGCGAAGCAAAATTCATAAAACGAAAACGGAAGCCATCATGCAAAAAAGCTGTGTCACGTATGGGCAGCATCACCTGACGAAAGCGGATGTCTGTTTGCGGGAAATCCTGCCCCACGGTGCTCCAGGCATGAATCCAGCGCTGCTGACTCACGCTGAAATATTCGAGTCGTAAGCTATCTTCAAACTCCGGATAATTTCCGCGGCCTTTGGGTTGATAGAAAAATGAAAAATAAACCGAGTCTGCCGGAGCAAGATTTAAGTTGATTTCTCGCGATGTTAGTGTGTCTGCGGGACCATGCTCTTCAAAAATGGTTGAATATGGGTTGCCAAATTTATCAAGCCCATCGAAAGTAGCCACACCTATGCTTGGCGGCTGAATTGGAAAATCCCAATTAATAAAAGCACTACTATCTGCCCAGTAATCGCTTCGCGGATAAGGGCCCGGGTAACTAAAATCTTCCACGAAAGGCAAAGCCAGACTTGAGCGACTGGTTTTCTTTTGCTCTTTTATACGATCTACTTTTTGATTCTTTTTGATATCGTTACTACCAAGTGGCTCAACCACAATTTGAGCTGTAGCATATTGAACGATGAAAAACAGGGTGAAAAATATGGTAAGTCTATGCATCAAATCTTTAACGTAATTTATTCGTCTTCATTATTAAGCTTAGATTTTGATTCTGTCAGCCAAACATCAACGAAGCCTTTGTAGGGTGCATTCATTAAATCCGGATCAGGCGATTGCTTATAAACTCTTGCCTTGAGTGTATCACTAACTGGCTCATCGTAAAATACATTACCCAAAATCAAATTGCTTCGATTGAGTCGATCTTTCAATTGATAAAGGGTAAGACCAAATAAATCAGGTATGAATACCTCTTCTATTCCATCACCTTTTCCGGCAACCAAATCAATCTCGGAGCCTCTCTCAATCATTTCGCCAGGCTTAATGTTTCTACCCTTGTATCGTTGCTCTATCACAGGCGGAAATCCATTCACATAAGAAACTTTTCCCAGTTTAAGTCCATAGGTTTCGAGCAGAGAAGTTGCCTGACGTAATGAAAGGTCTATTAAGTTCGGCATCGCCACTTCAGGGGTCTTGAAGCTATTGATGGTTAAATATACTTTACGCCCTGGCTTCACCTTCGTTCCTGGCGGGGGGTCTTGTTCTAGCACCACGCCTTTATTGAGCTTTGGATTGTAAAAGGAATCATTTACAACGTAAGTGATATTACTTTGCTCTACAAGCTTATTTATATCGTTCACCATAAATGATCTAAAATCCGGCACTATTTCAAACTCACCATGCTTGGTAAATATATCCAATCCTAAAACAAGCATAGAAATCAAAGCAATGGCCACAACATTAGCGATGATAAAGTGTTTGAAGAAAACTTTGCTTTTTAGAAATTCGAGCAAACTCATTCGATTGCTTTGGTTTTATCTGATTGATTACTTTCGACTGCAAAAGTCATTATTTTTTCGATAAACTCAGCAGGTTTGTATCCATTGATAGCACATTGATGAAATATGCAGGTAGCAGGGGTCATTCCCGGCAATGAATTCACTTCAATGAATACTACTTCTACCTTCCCATCATCAAAAACCCTAACGAAGGCATCAATTCTCGCATAACCGCGAATATGGAGAATTTTAGCCGCTTTTTCCAATTCTTTTTTCACTATATTTGAAATACGGTCGCGCTCTATGGGGTCTTTGGCATATCTGGCCGGAGTAATATTCTGTCCCTGTCCGGCTAAAAATTTTTCTTCAAGCGAGAGCACTTCACCTTCGGCCAATGCTTCACTGGCTTCGAATATTTCGTAGAATACATTTCCATACTCATCGTGGTGTGTGAGCATGCCTCCGGTGATTTCAAGAAAAGTCTTTGCACCGTTGGCTTCAATGAGTTTTTCCACCAAAAAGGCCTTCTTAAATGGAAATTCTTCTTTGTCTTTTATTTTCAAAGTGGCAGAAGCGACAGGATCAAAATCGGGTGTTTTGCGAAATATCAAAGTGGCAAAAGCATCCAACTCTGTTCTGTTTTTAATCTTTTTTACAGCTGAGCTGCATCCATCATCAGCAGGTTTGGCAATGATGGGATATCCCATTTCTTCTATTCTGGCGATCACCTTTGCTCTATCGGCAAACCACTCCGGCTCATAAACCATGCAGTGATCAGCCACGAGCAGACCATGCTCTCGCAAAATCTCATTTGTTCTGAATTTGTCAATGGTGATGGCAGAACTTTCTGCATCGGAACCATTAAAGGGAAGTCCTACTTTTGATAGCTCACGCTGAATAGCACCATCTTCTCCCGGTCTTCCATGCAAAGCAATAAACACTTCATCTACCATTTCAGCTAGTTCATTGTAAGTGATGGCGAGCGGTTCGGAGATATTCATTGGATCGCCAAACTGGCGAGTAAGTTCTACACACAAATCCTTTATCTCTTGCACCACCGAATGCACATGATAGTTTTTAATCTTTTCAAGAATATCATCTGCATTGTCTTTGAGCATCACATTGATAGGTATAACATAAAGTTCATGCTGCTCATCACTTCCGGATAGAAATACCGGAATCGGTTGATAATGCTCCGAAGAAGAAAGCTTTTCATAAATATTTCTTCCACTTTCAACGGAAATATGTCTTTCAGATGAGTAGCCTCCAAAAACCACCGCAATTTTCTTTTTTCGCCGCTGATCACTTCTTGCAGAATGAAGTAAGTTATTTAATCTGCTGATCAAACCTTCACAAACCCCATTAAACTTAAACTCTTTAAGTCTTCGATTCAACGAGGTATGTATGATATAGGTGATAAACTGCGATGGATTAAAACCAATTTCGGCAGCTTGATGAAAAAAGAATGATGAAGGCATCATGCCCGAAGTGGTGTTGGGATCATTCAAATAAACCTGCCCTTGATCGGTTATGAAACCGTCGATGCGGGCATATACGCCAAAATTGAGCGCTGAAAATAATCGTTCACACTCTTTTCTTATCAAATTAATTTGTGCATCGGGCAAATTGATAGGTGTGATTTTTCTGGATAAACCGGGTAAATATTTGGAGCGATAATCAAACAACTCCTGCCCTTTTCGAATTTCGGTGGGGGGCAAACAAACCGGCAGGCCAAGTTGATTTTCGATAACAATGGAAGAAAATTCCTTTCCCATGATAAAGCCTTCCACGATCACTTCGCTCTCGGCATCGATGGCTTCTAATGTCAATGAAGGTTTACCTGCTTTGAATTGCTCATCAATGTAATGATATAATTCAGCAGGATGCAAAATCACTTTGTTGCCGCATCGCACCGGAATGCCGATGCCTTCACGAATGTCAACCAAATTTCTGATGAAATCTTCTCTATCTGATTCACTTTTTGAGTCCCAGATTTCTTTGTTTAACTTCTTGATAAACAAGCTTTTGAAAAGTGCTTCTTCAAGCGCATTTTCGTTTTCTTCACGAAGGATAGAAATACCTATAGAAGAGCCTTGTGTGGGCGCTTTCACCACACAAGGATAACCAACCTGCTGTTTTACTTTTTGAAAAATAGATTTCGAATCTGATGCATTTACGAGTTCTTCTCTTTCGAAAGAAATAAATGCCGGTGCATTAAATCCTGCTTGCTTCATCAAGCGTTTTTGCACCAATTTGTTAATGCCTATAGCGGAAGAAAAAATACCTGATCCTGAATAGGGAATTTTCAAATACTCAAACAATCCTTGTATGCGACCATCTTCACCATTGGGACCATGCAAACACAGAAAAGCAAAATCAATCCGGTTTCTCAAATTTTCGATGGCTATTCGCTCGCCTAACCTTTTAGACAAGTCGGCGGAGCGCAGCGAGCCATCTGCTTCGATCGATTCGGCATATATTTGAAAATCGGGCTTGAAGTCGGGTATGTCGTGCACCGCCGGATAAAAATCCCGTATACTGCCTTTGTAAAGAAATTCCCACTCGAGTTCAATGAAATTACCAAAACTATCCACAAAGATGGGCACAGCTTCGAAAAGCACCTTATTTAAATTGTCATAAACAGTTCGGCCACCGGCAAAAGAAATCTCGCGTTCTCTAGAATTTCCACCGAAAATAACCCCAATTTTTATTTTTTCCATCATGGCGTTTTTTTAAAATGCTGTCGGTTTAGATATTTGATTTAATCCGATATTGCTTCAAAATTAGATAAGAATGGGTGCTCCCATTCATGTTAAATAAAGAGTTATTCAACCCTTCAGGTTGAAAAGTGAGCCCCATTGACTACTTCTATTTTAATGACTATTAACGGGAATCAGTTGCTTCAAAGTATTGATGTTATCGGCATCAGCCGCTTTTTTGTCCTTACGCCAACGAAGTATGCGCGGAAACCGAAGCGCAAACCCGCTCTTGTGTCGGCTGCTGTGCTGTATGCCTTCAAACCCAATTTCAAATACCAAATGAGGTTGCACGCTTCGCACCGGACCAAATTTTTCGATCGTATTTCGTTTTACAAAATCATCTACCTCTTTTATTTCTTCATCAGTAAGCCCGCTGTAGGCTTTTGTGAATGGCACAAGGGCACCTGACTCATTCCAAATGGCAAAGGTATAGTCGGTGTAAAGGTTAGCTCGGCGCCCATGCCCCTTCATAGCATAAATCATCACCGCATCTATCGTCATTGGATCTATTTTCCATTTCCACCAGTCCCCTCTTTTACGACCGGTTTGATAAATGCTGTTCAACCGCTTTAACATAATTCCTTCACTGTGATGTTTGCGAGCAGTGGCTCTGATATCGCGAAGTGCATCCCAGGTGCGAAATTCAATGAGCGGTGAAAGCATGACCAAGTCCTGCGAATTTGTTTTCAATAAGCCTTCGAGAAAAAACCGTCTTTCAAATAAATTTTTGTCTCTTATATCCTTACCTTCAAACTCAAGTAAATCATAAGCAAATATTGCCACAGGATATTCTGCGAGCATTTTTTTGCTGATGGTTTTGCGACCAATTCTTGTCTGTAAATGCTGAAAGGGCTGCACTTTACCATCTTTAATACAAAGCATTTCGCCGTCTATCACCGTTCCATCAGGAAACATTTTTGGTAAAACATGTAATTCAGGAAAACGCTCGGTTATTAATTCCTCACCTCTCGACCAGATAAACAAATCACCATTCCGGATAATGAGCTGGCTTCTTATGCCATCCCATTTCCACTCTGCTTGCCATTCAGCCGGATTCCATTGCGCCATTTCTTTTTCATCAATCTGATAGGCCAAGTAAAATGGATAGGGTTTTGACGGTTCGGCATCAAAATTTTTACTTTTGAGCAATTCGTCAAATCCAATTTCAAAAGGGCTCCAATTGCCGGATAGGCGGTGCGCCACTTCACTTTCACTGATATGCAGTATGCGAGCAAGCGACTTTTCAACCAATTTTTGAGAAACCCCAACCCTAAATCCACCGGTTATGAGTTTGTTGAATACAAATCGCTCTTGTTGACTCATCGAACTCCATGCCTGTGTGATAAAAATGCGTTTATCGTCTTCGTGCACGCTATCAAGGGCTTGAAGTTGATACATACGGTCTTCCAGACTAACAGCTTCATGTTCCTCTTCACCTTTGATGAGCATTGCAATGGTCTCGGCCAAATCGCCAACCGTGTGATAACTCTCTTCAAAAAGCCAATCAGGAAGCTCGGCTTGCTCAGCTGCCCACTTTCTCAAATAGGAAGCCTGAACTGTGCGCTTAGGTCTACGACCACAAAGCAAGGCTAATGCAAAAATCTTGTCTTTATACTCGGCTTGCTCGAAATAATTTGCCAATATGCTCACCTTCTGATTGGTGCTATTGGTTTGGTCCAATTGAAAATAGAGCTCGGCAAACGATTTCATAGCGGCAATTTTATCATTAATAAAAACATCTTCCACCCATTTGGTTTATTAGTTTTGCAACCAAATTATTGAACAAGTTGAAAAATAGACTTAGCCCTGATGAAGAACTCAAGGTGGAAAATGCCATACTTGAAGCTGAAAAAATGACTTCCTGCGAAATCAGAGTGCATATACAATCGCATTGTCAAAAGGATGTGATGGATCTAGCGGCTGAAGTATTTGCCGAACTCAACATGCACAAAACTGCTCAAAGAAACGGTATTCTCATTTTTATTGCCATAGAAGATCATCAATTGGCGATTATTGGCGATGTGGGAATCAATGCCGTAGTGCCGGAAAATTTCTGGGAAGATGAGAAAGATTTGCTTATCAGCTATTTTAAACGCGAAGCCTATGGCGATGGACTCGAAGCGGCTATTTTGCAAGCTGCAAAACAGGTGATGGAATATTTCCCTGCCAAACCGGAAGAAGGTGATCAACTAAGTAACGACATTTCTTATGGCCAATCATAAACTATTAAAATCGCTGGTAATCGTTAGCATATGGTTTATCAGCACCTTATCAATTGAAGCTCAAAAACTTCCTGAGCGCCCTAACCCTCCACGTTTAGTCAATGATTTTGCCAAACTGCTCAGTCAGGAAGAAGTAGAGAAACTTGAGCGTGAACTTGTGGCTTATGATGACTCTAGTTCTACACAAATAGCTATTGTAACGTTGGAAAGCATTCATGGCTACCCGGCCGTAGAGTTTGCGCATGATTTGTTAAACAAATGGGGAATCGGTCAGGCGCGACAAGATAATGGAGTGCTTATTCTCGTTACTACAGAACCCAAAAATAGAGAAATTGTAATCGCTGTCGGCTATGGTTTAGAGCCCTACATCACAGATGCTCAATCGAAGCGTATCATTGAAACTATTATGATTCCTGCATTTCGAAATGAGGACTATTACAAAGGCTTAAGTGAAGCGAGTGAAATGCTAAAGGCTTATGCTAAAGGCGAATTCAAAAGAAACGATAAATCAACAAAGTCAAACTACAGCAACACAATGCCAAGCTGGGTTTTTCTGGCTATGCTTATAATTGTTTTTATTCTTTTTAGTGTGAATAAAGGTGGAAAAGGTGGTGGAAAATACTACAGAACCTTTGGCGCACCTCCGGTAGGTGGATGGCGTAGTTTTTCATCAGGCACGGGTACTTTCAAATCTGGCGGGAGTTTTGGTGGTGGTGGATTCGGTGGCGGAGGTTTTGGCGGCTTTGGAGGCGGACGCTCTGGAGGCGGGGGAGCAAGCGGAAGATGGTAACCCATTATCTAATCAGAGTAACATGCCCTCTGAGCTGTTGGCTTCGTCCGGTTCTGCTATCTTCAAATTCTAGCTCGTAAATGTAAATATCTTGGCTCACAAGTCTGTTTTTGTGAAGGCCATTCCATTGCGGCATCTTTGATTTTTCCTGATAAATGAGCTCACCCCAACGATTAAAAATTCGCATAGAGACTTCTTTATCCCCAAGGTGTCCTACTGGTTTGAATACTTCATTTTTATAGTCGCCATTAGGGCTGAAGGAATTGGGGACCCAAAAAACATCTTCGCAAAAAAGCCCAACTTGCAAGAAACTCTCTGCTTCACAACCATAGCGATCAACAATTTGCACATGAAAAATGCCGGTATCAGCTACAGTATAAATAGGATTGATGTTACCATCTTGCCAAAGATATTGCTCAAAATCATTACCCGGACTAATTGTAAACTTCATACCAGGACAGATAACTGTATCTGTGCCGAGGGAAATGGATGGAGGCAGTTTCACGTCCACATCAATTTTACCTTGGTTCACTTCACAACCAAACACAAGAGCTTCGAGGGTATATTCTCCTTCATGAATTCCATTGACTTGTTCTATAAACGGATTTCGCTCGAAGCTCTCAAAGCCATTTGGTCCTTGCCAATAATAAAAAGGTGATTCGAAAATGGCTTGTAGCTGCAAGTCTTTTCCAAGACATAAAGGTGTATTGGCATCAATCGGCACTTCAACAGGCGGTGTGGGTGCAAATATTCGATTAGACCCAACAGGTGATAGCACATAACCGGGAACATGCTGTGAAGCTGATGAAGTTTCAGAAATGCGCTGAACTGTGGTGAAATAAAATATGCTGTCAGTGCAAGGTAGATCAATGGCTATGCTAAACCGCCTGCTGTAATTGCTGAGCGTGGCTTTCTGTTCCCATTTTCCTGATTCGGCTTTCATGTATACATCGATGGTTTCGCCATTGCCATAACCGCTGAGCATAAAGCTGCGCATGGGGGCAACAGAAGTAGTATCAGTGGCATGCCCATTATATTTCGAAGCACTCATGGGCATAACAGTTACAGATAAGGAGTCCATACCATTGATTCTAAATCGCCCTGCACCGCCTTGCCCACCCCTTTGGGTATCTTCCATGAAGGGTTCAGCCATTCCGCCCGATCCGCCTGCAAGTTGCACCTGCGCAACACGGCTAAAGGTTTTGGAGGACACCATAATAGCCCCGCCTGAACCGCCACCACCGGCACCACTGTAAAAATTTTCGCTTTGCGGACCGGTGTGACCACCCGCTGCGCCGCGAGCTTGAATGATATTGACCAGCAAATCATGCGGTGCATGCAAATGTAAAGCACCGCCGCCGCCGCCACCAAATCCGGCTTGTCCACCATTTGGGTTACCCCCTGCTCCACCAGAACCGCCACCAAATGGCACAAGCATTTTATTGCCATGGGATTTGCCCTGGCCACTGGTGAATGAATACCCATCAGATCCAAAACCGCCGCCTGCACCACCATATCCGATGTTACCACATCGATTGGCCCCACTTCCACCACCTGATTGCGAGAGCAAATTGGTGGTATTACACTGGGTAGGTGTTGCCCCTTGTCCACTGCTGCCAAAAGGGAAACCTGTTCCACCGCCTGTTCCTGCAACACCTGAAGCGCCTCCTCCACCACCTGCCACTCCATTTAAAGAACGTCCGCCGCTGCTCCCAATACCTGCAGCCCCTGTTCCCATTCCGGGGTTGTTTCGCATTTGCCCGCCGGTGTAGCCATCACCTCCGGCAATAGCTTCGCCAAGTGATTGAAAAAATGCACCTCCACCACCTCCTCCACCGGGTCCGCCATGCTGCGATACAGCGTCAACCGAAAAACGAGCTCCATTGGTAAGCCTTATCTGATTCATGCTAAATAACTGAACGGGTAGGTATCCCTGATTACCAGGTTGCGTTAGATCTGAATCTTCGGTAGAAAAACTGTAAGTATGTGAACCACTCAATTGAACATCTTCAAAAATGATTGCCCCTCTCTTGGATCGCTTGCCCCAAATACCACCGCTACCGATCACTCCGGTTTCAGAAGTAATAAGCGCCGGATAGGGTTTCACGATGTAAAAATGTTGCACATTACTCATTTGACCATTTACCATTACTCTAAAGGGTATGATAAACTCAGGGTTGAGTGCATCTTGGCTTTCACTGTTTGGATTTAATTCAGGATTTACAAAAAAAATTGTACTCATGAGACGACCATTCCAACTTACCACCAAAGGTCCGAAAACAACTTTTTGTGAATCAATCGGGTTAACGTGAATGATCCGAACCAAATCAACCGGATCATTTAAATAGAATCCATCGCTGCCAAAGCTGTTTGGCTGATCGTGCGGTGCTAAAATTTCGATGTATTGCTGCATGCCCGGTGCAGCAATATCAGGCTGTATGTAGCTGATTTGCTGAGCACATAGATCAATAAGCCTAATCGGAATCAAAAATCCGAAAATGATAGCCAAATCAATCACCCACCTCCTAAAAACCATGCACGACGAGATTTTGAAATAAAATTATAACAAAATCTCTTTCAATCAGTTTTTTCAGAGCTAATTATTGTGAACAGTCAAGGAATTGCTCACTGCGAAAAATAAGCTTAATAAAATCTCAACTGAACAGATTGAGAAATGTAGTTATTGACCGGCAGCGTAAATTTTGACTGATTCCATGATGGTGGTCCAAAGGTGCCCATCGCATTGTTTGAAAAGGCAAAACCCTCTTTCGGAATTCCAAGAAAATTTTGATCCAATACCTGATTGTTGTTCTCGTCGTGAAACAATCCAAATGCATACTCCCCTGGTGGAATGCTATCGAATTTCATCGTCATAGAAGTAGCATTAACTGGAATAAATAATTGTTTATAGGCTTGATTAGGATTATTGAAGGATGATGCATTGTTGTAGAGTGCCACGTTCATAGTACCCACAATGTCGCGAATGCCTGTCACAGTTATGTTGATATGTTCCACAATGGAGTTGTTGTTATTATTATTTCCTGTGGTATCGATGGGTTGGGTGATATTTTGTGGCGGTGCATTGTTATCATCGTCTTTATCTTTTTTGCAGGAATCAAACAATACCAATGAACCAATAAAAAGAGCAGAAAGCGAAAGTGAACTTATGTAGCGTTTCATAGAAAATATAATATTCAAAGGTAATTATTTCCCTTATACAAAAAACGAAATCCTTGGAAATCCCGTAGGGATGAGATATCGGTAGCCCCGTTAGGGGCGACATATTAAATCCCTGGTCCTTTAGGGCGTTTCACTTCTATCCATCGACCCGAAGATGATGCAGAAACGGTGTTGTCATACATAGCTTCGCATTGAATCACAGGCATAAAAAATTTGCCAGCATACGTGGCATTAAGCCTAAACCGAAAAGTTTTTGTTTGATTGGGAGCCAATGAAAAATAAGTCAACACGCGATCGTCACGAATATCCTGATAATCAAACTGATCTCCATTGTTAGCTGTCTCATCCATTCGCGCATTAGCAATTTCAAAACCGGAAGCAAACATAGCATTTAAAGCTAGGTTGAAATAAGATCCCTTGGTTCCAGGATTGCGTAATACTACTTCTGCAACAAAATCTGTGGATTGTATTAGATTATTAAAATCGACAGACCTACCTTGCTGGTCTTTAAACTCCACATTCATAACTAAGTTAGATTGTTCCGGTTTGGAGTCTTTGGCTGGAGGAATTCCTGTACTCACCACTCTGGCAAAAATGGTTCCTTTGCCTTTATTGTTAATTTTTAAATCCAATTTTTTGCCGGGTTTTTCAATGTTAAGTTCCACCAAAGGTTTTCCAGATTGAACCATTTGGCTTCTGCCGTTTATAATAACCTCAGCCTGGATATTGCCTCCAGATTTTTGGCCCCCAAAGAATTTTGAAATAGCCATCAGTGCATGAGCTGTTGTTTGCGTGCTCATCCATCGGTCAGAGCGTAAGGATTCAGCTAATGACTTAACCATTGGGCTTGCTAAAGACTTTTGATTGAGTAATGTGAGTGTTTCTATTATGATGGCTTCATCGCGCTCCTTACTTCCATAGGTATAAGCCCATGAGTAAGAAGCAATGCCGGATGTGCCCGGAATTGCACCAACAAGCCTGGATGCAGCCTCGCGCTGTCCAGCAAGCTGATAAGCTGCTGCAAGTCTCCAGGCAGCCATTGTACTTAAATTTTTTGATTCGCGTAGCTTATTCATAGAAGTAAACTCCGGAGAACCCGACAGCGCTAAGGTGTAAAGCCTGTAGGCTTGAATAATGTCATCATTCTGATAAACATTTTCTATCCTACCTTGGTTGGGATTATTGGCAAAGCGCTTAGCAGATTCTTTCTGATATTTTTTCCATTTATCCACAAAACCTTTGTTTACTTGATAGCCTCTGTTCATGGCTTCGATTATAAAATGTCCGGCATAGGAAGTAGCAAAAGGGTCATCGGTACTCAGGCCTGGCCAGTAGCTTAGACCGCCTGAAGCGGTTTGGAATTTATAAATGCGTTTGATAGCAGCCTTTACGTTTTTATCTATTTCTCGTTTTTCATAATCACTCAAATCCATCAATTCGCTTAGATAAAGTTGTGGGAAAGCTCCGGAAACTGTCTGTTCAATGCATCCGTGTGGATATTGTATTAAATACCTCAGCCGCGATTTAAGGTTAATTGGCGGAATGGTGGTCAATTCTATCCAATGCACATCTGTACCGGCTATGAAATCATTCTCCTTCTTCCAACTCATGCTTTTACCCGCTTCTACCATCTGTTCTTCTTGTAAGGTTACCGGAGGATTGGGTGGTCTAACATCTATTTCAATCTCGTGGCTTGATTTTTCATTACCTGATATTGCCGTTACCTTAACTTTTCCAATTCCTGTTGTACGGGCAGATTTGAGCGTAAAATAGGCCATTTCTTCCGACTCGCCAGCATAACGAACGGTAGCCTGCTTGTCTGACACAGTGGAAAAGAAATTATTGTGACCGATAGAAACAGTAGCATTTTTAGCAATTTTTCCATCGAAGAAAACACTCACCGGAACCAAAAACTCTTCTTCTGGACTAATTACCCGTGGCATAGTAGCCAAGACCATCAATGGCTGACTTACCTGCATTTCCTTTTTCGCAGAACCATATGCGCCTTTGTGGTTCGATGCCACCACCATGATTCGAACGGAGCCAATATATTCAGGGATGTGAATCTGGTGTTGTGCTTTTTTACCTTTGGCTAAATTAAAAGGCCCGAGAAATCGAACCATAGGTTTGAATCGATTCGCTTTTGCATTTCCCTTAGCTGCACTTCCTTCATCATCACCACCTATAGATGCAACACTTTCCAATTTGCCGGTAAATGCCCCTGAAATCATGTCGTACAAATCCCAAGTGCGAACACCATGAGCCGTTTTCGCATAAATATCATTCCATGGATTAGGCGTTTTAAAACGGGTGAGATCGAGCAATCCTTCATCTACAATAGCAATGGTATACTCCATGGCTTTGCCATCTTGTTCGCTCACCATAAGGTTAATGTTGGTATTAGGGCGTGTCTGTTCGGGAGCTCCTATTACCGGATTTAAGTGGCTTGCCGGATCTTCTACCATTACTGGAGCGATACCATATCTTCTGATAGGCAAATCGTTGTTGCTGCTTCGGTAGGGTTGAATGATGGTGGCACTAAAGTAAATATTGGGGCTCATATCAGCCGTAGCCTTGAAAGTGTAGTTCACTCCATTTTCTCCTGCTTTAACCCATTCAAATTTTTGCATACTTCTGAAGTTCTCCATGCACACCAGCACCCACGAATTTTCGGGTGCAGGTATATTTACGTCCACTTTCTCTCCCACTTCATACTTTGGTTTCAGGTCTGAGAATGTGATTTGATTTGCATCTCTGCTTGCTTGATCTTTGGGTCTGTATATGCGCTGAGATTCATCCATTCTAAATATTTTGCCACTCGAATGACCTTCTTCATTCGTAGTCATCACAAAATATTCGCCGTAGGCTTTAGGGTCTGCTTTAAAATTGATGTGAGCAATGCCGGATGCTGATGTGGTCAATGTGGTGTCTAAAACCAAATCGGCAGATTGTGCATCGAAAATAGACCTTGAATTTTCGTGATAGTCCCACCACCAATTGTAGTCGAACTTAAAAACTCGGACATAAATGTTCTCATTCCCTCTTGCCTTCCCTTTTTCATCAACGGTTGCAAATTCTATTCTGTGCGACTGATTGATATCAAGCGCATTGTAATAGCCTTTACCTTCGGGCATTCTCAAACCCACAAACTTTTCGTATGAAAAATAAGGCACGTTGAAGCGATCGACAGAGAATGCTCCTCCTGGCTCAAATACACGCACATTGACCGCGAGATTTAATTTTGGTGGATTATATTGCCCTGAAATATTAACCGGAAAACTTACTTTTCCTTCACGATCGAGATTTCCATCAAACAAATTGACATCAATAGTTTGATAACGTAAAATGGGGTTTTCGAATGTATAATATGGTAAGTTATTGAACTGTATCGGCAATGCAGAAACTGTTGCATTCACTATTGTTTTCAATCCGGGAGCAGAAGCACCATGCAGCCATTTGGCAGATACGTTTATGGTGTTGTTTTCCTTTGCCTTGCTAAGATAATCGCCTTGATGCGTAACATTTATTTTCAAACGATTTGGCATGATGGTTTCCACTTTTAATGTTTTTGTAAATTCTTGGTTCCCAACAATCACTCTTGCTGTGTAATGCCCGGTGAGTGCATCTTGATCAGTGGGGATTGCAAACGAAAACAGACTTTGATCTTTTTTCTTAGTCTGAACATTCTTGTAAATGACTTGCCATTTAGGATTCATCACTTCCATGATAATGGGATAGGATAAGGGCAATGGATTGGTTTGCTCATTCATTACAAAACTCACAAACATGGTATCGCCGGGCCGCCATACGCCGCGCTCGCCATAAAGATATCCTTTGATACCATCGCTCAGGTTGACACCGGATACTTCAAAGTTGGATGTGCTTAATGATTGGTATTCATTCACTTTAAGATAAGCAACCTGATTATGGTGCGATGCGGCAATCAGAAAGGGCTTATGCGTTTTGTCCAATTCTTTTGAAAACAATCCATCGCTGCCGGTGCTACCCGAAATCAAGGTCTGTTGCTGATAATCGAGCACTCTCACCTTTACGCCTGAAAGTGGCTTACCACTTAAGATATCATTTGCGAATATGTGCAAATTGCGATCATTGCCCATCTTGCAGGTAAGCGCCAGATTGCTGGCAATGATATTTCGTGTGGTTGCTGCACTATTGTTATAGAATGATGGAGAGCATGGATTGTTGCGCTGACTGAAATGATAATCCCAATCGTAGGAATAAACGACCTCGCCATCTTCGTCATAATAATAATCTGACTCATACTCTTCATAATCATATGAAGTTACATAGCGATACGATGTTTCATCATCTTCTTTTTCAATAGTTGCAAGTTTAGCCCCTTCATAAGCTTGTCCGGCGCAGGGGTAGGTGGAATATTCCTTTTTGAATGACAAGATGACGCGGTAAATAGCCCCCGGTTCTGATTTGATCAATTCATCCAGTTTGATGGCATGCGAAGTTTCATACCGCCGATCCTGAAGATTCTTGACCGGCAGATGGATAGTTGTTTTGCTTACCACTCTCCCTACTCTATTAAAATCATATCCCCCATTTAGATCAGCTTCTTGAAGAAACTGTGGGATATTGTTTTCAAAAATCTTCAACACTTTCACATCAACCGACTTGAGGTGAGTTGTCTTAAAATAAACCATTGCCCCTTCATCTGTTGGCGTAATCACCTCATTCCCAATAAAACTAACAGATGGTTTTGCATCCGGAATAGCTATGTTCAATCTTTGCTCAGCACCTAAGGTTTTGTCGTTTACATTCTTAATTGCATGACTTAACACCACATTCACACTACCACTTTTTCGGCTTGTGGGGTAAATCCTCAAAAGATTGCCTTCAATTGACCAACCGGGAGTATCCTGATAATCTTTGTCAGTGCTGATAAGTCCATCTAAATCCTGATCCTGCTTGAGCCGATCACTGAACCATATCTGGACATATGGCTCTTCTTCATTAATGAGTTGTGTTTTTGCAATTTTAAAAACCTGCTTAGCCGGTATTAACTCCTCTTCTGTTAAACTTTCATGAATGCCAGTAAGCCGATGATCAAACATCAGCAACATTTTCACCTGATTTTGAATTCTTGGAATACCATTAATGGTAAATTGATGCATGGTGTTTCCATTAGTGTGTTTCCACGTGATATCGGTCAAAGGCTGACCATTGAAATCCGCTTCGAATGCTTTTTTTACGGTATCGGCGCCAATATAATCAGCGGAAATCACATGACCGCTAAGGCTGTATTCTGTATTACTCTCATTCACCTTGAGACCTTCTGTTACAATTTCTGCAGCTTGCTTGATTGTTTTGAAATTGAACTCGAAAGTTTTGAGATTTTCCGGCATATCAATCAGCTTACCTATAGCCAATTTTGCTTTAAAAACCTTATTCTGTTCAAGTATTTGCTCCGGCTTGAAAACTATCGTTGAAGCGTCGGACCAATATGTGATACCTTTAATTGAAGGGCTAAAATCAAAAAGTTTTTCGGTGATTGGGGTATTCAAATTTTTAACACCTTGTGGCTCGAATGCAAATCTGACTTTAATCTCCGATTTTGAAGAAATCATGCCCCCACTAAAGCCTGAGATGTATGGAAAAAACTCTGGATTGACCTTAAAAAGCTGGTTAAGTGATTTTTCACGACAGGAAGAGAATAAAAAAAGCGAAATGGCTAATAGGTAGCAAAGCCTTTCAGTTGCTTTTAGTTTCATGGGAGAGTAGTTTAGGAATATTTTGTAAGGTTTAACTTTTGCTTCACAAAGAAGGCAAATAATTAATCAACAAACACAAAACTACGCATGAAATTGTATGTGCTCAAACAAATTTTAGTGCACAAATTATTTAGCACTTTGTACTTTTAGAAATGACAAAAATATTAATTACTTTTAACAGTGTAAGAATTGCCCAACTTGTTGGCATTTGAAACTATTTATCGTTTCCCAACATTTTCCAAATTATGATATCTTTCGATGATATAGTCCAACTTATCCAGAGAAAGTGGCTTAGGAATGAAATCAAGCACACATGGATATCGTTTTGAGCGTTCAATATCTTCCGGATCAATAGAAGACGAAATAATCATGAACGGAATACTATGCTGGGGTTGGTCTATTTCAAGCATCTCAATAAATTCCCAACCATCTACTCTGGGCATATTGATATCAATGAGCACTATATCCGGAATGTCCGTTTTAATTTCAAGTTGTGTTTTAATTTTCTGCATGGCATCTTCACTATCCAGAAATGCTTCCACAATACCAAAGCAGCCTTTCTTTCTCACTAGTCGATCAAAGATATGTAAAACGACCTTATCATCGTCAATAATGTATAATCTATCGATGGTTTGCATAAAATGTGACTTTAAATTTAGTTCCTACATTGGGTTTGCTTTCAACTTCTATAATGCCTTTTAAGGCTTCAATTTGCGATTTGGTGATAAAAAGTCCAATTCCCTTTGCATCTGGATTTCCATGAAATGTCTTAAACATCCCAAAAATCTTATTGCCTACTTTGTTTAGATCCATCCCCAAACCATTATCTTCTACGACAAAAAGGTGACTTAAGTTTTCGTATTTGTAAGAAATTTTGACAAATGCATCACGCTCTCTGTTTCTATATTTTATAGCATTAGTGATAAAATTTATGAAGATGCTTTCGAAATATGCAAGATTTGTCTCTATTTTTGCATTGTTCGGAACACACAATTCGAGCCTTACCTTCGATTCATCGAGTAAGTGCTCTACACTTTTTGCTATCTCTTTAAGCTTATGTAAAATGTTAATGCTTGATTGGGGTAAATTCACATTGTTTTGAATAGTGATAATGTCATTGAGGTTGTGTATGGTTTCTTCTAAACCTTTAACCGCTCGATGAATATGCTGCAATTGCATGGCCGTGTCTTCTTTATCGTCAAGATCGATGATAGACAGCAAACCTTCAATATTGGCAATATTGGACTTGATGTTGTGAGAAACAATGTAGGTGAAATTACTTAATCGTTTGTTTTGCTCTGAAGTAATATCCAGGAGTTTACCAGCATTGTTCCTTGCTTCGATAAGCGCTTGTTCTGTTAGTTTTTGCTGATGAATATCCTGAATGGCACCAATCAAACGCACACATTGCCCATCCTGAAATTCAGCTTTTCCAATTGTTCTGACCCATTTTTCTTTTCCGGTTGCGGTTATTAGTAAAGATTCCAACTCCATAGGAGTACCATGCTCGATAGCTTGATTGATAGTTTGACGAACTAATTCTCTATGTTCTCCTTCTTTATAAAAATTGATTGCAGCTTGCA
The DNA here is from genome assembly GCA_046294625.1 of Flavobacteriales bacterium. Classification (GTDB taxonomy): domain Bacteria; phylum Bacteroidota; class Bacteroidia; order M30B66; family M30B66; genus JBKBKN01. Next base: position 113,285 of record JBKBKN010000009.1, read on the forward strand.
GATTAGGTACTTCTCCGGGTGGTAGTTCGTGAATCATGCTCGTGACATCGGTCCAGATAATTCGGTCGTTAATCAAATCAACTTCCCAACCTCCAGTGCGCGCGATGTCATTGGTTTGTCTTAGAAATTCCAACACCCGCTCTGTATCTTTTTTCATCTGTTCGTAGGAAGTGATATCACTCACTATCAATATCATTCCTTGAAATTCGCCATCATCGCTATAATTGATAGAGCGTTTAATGGAATAGTGGTATTTTTGGTTATTAAATTCTCGTTCCACATTCTTCACATGAGTTTCGCAATCCGGGCTGAGCAGTTCCACCAATTCCGGCCAAAATTTGGCAATTTCGGTTACAAATTGCTCACGGTTAATATTTAACAATTGGATGGCTGAATAATTGCATTCGATTATGGTGCGGCTTGAATCAACTACAATCACTCCATCCGATAAATTTTTGAATAGGTTTTTGTAGGCTAACGGCTGCAGCTTAAAGAGCTTGAGCTTGCTTAAACCCAAATTTATAATGAATCCTAACAGTAGAAATCCGAAAGGAAGGGCATCAAGGTGATAAGGTGTGAGCCCAGTTAGTTGAAATATATAAATCAGCCAAACCGACAATGCACCTGCGGCTACAACAGCCACTTGTTTACGAAAATATGCCGGAACCTTCAATAAAAAATTTAGAATGATAAGATTTGCCACCAAACTCAGCGTCAAAGCATAGGCTTGATGCACCCAAAAAAGAAAATTCTTCTCGGTGTGCAAATACAGGAAATAACCATTGTAACGACGTTCGAAATTTGTGTAAAACCAATGATGCCATTCATTGCTAATCACTGCTATGAGGAATAAAAGAGGCAATAAAAACAGGTAGATGAGTGTTTTTTTATGGATTTTTCTCTCATAATTGGTGTATTTGAGCGCAAAGAGTAGCAGCAGTGGTGCCATTACTACAGCTCCAAAATATTCAAAACATAAAAAAAGTTTACCTAGTTCCAGAGATGGGGTAGAAATTTCTAACACATAGCACAAGGCGTACCACGAACAAAAGAACATGAGCAGCGCAAAATACTTTTCGCCCTGCTTATTTTTGGAGCGAATAAACTTTAAAGCAAGTCCCAGCATCAGCACTGCAGCTATCATGACAGGGATAGAAAAATAATTCAAATAAATCTGTTGCAAGTTTTCCAAATTAGGTAAATTAATGCTCTGATTATTACGCGATTAATCCAAATGGGTTAATCTATTTATCGGCCAATCTATTCTTAAAACTTACGTCTGATCCAACGAAAAGAGTGATTAACTTTATCTCATGATTCAATCCGAAAGAGTTGCAGCGCATCGCGCTGTTATAGTCAAAAAGCTGGCAAAGGAAGTAGGTTTTGACTTTGTGGGCATCAGCAAAGCAGAACAGCTCGATAAAGAAGCAAAAAATCTGGAAAATTGGCTCAACAAAAATATGCACGGACAAATGGCCTACATGGCCAATCATTTTGATAAGCGGATAGACCCTAGAAAGCTTGTGGAAGGTGCAAAATCATTAGTATCACTGCTTTTCAATTATTACACCGATGAACAGCAAACAGATCAGGAGGCACCACAAATTTCAAAATATGCTTACGGAGAAGATTATCATTTTGTGATCAAGGGAAAATTGAAAGAATTAATGTTCAAAATTCAAGATGAAATCGGCGAAGTGAATGGCAGAGTGTTTGTCGATTCAGCTCCTGTGATGGATAAGGCTTGGGCCAAGAGAAGCGGCTTAGGCTGGATGGGTAAAAATAGTAATTTGATTACCCGTTCTCAGGGTTCTTTTTTTTTCATTGCTGAGCTCATCATTGATCTTGAATTAGCGCCAGACGGACCTATCAAAGACTATTGCGGCACCTGCACCCGCTGCATAGATGCCTGCCCTACCGAAGCTATTGTAGCGCCTTATGTGGTGGATGGAAGTAAGTGTATTTCCTATTTTACCATTGAACTGAAGGACGAAATCCCTGCCGACATGAAAGGCAAATTTGGAAATTGGATGTTTGGCTGTGATGTGTGTCAGGATGTATGCCCATGGAATAGATTTTCCAAACCCCATCAAGAAGAAGCATTTAAGCCTTCTGAAGAATTGATAAACATGACGAAACACGAATGGACGGAGCTGACCGAAGAAGTTTTTCAAAAAATCTTTCGCAAGTCGGCAGTCAAACGCACCAAATTCGAAGGCTTAAAACGAAATATTCGCTTTTTGGGGGAATGATATCAATGCTTTGATTCAATAGTCAACTACAGCTGCCTGAAGCCACAAAAAAACCGGCAGTCGCCGGTTTCTGTAGTGTAGCGTGTATTATTTTGATATGATAAGCTTTTTTGTAGTTTCTCCATAAGGAGTTAGAACCCTGATAAAATAAATTCCTTTTACCGGATTCAACTGCAAGGTAAGTTCTTGAGCAGATGCATTGCGTAGATCTTGTTGCATCACCATGCTTCCTAGGCTGTTGTACACTTGGATTTGCTCGATATTTAATCCTTCAATGGTAGTTTTAATCCGAATATTACCGTCAGCACTAGGGTTTGGATAAACCTGAGTAAGATGTGCAAGCTCTGTAGCATTCAGTTTAATATTTTCAGCTTCGCCCTTGTATATTGCCGGGAGCAATGATATGATAGGCGATGCTTGTGATGCATTTGTTTGATCGTCTGTTATCTGAACTCCATTAATGCTTGCCCTAAATGCAAGCACATTTGGCTCACTTTGGGTTACGCCAGAAATATTGTCTACTGTAATAACCTCAATGGTGCTAAGATTCAAAATTCTTGGATCTTTAAAGTCTCCAAGAGGATAAGTGGTGGACAAAGTGCCTGTTACACGAATGATAATGTCCACATCAATCTTTCCATCAGATTTGTAGGTAAATTTAACATCAGAATCTTGCTCGTCTTTTTTGTAGAGCTCATTGATACTTATGCTCATCACTTGTGGAATGTTTTCAAGCTGAAGATTCAGATGAATTTCAGAAATTTCATGTAATTGATGATCTGTAGCTTTGATTTGAAGCGGTATTGAAATTAAACCCGGATTCACATCGCGGTATGCTTTTGCTTGTAATGAAAAAATGAGCATGCCTATGATAAGGAGCAAACCGCTGAGGTTTATCATCTTTTTTTGCATCCTAATTTGGCTGTCTATCGAGATGCTGAGTATTTTGTTTTTCATGACTTACCTGTTTTAAATGATGGACTTAAAATCTTTAATACTTCAAATTTACGACATACTATCCATTATTCCTAACTACAAATTTCGGGCAATGTGGGAATAAAATCCGTAGCCATTCGCTCTAAGAGAAATTTATAAAATACTGACTTTATGATAATTATATGCTTTTACATTGCCCGAATCATCATAAAAGTTATTGAAAGTGTCGTTTGATTTTTCATTTAAAACGTTTTAAAATCGCAATAATTGTTAGAAACATTTCTCCTGTTATCACATAATTTCCTGTAATGTCTCCAATACGGGCTTGAAATTGACACTTATATTGATACTTTTGTTTTCCATTCATCTACTATGCATGCAAGCAAGCTCTTACAATTGTTTTCAACGCTGACGAAGAAAGAAGTCAAGGGCTTTTTGGTATATCTGCAATCTGACTATTTCAATAAAAATGAACATTTCAAAGAGCTAGCATCCTACATTGCAAAGCATGCTGACAATTTGGACTCCGCAGCATTAGAAAGAGAAAAAGCTTTTAAGGAAGTGTTTCACAATGAGCAATTCGATGAAGCCAAAATGCGCTACCTCATGTCGGACCTCACGAAAATGCTGGAAGACTACCTGATTCAAATCACATTTGAAAAAGATGAATTTCAGCGAAAATTGATGCTATCAAGAGCTTTGCAAGAGCGAAAAGCTGAAAAAAACTTTACACAGGCACTTGATGATCTCTACAAACTCAACGATAAAGAAGGGCTTCGCGATAGCAACTATTATTTCAATCAGTACCTGATCGAAGAGTTATCATACAATCACACTTCTGAAAAACGAAATCGCAGTCTGGACAGCTCCCTGCAGGAGGTGATTGACAATCTTGAAATTGCCTATCTATCGAAAAGCTTTAAGTATTACTGTGAGATGATGAACCGCAGCAACATTTTGCAGGTGCAATACAATCTGAAGTTTTTCAATGAGATGATGAAATACCTTGTCAAGGGTTCATTCAACGATATTCCGGCTATTCGTATTTATCTGTGCATTTATATCTCTTTGAAAGACTTCGATAATCAGGAAAACTATCACGAATTGTTGAAATTAATCGATGAAAATACGAAATTGTTCAGTAAGAAAGAGCTGCGCGACATGTATGTATTCGCTCAAAACTATTGCATTAAGCGAATCAACAATGGATTCGAAGGTGCATTGGAACAAATATTTCAGCTTTACAAGGTGATTGTCGATAAAGACCTGATCTATGAAGGTAACTACGTTTCTCAGCCCGACTTTAAAAATATTGTGACCACGGCACTACGCTTGGGCTACGTGGACTGGACACTGGAGTTTATCAACAAATATAAAGATAAGCTCAATCCTGAATTTCAAGAAAACGCCTGGACATACAGCATGGCCTGGATCGAGTTTAGTCGCAAAAATTATAAAGAAGCGCTACGCATGCTGCTCAGGGTTGAGTTTAATGATGTGTATTACCACCTAGACTCCAAATCACTATTGCTGAAGACCTATTTCGAAATGAATGAAACCGAGTCCTTACTTTCTTTGTTTGATGCTTTTAAAATTTACTTGAAACGTAATAAGTTCATTTCTGAATTTCAGCGTAAAACCTATCAAAATTTTGTAAAAGTGAGCCATATCCTTTTGAAAGTGAAATTAGGCAAACAAAAAATGAACGAAGCTCTTATCGATGAAATCAACAAGACCACACCGCTCGCAGATGCAAGCTGGATTAAACAAAAAATAGAAGCACTCAGCAAATAAATGAAAATATGGCACAAGGCAGCATTATTTACCGCTGCACTCTTTTTAAGCCCCAAAATATCGGAAGCGCAGCTTATCAATAACGGCAGTTTTGAGCTACTAAGCACCGACTACGACCGTCGCTACAGCGGCAACATTGCTGAAGCCAAACCCTGGTATGCTCCAAGCCTCGGCAGTCCCGATTTAATCAAAAGCCCTTCTTCAAGTGCCTTGCAGCCTTTTCATGGAAGAAACTATGCCGGAATAGTAGTTTTTGATGCCGACAATGAGAACTTCAGAGAATACATTCAAATCAAACTCAACGATTTTCTGGAGGTCGATAAAAGATACATTATCAGCCTGGCGGTGGCATTGGGCAACGGCTCTTTTTTCGCTACCAATGGTTTACAAATTCACCTCAGCAACGACTCCCTATTGACAAAAAACTGGAATTTACTGCCTGCCGACGAAATCATCCCTTTAAATAACAACCTGATTAGCAATACCAAAGAATGGAGAGAATTTAAACTGGAATACACCGCTAAAGGGGGCGAGCGATTTTTCACATTAGGAAATTTCCTGAACGATGCACAAACGTTGAGACAAAAGGTATCATCTGAGCAAAATATGAAAGTAAGCTATATGCTTATCGATCAGGTGGAAATGGTAGAAGCAAAAGATTTTGATAAGCAACAGGAAACCGTGCGTTCAGCAACAAAAATAGCTGTCTCAAGTAGCTTAGATTATGGCATGAGCCGCATTTTGATACCTCATGTGCTCACCCCTAATGGTGATGGATTCAACGATGTGTTTTTTATACCTGACCTGCCTATTTATACCAAATTAAATATCTACGATCGCAAAGGTGCGTTGGTATTTAGTTCTTTAAACTATAAAAATGACTGGCAAGCAGAAGGTATGGAGCCAGGCAATTACCGATACGAGTTTTACTTGCCCGATGGGAATGTCATCTACGGTTCGGTAGAAGTGGTGATAAATTAGTCAATTACTTTTGATTACGCTTCTTCAATTTTGACTTCTGATGGCTTAGGTTTGCAATAACAGAATCAATCTTATTCCTTAATGCAAGACATTCATCTTCATCCGTATTTCAAGCAAGCTGTTGTCATTCTGATTATTGTCACAGTGGCCTTAGTGGTGGCAAAAATCGTCAGCAATCTGATCAAAAATGCCATGGCCAAATCGGCAGAGTTACTCAATGTAGATCAAACTAAATACACCTTTCTGCGGCATTTGGCCACCACCATCATTTATTTTTTAGCGATTGTGGTCATCATTTATTCGATACCATCCTTGCGAAGTTTTTCTGTTTCTTTATTTGCCTCAGCTGGTATTTTCGCCGCTTTCATCGGTCTTGCTTCGCAGCAGGCATTTTCAAATATCATCAATGGAATTTTTATTGTCACCTCCAAGCCTTTTAAAGTAAACGACCGAATAGAACTCAATAATCCTCCGCTGTCGGGCATGGTCGAAGACATTACGCTTAGACACACCGTTCTCCGCGACTTTCAAAATAGAAGAATAGTGATTCCAAACTCTGTGATGGGAGCGCAAATCATTATCAATGCTAATCTATATGATGAAAAAATCAGGCGACAAATTGATTTTTCAGTCGATTACGACACCAATATCGATCATGCCATTGCTGTGATTATAGAGGAATGCTTGAAGCATCCATTATGCATTGACAACAGAACACCGGAGCAGAAAGAACAAAACTTACCAATTGTAGATGTGCGACTTGTCGAATTTGGTGCTTCGGAACTCAGAATTAGAGCCTTTGCATGGGCTGCAAATCCTGCTGATGCATTTGCTTTGCACACCGAACTCAACATAGCAGTGAAAAAAAGATTTGATCAGGAGGGCATTGTGATTCCTTTTCCACAAACCGTAATCAGCTATCGAGATGGCAAAAAGTAAAAGAAGGTTGCGCCAAAACTATGCACTCAAAAAGGGACTTCCCCCCGGAACGCTGCATTATATCGGTGCAGATAAAAATTTTGATATCCATGTAGAGCAAATCACCTATAATGAACAGGAATTTCATCGAAAAGAAAATATCAAAATTGAAGCTCTCATGCCCGATGATGTGCATGCGCCTGTTAGATGGATTAATATCACCGGAATTCACGAGTATGAATTAATTAGTCAGGTGGGAAAGACATTCCAAATTCACCCCCTCGTGCTGGAAGATATCATGCATACTGAGCAAAGGCCCAAACTGGAAGAATACGACAACTACATCTATGTTGTATTGAGAATGATTAGCCCAAATGAAAATAACGGCGATATTCGTTCAGAACAGGTGAGTTTGCTTATTTTTCAAAACACTGTAATCACTTTTCAGGAAAATTCGGAAGACATCTTTGATAATCTAAGAGATAGAATCAAAAAAGGAGCCGGAAAAATACGAAAATCAAGTGCAGGTTATCTGGCTTATTGTCTGCTCGATACTATTGTAGATTATTACTTTGTGGTGTTAGAGCAAATAGGCGAAAAGCTTGAAGATGCCGAATCGAAACTTATTGAACAACAAGAACAACTTGAACTTAACCTGCTGCATCATGTCAAAAGAGAACTTATTTTTCTCAGAAAATCCATTTGGCCACTGCGTGAAGTGATTAATTACCTTTCGAAAAGTGAGACCCGCATTATTAGCAATGACACTTCTGTTTATTTCCGCGATGTCTATGACCACTGCATCCATATGCTCGACACACTGGAAAGCTATCGCGATCTTACATCAGGG
>JBKBKN010000010.1:0-5000 GCA_046294625.1 Flavobacteriales bacterium
ACAATCTGACTTGGGGTGAATTTGCTCTTTTTCATACGACAGTTAAAGTTAATTATATTTTTGAACTGTCCAGTTTTTGGGGAAGCTTACAAAGTTTATACAGGTCTTCTCAAATTTCTGATGGGAATTTAGTTTCTGTGGGGATTTCATCAATAAACGGGTCTAATTGCGGATTGATTTTAAAAAGCAAACTTAATGGTCAAATAGAATGGATTCATCGTTACGACTATAATGAACGAACTGATTTCTTCATAGACTTTGCTGAAACTCAAGACAAAGGTTTTATTATTACAGGAGCGGCGAGTTATGGTGGTCAATCTACGGGTCAAGACACATGGCTGCTTAAATTAGACAACAACGGTTGTTTAGAACCGGGTTGTTTAGAAGTGGGTATAGAAGAAGCAGAACAGGATATGGGCATCACACTTTATCCAAACCCTACGCAAGACAGGTTGTTTATCAAAACTGAGCAATCGCAAAAAAGACCTTTGAAGTTTTCATTATACAACATGCAAGGCAAACTCATCATCCAAGAGCAATTGGTGGCGGAGTATGAGAGTTTTGATTTGAGCAATTTGGTGAGTGGGGTTTATTTGGTTAATATTGTAGATGGAAGCGGAGCGAGAGTAACAAAAAAAATAATAAAACAATGAAAACTAATTGCAAATTAGTTAATGTTCCGAGCGGCATTGCACCTGCGAAGCAAGCATGGATTCCGATTATAAACAAATATGAAACCATAAATGCCGCTCAACCTTCAAAGCAAAATAATTGGCATATTCCGCTGATCGGGGGCAAGGGGGTGAAGCTAAAGAGAAAGGTCCTTGCTTAGAGGAATATATTTCTCCGCTCGGATCATTGCCGAATATGCTATTGAGCTGAAACATATAATTTCTAAATTCGCAAATGAAACATTAAGTTGCAGAAGCGAAGAATTTATTTGTATGAATTCGTGCAAGTTAATCTGCATATAATTCTGAATTCAGGTAAAGCTTAATTATCCATACATATATAATGTATACATCATTTCATCCTAAAGTTATATTGCTGATAGGAGCATCGAGTGGAATAGGGCAGGAGCTATGTCAGCAAATGCTCGCTTCACACAAAGTAATAGCCATTTCCAGGAATCCTTGGAAGGGATTGACGCATGAACATTTATACTTTTATCAATGTGATATCGCCGAGCCATTAGCGTTACAGCATCTTTTGGAGACCATTGCAAAAGAGCATCGAGTCATAGATGCTGTGATTTATAATTCAGGTGTCTTGGTAAATAAACCTATGGTAGAACAAACACAAGAAGAAATGAATTGGCAAATGCAAGTAAACTTCTTTGGCTTTGTAGAAATGTTAAAAGGGCTTAAGCTAAGCACACGTTTAAATGAAGCAATACATATAATATACATAGGGAGTCTTTCGGGCTATCAAAACAGCAAGCGATTTCCTGGTTTGAGTATATATGGCGCATCAAAAGCAGCTGCACATTCCCTTGTTCAGAGTTTAGCAGCAGAGTTTGAAGGTTCCGGAATAAGAATAAATGCCATTGCCTTAGGCGCTGTTGATACCGAAATGTTGCAAAAGGCACATGGTAATTTGTCTTTTGCGATGCAAAAGCAAGATGTTGCTCAATACATTATTGGCTTTATGAAAGAGGTATATTCAACGATCAATGGGCAGATTGTTATCCATAGCCAAGGTGATCTGTAAATTAATTGTGTTCAATATCAAGTGATTAGCACATTCATTAAAAAATAAATGCATGCAGCTATTGACTTGAATGTAAAACTGTGTACTTTTGCCGCCCCTTAGTTCTTTGAACGGTGTTATTGAACACCGCGTGTAAATAAAAAATATTAAATAATATTTGGTAGAATCAAAAGAGATTGTACCTTTGTCGCCCTTGAAAAAGTGAGCAAAAAATTATTTGAAAAAATATTTTTAAAAACACTTGACAATATCAAAAACGGTTGTATCTTTGCAGCCCGAAATTGAGAAAGTCAATTTAAGGAAATTAAGAAGAAAAAGTTCTTTGAAAATATTGGGTAATAATTTGAGAAATAACGGGTATCCATTCGGATATCCGAATGAGAAGTAAATCTGAGACATACCCCTGATGAATAATCAGGAATTAAGATCAAACATACAACGGAGAGTTTGATCCTGGCTCAGGATGAACGCTAGCGGCAGGCCTAATACATGCAAGTCGAACGGTAACAGGGTAGCAATACCGCTGACGAGTGGCGCACGGGTGCGTAACGCGTATGCAACTTACCTTTAACTGGGGGATAGCCCTTCGAAAGAAGGATTAATACCCCATAGTATTTGAGAATCGCATGATTTTCAGATTAAAGCTCCGGCGGTTAGAGATGGGCATGCGTGACATTAGCTAGTTGGTGAGGTAACGGCTCACCAAGGCTACGATGTCTAGGGGTTCTGAGAGGATGATCCCCCACACTGGTACTGAGACACGGACCAGACTCCTACGGGAGGCAGCAGTAAGGAATATTGGTCAATGGACGCAAGTCTGAACCAGCCATGCCGCGTGCAGGATGACAGCCCTATGGGTCGTAAACTGCTTTTGTACGGGAATAAACCCTTCTACGTGTAGAAGGCTGAAGGTACCGTAAGAATAAGGATCGGCTAACTCCGTGCCAGCAGCCGCGGTAATACGGAGGATCCAAGCGTTATCCGGATTCATTGGGTTTAAAGGGTGCGTAGGCGGATTGGTAAGTCAGGGGTGAAAGCCAACAGCTTAACTGTTGAATTGCCTTTGATACTGCTAGTCTTGAGTGCATTTGAAGTGGGCGGAATGTGTCATGTAGCGGTGAAATGCATAGATATGACACAGAACACCGATTGCGTAGGCAGCTCACTAAACTGTAACTGACGCTGAGGCACGAAAGCGTGGGGATCAAACAGGATTAGATACCCTGGTAGTCCACGCCGTAAACTATGATTACTCGATGTTGGCGATATACAGTCAGCGTCTAAGCGAAAGCGATAAGTAATCCACCTGGGGAGTACGGTCGCAAGATTGAAACTCAAAGGAATTGACGGGGGCCCGCACAAGCGGAGGAGCATGTGGTTTAATTCGATGATACGCGAGGAACCTTACCAGGGCTTGAAAGTTAGTGACCGATCCTGAAAGGGGTCTTTCAGCAATGACACGAAACTAGGTGCTGCATGGCTGTCGTCAGCTCGTGCCGTGAGGTGTTGGGTTAAGTCCCGCAACGAGCGCAACCCCTATCTTTAGTTGCCAGCGGTTCGGCCGGGGACTCTAAAGAAACTGCCCGCGTAAGCGTGGAGGAAGGTGGGGATGACGTCAAGTCAGCACGGCCCTTACGTCCTGGGCTACACACGTGCTACAATGGCCGATACAGAGGGCAGCTACATGGTGACATGATGCAAATCTCGAAAGTCGGTCTCAGTTCGGATTGAAGTCTGCAACTCGACTTCATGAAGCTGGATTCGCTAGTAATCGCGTATCAGCAATGACGCGGTGAATACGTTCCCGGGCCTTGTACACACCGCCCGTCAAACAATGGAAGTTGGGGGTACCTGAAGTCGATAACCGAAAGGAGTCGCCTAGGGTAAAACCAATAACTGGTGTTAAGTCGTAACAAGGTAGCCGTACCGGAAGGTGTGGCTGGAACACCTCCTTTCTAGAGTAGATTTATTTCTGCTTGTCATTTATGACAAGATGATATCCGTTATTTCAAATTAACCCAATCTTTAAACGGTGATTAGCAAATACCCAAAGCGGAACTAGTGATGGTCTCTGCCATCAGAGTTAAGGAAAACAATTTGATCATCAAATTTAGTCCCGTAGCTCAGTTGGTTAGAGCACTACACTGATAATGTAGGGGTCAGCAGTTCAAGTCTGCTCGGGACTACATAAGCAACTTTGGGGAATTAGCTCAGCTGGCTAGAGCGCCTGCCTTGCACGCAGGAGGTCATCGGTTCGACTCCGATATTCTCCACTTTTAAATAGCTAATCTCAATAAACTGCATCTGGTGATGCTTCTCGACACGCTTCGAGTTTGAATGGATCGAAACCATTGTTTATTGCTCTGCAACCTAGTTGCAAACGTTCTTTGACATATTGAAAGAAAATACAAGAGTAACCTTAAAGATCTTGATTAAGATCATAAGAAAGTAATTAAGGGCGCACGGAGGATGCCTTGGCTCTTAGAGGCGACGAAGGACGTGATAAGCTGCGATAAGTTACGGGGAGGTGCAAATAACCTTTGATCCGTAAATTTCCGAATGGGGAAACCTTTCATGTTGAAGACATGAAATCTGCCTATGGCAGAAGCAAACCCGGAGAACTGAAACATCTAAGTACCCGGAGGAGAAGAAAATAACAATGATTCCCTGAGTAGTGGCGAGCGAAACGGGAACAGCCCAAACCGTAGTTGTTAAGGCAATTGCGGGGTTGTAGGACTGCAATGTGGACTTTAAATTAATAGTAGAAGCTTCTGGAAAGTTGCTCCATAGAAGGTGATAGGCCTGTATACGAAATTAATTTAATACCTAGCAGTATCCTGAGTACCACGGGGTCGGAGACGCCTTGTGGGAATTTGCCGGCACCATCCGGTAAGGCTAAATACTCCTAAGAGACCGATAGTGAACTAGTACCGTGAGGGAAAGGTGAAAAGAACCGCGAACAGCGGAGTGAAATAGAACCTGAAACCGTGCGCTTACAAGCGGTCGGAGTCCCTGCTCTTGCAGTAGGGATGACGGCGTGCCTTTTGCATAATGAGCCTACGAGTTACTCTTCTCTGGCAAGGTTAATTCTGTTTACAGATGTAGCCGAAGCGAAAGCGAGTCTGAATAGGGCGCTCAGTCAGAGGAGGTAGACGCGAAACCTTGTGATCTACCCTTGGCCAGGATGAAATTCGGGTAACACCGAATGGAGGTCCGAACTGGTGAACGTTGAAAAGTTCTCGGATGAGCTGAGGGTAGGGGTGAAAGGCTAATCAAACTGGGAAATAGCT
>JBKBKN010000010.1:7500-102939 GCA_046294625.1 Flavobacteriales bacterium
TTGTCTATAATCAGATAAGTACAACAAGTATTACACTGTTTTACATCCGATATAGAACAGCGCTTTATAAGCCAGATTGAGTTTGGAATGAAAGATTAGACCCCTCATTATCTCCGATGAAGGCTTATTTATTTGGAAGAGTTTTATGAAAAAATTGATACTTTGGAACGAGAGAATTGACTTATTCAGGTGATGGAAGGGTTTTAATTCAAACACTTCCATATTGATATCTCGTGGATTTATATCCGCCTTAGGCGGACGTCAGTTCATCGCCCCGATAGCAATCGCGAAAGTGTCATTCCCTTTAAAGAAGTAGATCCCTTATAGTTGCTTTTGTGACAAAGATTATGTTCCTTCTTTGAGATCTGCACTTAAACACATCTATCAACTTCTTATTTTCAATTATGAATAGGTGCAAGTTCTCATTAATTTCAATCAAACAAATGTAATATCTTGCCTTTGTATTTGTTACATATGAAAAAAATTTATACGCTCTTCCTATCGCTCGCTTTATCCTATCAATACTTTGCCCAAACTGCTGACGATTCCCTTTTTATCAGGAGAATATTTGATGAAGCTCTGACCAATGGCAAATGCTACCAAGTTTTGGAACATCTCTGCAAGAAAATTGGTCCTCGGTTAACGGGAATGAAAGGAGCCTATGATGCAGTTGATTACATGAAATTTGTAATGGAAACTCAAGGTTTTGATCGTGTTTTTTTGCAAGAAGTAGATATACCTCGATGGGTAAGAGGGAATGTTCAAACAGCACATATTGTAAGTAAAAAAGCCATGATACCAGTGAATATATGCGCTTTAGGAGGTACAGTAGCAACACCAACAGAAGGAATAAGTGCAGAAGTCGTTGAAGTATTTGGAATTGAGGAGATAGAGGAGCGAAAAGATGAAATCAAAGGGAAAATTGTATTCTACAATAGACCAATGGATCCAAGATTGATTCACACATTTAGTGCCTATGGTGGTTGTGTCGATCAACGTTATCATGGTGCATCAAAGGCTTCACAATATGGTGCTAAGGCAGTAGTCGTTCGTTCTGTAACGCATGCTGATGATGATTTTCCACATACCGGTAGCATGGGTTATGACAGCTTGTATCCACGAATTCCGGCGGTGGCTATTAGCACCAAAGGAGCTAAATTGTTGAGTCAAATGCTAAAGGAAGAACCAAAGCTTAAATTTAAATATACCATAGATAGCAGGTTACTTCCTGATACCATTTCTCATAATGTGATAGGAGAAATAAAAGGTGTAAATGCTAACTCATTTATAATTGTAGGAGGACATCTCGATGCTTGGGACAATGGGGAAGGTGCGCATGATGATGGTGCTGGTTGTGTTCATTCTATTGAAGCAGTGAGAATTTTGAAAGATTTAGGCTATAAACCTATCCACACATTGCGTTCAGTCATGTTTATGAATGAAGAAAATGGGCTTAGAGGAGGAAATAGGTATGCAGAAGAAGCAAGATTGAAAAAGGAACGTCATTTGGCTGCAATTGAATCGGATCGAGGAGGGTTCACTCCACGAGGATTTTTTATCGATTTTGATGAACGAACCATTGCTTATTTAGAACGATATAAAAAACTGCTCGAGCCTTATGGAATTCACATTATTCAAAGGGGAGGAAGTGGAGCAGATATTAGCCCAATGAAAAAAGATGGTGTAATGCTTATTGGTTTCGTACCAGATTCGCAGCGATATTTCGATTACCACCATGCTGCAAGTGACACTTTCGATAAAGTTAATCGAAGAGAATTGGAACTAGGTGCTGCATCAATTGCTGCTTTAATGTATCTGCTTGATAAATACAGCAATGAAATTTTTTCTCCACAACCTAATTGATTTTTTAATTAAAAACCCGGAGTGTATTTCCGCTCGTAAACTGTGTGCGATAAGGTAGCAATCCGAAAGCTGCCGGACCAGTTAACACCGACCCGTCAAACAAGATAAATGAAGATGGGCAACATGCACATTTAACACTTACAAAGGTGCTGGAGTCTATCGCTACACGTCCGCAAGGATTATCAGTTTCATAAGTGCAATGTCTGTCGTAGGCTACAAATTCATCTGAAGATCGCCTGTAAACAACAATCCCTCTTGAGCCCCCGGGAAGATAAGTCCAACCGCCAACTACAGAAAGATTGAAGTATTGCGGATCGTTCAGGAAAAGATACTGATCTACCTGAACAAAAGGAATGTTAAGTAATTGGTTTAAATTATCTTTCTTGCAAGAATGTAAACTGCTTAGCAGTAGCATAATAATTGCGAAAGAAAGATGTTTTAATTTTACCATACTAAAGTTAAGAATATGCCTGGCTGTTTTTTACTTTCATCAGGTTTAATGAAAACGTATTATTTCACTTATCATTGTAAGACAAAATTACTAAGTTTAACTAAAATATGCTTCGGTTAATCGTCTTTATATTTTCGCTGATACTCTGTATTCCGGTATCAGCACAAACTGAAAAACCGCTCAGTAGAAAAGAGCAGCAAAAGGCACTTCGAAAAAAGAAAGAAGAGCAAATCAAAATGCAGAAAAAGAAAGAAGTTGAGCTTCAGGAACGGCATATGAATATTCAAACAAAAGCTACCCGCAAGCGAATGAAAGAGAACAAAAAGAAGTCAGATAAAATAAATAAGCGCAAGCGAAGGTATTAGCCAATCAAATTTTATTATCACCATGGAAAGTTTTATTTAAAGACTTTAGCCTAATGTTGCGATTATTGTTTTTGATAGTGAAGTTTTAATGATTGGATAATCAAGCACATAGCTGATATAGGTTCAATCCTATCCTAGTTTTTCTAAAACATTTCTCTCCGATTTCACAGTTTTTTTGTTTTTTGCAAGTTATTAAATAATCATATCCTTTGCAATACAAAACTGACTATGGAAGATTTAGGCAAATACAGTTATCTTATTTTTCTCTTAATCTATTTGTTGTACAACTTTTTCACCAAATCAAAAGATGTGAAGAAACAACAACCACAAACAACTACTCCCGATCAGGAGCGGAGTTTTGAAGATATATTAAGAGAAATGATGGGACAGGAGAAGGCTAAGCCCCCAATTAAAGTTGAAACGCTTGTAGATACTAGAAAGGTTAATCCCAACTATTCTTCAAACACCAATTTTGAGCAGCAAAAAAGTATAACAAAGACGCAACGAACCGCCCCCGTTTCTTCCAATGCAGAATTCACTGCTGAAGAAGAGAATTTACAGAGTCGATACGAGATAATCGACGAAATTCACCAAGGCGAGTTTGACTTTAGAAAGGCTATCATACTTTCTGAGATATTACAACGTCCACGTTATGTTTGAATTACATAAAATTAACTTTAAAATATCATTGATTTCATTTCTTTATATATTAGCGACCTTATTCGAATTGAGAACCATTTAAAAATTAGCGTATGATCAGAAACATCTACCTTGGTTTATTATGCGTCCTTTTAACTTCTTCCGCAATTCTTGCTCAAAGCGGTGCGGGTACATTGAGAGGTTTTATTAAAGATGCTAAAACAGGAGAGCCAATTCCATTTGCAAACGTTGTGGTTGAAGCTGGAGGAATTCAGTTTGGTGCCGGACAATCTAATATAGATGGAGAATACACCGTAAAACCGATTGATCCGGGAACTTATGAGGTGAAAACATCTTATGTAGGTTACAAGCCGGTGAAGACAACCGGTGTAATTGTTTCTCCGGGAAAAATCACAACGGTAAATATTAATATGGAGTCCTCAGCTGTTGAAATCACAACATTTGAGGTGATTGCCTATGACGTACCTTTGATTGACGACTATCAAGGAAAGACATTAACCAAAGAAGAAATCATTGCATTACCAACCCGAAGTGTTCAGTCTGTGGCAGCAACAACAGCCGGTGTAACCCAGACCGATGAAGGTAGAGGCATTAACGTAAGAGGTTCTCGTGAAGATGCAACCTTCTATTTTGTGGATGGTATTAAAGTTCGTGGGTCTACTCAGGTTCCTCAGCAAGGTATTGAACAAATTCAGGTAATCACAGGTGGCGTGCCGGCGATGTATGGCGATGCTACAGGTGGTGTAATTAGTATTACTACGCGTGGTCCATCCAAGCAAATTAGTGGTGCATTCGAAGCAGTAACTTCGGAAGGCATTGATGGCTATGGCTACAATCTTTTTGGCGGAAGTGTTACAGGGCCCTTAGCTTCGCGTGTTGGGAAAGATGGTAAAAAGCAGCCCTATATTGGTTTCTTTTTGGCTACTGAGTTTGCTAGAATAGCCGATAACAACCCTTCATTTATTGGTGAAGACCGAATTAGACCGGAAGTTTTAGAAGAATTGCAAAGAAATCCGCTCCGTCCAGGAATCCTGGGTGTTGGTACCGTAAGAAGTTCTCAGTTTGTGAGAGCAACTGATATAGAAAATATACGAAGAAGACAAAATGCTGGTCTTACAAGATTCAGCTTGAATGGTAAAGTTGACTTTAAAGTTTCTGATGCTATCACCTTCACTTTGGGAGGTACCTGGGATTATCTAGACCAAAATGAATGGATTTATACCTTTTCAATGTTCACTCCGGAAACCAATCCAAGAAGAATAGATAATACTTATCGTATTTTTGGAAGGATGACTCAGCGTTTGGGTACTCAGCAATCTGATCAACAAAGTGCATCAAACATTAAGAATGTATATTACTCTTTACAATTAGACTACACCCGAAATTTAATTTCAAGAGGAAATGACAGACATAGAGAAGATTTCTTTAGCTATGGTCATGTTGGAAACTTCAGAACAAATAAAATACCACTCTATGAATTAAGAGTCGATACCCTTCCTGGTGGTGTTCCTGTTGGTGGATGGTGGCAAATTGGTTTTAGAGATACATCTGTTGTATTCAATCCATCAGGTGCTAACCCACTATTGTCAAGATATACAGAGCAGTATTATGATTTAGCCGGTGGGGTAAGTCAAGGGAATTTTCAAAATATTTTTCAGATACAGCAAAATGGAGGTCTGTTGAATGGTCAGAATGCGGGTAGTGTTTATTCTCTTTTCTGGAATACCGGATTTAACTGGGATGGTTTCCAAAAGGTTGATAATACTCAATTCCGTGTAGTTGGTAATGCGTCTATGGACATTAAGAAGCATGAGATCAAATTTGGTTTCGAATACGAGCAACGCACAGACCGCAACTGGTTTCTTGCTCCTATGAACCTTTGGGGCATTATGCGTCAGCTAGCTAATAGACACATCGAACAGTTAGATTTCGCAAATCCGCGTCCGGTGATTGTTGATGGTGTTTTTAGAGATACTGTAAACTACGACCGTCTATACTCTGCTTCTGGACAAACTTTCTTTGATAGAAATTTCCGTCAAAGCTTAGGTTTGCCTATCAATAGCACTCAGTGGCTCGATATCGATAACTATGACCCAAGTGCATTTAACCTGAACATGTTCAGCCCCGATGAGTTATTCAACGGTGGTGGTGGAGCTTCGCTTACATCTTATTTTGGATACAATCATTTAGGTGAGAGAATTAGAGGACGTCGCACGATTGATCAGTTTTTTAATGACAGAGATGAATTTGGAAACTTCAAAAGAGAGATTGGAGCATTTACTCCTATTTATATGGCAGCTTACATTCAAGACAAGTTTGCCTTCCGTGACTTGATTTTCAACGTAGGTTTACGTGTAGATCGTTTTGATGCCAATCAAGCAGTTCTTAAAGACCCTTACTCATTATTTGAAACACGCAGAGCACGTGAGTTTAATATCCAAAGACCTGGAAATATTGGTGATGATTTCGTAGTTTATGTTCGCGACATCAACAATACCAATACTTCAGATGCTGCCAATGTAATCGGCTATCGCGATGGAGACCGTTGGTTCAATGCACAGGGAACCGAGCTACAGGATCCAATTGTTCTTGCACAGGGAACTACTACCGGACAAATTGCACCTGCATTGGTAGACCCAACTCAAACAGTAGTTAATTCTAGTGCTTTTGAAGATTACAAACCACAGATTACTGTGATGCCGCGTATTGCATTTCAGTTCCCTATTTCTGATGAAGCTCAGTTCTTCGCTCACTATGACGTACTGACTCAAAGACCAACCGATGGTCTGCGTCTTGATCCAATTGATTACTTGTTTATTGCAAATAATGTAGGTAACATTATTAATAATCCTAATTTGGTTCCTCAAAGAACAATTGATTATGAAGTTGGATTTAAGCAAGTGCTTTCTCAATCTTCAGCATTAACTATCTCTGCATTCTATCGTGAATTAAGAAACCTTATTCAGGTAATTCCGGTGAACTATGCATATCCTGTTAACTACATCACTTTTGGTAATATCGACTTTGGTACTGTAAAAGGATTATCAGTTGTATATGATTTAAGAAGAACAGGGAATGTAAGACTTACTGCAAACTACACTTTACAATTTGCTGAAGGTACAGGATCAAGTACAACAGGTGGTCTGAACCTATTGAATTCAGGTCAACCGAATTTGAGAACCACTGTTCCTTTGAACTTTGATATTCGTCACCAGATTCAAACCACTTTTGACTATCGCTATGGCGAAGGCAAGTTCTACAATGGTCCACGTATTAAAGGAAAAGATATTTTTGAGAATGCCGGTGTTAACTTTGTAATGATTGCCAACTCAGGTACTCCTTACAGCCGTTCATCTGTATTTACTCAAGATGGTGCTTTTGGTGTGGCTAACAGACCACTATTACAAGGTACACTTAATGGCTCTCGCTTACCATTCCAGTTTAGAATTAATATGCGTGCCGACAAGGACTTTGATATAAGTCGTAAAAAAGGTGAAAACGCTTCACGTCCGCTTACTTTGAACGTTTACTTCTTTATACAGAACTTGTTGAATAGTCAGAACATTATCTCAGTATATCGTGCAACAGGTAACCCCGATGATGATGGATTCTTAACAGCAGCAACTTCTCAGACATTGATTGCAGGTCAAGTAAATCCAGTATCATTTGCTGAGTTGTATGCATCAAAAATTAATAACCCAGGAAATTTCTCAAGACCTCGCGTTATGAGACTCGGAGCAATTTTGAACTTTTAAATGATGATTGATAAAATTAAAGATATGAAAGCCAGAATTTTTATCGGAACCTTAGCCTTAGCGATGGCAAGCTTTCAAATAGCTGATGCCCGTGAGAACGTACCCAATGGAGAAAGAAAAGGCAATAAAAAATCTTTCAATCCAAAAGCATCTACTTGTGCTCCCGGTGCAGGAAGAACAGATATTGATTTGAACAACGTTCGTGCGACCATATTCACTTCTGGTGATATGTGGTGGAATCTTCAAAATGCGCCACGCTATGAGATTCCTGTAAGCAGTAACAGGCACTCTATGTTTGCTGCTTCATTATGGATTGGTGGTGTAGATAATGGTGGTAACTTAAAGGTGGCTGCAATGACTTACCGCCAAACCGGTAACGACTTTTGGCCGGGGCCATTGGATACCATCGAGGCCAATGTTTCGCCAGATGTTTGCCTTCAGTATGACCGCCATTGGAAATTGACTCGTCAGGAAGTGGAAGATTTCGTTAACAATGGTGCTGCAGCTACTCAGACAATTCTATCCTGGCCTGGTAATGGTGATGTGTCAAGAGGTCAGGCAAAATTTTTGGCTCCTTTTATTGACCTGAATGGAAATGGTTTCTACGAACCTTCATTAGGTGAATATCCGGGTTATGACATTGATGGTACTCTTGGTTGTGATGCAAAGCTTTTTGGCGATATGACTTTGTGGTGGGTATTCAACGATAAAGGTAACATTCACTCTGAAACAGGTGGTTTCCCTATTGGTATTGAAATACGTGCTCAGGCATTTGCATTCCAAACCAATAATGCACTCAATAATATGACCTTTTATAATTATGAGATCATCAACCGTTCCACTTTCCCGCTTGAAGAAGCGTATTTTGGAAAATGGTGTGACCCGGATTTGGGTCGTTATGATGATGACTATGTTGGTTGCGATGTGCAAAGAGGATTAGGATATTGTTATAATGGTTTGGCAACTGATGATGGTCCACAAGGATACGGTCCAACTCCGCCGGCAATCGGTATTGACTTCTTTGAAGGTCCTTTCTTGGATGCCAATGATATTGACGACATTTCAGACCCTTGTATTAACCCGGCTGCTGTTAACGGACTTGGCTTTGGCGATGGTATTCCGGATAATGAGCGTTATGGCATGTCTAGATTTATCTATTATGAAAACGACTTCTCTGTTCGTGGTAATCCGGAAAATGCTCAACATATTTACAATTACTTAAGAGGATTTTGGAAAGACGGTACTCCAGTAGTATATAACGGAACGAATGGTTACGGTGTAGGAACACCAGCGCGTTTTATGTATCCTGGTGATACTGATCCACAAGGTGTAGGTACAAACTGTGTGCCCCAAGCTCCTTGGTCAGAATTCACGGCAGGTAATCCTCCCTTTGATCGTCGTTTTTTACAGTCAGCCGGGCCATTTAACTTACAAGCCGGTGCTGTAAATACCATCACAGTAGGTGTGCCTTGGGCAAGAGCTACAGCTGGTGATAATCTTGCTTCAGTGGCTGTTCTAAAAGTGGTAGATGAAGATGCTCAAGCACTATTTAACAACTGCTTCTCCATTATCAATGGTCCTGATGCACCTGTAGTTCAGGTAGTAGAATTGGATAAGGAAATAGGCTTATTATTTGACTGCTATGACAGAATCCTTGATTATGTTGATTCTACAAATGTTCCTGGTTTTGGCAATGTGAAGTACAAATTCCAAGGATATCTAATTTATCAGCTTCGTGATCAAACAGTAACTTCTACTGAACTGAAAGATATTAACAGAGCAAGATTAGTCGCTCAGTGTGATATTAGAGATTCTATTGGTCAGGTGATTAACTTTTATCTGGATCCTAATTTGAATGCTTCCGTACCGGTAGAAGAAGTAAATGGCGCAAATCGCGGAATCTTTAATTCTCTAAGAATTACTACAGACTTATTTGCTACTGGTGATAATCGTTTGGTAAACCATAAAACTTATCATTATATGGTATTATCTTATGCAGTAGCTGTAGGGGTACCAGCAGATTTTCCTGAGCCATTCTTAGCGGGTCGTCGTACTTGTGGTACAAATGTTTTGAGAAGATACCAAGCCATTCCGCACATCAATCAGCCAGCCTTTGGTGGAGTGGTGCTGAATGCTCAATTTGGTGAAGGTCCTCAACTCACACGAGTAGAAGGTCAAGGGAATGGTGGTAACTTCCTGGATCTTACTGATGAATCTATAGCTCAGATTCTTAGACCACCTTTCTGGATCGCTAACCCGGTTTATAAGAACTCGAATGGACCTATCAACATCAAAGTTGCAGATCCTGCTAGAGTGCCGCTTGGTGAATTTGAAATAAAGCTTACCAATGTGAATAACCAAGGCTTTTGGACGCTTTCTGATGGCAATCAAACCATAGAATCTAAGTTTAATATAGGACAAGGATTTGAAGAAATCGTACCTGAATTTGGTTTCAGTATTACAGTAAACCAAGTTGTTCAGCCGGGAGCTGCACCGTTTGAAGGTAATGGCTTTTTAGGTGCATCATCAAGTTTTCAAGATGTTTCTCGTCGTTGGTTGAATTTCTTGAATGATGAAGAAGGCGTGTTTAACGATGCAAACTGGATTCGCTCCGGTTCGTTCCAAGACCCTGATTTTCCTGCCTATAACGACTATTTGGATATTGATCCTGATCAAGTGTATGAAAAAGTTTTGGATGGAACTTGGGCTCCTGCTCGTCTAGTAAGTCGTTTCAATAATGGTCCGTTCTATGAAGCAGGTTCTGCAGCGCAAAGTCTTGCTACCTTGGCAAACCTCGCAAGTGTTGATGTAGTATTTACTCCAGATAAGTCTAAATGGTCTCGTTGTCCTGTATTTGAAACCAACGAAGATCCAAATTCATCTCAAGGAGGTGCAGGTAAACTAGATATTCGTAGAGCTCCATCTGTTGATAAAAATGGAATTCCTACTGGTTTCCCAGGATGCAACGAAGCTGAAGCGCAACTGGTAAGTGCTACTGGTATGGGTTGGTTCCCCGGCTATGCCATCAATGTTGAAACAGGTGAAAGGTTGAATATAGCATTTGGTGAATCTTCAAGACTTACAGAAGATAGAGGTCGTGACATGATTTTCAACCCAACTCATCGTGTTAGAACTCCTGCGCCTCCGGTTCCACCATTCCAGAATACACAGTGGTTTATGGGTGGTAAGCACTTCGTTTATGTGTTCGGTCACAATTCTTCAGCACCGAATAACGTACCTCGCTATGATGAAGGTGCTTATATGATAGATAGAATGATTGATCCTGCTGTATCTGACTTTACAGCTCGTAAAAGAAATGTTTGGAAGGACGCTATGTGGGTATCTATTCCGCTTGGTGTCCAGAACCAGCCTTTCTTATCAAATGAGTTAGTTATCAAGTTACGTGTTCAGAAACCGTACAGAACAAACTTCAATGCCGCTGAATCAGCTAACCCTGCTGTTAACAATAATTTCCCAATGTATCGTTTCAACACAGGTGATATTTTCGCAGATAAGAACAATCAAACTGCTGCTGAAGATGCGCTTTCATTGATTAATGTTGTTCCGAATCCTTATTATGCATACTCTGGCTATGAAGTTGGTCAGTTAGATAATCGTGTAAAGATTATCAACCTGCCTGAGAAATGTAGAGTAACCATATACACAACAGCTGGTCAGCTCGTGCGTACATTCGAAAAGGACTCTCGGATTACTTCTATTGACTGGGATTTGAGAAATATAAAGAACATTCCGATTGCCAGTGGTATTTATTTGATACATGTTCAAGTGGATGGAGTAGGAGAAAGGGTAATCAAATGGTTGGGTGTAATGAGACCAATCGATTTGGACGCATTCTAAAATTGACATAAACAAATTTGCAAATCCATATAAGATAACTAAGATGAAGCAATTTTATAGCAGGCTACTTGTAGCTACAACAATCATAACAAGCCTCAATCAGCAGACTGCTTTCGCAGGAAATGAAGATAGAGTTGGGCAGGCTGGTGCAACTGAATTATTAATTAATCCCTTTGCACGTAGTTCAGGTTGGGCGGGTGCCAATACCGCTGGAATGAGAGGGGTTGAATCTTTATTTTTCAACGTGGCAGGTTCTGCCTTTACCAAAAAGACTGAATTTGTTTTTGCAAATTCAAGTTGGTTAGGTGGTGCAGGAATCAATATGAATGCATTTGGTTTTACACAAGCTGTTGGTGCTGATAAAACCGGAACTTTAGGATTATCGTTGATGTCAATGAATTTCGGCGATATCATGCGAACTACAGTGAATGCTCCTGAAGGTGGTTTGGGTTTCTTTACTCCATCTTTTGTGAATATTGGTTTATCTTATGCGAAAGAGTTTTCCAATAGTATCTACGGAGGAATTGTTTTCAGGACAGTTTCTCAATCAATTGCTGATATTAACGCTCTTGGAGTGTGTTTTGATGCCGGTGTTCAGTATGTAACCGGTACTAACGAGAATCTTCGCTTTGGAATTGCTATCAGAAACATTGGCCCCAAAATGAGATTTAATGGTGATGGTCTGTCTTTTAAAGGTCAAGTGCCGGAGACAGGTGCTGTATTAACAGTTCAACAACGTTCTGAAGCTTTTGAATTGCCTTCACTTCTTAATATTGGTGTATCGTATGCTTTTGATTTGGCAGAGCAACATCAATTAATCGCTGCAGGCAATTTTATGTCAAACTCTTTCAGCAAGGATAATTTCCAATTGGGTTTAGAGTATTCGTTCAAGAAAATGTTTATGGTTCGAACCGGTTACAACTATGAACCAGGCATCACCAA
This sequence comes from Flavobacteriales bacterium, assembly GCA_046294625.1. GTDB lineage: Bacteria > Bacteroidota > Bacteroidia > M30B66 > M30B66 > JBKBKN01. The sequence continues at coordinate 19,395 of JBKBKN010000010.1, forward strand.
CATGGTAGACAGGACTACTGCATTAACTGGTCCAACTGCCGGGTTTACATTTGAAGCCCCAGTTTCAAAAGGTGGATCTACTTTTGCACTTGATTATAGTTATAGAGCTGCTAATCCTTTTAGCGGAGTTCATACAATCGGTGCAAGAATTAATTTGTAATCTTCGGAATAATTTTTAATTTTACGAAGTCAAACGGAAAGACTCTTCTTAAGCGAAGGGTCTTTCCGTTTTATATCTGTTTAATCTATACAATAACATACAGTCATGTCAAATATTAGTTACTTCACACAAGAAGGGCTCAAGAGACTTAATGAAGAATTAGAGCATCTAAAGAATGTTGAAATGCCGGCGATCAGCGCTCAAATTGCAGAGGCAAGAGATAAAGGTGATCTGTCTGAAAATGCAGAGTATGATGCAGCCAAAGAAGCTCAAGGTCTATTGGTTATGAAAATCTCTAAACTCGAAGAATTGCTAAGCAATGCACGCTTAATTGACGAGTCGAAGTTGGACAACTCCAAAGTGTTGATTTTGTCTAAAGTTAAAATTAAGAATTTAGCTAATAATGCTGAAATGGCATACACACTTGTAGCTGAGAATGAAGCCGATTTTAAATCAGCTAAAATTTCAGTTAACTCTCCTATTGCCAAAGCGCTCTTGGGGAAGAAAGTTGGTGATTCTGTTGAAGTCAATGTCCCATCGGGATTAGTGAAATTTGAAATTCTTGAAATAAGTAGATAATGGCATCCGTTTTTTCTAAAATTATTAGTGGCGAAGTTTCCTGCTACAAAATTGCAGAAGATAAAGACCACCTTGCTTTTCTTGATATTTATCCTCTTGAGCAGGGTCATGTGTTAGTTATTCCCAAAAAGGAAGTAGATAACATATTTGACTTAAGTGCAGATGAATATGCAAGACTCTTTGCTTTTTCCCATCAAGTTGGAAAAGCCATAGAAAAGGCAGTCCCTTGCGTTAAAGTAGGTATTGCTGTTGTAGGATTAGAGGTTCCTCATGCCCATGTGCATTTAATTCCCCTTCAAAACGTTAGCGATCTTGATTTCACAAGACCCAAAAAACAATACACTGCTGAGTCGTTTGAATTAATCAGGCAGAAAATCGTCGCTCAACTATAATTTTGAGTCAAAGAATTTTGTCCGGATTTTGGTTGATAAAATGCTTCCAATCCGAATTTTTCGTTTTTTTTACTTTCAACGAATTATTGTTTTTCCCACTTTGGAAGTGATGGCATAGTGCTGCTGCTAAACCATCTGTTGCATCCATTTTTGTTGGAAGATCCTCTATTTTAAAAATATGCTGCAACATAGCTGCAACTTGTTCTTTTGAAGCCCCTCCTTTACCGGTGATACTTTGTTTGATTGACCTTGGAGCATATTCAAAAATGGGAATATTTCTATATAGTGCTGCAGCGAAGGCAACACCTTGCGCTCGCCCAAGTTTAAGCATAGATTGAATATTTTTACCGAAAAATGGTGCTTCAGCTGCAATCTCGTCAGGCTTATATTCATCAATCATACCTAGTGTGCGTTCAAAAATAACCTTGAGTTTCATCCCATGATCATCATATTTATTCAAAAATATACTGCCCATGGATATGAGTTTTACATTCTTTTGAACAACGTGTATGATGCCATAACCCATGATGTTGGTTCCCGGATCAATTCCCAAAATTATCTTGTCATTGAGTTGATTCATGTTGTTGCAAAGATAGCTGTTTTACAGCCCTTAGGAGGCTTAGATGTTTTTTCAAGATATCGGCAGCATATTCAACATTTTAATTCTCTTTTATAAGATTTTGCTTGCGAGGTGTGAATTAATGAAGCTACCTTATATCTTTGATGACTGCCTATGTCTAAAATTAAGTTTCATATCATAATTCCCGCTCGATACGCCAGCACACGGTTCCCTGGCAAGCCCCTTGTTGATATAGCCGGAAAGCCAATGATCGTTCATGTGTGTGAAAAGGCCAGATTAGTGCGTGGAATCGAATCCATATCTGTTGCCACAGATGACGATCGCATAGCTTCCGTGCTTCATGATTATGGCGCGAACGTGATCATGACATCGAGCGATCATGTGTCAGGAACAGATAGGCTTGCTGAAGCATTAAAAATAATAGGTATTCCTGAAAGTGATCAAGAGGTAATTGTCAATCTTCAAGGTGATGAACCCTTTATCAAACCGTATCAGATAGAAAGTTTATGCAAGGCATTCAGCGACAAATCAACCGATATTGTATCTCTCTGCAAGGAAATTACAGATCATGATGATTTAGCAAATCCTAATTTGGTTAAAGTCGTACGAAGATTGGATGGTCATGCACTTTATTTTAGTCGAAGTGTGATACCCTTCAAACGTAATTCAGGAGCTGGTGCGAAGTATTTTAAACATATTGGAATCTATGCCTACCGGTCAAATATTCTAAGTCAGATTAGCAAATTGAATCCATCGGACTTGGAAATTACCGAGCAACTGGAACAACTTCGTTGGCTTGATCACGGATATGCGATAAGAATGATAGAGACTGACTATCAGAGCCCTGCAGTAGATTCTCCCGAAGACTTAAAAAAAATCTTGGAGCAATTCGGTAAACTTGAGAATTGATGTAACTTTGGAAAGATGTCAAAAGCTATTTCAAAGGATCAGATTTCGTTTATTATCAGGGACTTAGTGTTGTTAAATGAATGTGTTGTTGTACCCGGATTTGGCGCATTTATCTCAAATCCGATTCAGGTTAGTAAGCATCCTGTTTCACATCTCATCCAAAGACCGGATAATAATGTAATATTTAATTCATCAATAGCAATGGACGATGGTTTGTTGGTTGGGGAGTTGATGAAGTTTTCCCAACTCAGTTTTAGTGAGGTAAAAGTCCTAGTAAACGATTTTGTTTTGTTGATTCGTGAAGAGTTAAACCAGAGTAGATCTTTTGAGATTAAAGGTTTAGGTGAATTTAGGCAGGGAATAAATGGACAGCCTTTGTTCAGAAAAAGTGAAGAATTGATTCCGTTGGAGAGCTATGGTCTAAAGTCTGTGTATGCAATTCCAATCCTACGTGAGCATGCACCTGTCAGAGAATTGAAAGAAGTTAGCGTTATCAGCAAAATAACAAGCGATAGGTCGAAGAACACTTCTAGACGATCGGCCGGATTGTTTTATTGGATTGGACCTGCTGTTGCAGCTTCTGTTTTTGCGTTTTTATATTTGGTTACACCTAATGTTTATGATGATCAACTGGTTCAGTTTGGTATTGGCGCCGAATCAGTTGCACGCAAACCATTGAAAATAGAAATGCCCTCACCAATTAATATGCGCAATGCACGCAAAACGAATCAATTGGATAACGATGCGACATTTATGTTTGAGACAGCAAAGTTCTACTTAATTTCTGCAAGTTTTGCATCATTAGAAAATGCTGAAAATCATATTAACGACTTGAATAACATGGGTTTCAATGCCCTTATTGTTGATCGAAACCCTTCCGGGCTATACAGAGTTGGCTATTCTGCTTTCGATAATTTTGCGAAAGCAAACCGTGAACTTGAAGCTATTCGCAAGTCAATAAATTCTGATGCATGGCTGTTGGTAAAATAGTATCCTTATTGTCATTTCTGTTTTTTTTTAGTTTTCATCTTTTCTCTCAGAGATCATCTCCATCTTCTGGCAAATTTGAAGAAAGGGAGTTTGAGAGATATAAGGGTATTTATGAAAAGGCTATGACGCTGAATGATTTCAATGTAGCCACCATGGCATGTTATGAAATGATAAGTTTGATGCCGCTTCGCAAAGACTTAAACGATACCCTGGCTATGCTGTATTATGCGCAAAATGCGTATCAACAAGCAGCTATCATAGCAGATGATGTTTTGAAGATTAATCCTGACAACCGAAACATAAGAGAACTATCGGCCATGTCGTTTGATCAAATAGGTGATTTAGAGAGAGCACTTTCGCAATACACTGAACTGTACCGAAGATTTGGTGAACTCTATTATCTCTATAAATGCGCAAGTATTGAGTTTTTATTAAAGAATTTTGAAAGGTCAGAAAATCACTTGAATGCACTGATCCAAAATCCATTGGCACAGAAACAAACAATCACTATGGCATTAAATGCCCAAACAGCTGAAACCCAGCAAATCTTGCTTTCTGCTGCTGCTTACAACATTAAAGGGGTTATTGCGATGGAGTCTCAGAAGTTTACTGAAGCAAAAGCAAATTTTGATAAAGCCTTAGAGCTTTCTCCCGGATTCCGTAATGCTCAAAACAATCTGGAGAATCTTAGAAAAAAACAGAATCCGCCGTTAAAGTCACCTTAAGATTTATTGGAATCGTGTAGCTAAAACGCAGGTTTTGCGAAGCTTGCTTACTCTGCCATCAGCCGAAAAGGCATCAAGGTAAACAATATAAATACCAACAGGTGCTTTATCACCATTGTCCTTGGTGCCATCCCAGGAATATGTTCCTGAAGTCCCTAGCACTTGAGTTCTCACCAGGTTGCGAATTAATCGACCACGAGAATCAAAAATGGTGATACTCCCACTAAAGCCGGGTCCATCAAAGGTATATGTGATGTTTAATACATCGTCAAAACCATCATTGTCGGGTGAAAATACTTCAGGAGCCACCGTTATGCTTCCGGCTTCGCTTTGCGGCGACTCACTGAACTGTGAATTTCTGAAAGCAGGTGTGCCAAATCCCGCACTTTGTGCAGCCGATGTCCAATTGGTGCGGTCAAGTGAGGAACGATTAAAATTAATTCTTTCCAGTGATATTCCTTTTCGATTGTTAATCAAAGGAAAATGTGAATTCTGATCATATTCCATACTATCAATGGCAACGGCATCGCTCAATCGGAGCAGGACACACCGCATGTCGTCGTTGTTCAATGCGGGAAACCCTGACATCTGAACAAATCCATCTGGATTGATCGTGTTGAATGTATTTAATATAGCCTGCGTGTTTCGGCTTAGACACAAATATTCTCCCGGGAAAATCAAAAAGCCATCAGGAGCAATAGCATTTTCGCCGGCAATGGTATTATTGCTTACCCGATAAGATCGAAGACTCATTTCTCTTAAATCGAGCACTTTTTGCGATCGATTATAGATTTCTACATAATCATCGCCACCATCAGGAGGATTGGATAGCAGTTCGTTAATTACGACATCGTTTGGTTCAACATCGCTTGGAATAGCAAACTTTCCGGTTATAGACGTATTGAATGGGTTGCCTGCACAGTCGAGTAGTGTGGAACTGATAGCGATGCGATAGATAATGCCTTCTTGCAGCGGATTAGCGAGAACCAAACGAACAGATCTAAAATCCGGAGGGGCTGTTGTCACCTGAATAGGGCTCCCTATACCATTGTCTATACCATAATCATTTGGATTGATGGAAGAAGCCAAGGTAACCGTTTTGTTGAAAAACACTCTAATACTGTCAGCTCCCAAAACCACCACTCTTGAAATGCGCGGCAGCACATCGTCAGGTCTGACATTCAAAACACTGTTTCTACGACCTGGAGTTCCGCCGGAAGGATCTTCAGATGCTATCCAGTTTTCGCCACTCAAACAGGGGTTGGTAGGGTTGATCATTTCCAGTGACCAACCGCCATCGCGCTTTGCATTGTTTCTATACCATGTGTCAGAATAGGTAACGGTAGAAATGATTTCTCCTGTAGGGTCGAGTAAGGTTAGTGTTTGTCCGGTATTGGCCAATGCAGGAAATGAGCTCAATCCAATCACATTGATTCCTTCGAAGGCTGCTGCACCATTAACTGAAGTGATTACAATAAAACTATCGGCAGGGACGATTGCAGGTGGAAACACGCGAAGTGTATTTCCTGTTCTGTATGACCAGCCATTCAAGTCAATATCAAAAGCTGAGCGATTAAACAGTTCGATGTATTCAAAAGGAGGCAAACCCACCACCGGACTTTCGTCAGCCATGATTTCGTTAAAAACTAATTCGTAGGGCTTTACACGATAATAGAAAAACTCCAATTCGGTGGGCTGCATTTCGTTTCCTGCAAGGTCAGTAACTCCGGTTACTTGCATGGTGTAAAAAACACCATCTTCAAACGGAATACCATAACTCAACTGCACTTGTGAGAAATTGGAACTTAAACGCTCCGCGATTACTGGGTTGCCTAACCCCCCGCTGGCGAAATAATTGGTAGTGCTGGCAGCAGAAGCTTGATTCACAGGCTCTGAAAAGGATAAGATAATCTGATTTTGATTGATAGCTGTGATTGAGAGTAATTCCGGCGGTGTGTCATCTGAAATAATATCACCTACATACACATCATCGAAAATGTAACGGTTAAAATTTCCTCCGGAATGACGTACCATGACGCCAAAAAATGCAGTTGTACTGTACGTGTTGTCATTAACCGTTCCTACTAAAGAATAAGAATTTCCGGTACCTGTGTAGTCGGCAAATAGTTCAAAATTGCCATTGGCATCTCTAATAATTTTCACTTTAGTGGGATTGTTGCTAGAACTGGCTATGGAGCCTTGAACTCCTTGTATAATTCGTGTTTCGGTGCCACCGTCTTTTCTAAACAAAGCTACTTCATCGGGCGTGCCTCCGATTCGGACAAAATATCCATTGACGCTACCGGTCACTTCGGCAACATTTGATATGATGTAGATATCGAATAAATTATTGGAAGATGTTGCAACTCTAGGATTGCAGAACCATTCCCACTGCGTGTTATTAATCGCTGTAGAAGGTGTGCTTAAATAAATATTGGATTGTGCAGAAGGGCCATTGCTTTCGAGCTGAAAGGCGGCATTGACGGTAAAAAACTGATCATCGCCACTCCACAAAACCGGATCTGTAAAATTTCCGTTATCGAAGTTGTCTGTAAACTGAGCCTTAAGCCCACTAACCAAACACAGCACAATACCTATAAACCAAATTTTACGCATATCAATTAATTAAGAAACCTGTAAATTTAAAAGATTTTGCAAAGCCCCTATTTAAAGTTTGGATTATGTTTGCAACCCGAAAAAAACAGCCATAACAATAACTATTTAAATTTAAAATTTAACAGAACAATGAGAATTGCCTTAGTGGGTGCCACTGGATTAGTAGGTGGTGAAATGATTAAAGTGTTGGAAGAAAGCAGCCTACTGGTCAAAGAATTTATACCAGTAGCGAGTGAGAAGTCTGTAGGTAAGCTATTATCATTCAAAGGCCAATCTTACGCAATTGTTAGCATGGAAACTGCCATCGCAAGTAAACCTGACATTGCGATTTTCTCTGCAGGTGGCACTACTTCATTGAAGTTTGCACCCAGGTTTGCTGAAGTAGGTTGTCGAGTGGTTGATAATTCTTCAGCATGGCGAATGCATGACCATGTGCCATTGGTAGTGCCGGAGATTAATGCTGGTGCTATCAAGAAGGATCATTATATCATTGCTAATCCAAACTGTTCTACCATTCAAATGTTAATGGTGCTTGCTCCACTTGAGAAAGCTTTTGGAATCGATCGGGTGGTGGTGTCAACTTACCAATCTGTAACCGGAACTGGAGTAAAGGCTGTGCAACAACTCGATCAGGAAGAAAAAGGTATCGAAGGTGAAAGAGCATATAATTATCCCATTTACCGTAACTGTATTCCACAGTGCGATGTGTTTTTAGACAACGGATACACCAAGGAAGAAATGAAGTTGATCAACGAAACACATAAGATTCTTGCAAATCCTAACATTCGTGTAACCGCTACGGCTGTGCGTGTGCCTGTTGTCGGCGGACATTCGGAGTCGGTGAATGTAAAACTCAAGTCGAATGTTGACTTATCGCAAATCAGAGCAACAATAAGTGGTATGCCCGGAGTGATCATCATGGATAATCCTGAGCAGTTTGAATATCCAATGCCTATCAATGCAAAAGGCAAAAATGAAGTTTTCGTTGGAAGAATCAGAAAAGACTTTAGTGATGAAAACAGCTTCAATTTATGGATTGTGGCTGATAACCTTCGAAAAGGCGCTGCAACCAATGCTGTTCAAATTGCCGAGTATCTTTATCGTGAAGGCTATGTATAATAAAAAATTCAGCATAACCTACTTTACCATTGTGTGACCACAAAAAGTTTTGGAAAGATAGAAAACGACCAAAAGGAATGAAAATCTTAATGCTTCTCCGGATTGCGCTGCATTTCTCTAATCCAGTAGAATGTTAAGACGGTCATGCATATGATGAAAAATACATTCACCACATTGCCGAATTGATAGTTCATCACACTAAAAGTGAGTTCGAAAAATGACTGCAAGGCATACCAAAAATTGTTCATCGTTTTGATTAATTTTGCTGCGAAAATAAAAAATAATCCATCATCAAAATCCTGATTAGTGTTTATTAATTTTTTCCGACAGGCAGGTTGGATCAATATGTTTATTCTTCCCTTCATTTTGATGATGCTTTGGGTGTTTGTTTTACCCAGAACAGAATTAATCAACTCGGAAAATGCATTCCCGCTTTTCTTGCTGACTGCAAAATATTTGATGAATTTCAGAGAGTTAATGATTGGGGTTGCAGTAATTCTGATACTTTTTCAGGCTTACTTTCTGAACTATATCATCAACAGACATGGAGTAATAAAGGAAGAAACGCATCTTCCATCTCTACTTTACGTTGTACTGATGAGTAGTTTGCCTGAGCAATTGAGTTTAAGCCCATTAATATTTGCCAATCTGTTTATTCTCCTGGCATTTAACTCAGTTTTGCATTTTTATCAAGCTCAGTATGCAGCCATGGGAGCTTTTGATGCAGGTACATTTTTGGGCATAGCAAGCTTATTTTACTGGCCTTCAGTAATTTTATTCGGTTTTCTACTCGCGAGTTTACTCATATTAAGAGTGTTTAATTGGAAAGAATGGGTGGCAGGTTTGGCCGGGTTGGCTTTGCCTTTGTTTTTTCTGAGCTTATATTTTTATCTCACTGATTCATTCAATTTAGAGAGCTACGAGCGGCTTGCCGAACCATTTTATAAAGTACAGTTTTCAGCCGTTTATTTTCAGACTTATATCATGGTATTTGTCGTGCTGACTATCATCATCATCGGTTCATTGATCAGATTTGTAAAGGATTTGAATACTTATACAAAACTGAAAAACAGACGTTACCTTCAAATGGTGATCTGGTTTTTGTTGTTTAGCCTGTTGGCTTATTTTATCTCGGAGAAAAAATCGATGATTGGTTTGTCATTTGTGGCTTTACCACTTTCTGTTCTCCTGGCAAATTATTTTTTCACAATCAAAAGGCTTGTGATAGGGGAGTTGCTATTTCTCTTACTTTTGGTTTCGATAATTTATAATCAGGTTATTCATTTCGGGCAACAGTATTGACATTGTTCCAGTTCAAATTTTATAAATAATGAAAGTTGGTGTAGTAGTTTTTCCGGGTTCAAATTGCGATCAGGATATGATCGATGCATTATCCATGATTGATGGCGTTAAACCATTTAAGCTTTGGCACAAGGATCATGATTTGCAAAATGCAGAGCTTGTAGTTTTACCCGGAGGGTTTTCTTATGGCGACTATCTGCGTTCTGGTGCAATTGCTCGTTTTTCACCAATCATGAAAGAAGTGGTAGATCATGCAAATAAAGGAGGTCCTCTTTTTGGCGTTTGCAATGGGTTTCAGATTTTGTGTGAAGCACATTTAGTTCCCGGTGCCTTGTTGCACAACACTTCTCATAAGTTTATTTGCAAAAATGTATTTATTACTCCTGAACATAATCAAACCATGATTACGCAGTTCACGCAAGGTAAAGGTCAAGCGCTAAAAATTCCAATTGCACATGGCGAAGGAAGATATTTTGCCAATGAAGATGAATTGAAGCGCATTGAAGATAATGGTCAGGTGATTTTTCGCTACTGCGATGAGCATGGGCAGGTTGTTGATGCCGCCAACCCGAATGGCAGTTTGAAAAATATTGCCGGCGTGTGCAATGCTCAGAAAAACGTGTTCGGTATGATGCCACACCCTGAACGAGCTGTAGATCCCATATTGGGCAATACGGATGGATTGAATATTTTAAAAGGATTAATCGGCAAAGTGTTGGAGCTGGCCTAGTTGGCGGCAAGCATATTTTAGCGACAACCTACACTGGTAAATAAGCTTCATTTTAACAATTGTTTTCCTTAATTTGATGTTTACTCCAGAAATAAGATTTGTATAATGATCTTATTTTTGTATATTTGTGGTATGGAAAAGATTTAAGATGGCTTTATTACCATATTCAGAAGAACAGGTTCTTGACCGAATAAGATTTGAAAATCCTTGGTGGGTAACTGGAACGGTTGAAGAATATTACACTTCTATGCAAAGGAGATTGTATTTTGACTTGTTTATGCCTCTCGTTACGGAGACAGGTGTCAGAAGAGCCGTTGTTTTAATGGGACCGAGAAGAGTTGGAAAAACAGTTATGATGTATCATACTGTTCAAAATCTGCTTGAAAATGAAATTGACCCCTTAAAAGTAGCTTTCATTTCAATTGAAACTCCCATTTACAACAACATTGGTTTAGAGCAACTTTTTAGTTTTTGCCGTAGGGCAACAAAACAGGACAGTCCCAAAGGTTGGTATATATTCTTTGATGAAATACAATATTTAAAAGACTGGGAAGTGCACCTCAAGTCTTTGGTTGACAGCTATCCTCATACTCGCTTCGTGGTTTCAGGTTCTGCTGCTGCTGCTTTACGACTTAAGAGTAATGAGAGTGGAGCAGGACGATTTACTGATTTTATGCTGCCACCGTTGACCTTTAATGAGTTTCTACATTTGAAACAATTAAACAGACTCATCACAGAAACAAATCTGGACTGGCAAGGCAGTTTGACAAAATTTTACAGCACCAATAACATTAACGAGCTTAATAAGCATTTTTTGGACTACATCAATTATGGTGGTTACCCTGAAGTAATTTTTTCAGATAAAATTCAAAGCAATCCCGGACGGTATATCAGAAGCGACATCATTGACAAAGTATTGTTGAGAGATTTGCCGAGCCTTTACGGAATAAGAGATGTGCAAGAACTTAACTCGTTATTTACCGCTATTGCATATAACAGTGCAGGAGAAGTAAGTCTTGAAGATTTAAGTAAAAATTCAGGCGTTCAAAAGAATACCATTAAACGCTACATTGAGTATTTAGAAGCTGCATTTTTGATAAAAGTGGTTCATAAAATTTCAAATAAACCCAAACAGTTTCAGCGAGCAACACAGTTTAAGATTTACCTGACAAATCCTTCTCTAAGAAGTGCGTTGTTTTCTCCGTTGCAACCGACCGACCCTTTTATTGGAAACATGGTTAAGACGGCAATTTACGCACAATGGCTTCACAGGGATTGGTTTACACCTTTCTATGCAAGATGGCAAAAAGGAGAAGTTGATATGGTAAAACTTGACGAGAAAAATTTCAAACCGCAATGGGCTGTAGAAATCAAGTGGAGTAACCAATTTTATGAAAAACCTGGTGACTTAAAATCGTTATTACAATTTTTAAAAGACAATAATCTGCAAACCGCCTTAGTTACAACCATTGATAAGGAAGGAACTAAAGAAATAGACAATTTAAAACTACCATACATACCTGCATCGGTTTATGCCTATACCGTTGGTAAGAACACTATTTTACAAAAACAAAAACGTAACTCATGACATCAGTAAATCAGCCACTAAAATCGTTTAGTGTCAGGAAGAGTGACGTATTTTATTGATAATTTTTTGCGTATTGGAAGTGCGGTTTTTCGTCTCGAGTGCAGTGCTATAAAACCCGCCCGAAAGCAAAGCCGAAAGCGATTAATTCACCAAATCACCTCTAAGCATTCGATATCGTTTTCGGGCTTCTACCACATAGAGTGAACCGGGATAGTCAACCATTAATTCTTTGTAAAGCTTCTGTGCCTTTTCTGTGTCATTGAGCTTTCGTTCATAGATTTCTGCCATCATGAAAACAGCATTGTCTGCAAGAATATCATTCTTATGATGCATCAACAACTTTTCCAGATGTTCGATAGCCTGTGTATATCGCCCTTTTCGAAAGTCTATTTGGGCTTTGCGATACAAAATATCATCAGCCAAAGTTGACTGCGGGTCTAAAATTTGCAAAGAATCCAAAGTTTTTAGCGCTTCATCCGGTTTGTTTTGAAACAACCATAAATCAGCACGTGAGAACATGCGCAAAGCTTCACCGGTTGTGTCAAACGTAGTATTGTCTGTGATGAGTAAAGATAATTCCAGTGCATCATTGGCAATTAATTTGGAAGTGGCTGATTTCAATACGTCTAACTGTGCTTTTGCCCAATCAAATTCGCCTTTGAAGTAGGCCAGACGAGCATTTCTGAATTTTGCTTCTTGCCCGAGTGTATCGTTTTTAAAAGCTTTATCAACTTGTGAATAGAGCAGTGAAGCTTCCCAAATATCTCCTGAAAGCAGCATGACGTCAGCTAATTGCATTTTGGCCAATGCTTGTGGACGGGCCGGCACACCGCGCATCTCCACAATGCCTTCCAATAGAGCCACAGCCGGTTCGGTCTTATCAAGATAAAAGGCTTGAAGTTTAGCCAGCTTTATGGCAAGCGGAATGCTGAGTTCATTGGACTTAAATTCATGATAGGTTTTTTGCAGCAAATCTTCTAAGGAAGCGAGCTCTTCGTTAGTGATATTTTTTGATTCAGTAACTTTCCGAAACAACATTTCCGGGAGCTCAATTTTAGCGCGCACCAGCATGTCCATTGGAAGCGATTTGTCAAACATATACCGATAAGCCTGCTCTGCAACATCAAAAGCATCATTAGCTGCGCAAAGTCTTGCCAATTCAAGCATTCTAAACCCATTTTCACGCAAGCGACGATCTATGGCTCTTGTTTGTATAAATGCTGTTTCAAAATCTTTTTGTTGAATCGCAATCCAAATCAATAATTCAGAGAAAATAAAATTATCCGGATTTTTTTGTGCCTCGCGAAGTAGCTTAGTCTTGAACAATTCAATTCGATCTCCTTTTTCATCAGCAATCATTAAATCTTGTATTTGATGCTGCATTTTTTCCATCTGTTGTGGACTAATACGCCCAAGTAGGTCTATCCATTCGCTGAATCCTGCATCGTATTCATTAATAGCAAAATACAAGGTGGCAAGCTCAAATTGAAAATTATATATGCGGTTTGCAGCCTTTTTGGCAGACTGAAAAACCTTTAATGCCCGATCAGGGTGTTCTCTTTTGAGAAAGGCATTTGCCAAGTCTATCACTTGATCGTCGTTCGTTGGATTCAAATCCTTCATTGCTTTATCTAAAAGCTTTTGCGCTTTACTTTTATCCCCGCTTTGGTTGATGATATAAGCCAGATCGACCTGATAACTTAATTTTTCCGGAAACCTTTTCGCTAATCGTCCAATAAGCTTTTCTGCCGACTTTACATCCTTCAACTCGGAATAGCAGGTAATCAAAGCATTGTAATAAAGTGTTTCAGGTCTTTTATTGAAGAGCTTTTCATAAACATCTGCTGCTTTTTCAAAAGCACCCTCGTTGAGGTATTGAGCTGCAAGTTGCTCTTCTTTTGAAATGGACATCACATCATCTGAACTGCCAGGTTGAGCATGCATTCCTGAAAATCCAAAGAAGAAAACAAAAAGAAGTAAATGGAAAATTCTCATATTGATTTGCATCACAGACAAAGCTATAACAAATATTGAACCCGTTCTAGTGTGATAGGGTTTCAAAAAATTAAATTGTTATTTCTTTAACTTTTGTGTCAATGTATTGCTATGCTTTTTCTCAACAAGTTTTGCCACCACTCCAGAATAGAATGCGCTAAGCACAAGCAGTCCAACGAGTGTAAATGTAGATTGAACCATTGGAGAGAGTATCACTTCAGCCGACTGTCTGAAACCTTCGATATCTGCTTCGCTGTTTCCTGCCATCCGAAATTCGCTTACCCTAGCTTCGATCATTTCCACAAAAAAAGTAGTATCGATGTAGGCATAATAGGCATAAAGAAAAAGTGAATAAAGCACAGTGTGCAGCGCAGCAATCGACATGCCTGTCTTAAATCCGTTTATGAAAACAATTTTTTTGTTCGGTGATTGGTTTCGCAATTCTTCTACGCCAAGGAAAATCCCAATCAACATAAACAGCATGACCATGATCACAGAATATTGGCCAAAGAATGTATCGCGTGCATTGAACGCAAACAAACCTGTTTTCCATATTGCTGAGATAAGGAAAACGCTTAATCCGTATTTGGTTTCCGGACGCATTATTTATTCATGGAAATAAGGAATTCTTCGTTGCTCTTAGTGTATTGCATTCTATCGCGCAGAAATTCCATGGCTTCAATAGTGGTCATGTCGGCCAAGTGATTGCGTAGAATCCACATGCGTTGAAGCACTTCTTTGTCAACTAGCAAATCGTCGCGACGAGTGCTTGATGAAACAAGGTCGATGGCCGGGAAAATTCGCTTATTGGCAAGCTTGCGATCTAATTGCAATTCCATGTTGCCTGTACCCTTAAATTCTTCAAAGATTACTTCGTCCATTTTTGAGCCTGTATCGATCAATGCGGTAGCCAGAATGGTCAAAGATCCGCCCTTTTCAATTTTACGGGCAGCTCCAAAAAATCTTTTTGGGCGGTGAAGCGCATTGGCATCAACACCTCCTGAAAGTACTTTGCCTGAAGCAGGTTGCACGGTGTTATAGGCTCTTGCAAGTCTGGTAATGGAATCGAGCAAAATCACCACATCATGTCCGCACTCCACCATTCTTTTGGCTTTTTCTAAAACGATGTTGGCGATTTTCACATGTCTTTCGGCTGGTTCATCAAATGTTGATGAAACTACTTCTGCCTTCACGCTGCGAGCCATATCGGTCACCTCTTCAGGCCGCTCGTCGATTAATAAAATGATCAAATAGGCTTCCGGGTGATTTTCGGCAATGGCATTAGCGACTTCCTTAAGTAATACCGTTTTACCGGTTTTGGGTTGGGCTACGATAAGTCCACGCTGCCCTTTACCAATAGGCGTGAATAGATCCATCACTCGGGTTGAAAGGGTTTGATATCTGTGCCCTGTCAAGTTGAATTTCTCATCAGGAAACATGGGCGTGAGGAAGTCAAATGGAACGCGATCTCTAACGTAGGAAGGATCCCTGCCATTGATTTTGTCTATTTTGACCAATGGAAAATATTTCTCCCCTTCTTTGGGTGGGCGAACATAGCCATTAACCGTATCGCCTGTTTTTAATCCGAAAAGTTTGATTTGCGATTGCGAAACATATACATCGTCGGGTGAGGAGAGATAATTATAGTCTGCTGAACGCAGAAAGCCATATCCGTCGGGCATCATTTCCAATACTCCTTCAGTGCTTACCGTGGAGTCGAAACTTGCAAAAGGATCTACTTGCTGCTGCTGTTGTTGGCCTTGATTAGGATTATTGAACTTTTGTCTTTGTTGCCATTGCCTGTTCTGCCCTTGATTTTGGTTTTGTTGCTGTTGCTGACCAAAATTTTGTTGTGGGCGTTGTGCGGGTCTGTCAGCTTCTTTAGGAGCTTCTTCACGCGGCTTTTCAGAAGTTTCTTGCTTGGTGTTTTCAAGGTTGTTGGGTCTTTGCTCCCTAAATGGTCTTTTTTGTTCCTGCGATTCAGCTTGTGGTTTGTTTTGCGGATTCACGTCAGTTTTCACTTCTGCTTCTATTGAATCTCTTTTGAATTCAGCTGATTCATACTCTTCCTGATTTTTTCTTTTTCTGCCTCTTCTAGATTTTTCTTTAACCTCATTTTCAGTTTGAATAGATTTGGTCTGATTCTTTTCTTGGAAAGCAATCTGTTTAGCGCGAATTTCTTGCTCCACTTTGCGAATCGATTCATTCAGCGATAATTCTGCTGTATCCAGTTTGATTGGTTCAATTTTGACAGAAGTCAGTTCAGATGGAGCGGTTTTTCTTAGTGTTTTGCTTTGCTCAAAAATCTTTGAAATAATTTCAGCTTTCTTCAGCGTTTCTGCACCGGAAATATTTAATTCCTTAGCAATCTTCCTAAGCTCAGGCAAGAGCTTAGTATTGAGATCTTTAATGTCGTACATGAATTTAACTTAATTGTTCCGGGTAAAACATGTGGTGTTTACCAAAGTATTTAATGTTAATCGGGAGGAATATTTTTTGAAGGAATCCGGAATCGAATTCCTTGCAATAATACAATAAAAATGAATTGCACAAATTGTTTTTAAAAAAAGGAAAAATGTAAGCAAGAACATTTGATCAGGGTAGGGGTGCATTTTCTTATCTTTACCTGATAATTCTGATTCGATGCTAAAGTATTTAATGATTATCCTGGTGTCTATTACCATTTCAGAGAGCTTTTCACAATCTAAAATTAATTGGATGGATTTTCAACAAGCGATAGAAGCTAATGAACAGGAACCGCGAAAAATATTAATTGATGTGTATACCGACTGGTGCGGATGGTGCAAGCGAATGGATGCGAGCACTTTTTCTAATCCACAAGTGGTAGATTATGTAAATAAACATTTCTATGCCATAAAACTCAATGCCGAGAAAGCTGCGCCAATTACATTGAAAGACAAAGAATATAAGGTAGATTCAAACTTAGGAAGAAACGGCACGCATACTCTTGCTGTTGAACTTTTGAATGGCAAAATGTCTTATCCTACTATTGTTTATCTCGATGATCGATTTAATATGCTTTCACCTGTACCGGGGTTTATGTCAGCAAAAGATATCGAAAAAGTTTTACGGTTTTTTGCTGAAGACATTTACAAGCATACGAAATGGGATGAATATAGTGCCAACTTCAAAGGTTCTTTTCAATAGTAATTAGTCAGTTAAAGAGATACTTTGAAGCCAAAGCTAGCAAGGAGAATTTAATGATACATTTCTTCAGCTACGCTTATTACTGAAATCAATATTTTAATCATCAGCGAATATCATTCACATCCACGCCGGGATGATCTTTAATATTGAATGTAAATGCGGCGTCTTCAATAGCTTGATTGGGTGAAAATTTCTTTATGTCGTAGGTATAAAGATTGCCGTTTTTTCCTTTCACCTCCGATTTTAATACCTGCATGGCTGTTTTGTCAATATATAGCCTGATGCTATTAAAGTCTTTTTCTTTAGGGTTGGTAGGGAATAAATCGATTACATAGGCGACTTTACCGGACACATTCTCTTCATTAACATATTTGTATTTATAACCCTTTTCCCACATGGTGAAAATATTTTTGGGGTTCAGCGCTTCATCATTCGAAGAAGGTGTGCTAATTTCCACTTCATTGTCAGATTTAAGAAATTTCCACATGGTTTTTCCATCAAAATAGATTACCTGTTCGCCCATGTCGAGTTTGTAGCGATCACCTTTAATTTTGATTTTCCAGTTTTGGGTGGAATTGATTTTTTTCTCTTTGTTCACCAGTGAATAGGTAAATTCTGATGTAATGGAAGAATAGGCTTTAGTTTTAGCACTAAGTTTATCTAAAATATCTTTTGCCTTTTTATCTTCTTGAGCTTGTAAAGTGGAGAAGACAAAACTAATGATTATAATGAACAATCTTTTCATTTTCTGTTAACGGGATTTAATCTATTATTGGTTTTTACTTAGCTTTTTTAGCTGCTTATTGTTGTCCGTTCAAAAACTGTTCCAAAGCTAATGAATCTTTAATTAATACCTTTCTGGCTTTGCTTCCTTCAAAAGGACCAATAATATTTGCTTTTTCTAACTGATCGATAATTCTTCCTGCTCTGTTGTAGCCTAACTTGAGTTTCCTTTGCAGCAATGATGCAGAACCTTGTTGATGCATCACTACAATATGTGCTGCATCGTTGAACATGGCATCGCGATCACCGATATCGAAGTCATCGTCCGGATCGGCATTCTCATCCACATATTCAGGCAGCTCATAAGCAGATGGGTATCCACGCTGATTGCCAATGAACTCGGTGATTTTGTCCACTTCAGGTGTGTCAACGAATGGGCATTGCAAGCGAACCAAGTCACTTCCTGTGGAAAAAAGCATATCGCCTCTTCCTATCAGCTGCTCAGCGCCGCCGCTATCGAGAATGGTGCGTGAGTCGATTTTTGATGTTACGCGGAAGGCAATGCGTGCGGGGAAGTTGGCTTTGATGGTTCCTGTAATAATGTTTACGGAAGGTCGCTGTGTGGCGATTATCAAGTGAATACCAATGGCACGAGCTAATTGCGCTAATCGTGCAATAGGGAGTTCAACTTCTTTGCCTGCAGTCATAATCAAATCAGCAAACTCATCTACCACGAGTACCACATAAGGCATAAAATGATGCCCTTTCTTGGGGTTCAGTTTGCGACTCAGGAACTTGGCATTATATTCTTTAATGTTACGCACCATAGCAAGTTTAAGGAGTTCATATCGCTCATCCATTAGTATGCACAAGGAGTTGAGTGTATGCACTACCTTTTTTGTGTCGGTGATGATGGCATCTTCGCCACCCGGCAATTTTGCGAGGAAGTGTCGTTCAATTTTGGTAAATAGCGTGAGTTCCACTTTTTTGGGATCTACTAGAACAAACTTGATTTGCGATGGGTGCTTTTTGTAAAGCAGAGAAACCAATATAGCATTCAACCCCACCGACTTACCTTGTCCTGTAGCACCTGCCATGAGTAAGTGCGGCATTTTAGCCAAATCGGCTACAAATGGGTCATTGGAAATGGTTTTTCCTAAAGCCACAGGCAGCTCCATATTAGCATTCACAAATTTGTCGCTCGATAGCATGGTCCGCATCGGCACAATCTCCGGGTTTTGATTCGGCACTTCAATACCAATCGTTCCCTTCCCGGGCATTGGAGCGATAATTCTGATTCCAAGCGCGGCTAAACTCAATGCGATATCATCTTCAAGATTCTTGATTTTTGAAATTCTTACCCCTGCTTCGGGCACAATTTCATAAAGGGTAACCGTAGGACCCACACTGGCTTTGATTTTGCTGATTCCGATATTGTAGTTCTTGAGTGTATCTATAATACGGTTCTTGTTTGCTTCAAGCTCCTGCATGAGCTCATTTTTATCGACTTTTCGTTGCGATGAATATTGTTCAAGGAGCTCCAATTCAGGGTATTTATAGTCTGATAAATCGAGAGTAGGATCGTAGTCATCGAGATCGAAGTCTTCTTCTTCATTAGTCACTTCCACAATGTTCATCCGCTCTTTGTCGAGTTCGCTCAGAGAACCTTGATTTGTAGCCGTTTCGGTAGTTTCGGGTGCATCTTCTTCTTGTTGTTCATCAATAAAGAACTCAGGTTCTTCCATTACCGGTTCTTGCGCTTTTCTTGCTTGCGGCGATTCTGTAATCATTGGCGACTCAAACTCGATTCCCGTAATCGCAGGTTCATCGTCAAGCGCAGTATCATCTTCCTCGTCTTCCACAAATGGAGACTCATTATCATCTTCTTCGGTAATGTCATCATCATCTGCAGCTTGCGAATCTTTGTCACTAAACATCATTTTGAGTCGATCCATCATAGGGGAATTACCCGATGTTTGTAGTTCTTCTTTTACAGTTTCCTTCTTTTTGAATTCAGGAAGTCGGATATTAATTTTCATCACCAAAATGACGAATGCACCAAGGGTGAATAATAACAAAAGCAAACTTCCAATTTTACCCAAAGAAGCAGATAGCATGGAGCCTATTGCATATCCAAAACCGCCTGAAATGACCGAGCTTTCACCTTCGGTGAAAAATGATGTGGAAACGGAAATGAAAACAGTGAAAAAACTCACATAGAGCGCAGTCTTTCCTAGATTTAGTAGTGAAACACCCAAGAATATTCTCACGGAAACCAGAAAGAGCAGAAAGGGAATGAAGAAAGCCGCGATTCCAAACCAGTTATTGAAGAAGATATAGGACCACAAAGCGCCCAATTTTCCCAATGAATTTTCTGCCTTGATGTTTTTGTCGGTTAAATAAGTAAACCATGAACTTTGACTCACCTTGTCATAGTCTTCTTGCCAATTGAAGAAATAGGAAATAAAAGAAAACAGGAGAAATAACGAGAACAAGAGCATAAAGAGCCCGAAGACTTTGTGCGTTCTTTCATTTCGAAGAAAATCGATAGTGGCAATGAAAAAATTTTTCAGGCCTGATGATTTCTTTGCATTGCTTTTCGATTCCCTGATCGGCCCGGAATCTTTTGACTTGATTTGTTTTTTTGCCATTTCGCTTTCACTCCTTCCCGGAATCTCAAAAATATCTATCCGGGATATAATAAACACGTAAAATTATATGCCTTATTATTCATGCTGAGCCAGTCTGCCTGAAACTTATCAAAAGGATTTTTCAACATATTGCTTTTGCTTCTGTAGCTATGCGGAAAATATAAAAGGCGACTTTCTTTAGAAAGTCGCCTTTTATAAGGCATATTGAATGAACGGCATTACTCTGCCAAAACAATCACTTTGTTTTTGTTTACTTCGACTACCCCACCGTTCACTTCAAAGCTGATTGAAGCCTGCGCTTTATCAACGATATTGATCTTTCCTTTTTGTAGGGCAGAAATAAGTGGAGCGTGATTGTCAAGTACGCCAAAGGATCCATCTAATCCGGGAAGTTGAATGGACTTCACTTCGCCTTCATAGAGCTTTTTGTCTGGAGTGATTATTTCTAAGTTCATTGGATTAATTATTTAGATTCTGCAAGCATTTTCTTGCCTTTTTCTATCGCTTCTTCAATGGTACCCACAAGGTTGAATGCTGCTTCGGGATACTGATCTACTTCGCCAGACATGATCATGTTGAAACCTTTAATAGTATCTTCGATGCTAACAAATTTACCTTCTAATCCGGTAAACTGCTGTGCCACAAAGAAAGGCTGCGATAAGAAACGCTGAACACGACGTGCACGAGATACCACTAATTTGTCTTCTTCGCTCAATTCATCCATACCCAGGATGGCGATGATATCTTGTAATTCTTTGTAACGCTGAAGGATTTGCTTCACATTTTGAGCACAATCATAGTGTGCATCGCCTACGATATCGCGGGTAAGGATTCTTGATGTGGAATCCAATGGATCCACCGCTGGATAAATACCAAGCTCTGCAATCTTACGACTCAATACCGTGGTGGCATCTAAGTGGGCAAATGTGGTTGCTGGTGCAGGGTCGGTCAAGTCATCCGCAGGTACATAAACGGCCTGTACGGAGGTGATCGAACCACGCTTGGTGGATGTGATACGCTCCTGCATCTGCCCCATTTCTGTCGCAAGAGTAGGCTGATAACCCACTGCTGATGGCATACGGCCAAGAAGTGCCGATACCTCAGAACCTGCCTGTGTGAAACGGAAAATGTTGTCAATAAAGAAAAGGATATCGCGGCCACCGCTTTGCTCATCCCCATCACGGTAATACTCAGCAAGGGTAAGTCCTGAAAGAGCCACACGAGCACGAGCTCCCGGAGGTTCGTTCATCTGTCCGAATACGAAAGTAGCCTTTGAGTCCTTAAGCTGTTCAGTATCTACTTTGCTCAGATCCCAACCACCTTCTTCCATAGAATGAAGGAACTCGTCACCATATTTAATAATACCTGATTCAATCATCTCACGCAAGAGGTCATTTCCTTCACGTGTTCTTTCACCAACGCCCGCAAATACAGAAAGACCGTCATATGCCTTAGCAATGTTGTTAATCAATTCTTGGATTAAAACGGTTTTACCAACACCTGCACCACCGAACAAACCAATTTTACCACCCTTTGAGTAAGGCTCAATCAAATCAATTACTTTGATACCAGTGAAAAGTACTTCTGTAGATGTGGTTAAGTCTTCGAATTTAGGTGGCTCACGGTGAATAGAATAACCACCTTCGTTAGATACTTCTTTGATACCGTCGATTGCTTCACCTACTACATTGAAAAGTCTACCTTTTATTTCGTCGCCAATCGGCATTTTGATTGGACTGCCAGTTCCTCTAACCTCCATGCCACGAGCAAGTCCATCAGAAGAGTCCATCGCGATAGTACGAATGGTGTCTTCGCCGATATGCTGCTGACATTCAAGTACCACGCGCTGACCATTGGGCTTTGATACTTCAAGGGCATCGAGAATGTTGGGTAATTTTTGATTGTTTGTTGTGTCGAAACTAACGTCGATTACAGGCCCGATTACCTGTACGATTTTTCCTGTGCTTTGCGCCATCTGGATGTTAATTAAAATAGGTTAAAATGATTCGTTGAAATCGAGCGCGAAATTAAAACTTATTTTAACCTAGCTGTTAAAATTTGCAATATTATTTTTTGATGCCGTAAAAGGCTATAAAATTAAGACCTTTGTGCTTGAATTTAATTTGAAGTTATGTTTCAGGAGCAGGTAAAAAATACTCCACTCAATCAATTGGGTGAATTTGGTTTAATAAAACATCTCACGCAGAACCTTGCATTGCATCATAAATCATCCATAAAGGGAGTAGGTGATGATGCAGCTGTAATCAGACCCAATGATGATAAAGAAATCTTGGTGAGTTCGGATATGCTCATTGAAGGAATTCATTTTGATGTAACCTACATGCCGATGAAGCACTTGGGATATAAGGCTGCGGTGGTCAACTTTTCTGATATCTATGCTATGATGGGCCAACCTAAGCAAATGCTCGTTTCTATGGCTGTTTCAAGTAAATATACGGTAGAAGCCCTTGAAGAGCTATACGAAGGGATAATGCTGGCATGTAAAACATACAATGTCGACTTGGTTGGGGGAGACACCACAAGCTCAGTTTATGGTCTTAATATTAGCATCACGGTGATAGGGGAAGCCACAAAAGAAGGAGCTGTTTACAGAAACACAGCCCAAAAAGGAGACCTGATTATAGTGAGTGGTGATCTTGGAGGTGCATACATGGGTTTACAAATACTAGAACGCGAGAAAGCTGTTTTTAAGGAAAACCCTGCCATTCAGCCCGATCTTCAGGGATTCGATTATATCTTAGAGCGCCAATTAAAGCCTGAAGCCAGAAAAGATGTGGTTGCAAAACTAATTGATGCGGGGATTCGTCCAACTTCTATGATAGATATTTCGGATGGACTTTCATCGGAAATCATGCATTTGTGCACACAATCTAGCCTCGGCTGCAAATTATATGAAGACAAATTACCAATTGACCCGCTTACCTATAATGTTGCCCGTGAGTTTGATCTAGATCCTACTACTTGTGCCTTAAATGGTGGAGAAGATTACGAATTGCTGTTTACAATACCACAAACGGATTTTGAAAAGATCAAGAATGATCCTGATTTAACCATTATTGGATATATGACAGATGCTTCAGACGAACATTTATTAGTGGACAAAAGTGGAGGCGTCCATGAACTAAAGGCTCAGGGGTGGAAAGTATTTAATGGCAACAATTAATGTTTCTCAATAAAGCAATAGCATTGCGATTGTGGAAAGGATAAAGTAAGGCACGAGTGAACCCGCACCTGCATAATCTTTTGCAATACGTTGACCAAAAAACAAAAATAAAAGCGAAATCGCCGAAAAGAGTGCTCCATAATATGCCACTACGCTCATTTCTCTGAATATGAGATACAAAACGCCAAAGGCAGACAGAAAACCTGCTGCTACTTCTGTTATGGTAACTACTATAAACATAAATGGCACAAAGGAGCTTAAAAAAGTATTGGCGAAATGCGTGTAGAGCCACGAAACATTTTCCCTAAAATTGAAAACTTTGTCTAGGCCAGATTGAATAAATAGGATGGCTAGAAAAGCAGCAATGATTATTCGTGGGTAAAGCAGAATTGAAACATCATTAGGTATAAGATTTTCCATAGGCAGGTTTGAATGATTTGGTGATGACAAAGATTGTATTAAATCTCAAATCTGCAAATTTTGGGCAATAATTATCTATTGGATTTTCAGGCTATTGTGTGGGTTGTTTTAGGGTGAAAAATATTAAAATAGCATTCACCTATAGTTTAATTGAGCCTTAAGCTGCTTTTACAATAGCTTTGCTGTAGCTTCGAATCTTTTTGAATAGCTCTTCTTGTTCCAGAGGTTTGGTTAGCAAGTCATTCATGCCGGCCATAAGTACTTTTTCTTTGGTTTCTGGGAATGCATCGGCTGTCAGAGCAATAATTGCAATTTCAGGATTTCTAACCCTATTCGCCTTATCTCGAATTCTAAGCGTAGCTTCAATCCCATCCATCACTGGCATTTGAAGGTCCATTAACACCAGATCATAGTCGTCTGATTTGAGTTTATCCAGCGCTATGAGTCCATTGTCTGCAAAATCAGCTTGCACGTTCCAAAGTTCTAAAACCTGACCGGCCACAAACTGGTTCATCTTGTTGTCTTCTACGATCAGTACCTTTACACCGCTTAAGTCTTTTACTTCGAGCGTTTCAATATTCTCTTCTTGGGTTTGATTGATCTTCGCATCACTTTTTCTATATGGAATTCTAACGGTAAATGTAGTTCCTTCGCCTAGTTTTGAATTTAACGTAATTTCTCCATTTTGAAGGATAACTAAACGCCGAGTGATGGCGAGACCAAGACCTGTGCCTCCGAAATTTCGGGTGGTGTCAGCCGAAGCCTGTGTGTAACTCTCAAAAACAGAGTTGAGCTTGTTTTCAGGGATTCCAATGCCTGTGTCTTTTACACTAAATTGGATATCCATTTGATTGCCACCATACTCGCGAAGGTTTTCTACTTTTAATGTGACAGAGCCCCGTTCGGTAAATTTGATGGCATTGCTTAATAGATTCAATAAGATTTGATTGAGTCGATAGGGATCGCCTTTAATCATTTCAGGCACATTGTCATCAATTTCAAAATTCAGATCAATTCCTTTCTCCTTTGCTTTGAAGATGAAAGTCTTCTTGATTTCGTTCACCTTTCCATAAAGATCGAAGTCAATATCTTCAAATTCGATCTTGCCGCTCTCGATTTTGGAAAAATCAAGAATATCATTGATGATGACCAATAAATTATCGGCCGAATATTTGATTGACTTTATGTTTTCATACACATTGTCTTCCAATTTGGTTCTGAGTAGTAGTTCCGACAAACCAATTATGGCATTCATTGGTGTGCGAATTTCATGACTCATGTTGCTCAGGAATTCCGATTTCCGTTTCGCCATTTGTTCAGCATCAATTTTGGCTTGTAGAATATCTCGCTCAGCTTGTTTCCTTTCTTCGAAATCTTCACCATACACAGCCACTCCCTTCACTTCTCCATTATCTCCAATGATCGGCTTAAATTTCATTTCATAGAAATGGGTATTAAGACTTAGCTCACCAATTTCCATTACTTCATTTTTAGCTTCTCCAGCCAAAGCATTTTGAAAGATGGTTTTAACTTGTTCAGACGCCACCCCTTTGCCGAATATATCCAATACATTCATCCCTAAGCTGATTTCTACCCCATAATTCTTCTGCACCACATCGGCATGAATGGAGTTAAATGCGGTGTATTCAAATTGGTTGTCGTAAGAGAATATCATGCTGGAAGTACTTTCCAGGATAGCATTTAATTTTTGGTTGTTCTCTCGCAATGCTTTTTCTGCTTCTTCCTTGTCACGGTTTATTTTATTTAAAATAATTCCTTGCCTGATGACACGAGCCAAGGTTTCGGGATTCACTTCAGCTTTAGGGAAATAGTCAAAAGCTCCGGCTTTCATCATTTCTACAGCAATTTTTTCATCTCCTTGAGATGTTAGCACTGCGATAGGCGCTGCAATTCCAATTGCTCTAACCTTCTTAAGTAGGGTTAAACCATCGGTACCCGGAAGTTGGTAGTCAAAAAATATGCAGTCGTATGATTTATTCTTTAGAATTTCCAAGCATTGCTCAGCATTGGAAGCTGAGCATAATTTGATGTCAATTCCTGTTTTCTTTAAGGCTCTTTGAAATGCCATGATGTCGATTTCATCATCATCGACCAATAGAATATTTAAGGGGTAGCTAGTTAGCATCATAAATGTTTCATGTTAGATACACGAACATTTACGTTATTGATATGAAGAGGTTATAGGGATGTAAGTAAACCGCTCAAATTGTTAGTTTGGATACTCACAAAGTGTCCAGTAATTTTTCAAAATAGCGACTGCACTCACGAAGCTTTCCATTGAAATAGGCTTAACAACATAACCTGCTACATTTAGGCTGTAAGCATCGACAAGATCTTTTTCTTCATTTGATGTAGTCATCACAAATACAGAAATATTTTTAAGCCTTTCGTCTTTTCTGAGTTCTTGGAGAAATTCAATCCCACCCATTCTGGGCATATTTAAGTCAAGCAAAATGATTCTTGGTAATGGGTTGATAGCATCTGTGTTTACACCACGAAGCATATTGAGGGCTTCAATACCATTGCGTGCAATGTAAAGCGGATTGGTTAAATTATTTTTTTGGAAAGCACGCTTCACGTTCATTACATCTACATCGTCGTCTTCCACTAGTAAAATATTGACTATTCGATCGGTCATTGAGTTGGGAGTTTATCGCGCAAACTTAAATTCTTTCATTGTGAAAGTTAAAAATACTTTTCAACAGATTGTTTAGTTCCATGTGAAATAAAAACATGAGCCTTTGCCAATCTCCGATTCAAGCCAAACTCTGCCGCCTTTATCTTCAACAATTTTTTTCACGATAGCCAGACCAATTCCGGTGCTTTCGACCACATCTCTTGATTGCAGTGTTTGAAAGATTCCAAAGACTTTCTCATAATATTCTTCGGGGATACCCGGCCCATTGTCTTTTATATAAAAACAATGTGTGTTATCATTGTTGGACTTGTAGCCAATCTCTAGTTTCAATGAGTCCTTGTCGTTATATTTTATAGCATTGGATATGAAATTGCTAAAAACCTGTTCTATAAGTAACTTCTCCGTATGAAAAGACGGAATTTGATTTTGAACTACAATTTCGGCATTTGCCGGCGGACCTATAGAATCGATTAATTCACATATTGCTTCTTTCCCTTTAAACTCGCTGATGTCTGCAGATTTTTTGCCTGCTCTGGAATATTCCAAAATACCAATGATGAGATTTTCAAGTCTTTTGATTCGGCTACGTAATAGCTCAAAATGCTCTTTGTTGCCTTCATCTAATTTGTCTTCCAGGTCTTCTTGGATCCATTCACTCAGATTGTAAATAGCTCTTAAAGGAGCCTTCAGGTCATGTGAAACGATGTAAGCAAACTGATCAAGCTCTTTATTGATTCGTTCTAGGTTTTCTGTGTATATTTTTAATTGCCGCTCATTCTCAATTCTTTCTGAAATATCTCTTGTGTTTACCACCACTCCCTGAATGTGCGGATGGTTGATAAGATTCGTTGCAACAGATTCGATGTATTTATAATTGCCAGATTTAGCTCTAAAGCGATACACCACTGGATTTCCTTCAATTGAATCCTTAACAAGATTGCTAAAACTTGATAAAGTGTGCTCCAGGTCGTCGGGATGAACAAATTCAAAACCGTTTCTACCTAATATTTCATCTGGCTCATATTCAAATATTTTATAAAACGAAGGACTTTCATAGATGATGTTTCCTTTGTCGTCTAAAATGGTAACAATGTCTGAAAAATTCTGTATCAATGTTCTAAACTTCTCTTCGCTAATCTTTAATTGCTCTTCAGCTTGAACTTTTGATGTGATGTCAGTAATCAATCCATATACTTCTTCCACATTATCGTTCTTCATGATAAAGCTTTGATCACGAATCCAGCAAACTTTACCGGAGCTATTTAAAATTCGATATTGAAGAGTGTATTCAGGAGTATTGTTGTTTCGGTAATCTTGCAGTTCTTTCTTAAGTCTTTCTCTGTCTTCCTGATAAATTATCTGTTCAAATCTAAAATCATCAGCTAAGAGTTCTTCAGGTGAGTATCCGAATTGTTCAATATTTTTTGAGACATATTTAACCGGATACCCGGGTTCTCGACTCCATTTGATCAGTATTACTTTACTTTTTTCGAGAATCAAACTGGCAATTTTATCTTTCCTTTCGTTTTCTATTCTTGTGGAGATATCTTGAAGCGTTCCTGCAACTTTTATTAACTTGCCTGAATCATCAAAGGTGTTTTTCAGTGTCCAACTAATGTGCTTTATTTTACCATCGACGCCTCTTACTCTAAATTCGATATCAAACTCTTTCTGTTCCTTAATTGCCTGCATCCAAACTTTGTCGATTAATCCAAGGTCTTCTTTGAGAATATTTTGGCGCAATTTGTAAATCAAACTTTCCGAAAACTCCAATTGTTTGGGGCTTGTAAATCCAATCAACTCAGCAGCCATTTCAGAGAATCGACTTTCTTGGCTAATAAAATCGATGTAAAAGCTACCCGTTCGCGAGATTCTTTGCGCATAAATCAGATCACTTTGAAGCTTCAGCAGTTCATCGTTGTTTTTGTTTAGCTTGTTGAGGATATTCTCATACTCAAGGTCAAGATTTGTTTTATTTTCAGAAAATTTTTCTTGAAAATCTTTCATGAACGAAGTGATGCACTCTGGTTGATGGGTCCCAAAATGTTTTTGGATGAGTAATTGAAATTCTTCGTTTTTGTCATCGTAGTGATTGAATCTCATAATTGTGGGTCTAGTTTGCTTGTAATAATGTATAGTGTCCGATAGGTAGTTTTAATACTAACAATATTACGTACTAGGCGGGAATGGGTTCTGTCTGATTACTTTAAAATATTAACAAAAAGCACCTTTGGCTTACATGGCCGGAGGGCTTTTTAAAACATCTTAGTTTAGGCTATCTCAAAAGGGTGAGCGAACCGTTTTTAACAATTTGTTTTCCGGAAAAATCCTGTGCTTCGACTACGAAAAAGTAAACACCTTCTGGCGCAGGTAAGCCATTGATGTCGCCATTCCACGATTGATCAAGTCCTTGAAATTCAAAAATTAATTGTCCCCATCGATTGAAGATTTTTGCCTTCAATTCTTTAGCACCTGAAATATTGGGCTTGAAGAAGTCATTAAAACTATCTCCATTGGGTGTAAAGCTATTAGAGATTTCCAATACAAGTTCACCTGAGGTAACAATTATTTCGACAGTGAATTCATCTTGACAGTCATTTATGCTACAAACCCTTTTTACTTGATAAGTTCCAGGTTGTGTGAAGGTGAAAGAGCCGGCAGCAAGAGATTGCTCTGCCTGTTCATTGATAAACCAGTTGCACTCTTGCCCCGCAATAGATTCAGGGGTAAATATCACCGTAAGCGGAGTTTCTCCTGAAGTTGCAGATGCAGAGAAAGCGGCATTCAATTCTATTTGAATCACAGTTACCGTATCTGATGATGAATTGCAGGCGCCCTCAACAGTGAGAATATATTGTCCTGCCTGTGAAACAGTGATGGTGTTGGCAGTGGATCCTCCTGTCCAGTTATTTCCGGATTCAAAATTTGAACTAAGGGTGATGCTTTCACCTTCGCACAATTCGATCGAACCGGAAGGATTAATCAATGCTTCTATTAATGAACCTTCTGAAATCGTGATGATGGAAGGAGCACTTAGACAATTGTCGATAGTTTGAACAACGTATAGTATGCTGTAGGCGCCTGCTGGAAAGCTAAAAGTACTTCCGGCAGCAAGTAGATCGCTTAGCTGCGGATCGTTATACCAGCCAATCGTGCCTTGACCTGTAGCGGTGATATTGACTGATTGATTTGGACATGCAAATACTTCTGATGGAACTTCCGGATTTTCCGGTTTGGGGGTGATTTCAATATTGACAATGGCTGGTTGACTAAAACAACCATTTACTTTTTGTACCACATACAAAGTGTTGGAAGCTTCGGTTACTGGTTGATAGGAAAAATCTTCGGCAAGCAGTTCGGTTAGATTTTCATCATCAAACCAAATAATTAATGCATCTTGGTCGCCCAACGCTATTAGTGGAGCTGCATCTTCGCCCTGACAATAGCTTACAGGTCCAATCACTGTTGGAGGTTCGGGCGATGTGGCAACTTCGAAACTTACACTTTGTTGGCTTTGACAGTTTCCAGAGCCAATGGTGTAGGTTATAGTCACCAATCCTGATGCGAGCGCAGGGTTGAAAATTCCTTGCTCATTAATTCCTTGTCCCGACCAGGTTCCACCTTCAGTGCCGGTGACAAAGGCATTAAAGTCCTGAAGTCCATCGGCTGAACAGATGTTTTGCGTTAAAGCCCATGAAGCATCGCCCCCCTGATTAAGAGTCACGTTTTGTGTAACCACCGATTCGCAGTCATTATTGCTCACAGTATAGGTCAAGGCAATCGTGCCGGAGAGTCCGCTTGTGTTCCAGAAATTACCGTTAACACCCTGACCTGACCATATGCCACCTTGCGCACCAGTCACCAATTCATTGAGGTCGATAATTTCACCTGAACACACACCTATCGGGATGTTCCATGAAGCATTGTCAGCAGGTATGATTGTGAATATTTCTGTAGAATTTGATAAACAACCAGAAACCACCACCGTGTAAGTAATACCAATAGAGCCCGATAGACCAAAAGGATTGAGTATATTATTAACTACTCCCTGACCGGAAAAGTTCCCACCAGGTGTTCCGGTCACCAACCCATTTAGATTAATTGGGCTTGCATTTGCACAGATTGGACCTGGATTGCTGAAAGTTGGATCAGGTAGTTGAATTATATTAATAGTCTGTGTTTGCGAAGTGCTGCATGAACCCTGTGTCACAGTGTAGGTTACTTCGACTGCGCCTGATAAACCTTCTACGAAAAAGAAATTTCCTCCTATTACACCTTCACCACTCCAGGTGCCACCTGGATTTCCGGTTACTAAAGAATTTAAATTAATTGGTGGAGAGTTGGAACATACATTTCCATTGAAGGGAGGTGTCCAGCTTGCTGAAAGAGGAATAAAAGGGGCGTTGCAACCATTGTTGATATAAGTCGCATTGCCCTGTGCATCGAACAAAACAGTGGCACCATCTTGCGCACCGGGTTGCCCATTTTGATTGACCAATTGATTGAGTTGATAAGAAACAGCATTGCTGCAACCAGCCGGGGAAGAGAAGGACATTGAAAGGGTACGCGTGCCGCCTGCAGCATTAAAATTGGCAAAATGCCCTTGTGTAGATGTGCCACAATGAAAGAGCATATAGGTAGTATCTGTAAGACCTGCAAATGAATTAGATGCCACATTCATATCAACACTTGTTACCAATATCACTTTACTGTTTGCAGGTAAAATTCCGTTAACCGGCTCAAGTAGCCACCCACATGCTTCAATTGTGGCATTCAGCTGCGCTACTTTTTGTGCAGTAGTTGCATTTTGGCAAGTGCCCAGCCAGGGAATTGTAGTAGTGGCCCAGGTCACACTCATGTTGGAGACATTCAAAGGTGCTGATCCTACTTGAAAGCTGATCATTTCGTTGAGTCCTTCTTGGCCGGTAGGCGCACATGCATCAACAAGTATGCTGGTGATTTGAAAACAATTTGATGTTTGAGACAGAAGCTGATGGCTAGCAATGGTAACAGATAAAAGGAGCGTAATCAGTAATTTCATAAATAGCATTAAGGCCTCAAAATTAATTTTAAAAAGCATTGAAAAACACTGCGCGTTTAAATAAATTGTTAATAAGCGATGCCATCAATTGATTTGCAGAGAAGTAAAGAAAGTATATTTGCGCATGAGAGAAAGCATACTCATTTTAGATTTTGGCTCACAGTACACGCAACTCATTGCCCGCAGAATTAGAGAATTAAAGGTTTATTGTGAAATACATCCATTTAACAAGATTCCGGAAATACACGAAGGAATAAAGGGAGTAATCTTATCAGGCAGCCCATATTCAGTGCGAGGTCATGATGCGCTGATTCCTGATTTGTCTGCCATAAAGAAACGATTGCCTTTGCTTGGAATTTGCTATGGAGCTCAGTTTTTGGCGCACCATTTTGGTGGAGAAGTAGCACAATCCAAAATCAGAGAATATGGACGTTCCCATTTAAAAATTAAGCAAAACAACGACTTATTAGATGGCGTTTCGGAACATTCTCAAGTATGGATGTCGCATGGAGATAGCATTATTCGTTTACCGGAGCATGTGGAGATCATTGCTTCAACTGAAGATATTCCTGTAGCAGCTTTTGCATTTGAAAATGAACCTACTTACGGCATCCAGTTTCATCCGGAAGTAACCCACTCCACAGATGGCAAAATAGTTATTTCCAATTTTTTGTTTAAAATATGCAATTGCACCGGTGATTGGACTTCTGAAGCGTTTATCAAATCTACCGTACAAACTATCAAAAACAAAGTTGGTAAAGATCGGGTAGTGTTAGGTTTAAGTGGGGGTGTAGATTCATCTGTAGCAGCATTGCTTTTGCACGAAGCCATTGGAGACCAGTTGTTTTGCATTTTTGTTGACAATGGCCTTTTGCGCAAAAATGAATTTGAACAGGTGCTTCATGGTTACCAGGAAATGGGGATCAACATCATTGGAGTGAATGCCGCCAGAAAATTTATAGACGCTTTGAAGGGTGAAAGTGATCCTGAAAGAAAGCGAAAAATTATTGGAAGAACTTTTATTGAAGTATTTGATGAGGAAGCTGCGAAAATAAAGGATGTTGTTTGGCTAGCACAAGGAACAATTTACCCGGATGTAATAGAGTCTGTATCAGTAAAAGGCCCTTCTGCCACCATCAAGTCGCATCACAACGTTGGAGGTTTGCCTGACTACATGAAACTAAAGGTAATTGAACCATTGAATACCTTGTTTAAGGATGAGGTTAGAGAAGTAGGCCATGCACTTGGCTTACATGTAGACATTCTGCACCGACATCCTTTTCCAGGCCCCGGTCTTGCTATCAGAATACTTGGCGATATCACAGTTGAAAAGGTGCGAATTTTGCAGGAGGCAGATGATATCTTTATCAGCAATTTGAAAAAGAGTGGAGCATACAAAGATGTTTGGCAAGCAGGCGCTATATTTCTACCGATCAATTCGGTGGGTGTAATGGGAGATGAACGCACTTATGAAAACGTGATTTGCCTGCGGGCCGTCACGAGTCTTGACGGTATGACTGCCGATTGGTGTCATCTTTCTTATGAATTGCTGGCAAAAATTTCAAATGAAATCATCAATAAAGTGAAAGGTATAAATCGAGTAGTATATGATATTAGCTCAAAGCCCCCGGCAACCATTGAGTGGGAATAGGATTCTAATAGTTCTCACTTTTTGTTTCATGCAAATGACATTTCTGCATGGTCAGACCAGTGACTGTGAGCAAGGAAAAACGCATTTAGTGAAAAAAGGGCAAACCATTTATGGCATCTCCAAGCAATACAATGTTTCGCAAGAAGATCTGCTGCGATGCAATCCGGAATTAGCAAAGGATGGACTGAAATTAGGTGCATCAATCAAAATCCCGCAAAAATCAGTTTCAGAGAAGAATGGACAGACTAAAAGCGTTTCTAATGAAAGCGTTCAATTTCACGTGGTGAAAGCCAAAGAAACCATATATGGTATTTCAAAAACATATAATATTTCTCAAGATCAGTTATTGCAACTCAATCCGGAATTAGAGCAAGGTTTGAAAATTGGCATGGAATTAAAGATTCCAGTTTCTGCGAAAGCTCCACCACCAGTGAAGACAGCCAAGGAGAAAAATCAAAAAGAAACCTTGCCGGAAAATGAGCAGAAGAAATCTGAACAAGATCAATTAGCAAAATACGAGCCTGCAGAACCTAAGGTTTCTTGCAAGCCACTCAAGGGAAGTGAGAAAGCCAAGGTCCATAAAGTTGCTTTACTGCTTCCCTTTTATAGTTCATCTCAGGAACGGCTCAATCCTCGATCCAAAATTGGCATTGATTTTTATCAGGGCGTTAAATATGCTATGGACTCTCTGCGAAAAGAAGGACTTTTTGCACGACTGTACGTTTTTAATACGCAAAATGACAGCAATGTGGTTCGGTCGCTTATTCGTAAAGGAGAACTGGATGAAATGAATTTAATTATCGGACCACTTTTTAATACCATTTTCGTTCAGGTTTCCGAATATGCGAAGCAGAAAAAGATTCCGATTATTTCTCCTTTTGTTCAGGCCGATGCCATCATCAGAAATAATCCTTATGCAGTGAAAGTCACACCCGATCAAGAAATGCTGACCGATGCAAGTGCCCGGTTTCTAAAAAAGAATTTTAATGGAAGTGAAATCATATTGGTAGCTAATTCGCTGGAAAAGGACAAGGATATCATCAAAAACTTTAAAGAAGCCTTCAGCAATGTCGGATTGCAGTTCAAGCAAATTAACTATACCTCTTTTAGTGAAGTGTCTCAGGCAATTGATGAGCAAAAACAAACTATAGTCGTTTTCCCATCGACTGCGCAGGCTCAGGTGTACGATTTTGTAGCCAAATTGAATGGTATACGTAACAAAAACATCATACTTTTTGGCCTTGCAGAATGGAATAATTTTGAGAACATGGAGTATCAATATCTTGATAACCTAAGGTTTCATTATGCATCAAGCGCTATGGCGGACTTTACATCGGAAGAATCGCTAAGGTTTCAGAATACATTTCGTGAAGAGTTTAAGACTGAAGCAAGCGCATTTGCACTTCATGGCTTCGATGTCGGTTATTACTTTTTAAAAGCTTTGTTGCACTATGGTAATGATTTTCATAAGTGCTTACCTGAATTTTCGGAATACAATGGTTTCAACAGCAACATGAAATTTACGCAACTAAACAAGCAGAGTGGATATGAAAATGCGAGTGTTTTTATTGTGCGCATTGAAGATTTAACCGCAAAAAAACTAAACAGGAATGAATAAAGAATTGATTGCAGAGAAATTTCGTTCGCTTCAGGAAGACATTATTCTTGGACTGGAGAAGTTGGATGGTAGGGGAAAGTTTCGTCGCGACAGTTGGAGTAGGGCAGAAGGAGGCGGGGGCCTCACCTGTGTGATGGAAAAGGGGGATGTGATTGAGAAAGGAGGGGTTAATTTTTCAGCGGTTTACGGTCCGCTTGGTGAACACGCTGCAAGAAATTTGAAAGTAGAAGCTGAAAATTTTTATGCAACAGGCGTCTCTATCGTCATTCATCCTGAAAATCCCAATGTTCCGATTATTCATATGAATGTAAGGTATTTTGAGCTCGAGTCAGGGATGTATTGGTTTGGTGGTGGAATCGATCTTACGCCGCATTATATTGTAAAAGAAGATGCAAAGCTTTTTCATCAGCAACTACAAGCAGTTTGTGATAAGCATCATCAGGAGTTTTATGGCAGATTTAAGAGATGGGCCGATGATTATTTTTTTAATCAGCACCGCAATGAAACTCGGGGTATTGGTGGCATTTTTTTCGATCGGCTTGAACATAAATCACTGATCTTGTCAAAGCAAAATATATTCGATTTTGTAATGGATGTTGGCAACTTATTTTTGAAGGTTTACGCTGTTTTAGTGAATAAGCATCGTGCTGACTACTATGACGAACAGCAAAAGTATTGGCAATTGGTGCGTCGTGGAAGATATGTCGAGTTTAATCTGGTGTACGATCGGGGAACGAAATTTGGACTAGAAACAAATGGCCGTGCAGACTCGATATTAATGAGCTTATCTCCTGTTGCAGTATGGCCTTATGAAGTCAATCCCGACCCTGAGTCAAATGAAGCACAAACACTTCGGCTCCTTCGTAAAAATATTGATTGGATAGGACAAGACTGAATTATGCTTTCAGCTATGTGATTCAGAACGATACAAGATTTTGGTCGATAAAGAAGCCGGGCAGAACACCTAGAGCCAAAATAGCTCCAATAATAAGCACCAAAATACCTTTATAAAGCAATGACAACTGCACGGTATTCCATGCTTCTCCTTCTTTTGAGAAAGCGTAAATAATTGGCTTGAAATAATAGTAAAGGCTAATGAGCGATCCTATTATCGCAATGATGACGATGTAAATCATGCCGCTTCCAAAAGCATTTACAAATACAAAGTATTTTCCAAAGAAACCTGACAAAGGAGGAATACCCGCCAATGAAAGTAATGAGAAAATTAAAGTAGCAGTAAGTAAAGGATTGTTTTTTGCCAAGCCTTTGAACCTGTCTAATGGAAAATCTTGTCTAGCTTCTATCAATGCAATTAATACTGCAAATATGCCTACAGAAGCAAGGCTGTATGCCGCGGTATAATAAAAAATTGCAGATCCCGATAGTTCATTGAGTGCAAGTAAAGGCAACATCAAATATCCTGCATGAGAAATACTTGAATAAGCCAAGACTCTTTTGGTTTCTGTTTGGGCAAGTGCAGTGAGATTACCGATGAGGATAGTAGCTACCGCTAAGATCCAGATAATTATAAACCAGTTGCCATTAACACCGCTAAAGCAGATATCAAACATTCTGTAAAAAGCGCCAATACCGGCTGTTTTTACTACAGTAGCCATCATCAAGGTGAATAGGGTAGGTGAGCCCTGGTAAACATCCGGAGTCCAAAAATGAAAAGGGACTAAACCAATCTTGAAGGCAAATCCGACAAGCATCAAGAGCATACCTGTTGCAAACATTGGTGATGCAACGCCATAATTGGAAACATACTCTTTAATATTGTTGAGATAGAAACTATTTGTTTCGCCAAAAATGAAAGCGATCCCAAACAATAAAAATCCTGTTGCAAAAGCACCCATCAAAAAGTATTTCAATGCAGCTTCATTAGAAGCAAGGTTAAGCCTTCGGCTTCCTGCCAGAACGTATAATGGAATAGACATTACTTCAATTCCCATAAACAGCATGACCAGATTGTCGAACGAAACCATTAAAATTGCACCTACAAGGCTAAAAAGCATTAAGGCATATAAGTCAGCGACTCCTGCATTTTCGTTTCTGAAATGATAGGATGCAATCAGAAACAATAAAGCGACAATACTTGTCATGAGTATTCCAAATGAAACGGCGTAGTTGTCGAAAGCGACCATTTCATTGAAATACAATTTGAATGAACCGTGATCGTTGATAAGAAGCACAATAGCTATTAAAGTGCCGATTACGGCTACAGGTAAAAGAATACTTTTTTTATGAAAGGCTCCCAGAAAAAGAAGGATAAAACCTAAAACAGTGAGTACGATAAGAGTTGCCATAGTTAAAAGTTGATTCCTGATTTCTGGTTAATGATATCGAGTATTTTATTTACGGAGAATTCTGTCAGATTAAATATGAATTGCGGGTAAACGCCTAGGAAAATGATTAGTAATGCAATTGGAATCAATACCAGTTTTTCGGTGATGTTTAAATCTGCAAAAGATGAATTGTCGGTTCTGTCCGATCCAAGCAAAGACATTCTATAAGCTCTAAGCATGTAAACAGCTCCGAAAATGATGGTTAAACCGGCCAAGGCCGCAAACCAGCTGTTGTATTCATACAATGATTTAAGCAATAGGAATTCTCCCGGAAACCCGCTCGTAAGTGGCAATGCAACGGCACCAAAGCTAATAATCATATAACAGGAAGCAAAAACCGGAGCGATTTGCCTGATACCTCCCATTTTGGTCAAATCATTGGTCTGGAGTCTGTTTGAGAATATTTCAGCCACAAAGAATAAGCCAACCACATTGATTCCGTGAGCCAGCATTTGAATCATAGCTCCCTGAAAGCCACTGAGCGAAAGCGTAAAAAGTCCAGCAGCAATCAGTCCTACGTGGGCAATCGAAGAATAAGCAAATAATCTTTTAATATCGTTTTGTGACAGCGCAATCCATGAAGCATAGACAATTCCTGTTACCGACAAAATAATGGCAATGTTAGTCCAATCCATAACAGCTAATGGCGCAATTGGAAACAACCATCGCACAAGGCTGTAAAGTCCCATTTTGAGCATAATGCCGGATAGCATCATTGTGCCTGCATTGGGTGCTGTAGTGTAAGTGTCGGGTTGCCAGGTGTGAAAAGGGAAGATCGGAATCTTGATTGCGTATGCCAGGAAAAAGCCCCAAAAAATCCAATTTTGTTCTTTGGCCGAAAGAGCAGCTTTGTAAAAAGCATCGGCAGAAAAGCTTTTATCTTCATT
This sequence comes from Flavobacteriales bacterium, assembly GCA_046294625.1. Lineage (GTDB taxonomy): Bacteria > Bacteroidota > Bacteroidia > M30B66 > M30B66 > JBKBKN01. The sequence continues at coordinate 57,427 of JBKBKN010000010.1, forward strand.
GACAAAATAAAGATAAATGATGGCCGCAAGCATAAATAAGCTGCCAGCCAGCGTGTAAACGAAAAATTTAAAGGTGATTTTAACCCTATTTTCTCCACCCCAGATCAATGCAATAAAATAGATAGGAATGAGCGCCAACTCCCAAAAAATGTAATACAAAAACGCATCTAAAGCTACGAAGACACCAACCATTGCTCCCTGCATGAAAAGCATCAGCGCATAAAACCACTGTGTCTGCTTAAATTCTCTTCTGAATGTTGAAAGCAAGATTAATGGCATCAAGCCATTTGTCAGAATGAGCATCAAAGCTGAAATACCATCGATTCCAATGTGAAAACTTATTCCCAAAGACGTAATCCAGGGTTCATTAACTATAAATTGAGTATCTGCCCATGGGTTAAACTGTGTAATGAGAAGGGCAGTGGTTACTAATTGAATTAACGACGCAGATAATGCCAGGATTTTTGACATTCCCTTTGGAAATATCAATAAGCTCAAAGCTGCAAGTATGGGAAAGAATATAAGTGCGATGGTGATCATTCCGTTATTACATAAAAGCGTTATACAGTAAAATGGCGATGATACCAATGATCATCATAAAAAGATAAAATCCAACATTTCCGGTTTGAACAAATCTCAAAACTCGCCCCCCCATAATACTGATTGTACCAGTTTTGTTGACCAATGCATCAACAATGCCTTGATCCACATATTTATGAATCAACCTTGACATTCTATTTATAGGTTTGCCGATGATAGCTTCATAAATTTCATCTACGTAATATTTATTAGCAATCAATCGGGTAAAAAAGCTGCTCTCTGATAAATCATCTGAAGGTACATGTTCATTTTGAGCATAGCGCAGGCGTGCGTAAAAGATTACTAAAAGTACTGCAATCACAGAAACAGCCATAAGGATATACTCCAAAGTGTGACTCAAGTGTTCATGACTAAGCCCATTCACTGCTGCAATAGTATTACTTCTTGAAAGCAGCGGTTCAAAGAAAGCATCTAATCTGTTGCCGCCATGCAGGATAGCTTCAGGCACATTGATAAAACCTACCACAACTGAGCATACTGCCAAAAATACCAGTGGAAAAGTCATACTGATGGGGGATTCATGTAAATGCGATTTTTGCTCAGCTGAACCTCGGAATGTTCCATGAAAGGTCAGGTAGAACAAACGGAACATGTAAAATGCAGTGAGTAATGCACCAGCCACACCGGCTATCCAGAGCACGGGATTGTGTGCAAATGCTGAAGCAAGTATCTGATCTTTGGAAAAAAATCCTGCTAAAGGCGGAATTCCGGCGATAGCCACAGTGCCAACTAAAAATGTCCAGTAAGTAACCGGTAACTTGTCTTTTAGCCCACCCATTTTTCTGATATCTTGCTCTCCACCCATAGCGTGAATCACACTACCTGAACCAAGGAATAATAATGCTTTAAAAAAGGCATGAGTGAAAAGATGAAAGAATGCAGCTGTGTACGCACCAAGACCAAGCGCGAAAAACATGTAGCCCAACTGAGACACCGTTGAATAAGCTAGTACCTTTTTAATATCGTTTTGTTTCAGACCAATAGTGGCTGCAAATATAGCTGTGAATAAACCAATAGCCAGAATAATAGATTGTGTAACTGGAGAAATGGTGTAGAGCACGTTTGAACGCACCACCAGATAAATACCTGCTGTTACCATCGTAGCAGCGTGGATTAAGGCCGAAACAGGTGTAGGGCCCGCCATTGCATCCGGAAGCCAAGTAAATAATGGGATTTGCGCACTTTTGCCAATAGCGCCAATGAAAAGCAAAATCGTAGCAGCTATGATGAGAGGATCATTGATGGATATTTCGGCAGCTTGTCTTGCAACATGCACATACTCTAAGGTGTTGAAGCGCATGAATAGCAAGAAGATTCCCAATAACAAACCAAGGTCACCAATACGATTCATTACAAAGGCTTTTGTTGCAGCTTTATTATATTCCGTGTTCTTATACCAGAATCCAATGAGCAGATAGGAACATAGACCTACACCTTCCCAACCAATAAAGAGCATCAAATAATTGCTGCCCATTACCAGCATTAGCATGAAAAAGATGAACAGATTCAGATAAGAAAAAAATCGATGAAATCCCGGGTCGTCATGCATGTATCCCGCAGAGTAAACATGGATTAAAAAACCTACACCTGTCACCACCAGCATCATCAAAAGCGATAGCTGATCAAGTTGAATGCTGTAATTAATATTTAAGGTGCCAACAGAGAACCATTCCATTAAAATTTTGCGATAAGGCTCACCGTTTCCACCCAGAAAATTGATAAAGAGTAATAAGCTCAAGATGAAGGGGATAAAAATCAGCGTAGAAGACACTAAGCCAACGAGTCCTTTGCCCATTTTCTTCCCGAAAAATGTGTTGATCAGGAAGCCAAGTAAAGGAAGAAGAAAAATAAATGCTGCGTATTGTTCCATGTTTATCTGCTTCCTTTGATTACCATTTAAGATTTTTCAAAATATTGATATCTGTTGACCGAACATTGCGGTAGATCATCACCAGAATGGCGAGTCCCACTGCGACTTCAGCTGCTGCCACTACCATGATAAAGAATACAAACACCTGACCGGAAAGATTGCCATGATGCGCCGCGAAAGCTGCAAGAAGAAGGTTCACAGCATTTAGCATCAACTCAATGCACATAAAGATGACAATGAAGTTTCTGCGAAGAAGAACACCCATCACACCTATGCTGAACAACACTGTGCTCAAGAATATGTAATGACTGATGTTGATATTATCAAAGGATGATAAAAGATTTTCCATGCCCGATTAATCGTTTTGATGTTTTTTAGCAAGAATTACTGCCCCAACCATTGCTGAAATGAGCAATACAGAAGCTACTTCAAAGGGTAAAAGAAATTCTGTAAATAATACTTGACCAATTGCTTTAACGGTACCAAACTCGTCACCCAATTGTGCTGCCGGTCCTTGCAATTCGAAGCTTTGCGATGATGCTGCGATCAGAATCATAATTAAGCTTCCTGAAAATATGGCAGCAGCCTTGAACAGATTACTTTTCTGTGGTTCCGACTCCTTATTCAGGTTAAGCAACATGATCACAAAGAGAAATAGTACCATGATTGCTCCCGCATACACGATGAGGTTTACCGCAGCAAGAAAATGTGCTTGCAGCAGAATGTAGTGCCCAGTAATGGAGAAAAAACACAACACAAGGTACAGCACGCTGTAAACCGGATTGCGCGAAAACACAACCAATAGTGCGGAAGAAATAGTGAGTAGGGCGAGAATTAAAAAAGCTAAAGACGACATTCGGGGTGCGAAAATAAACTATTTTGGATTAAACAAAGATGGAATAACACTTAACGATCCTGACGCTTTGAAACATCTATACGGTTGTCAATCTTTTCCACCAATCTGTCTTTTCCGTAAATGAAGTCTTCGCGTTCATAATTTGCGGGTGTAATTTCTTTAGTGAGAAAAATCGCTTCCTTAGGGCAGGCTTCTTCGCACAATCCACAGAAAATACACCTCAGCATATTGATTTCGTAAACCTCAGCATATTTCTCTTCTCTGTAGAGCTTTTCTTCTCCTGGTTTTCTTTCGGCTGCCACCATGGTGATAGCTTCTGCCGGACACGCAACTGCACAAAGACCGCAGGCGGTACATCTTTCAGCACCGTTCTCGTCTCTTTTTAGCACATGTTTACCACGATACACTTCGCTAAATTCACGCTGAACTTCAGGATAGCGAACCGTTGCAGGCTTGCGAAAGAAATGCTTCATAGTAGTGCCAAGTCCTTTTACTACCGCAGGCAGATAAAGGCTCTCAGAAAAGGTCATTTCCTTATTGGATACTACTTTCGATCTATTAGTCAATGGCTTCATAAGTCAGTGATTATTGCATTAATAAAATAATGAATCCTGTGAGCAGTACGTGTGCAATTGCTAGTGGTAGCATCATTTGCCAACCAAGACGCATCAGCTGATCGTAGCGGAAGCGTGGCAATGTCCAACGAACCCACATAAACAGGAAGATAAAAGCAAATATTTTAATGAAGAATACAAACACTCCGATAATGGTAATAGCGTTTTGCGAAAGTCCAAGCTGATACATGAACGGGAAGTTGAAACCTCCAAAATATAAGGTAGCCATGAAAGCTGAAGACACGAACATGTTGATATATTCTGCAAACATGAAGAATCCAAGCTTCATTGAGCTGTATTCCGTGTGATAACCTCCTACCAATTCGGTTTCACATTCCGGCAAATCGAAGGGGGTACGGTTGCATTCTGCAAAGGCGCAAACAAGAAAAATTAAAAATCCGATAGGCTGATAAAATACATTCCAATGAAATCCGCTAATGCCAAATAAACCTTCGCCTTGTTGTTCAACAATGGTTCTGAGGCTTAAAGTCTCTGTCATCATGATGAGTGCAATAAGCGATAAACCCATTGCAAGCTCGTAGCTAATCATTTGAGAAGAAGCGCGAATGGCTCCTAGGAGTGAATATTTGTTGTTCGAAGCCCAGCCACCAATCATAATTCCATATACGCCTAAAGAAACAATAGCAAAAACATACAAGATACCGATATCTAGGTCAGCAACTTGAAGCACTACTTCGCGGCCACCGATAATCAAGGTATCTCCCCAAGGAATAACCACACTGGTGATGCATGCCGTGAACATGGCTATACCGGGCGCAATAATGAATAAAAAGCGATTAGCGTCATTAGGGATGATTTCTTCCTTGAAAAAGAATTTACCAGCATCAGCCAATGGCTGCAATATTCCAAACGGACCGGCACGATCCGGACCAACACGATCCTGAAGAAATGCAGCCACTTTACGCTCAGCATAAGTGCTGTAAGTAGCGATAAGCAGCGTGATGGCAAAAGCCACTAACACGATAATACTTTTCTCTGTTAGCAATAGTAAATCCATCAGTTCAGCTGTTTTTTGAGTTTAGGTAAAGATTCTGGTGAAGCCACAAACTTTGTTCCTTTCGCATAATGATTCTGAGAAATTACGGAATGTGGACTTATTTTTCTTGGCCCTTCTTCTACCCAATCACTAGGGTTCTTTTTGTCAAATCTGCAAGTATTGCAGATCCAGTCTTCTACTTCGCCCCACTGATCCTTGCGACCCGTCACACGAAGAATTTCACTTCCATATTTCCAAATCACCGCTTTGCCGGCGCAGGTATCACAATCGCGGTGTGCATCGATAGGTTTCACAAACCATACACGGCTCTTAAAGCGGAATGTCTTATCGGTCAAGGCGCCAACAGGGCACACATCAATCATATTGCCCGAAAATTCATTTTCTACGGCGTTTTGAATATAGGTGCTGATTTCGGCAACATCACCGCGGTTAATCACCCCGTGCACACGACCCGGAGTAAGCTGATCGGCTACTTTCACACAACGGTAGCATAAAATACAGCGTGTCATGTGAAGTTTAATCTTATCTCCGATATCAATTTTTTCGAAAGTGCGTCTTTCAAATTCGTATCTTGATTTAGAAAGACCATTTTCGTAAGACAAATCCTGCAAGTGACATTCTCCGGCCTGATCGCAGACAGGGCAATCGAGCGGATGATTGATGAGTAAAAACTCTACTACCCCTTTTCGTGCATCTACTACTTCTTCCGATGTGTAGTTCACCACTTCCATGCCATCCATAACTTGTGTGCGGCATGATGCGACTAACTTTGGCATAGGGCGCGGATCTTTTTCCGATCCTTTCGTCACTTTCACAATGCAGGTGCGGCAGTATCCACCAGATGTTTCCAGCTTTGAATAATAGCACATGGCAGGTGGCGCCACATCAGGTCCAATCATTCTGGCAGCTTGCAGAATGGTGGTTCCCGGCGGGACTTCTATGGTTTTACCATCAATGGTAACTTTTAACAAATCGCTCATAATCCTTTGGTTATATGATTACACAGTTAATGAAACCGGCATGATGGGTTCCTTGTAGCCGTGTTTTGGATCTTTTACTTTTTCAGGGTGTAATACATGGTATTCAAACTCGTGACGAAAGTGACGAATGGCAGCAGCCACAGGCCATGCCGCAGCATCTCCCAATGGACAAATGGTGTTTCCTTCAATCCGTTTAGCCACATCAACCAACAGATCGATATCTTCCATCTTGCCATGACCATGTTCCATACGGTGTAATACTTTTTCGAGCCAGCCCGTACCTTCGCGACAAGGACTGCACTGTCCGCAGCTCTCATGATGATAAAAGCGTGCAAAGGTGTAGGTATTTTTTACGATGCATTGATTTTCATCATACACAATAAATCCACCCGAACCCAACATGGAGCCGCTCACAAATCCTCCATCAGCCAAAGATTCATACGTCATCAGTCGTTTTTCTCCATTGACTGTTGTAAGTAGTAAATCGGCAGGAAGGATAGGAACGGAAGAGCCACCCGGAACACACGCTTTTAGGCGCTTTCCATTGGCAATTCCTCCACAATATTCATCAGAATAGATAAACTCTTCGACCGAAACACCTAGTTCAATTTCATAAACGCCTGGCTTTTTTATGTTTCCGCAAGCAGAAATTAATTTGGTTCCGGTGCTTCGACCAATTCCGATTTTGGCATACTCATCGCCACCATTGTTCACAATCCAAGGCACAGCTGCAATGGTTTCCACATTGTTTACCACTGTTGGGCAGCCATACAATCCATAAATCGCAGGGAAAGGCGGTTTAATGCGTGGATTACCACGTTTACCTTCTAGTGACTCGAGCAGAGCAGTTTCTTCTCCGCAGATGTAAGCACCAGCTCCGGTTTGAACATACATTTCTAAGTCATAACCGGTGCCTAATATATTTTTACCTAAGAAACCATTGGCTTTGGCTTCAGCTATGGCTTGTTCCAGAATTCCTATGATCCATTTATATTCTCCCCTGATATAAATATAACTCAGATTAGCTCCTAAAGCAAAACTGGAAGTTATCATTCCTTCGATGAGCAAATGCGGAATAAATTCCATCAGGTAACGATCCTTGAAGGTTCCCGGCTCCGATTCATCGGCATTGCAAACCAGATATTTTGGTTTGGGGCTTTTTTTGTCCAGAAAGCTCCACTTCATTCCGGTGGGAAACCCTGCGCCTCCACGACCACGAAGACCAGATTTTTTCACTTCTTCCACCACTTCGTCAGGAGTCATTTTCTTCAATGCCTTTTCCACCGAAGCATACCCGCCATGTTTTCTGTAGGCTTCAAAATGCTTGATGCCTTCTACGTTAATGTGTTCTAATAATAATTTTCTTCCTGCCATAATCAATTGCTATGTTGTGCCCTAAGATTTTGGAGCAGTTGATCAATTTTTTCTTCTGAATCCAGAAATTCATGGTAGCGCTCACCCACCTGAAGCATTGGCGCATAACCACATGCTCCAAGACATTCTACCGTTTTTAAGGTAAACATGCCATCGCTCGTGGTTTGGCCTACTTTAATATTTAATTTCTTTTCAATGGTTTCAATCAAATCATCAGCGCCTTTGGTGCAGCATGGACCTGTCTGACAAACTTCAAGTAACACCTTTCCTACGGGCTTCAGGTTATACATGGTGTAGAACGATGCCACTTCATACACTTCAATGGGTTGAATATTGAGCAATGATGCCACATAGTCCATGGTTTCCACGCTCAGCCAGCCGCCAAATTCGTCTTGTGCCAGATGAAGCAATGGAAGCAAAGCCGATTTATGTCGGCCTTCAGGATAACGGCTAATGATTTCCTGAACTTTTTTCAGTTTCTCTTCCGAGAATTTTATGGTTGTTGTATTTTCCATCGTTTAAGCGTCTAATTCACCTGCTATCACATTTAAACTACTCATGGTGATGATGGCATCGGAGAGCATCTGTCCTGTGATCATTTCAGGATAAGCCTGATAATAAATGAAACATGGTCTGCGGAAGTGCAAGCGATATGGTGCGCGTCCACCATCAGATATCAAATAATATCCCAATTCGCCATTGGCACCTTCAACAGAAAAATATACTTCGCCGGCTGGCAAATCCACTTCACCCATCACGATTTTGAAATGCCAGATGAGCGCTTCCATGCTATTGTATACTTCATTTTTAGGAGGAAGATAAAACTCCGGGCAATCTGCATAATGTTTGCCATCAGGCATGTTATTGTATGCTTCATTGATGATTTTCAAGCTCTGACGAATCTCCTCCTGACGCACGCAGAAACGATCGTAGGTGTCGCCAGATGTTCCCACAGGAACAATAAAATCAAAATCTTCATAAGAACAATAAGGATTCATCACCCGCACATCATAATCCACTCCTGCTGCACGAAGATTAGGGCCGGTAAAACTATAGCTCAACGCACGCTCAGCAGTGATATGACCAACATCGATACAACGATCCATAAAGATACGGTTGCGATGTAACATGCTGTTAAATTCTTCAAATCGCGCCGGAAATTCCTTTAAAAAGGCTTTTAGCTTATCGTGTGCTTTCGGTGTGAAATCGCGCTCGAAACCGCCAATGCGTCCAATATTAGTTGTTAATCTTGAACCGCAAATTTCTTCGTAAATTTCATAGATTTTTTCCCGCTCTTGAAACATGTAAGTGAAACCGGTCAATGCTCCGGTGTCGACGCCAAGCACCGAATTGCAAATCAAATGATCGGCTATGCGCGCTAATTCCATCAGGATAATGCGCATATAATCCACTTTTTTGGGAGTTTCCACACCGATCAATTTTTCTACCGTCAGGTGCCATCCAATGTTATTAATCGGCGATGAACAATAATTAAGGCGATCAGTGATGGGCGTTACCTGATAAAAGGGGCGATGCTCAGCCAGTTTCTCAAATGCCCGGTGAATGTATCCTATGGTAGGCTCTGCCGAAACAATAGTTTCTCCATCCATTTTCAGAATATTCTGAAATACACCATGCGTAGCGGGGTGTGTGGGTCCTAGGTTGAGTGTATTATATTGTTTCTCTTCCGGCTTTACGTTTTCTTCGCTGAATATTGATTCCATTGTTCAGTCGTGTTTTTGTTTTATCTGCCAAAGAAGCGGTCGTCCTTATCGGTGCGACCTGAGTCTTCTAACGGATATTGTTTTAATAGAGGAAAAACTTCCATGTGATCTACATTCAGTATTCTTCTCAAATCAGGGTGCCCAGTGAAGCGAATACCAAAGAAATCGTAAGTCTCACGTTCCATCCAATTGGCACCTGCATACAAAGATGTGATGCTGCTGATTTCAGTATTATTTTCCGGCATAAAAGCCTTCAGGCGCAGCCTAAAGTTGTTCACCAGGCTGTGCAGATGATACACCACGCCTACTTCTTTGTTTTTCTGTTCTGGAAAATGAACACCACAAAGGTCAGTTAAGAAAATAAAATCAAACTCCGGATGCTCTTTAAGAGCTTTGATAATCTCTACATTTTTTGCAGGTTTGATTTCAATGCTAAGTAAATTGTGCGGCGCTTCTACATTGAGAATTGCATCAGGAAATTTTTCCTGCAGAAAATTTATGATTTGTTCGTTGCTGATTGCCATGATTATTCGATTCCGTATGATTGAAGAAGCGCTTTATATTCTTCTGAATTTCGGCGGCGCAATGACTCACTTTTCACTAAATCCTGAATGCGCATTACACCATCAAGTATTTGTTCAGGGCGTGGTGGGCAACCGGGCACATATACATCAACAGGAATTACCTTGTCAATTCCTTGCAGCACGCTGTAAGTATCAAAAATACCCCCACTAGATGCACAAGCACCAACTGCAATCACCCATTTCGGTTCTGCCATTTGCTCATAAACCTGACGGAGTACTGGAGCCATTTTTTTTGCAATCGTTCCCATCACCATTAACAAGTCAGCCTGACGGGGCGAGAAACTCATTCGTTCCATGCCAAATCGCGCCAAATCATAGTTGGCAGCCATAGTGGCCATAAATTCTATTCCACAGCATGATGTGGCAAAAGGCAAAGGCCAGATGCTATTTGCTCTAGCAAGTCCGATTACTTCATCCAGCTTGGTGGCGAAAAATCCCTGCCCTTCAAATCCATGGGGCGCGGTGGTTATCTTAACTTCACTCATAGTTCAATCCTCCGTGTTTAAGATGTTTTTATTCCCATTTAAAGGCTTTCTTTTTCCATAAATACAGAAAACCCATCAACAGAAAGCCTACAAAAACCAAGACTGCAAAAAAGCCTTCCATACCCATAGCCCTGATGTTAGTGGCATATGGATAAAAGAAAATAACTTCCACATCAAACAATACGAAGAGTATTGCAATCAAGAAATACTTGATACTAAAAGGAAGTCTGGCATTTCCTACCGATTCAATACCGGACTCAAATGCTTGCAGCTTTACCTCAGATTTACGCTTAGGTCCGATAAGATGTGTAAGCACCAATACAAGAACCACAAATCCAACAGCAACAATTACTTGAAGCAACAATGGCAGGTATTCTGAAGATGAAGTATTCATTATGAAAGATTCAAATTTCGGTTGTTTAACAATATTTTAACTCATAAGGTTTTTAAAACCCTGTTAAAATTGCGGCAAATGTAAAAGAATTTCGAAAATCAAAAAGGCAAAAAAAGCTAATCCCTTGATAGGCTGAAAAATTGATTACAACTTAAAGGTGAATGGTCAATTTTTTTCAACTACATTTTTCTAACATTATTTTTTTAGCTTCGCCAACGACAAACTACTTATACTATGCATCCAGCTTACAAATTAATGTTTATTGCCTGGGCCGGTGTGGCTGCCTGGGTGGCATTTGTGATTTTTCTCAATCGAAAAGTCCATCCCAAAGCCCTTTTTGCGCTTTTCATGGTCGAATTATGGGAGCGTTTCAGCTATTATGGCATGCGAGCCATTTTGGTACTTTACATGACATCTGAAATGATTAAAGGCGGATTTGCCTTTGACGATGCCAAAGCCTATGGTATATATGGGGCATATGGCGCTCTTGTTTATCTCACGCCGATATTGGGCGGTTATTTTGCGGATAAAATTATGGGTTTCAGAATGGCGATTATCTGGGGAGCCTTGCTGATGGCTGTAGGGCAGTTTACTTTGTTTCTAGATAATCAGACTACGTTCTACGCTGGTTTAGCTTTTCTGGTAATTGGTAACGGTTTCTTTAAGCCGAATATTTCTAGTATGATAGGTAAATTTTATGCCGAAGGAGATTCCAGGCGTGATGGTGCATTTACCATTTTTTACATGGGAATCAATATTGGAGCTTTCTTAACACCGCTGACTTGCGGCGCTATTGGCGAGATTGAAGGATGGAACTATGGGTTCCTTACTGCTGGCGTGGGTATGATGCTTGGATTCTTTATTTTCCTAGTGGCACAGAAAAAAGGCTGGTTCGAAAATCATGGACTTAAGCCTGAATCGAAGGAGAGCAAGCCAATGATCAAAGGAGTAAGCAACAAAATTATTCCATATGCCACCACGTTTATTATGATTCCTATTGCTTGGGCATTGATTAAAGTAAATGATGTAGTAGATATAGGTCTGGCAGTATTGGCCACATTTATTTTGGGCTTTTTGCTTTATCAAGCATCAAAATATGAAGAAAAGCAGAAACAGCGAATCTGGGTGATTGTGATACTCTTGCTCTTCACAACCGTATTCTGGACTTTCTTTGAATTGGCAGGTTCGGCGATGAACCTCTTCACGGAGCGTAATGTGAACAAGAACTTTTTGGGCTTAACTTTCACCACTACCTTCTTCCAGTCGGTAAATCCATTGTTTATCATGCTGTTTGCGCCAATCTTTTCTTGGCTATGGATTCAGTTAGGCAAATCGGGCAAAGAGCCTGCCGCACCTTACAAGTTTGCTGCCGGTCTGGCATTGCTCGGTTTAGGCTTTTTGGTGCTAACGATGGGTAAAACTGCCGCTATTGCAGGTTTGGTGCCGGCTTTCTTCCTAATCATGCTTTACTTATTGCATACATTAGGTGAGCTTACTTTATCTCCTGTTGGTTTATCGCTGGTGACCAAGCTTTCGCCCGCTCAAATTGTCGGTTTCTTAATGGGTATTTGGTTTCTGTCATCGTCTATAGCGCATCAGGCCGGAAAGCATATTGCTAAGTTTACCACTGTGAGCGAATCAAAAATCATCGAAAGTCAGGAATTCAGAGATGGAATTGCTGATAAAGAGTTGGTCAAGGTGCTTTCAACCAAAGAATTTGCAGAATTAATCAAAGAGAAACCGATAGAGAAAGCTTTAGTGAGCGAAACTTTTATTGACATGCTCAATGCTGAAGCTGCAGGTAAATTTGCAATGGTGGAAATGCTCATTGACGAAAAGAAAGCGCAGGCAGACAATGCCAATTCGCAAAAGGATAAAGACAAGGCTATGGATGAAGGCACAAAACGCATTTTGGTTTATAGCTCAGAAAAAGATAATTTTAAAGCAGGATTGGTGAATATTGCAGATGCGGAATCCAATTTTGAGAAAAGCGTCAGCGGCGCAGTGATTTCTTCACTTCGCAATCAGTCCATGAGTTTAGGTTTGGGTGTGTTCCGGATATTAGGCTTCGTTGCTATTGGCTGTGGTGTACTGCTCTTCCTTTTAGGTCCGATTATCAAGCGCTGGATGCACGGTGTGAATTAATTTTTTCAATTTTTACTTTACCCAAACGGGTTAATGACGTGAATCGACATTGACCCGTTTGGGTTTTAATAAAACAATTGGCTTTTACTTAATTGAGAAAAGACTGCCCGCTCGGCTTAATTATGCTATTTTTGCCGCTTCAAGATTATACAAATGATTCAACGTATTCAAACGATATTCATGTTGGTGGCCGTGATGTTTGTCGTACCACTTTTATATCTACCTTTTGCTACTATCAGTGGTCAGGATGACATTCTTTATGTAATGAAGATTTGGGGCGTGTATGCCAAAACAGGTGATGTAAGTTCACACATGCTCAACTTACTGCCGGTGATGCTGGCATTTGTGCTTAGCTTCTTGATTCCTCTGGTGAATATTTTTCTATATAAGCGGCGTAAGATGCAAATCCGTTACAATGGTTTTGCCATTCTCACCAATACCATATTGATTGCGGTGATGTTTTATTTTATCGAAAAAACCAACGACAGTCTTGCCATCGAAGGTACGCATCCGGATTATGGTTTTGCCTTATTCCTTCCGGCTGTTTCCATTGTGATGCTGTTTTTGGCTAATCGCAACATTAAAAAAGATGAAGCCCTTATTCGGTCGGTAGATCGCATCAGATAAGGACAAGGCGGGGAAATGCAGAAAAAATTCATCAAGAACTTAGCTTTACTGCTCACGCTGAATTTGCTGATTAAGCCATTCTGGATTTTGGGTATTGACCGCGAAGTGCAGCGTGTGGTGGGTACTGAAGCCTATGGATTGTATTTTGCAATTTTCAATTTTTCCTTTCTGCTCAACATCCTGCTTGACTTTGGTATCACCAATTTCAATAACAAAAACATTGCGCAAAACAATCAGCTGATTACCAAGCATTTTTCAAGCATTGTATTACTTAAACTTATGCTTGGGGTAGTGTTTATGCTAGCTACACTCAGTGTAGGATTCATTTTAGGCTACAGCAGCTATCAGCTCTATCTGATAGGGGTGATGGGCTTCAATCAGTTTTTGGCCTTCATGATTATGTATCTGCGCTCCAACCTGGCAGGATTGCACCTCTTTAAACTCGACAGTCTGATTTCGGTACTCGACCGAAGTTTGATGATTGTGTTTTGTTCAATCCTGTTGTGGTTCAATCCCTTTGGTGGCGATTTTCAGATCGAATGGTTTATTTACACGCAAACTGTTTCTTATTTGCTCACTACATTGATCACCTTCTTACTGGTGGTGAAAAAGGCTTCATTCAGAAAATTCAAGTGGAACTGGCCATTCTTTGTGTTGATTTTAAAGAAGAGTTTTCCCTTTGCCATTTTAGTTTTGCTCATGACCTTTTATAATCGCGTGGATGGGGTGATGCTCGAGCGCCTGCTTAAGGATAATGGGGCAGAGCAAAGCGGAATTTATGCGGCTGCTTACCGCCTGCTCGACTCGGCCAATATGATTTCTTTTCTTTTTGCCGGTTTGCTTTTACCCATTTTTTCACGCATGCTCAAGTTTAAGGAATCGGTGGAGCAATTGGTAAAACTTTCCTTCACCATACTTATCACACCCGCGCTGATCATTGTGATAGGTTGTATATTTTACAGTTATGACATTATCCAATTGCTTTACAAGGAGCATATTGATGAGTCGGCGGCGGTGTTCAGTCTGCTGATGGGGTGCTTTGTAGCCATTTCGTTAACTTACATTTTTGGCACCTTGCTCACGGCCAACGGCAACTTGAAGCAACTCAATACAATGGCTGCTTTTGGGATGGTGTTTAATATTGGCTTCAATTTTATCATCATTCCACATTACGAAGCTATTGGTGCAGCAGTTTCCAGTTTACTTACTCAATTTCTGACTGCTTTTGCACAAATCATCATTGCCCAGCGTATATTTCGTTTTAGGGTTAATTATCGCCTGCTTGCCCAATTGCTCGTGTTTATCCCTTTTGTCCTGATTGTGGCCTATTTCTCCCGCTATTTCACCGAATCATGGATGTTGAATCTGTTGCTTTTCGGACTTATTTCCATAGCCTTTGCTTTCATTGTTGGCTTGCTGCACATCAAGAATATGTATCGAGTGTTGAAGTACGGCTAATTTGGCCATTACTTCATAATCCATATTGCACTTCACTTGAAAATGGATTTCCATTTCGGCTTTCATAAAGCCTTTATTTGCCATAGTTTACCACTAAAAGTTGTATGATAGAGAGCTCATCCGGTGAAATACTGTTCAATTTGCCAATTTTATTCCACCACATTAAATTTATGGCTTAGCCATATTATTTGTGCAAAAACAATACCTTAGCGAATAATATGTGACTCATAAATGTTTTGTTTATTGCTAAGCAGATCAAGTGTTATATAACACTGCCCGATTATGCCATTTAATATATTTCCGCTTTTACGACTTCGTCAAATTTTTTGTTTGATGATATTGATGCATTGTGTTGGCCAAGCAATAGCCCAATGGCAGCATTTAATAGATGCGCGTTTGCCGGAGTTTTTCTCCCGGGAGTCCATCTAGTTATGAGTTAATTATCGCCCAGCCTTAATCTAAACCAAAGAAGCAGCACCCTATGAAAAAAATAAGTTTGAATATTTTTTCATTAAGCACTTTGATGTGTTTCGGTCAAGATCCCCAAGTGGCACATGGATTAGGCACGGCCATGTATAACAACCCGGCCATGACCGGGGCTTTTATGCGCCCATCCTTTCACAGTACTTATCGAAATCAATGGCCTAGAATAAACCTCTCTTTTGTTTCTTATCACTTGGGAACTGATATCCATTTAGATGCTATTCATGGAGGTTTAGGGATAAGATATATGTTGAATATAGATGGATATGGCACTCTTCCTACGAATAATGTAGGTTTGAACTATGCCTATCGGGCCAATCTTACTGAAAAAGCTGCGCTTCGCATGGGTATTGGAATTTCTCATTTGAAATATACCATAGATTGGGATCAGCTTAATTTTGGCGATCAGATTGACCCTCTCTATGGATTTATTTATGCAACAAATGCTACTATTGGTCCACCTCATAGAAGGGTCATAAAAACAGATTTGGGATTGGCTTTGCTACATGAACATTACCTAATTTCATACGCTGCGCTTAATGCTAACCAACCTGATCGGGGATTTTTAGGGGTTTCAAGATTGCCTCTGCGTCATTATGCTCAAGCGGCGTTCTTGGCAAAATTGGGAGATAATAATGGTTTAGTGTTTGATGCCATATATCAAAGACAACAGACATTTAATCAATTATTGTTGAAGGCAAACTATTACAATCGCTAGATGCGCATCGGAACAGGTATTCGGCAAAGAGATGCTGTGATGGGAATGATTGGCGGACAATTGCGTCAGTTTAGGTTGTCTTATATTTATGAATACACTATTTCGAGACTCACCAATGCCACAGTAGGATCGCATGAAGTGCAATTTACCTGGTCCTTGCAATCTGCCAAAGGTAAGGACAGGGAATGTCCTTCCGTAATTTGGAATGGATTCTAACCTAAGTATCTGATTGAATCATTCTGTTTATGCATTTTGTGTAAAAACACATGCAACTTTAAACAAATGACAAAAAAAGGGGCATAGCGCCCCTTTCTGATGTTCATGTGCTGCTCAATTATTCTTTAATCAATGATTTGCCTACATTGAAATCTTTGGTTTGCACCACAATGTTGTATATGCCTGGTGCAAGGTCAGCCACATCAATTTGCAACTGATGTGTTCCCTTGATCCTGTATCCTTGTGGAATAGTACGGATAAGTTTACCATCTACGGAATAAATATGAATATTCACACCTGTGGTAAACGGAAGGTCGAGGCTGATATAAGAAAATTGTGCCGCAGGATTTGGGAAAATATCGAACCCAACCTGACGATCTATCTTTTTGATATTGGTGGGTGAAGTGCCGGTAACCAAAATATCGTCTATGGAAATGAGGTTATCGTCAGTTGAATTGTGCACAAAAGCAATATAAATGGTTTGTCCGGCATATTGCGCTAGGCTGATAGACTCCGGGCGAAGTACGCCAATCCAACGGGCAGAGTCACCGCTGTCTTCGATAAACTGAAAATCGCTGCCATGCACATATCCGGAGCTGAATTCGTAATCGTCATAGTTGAAAGAATCACCTGAAATAAATTCGGCAAATTTGGCCAAAGTATCGGTGAAGCCGGTTTCGATATTGCTTCCAATTTGTGCTACCACGCAATATCCATCTAAGAAGCGTGGTGTTTGGCGTGGAGCCGATTTCCAGGAGAGGGTGGCGTTGGCATCTACAATTTGCAAAGGCGGTGTAATAAGATAATTTTCAACGCTTTGTGTTGTATTGTTGGTCCAGCTGTTGCTCATCAATACCGTGTTATCGCCATCCGCTGCTGCAAATGCAGTACCCAGAAACCAATTGCCGGGTCTGTTTTGTCCACTGCCATCAGGGATACCATCAGAGTCGAAGTTCAACCAATCGGTATCATCTCCATTTGGAGGCAATGCCAAAATGTAGTCAATGACCTCGGCTTCGAAATTTTCGAAGAGCAGCGTGTCTGACTGGGCTGTGGCATTTAAGCCAAGCGCCAACGAAAAGATAGTAAGCAATTTATTCATGTGTGTAGTGTTTAAATTCAGGCAAAGATAAATTTATTTACTTGAAACACTCCTGATGTTTTACTCCGAAAAGTTCAAATTCATAGCAATAGTTCTTAGCTATTCATCCTTTTTGGTTAGCTTTTTGGATTTAATAGCAAATTGCAACCCAAAGGAACCAATGAATGGATTGTAGTGGTATTGCAGGCTATTTCTGTAAGCAGGCAAGGAAATACCTGCCTGAAATAGGAGCTTCACATACTTACACTCTAGTTTGAGCATAAATACAGGCTCAACAAAAAAGCCACTACAACGGTAGCCGCTCTCATTCAGCGTGAGATAGACCATGCGTGGTGCTAAACCAAAGTCCACCACATCGGAAGTAAAACTAATAGTCGGCTGAATAAATAACCTTAATGAGTGAATATCAAGTGTTTGTTTCCAGTAAAATTAATTATCTGGATAACGTGCAATAGTCTTTCCATAGCCAATACCGGAGAATATTTCGAATCGATCGTTGTCGGAAATGTCGGTACAGTAGCCTAAGCCAAATTCTCCAAAGGTGTTATTGCAGTAACCGTGTCAGGAAGAAATATTTTTATCCTGAAAATTTGCATTGACCATGATGGCAATGTGGTAAGTAATCGCCGCTGCTGTCTGCACACCAATACCACCTAAGGCCGTGTGAACCTATGCCTGAATTTCTCCTGATTCGTCTATCAAGGGAATATTAACCACATTGGGGATTTACACCGGTGTGCACGATGTTCCAAGCATAATGATTATGCAGGAGCTAATGCCAAATATGCAGCGTTTCATAAAATGATTTATTGCAATGAGCAGCTCGCATTAGGATCGGAGAGACGATTTACATTTTCGATAGCCGCACATGCATCTTCCTGATCGGCTTTTGCACCTTCATTGAGTTCTGTGGTGAGTTGTTGTCCATTAACATTGCATACGCAGTTTCTAGGTCTTTCACAAGAAGTGAAGATGAAAATAGCAGCAGTGATAAGGGTTGTAGAAATAATTTTCATGATAGATCGGGGTTAAAAGTTTGATAAAAATAGATTTATCTCAGTATATTCCAAAATATGTGCCTAAAAAATGTGGGTATCGTAAATTACGTGTATATTACTTGCAATCCCTAAATGATTTGACTGGCAATTACTCGTTTTTTTTATTAAAGCCTTTTAATTTTAATGATAACACTTTAAAGAACCTTGGCAGCGGCACTTAAGATGATGTTGCTTCGTTTTGAAATCCGTGTACTGCAAATATTTATGGCTCCGCGCAAGAATGGGTTACTGTTTTTTTCCCAATCCATCAAAAGGTATTTTTAATGTTAATGTATCGATTCCCGGTAGTTTTTACACCATCTATGATATAAGTGGCAGATTGGTTCAGCAGGGACGGTTCATGTCGGAAAGTCAAGAAATCATAAACATCCGCAGTTTCGACGATGGTATGTATATGCTTAAAGTTGTATCTGCCACCAGCATGCAAACCATTAAGCTTATCAAACAATAGTTAAGCTTTCAGAGCACGGGTCATTTCTCTTTTTCCGGGCGGACCGGGAATGCTTTCTACAACAAATCCTGCTGCACGGAGATTTCGCTTTACCTGTCCCTTGGCACAGTAGGTGACTAAAGCCGTGTCTGAATTCATCATGTTGAAGAGTTTTGAAAAAACATTTGTTGTCCAAAGTTCAGGTTGATAGCCTGGAGCGAATGCATCGAAATAAACAAGATCAAACGTCTCTGTTGAATGAAAGTCTAAGAGATCGATGTTGCGATGCACCTTCCACGAAACATGATCAAGTGAACCAGAATCAGATTGGTGAACAGTGTTAATTAAGCTTTGGTCAATATCTTGAAATTCAAGTTGCGCAATGAGCTCTGAAGAAAGCGGATATTTTTCTATAGCATGATACACAATGGAATGGTCGGGAAATGCGGCAAGAGCCTTCATGGTCAGGAAGAGATTCAATCCGGTTCCAAAACCCATTTCAAAAATTTTCAACGTTTGCTTTTTAGCTAAAGCAGGGAGCAGGCCAGCATGAATAAATACATGCATGCTTTCTTGCATAGCGCCGTGGCGTGAATGGAAACTCACATCCGTGTTGGCAATAAAAACCGTGCTGCTACCATCAGCAGTGGCTTTTACGAATCGCTGCATGATTTATCTGGCTAAGATTTTGAACTCTGTGCGTCGGTTGAGCTGACGACCTTCGTCCGTGTCGTTAGGGGCAATTGGATCAGTAAACCCATAACCTTTAAACTCCAAGCGCTCCATCGGAATACCATTTTTAGTAAGGTAGTCTACCACCGACTTTGCTCTTGCTTCAGAGAGACGTTGGTTGTATGCTGCTGAACCTACATTGTCGGTATGGCTTGAAATTTCAATCTTAAGTGTTGGGTTCTGATTCATCAATGCAATTAAGCGGGTAAGCTCGGCAATAGACTGCGGACGAAGGGTGGACTTGTCGAAATCATAGAAAATGTTACGCAATACGATTTTCTTGCCCACTTCCAATTTGCTCAGATCCACATCTTTTTCGATTTCCTGATAGGCTTTTGACTTTGGAAGGTCCACATTATCAGAGTAAAAAAGATATCCTTCCATGGTCACAGCAATTCCATAATTTCGACCTGAAGGCAGAGAAACGAGATAGCGACCGGTTTTCGCATTGGATTGAAAGGTAGATACGATTTGGTTTTTTTCATTGTCTGTAATTACAATGACGGCGTTGAGTGGTTCTTGGGTTTGTGCATCCCGTACAACTCCTTTAAGAATCGTCACTGCAGAAGTAAATCTACTTTCAACTTTTGGTTCGGCAATAGCTTCTTTCAAAGGATTGATGATGCTGGTGAGCGGTTGATCTTCGAAAGCAAATAAGGGTAATTTTTCTTCGCCAAGTATGGTAATTCGGTAGATATCTGTTTCACCGTATGAATCCATTTTGGCTGATGAGTAATAGGCATGCTTGCCACTGGCAGAAACTACAAAAAACACATCTTTATCAGCGGAGTTAATTGGGTAGCCTATATTTTCTGGTGTTGACCAATTGCCAAGCGAATCGAGGGTGCTTTTGAAAATGTCATAATCGCCCATGTTACTATGGCCACGCGAACTGAAATACATGGTTTTGCCATCCGGGTGAAGGTAAACACCTTCTTCATCATAAGGGGTATTGATGGTTGGACCAACATTTTTTGGTGATCCCCATTTACCGTTTTCGTCAAGGTGTGTAACGAAAATATCGAATCCCCCATAATTATCATCCGGTTTGTTGCTTACGAAATAAATTGATTTTTCATCGTAGGAGAAACAGGCATGAATTTCAGAGAATTTTGTATTAATTGATTTACCACCAGCATCAATCGGACGGGTCCACTTGTCGCCGTCCAAAGTTGACATTAAAATATCGCCTTCGTTGGCCGGTGTATATATAAACAACTTCTGACCATCGTTCGACAAGGCTACGGTGGCATCGTGTAGTTTGGTGTTGACCGGAGCGGGCAAAGCCTGTGGCGGAGTCCATTTATTGTTCTGATTGGTAGTAGAGTAAATATCTTCATAGAACAATCCATCTGCCGCAATGCCCCCTCCTGTGGTGTTAGGTCGGCGTGATGTGAAAAGCATCACTGATTCGTCGGCAGAGATTACAGCTCCATATTCTCTAAATTCGGTGTTGACCGTAGAACCAATATTTTCGATTATTACACGCACCGGATTGGCAACGAGTTGCTTAGCTGTATTGCATTCTGTAATACGCTTATCAGGGTTTAAGCCAGGTTTCTTTTCAGGTACTTTTTTATAAAGACTATAAAATTTGATGGCTTCATCAAACTCATGGTTGAGGTGATAGGCTTCTCCAAGATAAAAAGTGATATGCGGATCGACGCTTGGATTCAAATCATAGGCTTTTCTGAAATAGGCCAGCGACATAAATCTCTTTGGAGAAATATTGAAACACTGCCCAAGTTTAAAATTGAGTTGGGCATTGTTGGGGTTGAATGCATTGGCTTTAAGATAAAAGCCAAGAGCCTGTGGCCTTTGAAATTCGGTTCCGGTGAAAAGTTCGTCGCCGATTTTTAGAAATCGCTTAGCTTCTTTAAGTTTTTTACCTGCTTTAGGAAAGTTTGCCTTGGTGAACTCCACGTTTTGTGCATTCACTAATGAACCTATACAAAGTATGATTGATATGAATATTTTTCTCATGGGTTATTGTCTTAGTTGCATTCTGAATCAATAAAACTTTTGGCTCCTGAGATACCGTTTTGCAAAGCTTCTCTCCAATCTTTGCAGGCTCCGGCCACATCGCGAAGATTTTCTTTCGCAATTCCTCTGTTAAAATAAGCCAGACCAAAGTCAGGGTTTAGTTGAATGGCAGAGTCATAATCACTTATTGCGCCTGCATAATCTTTTATTTTGTTTTTTACCACGCCTCGATTGCTGAATGCAGATGGATTTTTGGGATCTAAGTTGACCGCTTTATCAAAATCTGCAATGGCACCATCATAATCTTCCAATTCAAATTTGACGCGACCTCTTCGCATGAGTACTTCTGCATTATTGGGACTTGATGCTACCGCATAATTTAATTCAGTAAGAGCTCCTTGCGGGTCTTTGTTAGACCTTAGCAAAGCGGCTAGATTGATGTATGCTAGAGTGAAATCGGGTTTAAGTTCGATGGCTTTTCTAAAATCTGACTCAGCATTTTTGGAATCGTTAAGCTGTCTATGACAAGACCCTCTGTCGTGAAAGGCTTCTGCAAAGTTTGAATTAGCTCTTATTGCGGAGCTAAGGGCTGTTTTAGCAGCTTCATAGTTTCCTCTTGAAAACTCAATTCCTGCAGCAAAATAAAAAGCTTCTGCATTCATTGGATTAATTGATCCCGATTTGTTATAATCTTCCAATGCTCCATTTTTATCACCTAATTGAAACTTGGCCTGTGCTCTGGAAAAATAAGATTTATCTGACTGGGGAGCCAATCCAAGATGAATGGTAAAATCCTTTATTGCTTCTTGAAACATTTGGGCTTCGAGTTTAGCAATAGCCCTATTGTAATAGGCTTTTTCGAACTCAGGTTCCATTTGTATGGCACGGTCAAATTCCTGAATAGCTCCTGCGAAATCGCCATTGGTAAACTTTGCAATCCCCTGATTGTAAGCAATAACCGCCAATTCGTTTTCCTGCGCATTGGCTTTGAAAACGAATAAAGAAAATGAACATAAGAGTAGAATTCGAAAAATATTTAATTTTTTGGGTTTAAAACAAATCATAGTATTTACGATTATAGTCACTGGTTTGGTTTGGGTATTCACAATTTCTATTAAATGCTTTAGATTTCTTTCAGCACTTTTCATCACTAAAACTTCAATCATTTTTTAATCGGCTAAAGATATAAATTTAGCACTAAACAATCATTGTACCTGATTTATTTTGATAAACCTTGGTTTGGAAAGTGATTGATGACGATGTCAAAATAACTTGTATCCAGAAAGGTGGTTAAATCATAAATGGTGGTGGTATTGGTTGCGAATTGTTTTTCAAAAATATCTTCCTGTAGTATATCATAGAAAATATTTCTGAATAGCTCGGTGCAATACATTTTTTGACTCTCGGAGCGATCAAATCGATGATCGAAGGGAACTTTTTGTTGAAGATAATACTCAGCCCTTTCCTTTAGTGCTATACGTTGTGCTTCTGTGCCTTTATACCTGCAAACAATAATGGAGTTTGGTACGCTTTCGTTTAGAAAATGCTGAAGACTTTGTTTTTGCACACCATCAATTTCTGATACTGAACTAGACAAAGAGTGGATCACTTTAAGTTCATGTTCTTTTTTTGAAATCATTGCGCAATGTGTTACGGGTATTACGCTATTTTGTAATTGTGCGATGGATCTCGAAAAAAATCCATAGCCCTGGCGAAGAATGATATCACCATCATGCAGAAACCCTTTTTCCTGTTCACTCATCGGATAGTAAACTGATTTAGTGTTTTCTTTATCAAAAAACAGCAGATAAACCAGTACGACCGTCAGAACAGGAAAAAGGGTTCCGAGTATGATTAATGCTTTTCGAAAAAAACTCATTTTTTCTGAAGCATGTTAAGGATTAATTATTCAGCTGGAGCAGCTTCAGTTTCAGTTGCAGGCTCTTCTGAACCTTCGCCTTCAGCGCCCATATCCATATCCATATCCATATCCATGTCACCCATTGGGTTTTCTTTCTTCATGTCAACTAACCAGTTGCCATCAACCTTTTTCATGGTAATTTTGTCATCACTTCCTTGGTCGTTGCAGCAGTATGTGCAGTCAGCTGTTGAACCGTCTTCAGCAACAGTACACTTTAAATTTTTTACTTCATTTTGCTTTTCAGGCTTTTGACCACCAGAGAAAGTTTTAATTAGGTTGAGCATGTTTTTAGTATCTTCAGTTCCTAATTTAGCAGCTTCATCATAGTTGCCTTCAGCTAAAAATTTCAAATATTTTTCAGCAGTTTTTTCAGGACCGTTTGAGTCACCTGAACAAGAAATCATAAATACTGCAACCGCCGCAGCAACAAAAAGATTAAAAGATTTTTTCATGATAAATTTTGGATTTGATTTTTATTCGGCAGCAAATGTAATCCTAACAATCGAAAACACCAAATAAATGCTTAACAGATTTTAACAAAATTAAAAATGGGTTAAAATTGTTTTTGCAGATTCGTCCCAAGAAGGTCGATAAAATTGCTAAGAGGTTTTTCTACCATCATCTTTAGAAATGGATTCACATCGCCGTTGAATGTTAACTGAACATCGGTATGTTCACCTTTGGGTTTAATGTTGATGTTCATCTCAAAGCTGAAAGGATTTTTACCGAACGATATCATTTTGATCAACTCAGTTGGTCGCTTTTCATCGATTTTCATATTGATGTCAGCCATTCCATTAATGGTGTAGGAACAAGATTCCTGATCCGATTTCCAGTTGGTGATTTGTGAAGGCATGAGCTTGCCTACATTATTCATGTCAGAAAGCCATTCAAATACGGTTTGCGGATTTGTATTTACTTCTTTCCAGGTCGATTCTATTCGCATATTTAGGCTATTTTTAAATTGGTGCCCCAGGTATCAGGGTTTGACTTCCAGCTTTTCAGTGAGTCCACATCTTGTTTATCGATATATTTGCTTTTTAACGCTTGCTGAATAAGGTGTTCATAGTCGCTTAACGAATAATATTTACATTGTTCTTCTGCAAAAGCCTTTTTAGCAACTTCAAAACCGTAATCGAAAATCGAAACCATTCCTTTTACAATTACACCTTCATGCTTCAAGGCTTTCACTGCATTGAGACTGCTTTGACCTGTGGAGATTAAGTCTTCTATTACAACCGCTGTCTGTCCTGATTCTATTTTACCTTCGATTAAATTTTCCAGTCCATGGCCTTTGGCTTTGGGCCGTATATAAACAAATGGGAGACCAAGCTCTTGAGCCACCAATACCCCCATAGCTATGCCGCCGGTAGCAACACCCGCAATAATATCAGGCTTTTCAAAGGTTTGATCAATCAATCGGGATATTTCCTGACGAATGAAGGTTCTAACCTTAGGATGTGAAAGGGTGAGACGATTGTCGCAATAGATTGGTGAAATCCAGCCCGAAGACCATGTAAAAGGCTTATTAGGTTGTAATTTGACTGCTTTTATTTGCAATAAAAAATCTGCTAATTGCAGTGCGATATCTTTATTCGAAATCATGGGGCAAATTTATAAGGTTTACTACAAGGCTAAATCTTTAGTTATTAACAAAACGAGCAAATCGGGGTCAGATTTTATCGGTGATGAAATTTCTGAAAGGACTGAAATCATTGACGAAATGGTTAAAAACTTGCTTGATGAAAACCGTTCAGAAGATGTCATTTATCACTTTTCAGATGCACCAGATGATGCATTTCAACGTTTGATGAAGCATTTCCAATTGATTGAAGCTGCCGGTGGTTTGGTTGTCAATGAATCAGGTGAAGTACTCATGATTTATCGCATGAAATACTGGGATTTACCCAAAGGTAAAATAGACAAAGGAGAAACTCCGGCAGAAGCCGCGAAGAGAGAAGTGAGCGAAGAGTGTGGAACACCTTTGCCCGAAATCCTGGAAACATTGCCTGAGACGTACCATATATATCAGCAAAAAGGGGAGTGGATACTTAAGCGAACTTATTGGTATCTGATGCGAGGAAGTAAAACATGGACGCTCGTTCCACAAACGGAAGAAGATATTGAAGAACTTTGCTGGGTGAAGTCAAATGAACTCTTTGAGAAGTCTAAACATTCTTATCCTGCCATAGCTGATTTATTAAAGTTTTATAAGGATAGTAATGCCTGATATTTGAATACTATTTTTGTTGCCAAATGATATTAGAAGCTCACGCGCTCCGATTTTCCTACAATCCAAATACAAGCTTTCAATTCGCTGATTTTAAATGCGAAGCAGGACAACATTTGTTGATTACGGGCGCATCAGGGAGTGGGAAAACTACTTTGCTTCACCTATTAGCAGGGTTGCAGAAGCCGAACTCAGGAAAGATTGTGACTTGTGAAATAGAAATGAGCGCTTTGAGTGATGCTGCACTCGATCGATTTAGAGGGAAGCATATCGGAATCGTTTTTCAAAAGCCACATTTTGTTTCAGCATTGAGTGTGTTGGAGAATCTGGAGCTTGCTTCATGGCTTTCCGGTAAAGGGAAAAGTACAGACTTTGCAAAAGAGCTTCTCGCTAAACTTGATATAGGAAGTCAAGCACATAAGTGTGTTAGTCAGCTTAGTACGGGGCAACTTCAGCGATTATCCATTATAAGAGCAGTGATGAACAAGCCAAAGCTACTGCTTGCAGATGAGCCGACATCGAGTCTAGATGATGCTAATTGCGAGCGGGTGAAGCAAATGCTTTTTGATATTGCTGATCAAATTAGTGCAACCCTTGTGGTTGTAACGCATGACCAAAGATTGAAATCAGATTTCACACATCATTATTCACTGCAGGCATGATCATATTGTTGGTTTATAAAAATCTGGTTTCAAAGCCACTGAACGCGCTACTTAGTCTGATTTTGCTAATTTCCGGAATAGCGATTATTAGTTTGTTGCTCCACATGCAGGATCAGATTGAGAATAGACTGAGTAAGCAGATTGATGGGATAGACCAAGTGATGGGCGCCAAAGGAAGTCCTTTGCAACTAATTTTATCTGCAGTTTATCAGATTGACGCACCAACCGGAAATATAAACTTTCAGGAAGCACAGCGCTGGATGAATCATCCCTTTGTGCAAAGGGCGATACCTTTATCCTATGGAGACAATTATCTTGGCTTTAAAATAGTTGGGACTACGCATGATTATTTTAAGCATTTTGAAGCTGAGTTAGCCGAAGGCAAAATCTTTGAAGACGATTTTCAGGTGCTTATTGGTGCACAGGTTGCCAATCGAACAGGGCTAAAGTTGGGCGATAAGTTTGAAAGTATGCATGGTGGTGCAGAGACAGGAGATGTACATGCCCACCATCCGTTTACTGTCGCTGGCGTGTTGAAGCCGAGCAATAAGCTAATCGATTTTTTGATTCTCTGCAATCTCAATAGCTACTGGCTTATGCATGATGAAGCACACACGCATGAACATGATGACGAAGAACACGACCATGCGGCATGCGACCATGATCATGAGCAATCGGAAAAAGAAATTACCGCAGTGCTTTTTAAATTCAAAAATAAAATGGCAGCGCTGCAGTGGCCCAGAATGATAGCTGAGAACACCAACATGCAGCTGGCATCTCCAGCCATCGAAATTAATCGATTGTTTACGCTTTTTGGCATTGGCATAGAGATGCTTCAATATTTAGGATTGGGAATCTTAATCTTATCTGCACTCAGCATTTTTATTGGTTTATACAATAATTTGAAAGACCGAAAGTATGAGATGGCCATGATCAGAGTGAATGGCGGCTCTAGGTTTTTGCTTTTCGCACTGATAAGTTTTGAGAGCTTATTACTATGTATTGTGGGCTTTGCAGCAGGTACAGTTTTAGCCGCTATGGTGATTAACCTATTGGGTCAATCATCGGCTGAACAGTATAATTTAATGATTCAGCCTTTGCAATTTTTTGGTATGCAGCAGGGCATGATTTTTGGTTTAGTTTTGTTATTAGGTTTTGCTGCCGCCTTTATACCTGCAATCAAAGCTTACAAGCTAAATATTTCTAAGACACTAGCAGATAATCAATGATTTCATTCATCCCACTCATCCTTTCTCTTTTTATGATTAATACCGGTTTATCCGGAAACTTTTCTGCGAATGACCTTTCAGCGGTTCATCCAGCTGAGCAATCCTTGTCCATTCAATCCGATACGGTAACATGGGATATGCTCGCTAAAGTAAAGTATAAGCGAAAACAGCACGAAGAATACGGCTATGTGAATTTTCCCATTTTTCCGGCTGAACTGAAAGCTTTGCGCGGCAAAACCATCATTATCAGTGGTTACATTATTCCGCTCGATTCAGAAACTTATGTACTGAGTAAATATGTGTTTGCATCCTGTTTTTTTTGCGGCGGTGCAGGAGCTGAAACCATCATGGGAATTAATTTCCAAAACCTAAAAAAACGTTTGCGAACAGATCAGTTTGTAACTTTAAAGGGGCAATTGTTTCTCAATGAAGATGATGTAAATGACTGGATGTTTCACATCGACAAGGCTGAAATTATCAAAGGAGGTTAATATTCTCACGTAAAAACTCTTCTTAAAAGAGGCGTGATGCGAGCTACAGGATCGCGGCGTATTTTCAATTCTTCTTCGCCAATCAGTTTGAAAAGTCCGTCAATAGCTTTTCCGGTGATGTAAGACTCTAGATCGGGTTCTACACGCGTTACCCCCGGAATTTTATTATAGGCTGAAGTTACAGCACTCCAATACCTGCCCACATCAACTTTGCGCATGGCATTATTAACCACAGGTTTGAAAGCAGTATTCAGTTGCACATTTGTTCGATCGTACAGGTAGCGAGTCGCTGCATCGTTACCTCCTCTGAGAATATTGAAAGCATCGTTGATTGTGATTCCCCGAACTGCATTTTTGAGAATAGGCGCAGCTTCTTTCGATGCTTCTTCGGCAGCCTCGTTCATAGAAAGAATAAAATCATCTACCGGTTTGTTTAGGCCGATGTTCCTAAGCGTGTTTTCTACTCTTTGCGCTTCGGGTGGCATTAATATTTTTATTGCAGGATTATTGAAGAAACCTCCTTTGCGCGACGCAGTAGAAGCCGCATTTCCGCTTCCTATATCAAGGGCTTCGCGAAGGCCGTTGCTTACTTCGCCTTCTGTAAGTGGTTTGTTGGCAGACCCTGCTTGCTGTAAAATGTCGCAACTGCTGAACATAAATAACAGTGCTAGAAGAATGCTTAAGGGTAGTGGACGCATCAGTGATATTTTTTTGACCTTTGCAAGGAAATAATTGTGCCAAAATTAATGAATACTTCCCTACGTAGTCTCTTTCTGCAACATGTCGCCCAGACTTCTGATATACCACCTATGCTCGAAGTTGCGAAAGCGCAAGGAGTTTATCTCTACGATAAGGATGGTAAGCAATATCTCGACTTGATATCGGGTATTGCGGTGAGCAATGTCGGGCATTGTCATCCCGAGGTGGTTGCAGCCATTCAACAACAAGCTGAGACCTATATGCACGTGATGGTTTATGGGGAGTTTGTGCAGTCACCGCAAGTAAAGTATGCCGAATCGCTTTGCGCTTTGCTTCCACCGACTTTAAATTCTGTCTATTTTGTTAATTCGGGCAATGAAGCCAATGATGGAGCTATCAAATTGGCCAAACGAGTTACCGGACGCACAGAAATTATCTATTTCGAAAATGCCTATCATGGCAGTGGACAAGGATGCCTTAGTGTGATGGGTTCGGAATTTTTCAAACAGGCTTACAGGCCATTGCTACCAGGCACTAAACGCATCAGATATAACGTGATGGAAGATTTGGAGCTGATCACTTGTCGCACTGCTGCTGTGATTTTTGAGACCATTCAAGGAGAGTCTGGCGCTTTAGTTCCCAATCAGGAATATGTAAAAGCACTGAGAGCAAAATGCGATTATACAGGCACATTGCTGATAATGGATGAGATACAATGCGGATTTGGTCGTAGCGGCAAACTTTTCGCTTTCGAGCATTTTGATGTGATTCCTGATATTTTAACCATAGCTAAGGGCATGGGAGGGGGACTGCCGATTGGGGCTTTCATTGCATCGCGCGAGCTCATGAATAGTCTTTCACATGACCCGTTTTTGGGACATATCACCACATTTGGCGGCAACGCTGTTTGCTGCGCTGCTGCACATGCCAGCTTGAATGTATTGCTGAGCGAAAAGCTGATCGAGCAAGTGACATCTAAGCATAACAGATTTAAAGATAAACTAAAGCACAGCCACATTGGCAGCATTCAAGGAATAGGTCTGATGCTTGCGGTGGAGTTAGCCGAATCTATTTCTGTAATCGACATGGTGAATCAATGCTATGCAGCAGGTCTGATAACGGATTGGTTTTTGTTCAATGATCGGGCTATTCGCTTTGCTCCTCCATTAATCATCACCGATGAGCAAATTGATTTTGCCTGCGAACAGATTATTGGTATTTTGGATAAGTTGTAATCTATCAATCAATTCTTACTGCATCATCCTTTTACAGCGAAGGCTTATTTACCTTTGTGCTCGACTAAACATAATCATGGCTGAAATTCTCCAGTTTGCATCCTTATTTCTGCTCACCTGTTTCAAATTTGCCTTTGGAGTACCTGCAGCCTACCTGAGCTTTGGCTTCAATTTTTGGGAGACTTTGTTGTTTGCGTTCTTCGGCGGAAGCACGGGCATTATCATTAACTTATATTTAAGCAGAGTGCTTTTTTCTTTTTGGTTTTGGTTTAAGCAACGAGCTCTTGTTTGGCAGCCTAAGCCCAAATCTGTTCTTGAAAAGAAGAAAATATTCAGCAGACGTTCACGACTTTTTGTGAAAATACTTCGACAATACGGGCTGCCGGGCTTATCACTCATCACCCCACCGATTATCTCTATTCCGGCAGGCTGTATTATTGCTACACGATTGTATGGAAAAAGCCCCAAAGTGCTTGGATATATGCTGCTCTCCGTTGTTTTTTGGTCTTTCACTTTTGCAGCTGTTTTAAATCTGGTTTAATACATGGACAAACATCTCTTTTTCGATTTAGATGAAACACTTTGGGATTTTGAAAGAAATTCTAAAGAAGTGGTTTTTGATTTGTTCCATGAACTACGGTTGGAAAGTGAAGTTTCGGTTAATTTTGAGCAGTTTTTCGAAGCGTATAAGCTCATTAATCATCAATTGTGGGCAAAGCTTCGCAGCGGAGCCATTGACAAGTCTTATTTGCGTAAAAATCGATTTCATTTTACCTTACTTAAATTTGGGTTGAATAATCTTGAGAAAGGTATTTGGCTCGACGAGCAATATCTTGAACGTACACCGCATAAAAAGGGCTTAATCCCATATTCTATACCGGTATTGAATGTGCTTTCGCGTAGGTATCATTTACATATTATAACTAACGGATTTGATGATGTACAGCATTTTAAATTAGCAAATTGCGGTTTGAGTCCGTTTTTTAAAATAGTGGTGACAAGTGATCGCGCCGGCACACATAAGCCCGACCGTGCAATTTTTGATTTTGCCATGAAATCTGCCGGTGCAACTCCGAAAAATTCAATTATGATTGGTGACGATCCGGAAGTGGATATTCAGGGTGCTATGAATGCCGGCATGAGCGCTATTTTATACACTGGGAAGTCAATTTATAATGAAGAAACCATGACAAGCCAGGTAAATTGTCTGAGTGAGTTGTTGCAGATTCTTTGAGTTGTCAGGGCTAGACTATGAGTAAAAATCAAGCGTAAAAACAAATTCAATCTTAACTCGAAGTGCTGGAATAGTGTATATTTAACTAATGGTATTTAACATCCAAACGCTCAATCCGGGAAAAAGCAAATATGCGATGGCCAATGAAACGGTCAGTCAAATGCCATTTGAAGCACGCATGTTTATGCTCTTGATTGCCTTGGTTTTTATATCATCCATCATTTTAGAAGTTTATTTTGCCTTGAAAAAAGAGAAGTTAAACAGATCTTCTCGAAAGAACAAATAGTTAATTTTTGCAGTTGCAGGATGGGCTGAAGTATATGAAAGTTTTAGGGAGTACTTTCACAATCTCCTCTCTTTGGTCATCAGTGATGATGGTAGCACGCAAATCGAGATATTTCAGATTCTTTAGCTTATAAAAATCATCCGGCACATCGGTGATTCCATTTCCCCAAGCCTGAATGAACTCTAGCGTATTGACATTAGAAAGTGCAGTATTAAGAGAGTCTATTCGATTCTTACCAATATTGAGATAACGAAGTTTTTGCATTTTGCCCATTCCGTTTGGCAATGCAGTTATGTGATTTCGCTCCAGATTTAAATATGTTAGATTCTCAAGTCGGTAGATTGAATCAGGAAGTTCGGTGATTCGATTTCCGGTTAAATCAAGTTCTACAAGATTTTTAAACTGAAAAATTTCTTTTGGGAATTGTCTGAATTTGTTTCTTCTGAGCTTGAGTCTTTCCACATCATCAGGATTTTTTAGCGCCTCCTGGAGGTTGTTGTAGATTTTGCCACTATGCCCATAGACCGGTTGAGCTACCAGTTCAGCATTAAAAATAGTGCTGAAGCCTATGCAGCAAAACAGAATAAATATGTTCACCGTTTTGATCAAAGCCCGAAAATTGTTTCAACAGTACGTTTATCTGAGTGCAATTGTTCTGCCAATTTATGCACACTGTCAAACTTCAGTTCGTCTCGTACTCTTTCAATGAAAAGGATACACAGCAGTTTATCATATATATCCTGATTGAATTGCAGCATGTGCACTTCAGCTTTTAACTGCTTATCATTATCTACTGTGGGCCTGTAGCCGATATTCATCATCCCCAAATACGTTTGTTGGTCAACCAAGGCCTTTACAGCGTAAACTCCAGTATTAGGAATTAATTTCTCCGAATCGGTGAATTCGAGATTGGCTGTTGGGAATCCAATGGTTCGACCAAGTTTTCGTCCTTCAATCACTTTGGCTTGCAGACTGTAAGGATAGGTAAGGTATTCAGCTGCTTTGGCTACATCGCCAACTTTAAGAGCGTTGCGGATCTTGGTGGAGCTTACCACTACATCGTCAATATCCTGCGCAGAAATTTCTTCAACCACATAATCAAACTCCATACTTTTTTCAATCAAATCGCGGAGCGACCCGGTTCTTCCTTTCCCAAAATGATGATCGTAGCCAATCACAAGCCCTTTGGTTTTAAGACCTTTCACTAAAATTTTTTCAATGTAATCCTGTGCTGAAGTATTGGCAAATGCTTCGTCAAACTTTTGTATAAATACCGCGTCTATGCCAAGTTCATCGAACAGCTTAAGTTTTTCTTCTGTGTTGGTGAGCAAAGTAATGCCCATATCGGGCTGAAGCACTTTTCTTGGGTGCGGATCAAAGGTCATTACAAGACTCTGCGCATTTTGTTCTTCAGCTAGTTGTTTCACACGAGACAATATTTTTCGATGCCCTGCATGCACACCATCGAAAGTTCCAATGGTAACAACATGTCTGCTCTCCGCAGGAATTTCTGTTATATGCCTGTATATTTTCAAAGCCTTAGATTTGCGAAACAAATAAAATTAAATTGTCAATGCTTAATTGAAGGGATGCTGTGATTAGATTAAGTCTGTTTTGTGAATAAGTAAAGTTTATCGGCAAAAGTCTGAAACAGCCACAATGGCAGGCACAAAGTCTAGCATAGCGCTTTGATTCAAATCCTGACAAGCTAATATTCGCAATGAGGAGAGTATGTGTGCCAGTCCACGGTTATACAATGCCGGAGCATAGTCTTGAACTTCTCTCAGTGCATCGGAGAAATCGCGAATAGCTTCCTTTTTTTCATTGAAGTATAAATGAATGATTCCCTTATTATTGAGCGACTCTTTGCGGTATTCTCCTAATTGCCAACTACGCTCAAAATCATCGAATGCTCCTTGAAATGCGTTGATACCGTATCGTGCCAGGCCGCGATAAAAAAAGATATATCCTATGTTAGATTTGATTCGAATCGCCTTGTCAAACTCGGAGACTGCATCGGCAAAACGTTCACGGCTCAACTGGATGATCCCAGCATTATAGGCGGCTTCCCACAGGTCAGGGTTAATTTGTTCGGCAGATTGAAAATCGCGAAGAGCGCCACTCAAATCTCCGAGCACAAGTCTTGAAATACCTCTATTGAAAAATGTTTCTCCACAATAGGGATTGAACTCCAGTGATTTATTGAACTCATCTATGGAGTAGGCAAAATTGCCTTGTTTCATCTGAATAAGGCCACGGATTTCGAAAGCTTTGGCACTTTTATCGCCCGGTCTGATAAATTGATTGACATCGTTAAGTGCTAAATCAAAATTTTCTGCCATCAAATAGCGCAATGCTCTCTGCAAAACAGCAGTGGTATCTTTTTTATTTTTTTTGATATGCGAGCTCAATGACTCTACATTGGCATTTCTAAGAAATACAGCTATTTCCGATGAATCACTCTCTGCGATTACAATTGGATAGCGCGTATCATAAATCAAAGCTTCGGAATAGTCGCCTTTCGCACTTCCGCGATCCAACACCAACATAGCCTGAATTGCCCTCTCATCGTAAAACTTTTCAATTTTAGGATTCATAAGCAATGCCTTCAACCTGTCTTCTTCTGCTTCGCGAAGTCTTGCAAGCTTTGTGTAAACGATGCTCCGTTTGTAGTAGGCATCGGCTAAATTAGGATCAACTCTTATGGCTGTGGTATATTCCAATACTGCTCCTTCCCAATCGTTAATACGCATTTTGTTATCGCCCAGTTGAACATGCTGCATACCCGGACTCAGATCAAGCAATTGTGCCATTAACACATGCAGTGAATTGAGGCTAATGAAGAGCAGGATCAATATTTTGGTCAAGGCTGGCATGGTTGAAATTGGCTATAATTTTTTGTTTGGCTTTGCGTAAATTTCTACATCTTCTGCTTTGATTATTTTATCGCTTAGAATCACTAACCTTTCAATAACGTTTCTGAATTCGCGGATATTGCCTGTCCAGTTGATGCCTTTGAGCAGTTCAATGGCTTGGTTTTCAATACCCTTAACCGGAATGCCGTAGTCGTTACACACCAAATCGAGAAAATGTTTAGCAAGCAAAGGGATGTCATCAATACGCTCGTTTAATGAAGGAACTTGAATGATAATCACACTCAGTCGGTGATATAAATCTTCACGAAAATTTCCCTTCTCGATTTCTTCACGTAGGTTTTTATTGGTGGCGGCTATGATGCGCACATCCACACTGATTTCTTTTTCTCCGCCTACACGAGTGATTTTATTTTCCTGCAGTGCACGCAGCACTTTAGCCTGAGCACTTAGACTCATGTCGCCAATTTCATCCAGAAAAAGTGTACCACCATCGGCTAGTTCAAATTGACCTTTTCTTTGCTTTACTGCCGATGTAAATGCCCCTTTCTCGTGCCCGAAAAGTTCACTTTCAATGAGTTCGGAAGGAATAGCAGCACAATTCACTTCTACCAAAGGCATTTGGCTGCGGTTGCTTTTTGCATGAATCCAGCGCGCTACCAATTCCTTGCCGGTACCATTGGGGCCGGTAATCAATACTCGTGCATCGGTAGGAGCAACTCGTTCAATAATTTCTTTCACCTTGGCAATGGCAGGCGCTTCACCTATCATGTCTAAAGTTTTTCCTACTTTTTTCTTGAGCACTTTGGTTTCTTGTACCAGATTAGATTTGTCTAAAGCATTTCTAACGGTGATCAGCGTGCGGTTGAGGTCGAGTGGTTTGGCTATAAAGTCAAATGCGCCTTTTTTGATAGCATCCACAGCATTGTCGATGGTAGCATGTCCTGAAATCATCACCACCTGACAGTCCATGCCCGAAGCAATAACTTTATCGAGCAATTCATTACCATCCATTTTGGGCATTTTGATGTCGCACAACACGATGTCATAATTGCTTTTTTGCAGCATATCCCAGCCTTCCGCACCATCGGCAGCAAGATCTACCTGATATTTTTCATATTCGAGCACTTCTTTCAGTGTGCTTCTGATTGCACGCTCATCATCGATGATCAGAATTTTTGCCATACAGATTTTGCTTATTCTTTATTAAATTCTTTTCTCAAATATTCATACATCACACCTTCCTTAAGCGAATAGGTGCTGAGTCGCATGTTTTTTAAGCTTAGTTTTTTGAAAACAAATCGAATCATAATTACCGCCACCACAATCATCTCTACTCGCATGGCTGCTAATCCTTTCATCTTGAATCGTTTTTCGATTGTTGATTCCAATATCATTCGGTAGATCAATTCAAAATGATTGATGTCAAAATGGTACTCCGTTTTAACCATAGGGTTTTCTTCGGTGTTGAACTTGTAATAAATCATTTCGGCCAAGGAGTCGAAGCTTCCGGAAGAGCCTATCATGGTTTTCACTGGGAAAAGTTCTACCGCACTCCACAGTAAATCGAGTTGCTGATCGAGATAGGCCTTGAGTCTTTTTACTTCTGCCTTAGTAATTGGGTCTGAAGGATTGATTTCCTCCAGCAGTCTTGCCGCTCCAAGGTCGAAACTGTGTTTCCAATATATTTTTTCCTTATCGGCAATGATAAATTCTGTGCTTCCACCACCAATATCCATAATCAGACTTCGTTCATCGCCAATGTCTAATGCTTTTTGCACTCCATAATAAATTAGCTCGGCTTCGCGATTACCGGATATTACTTCTATGTCGATTCCTGTTTCTGCTTTTGCCTTTTGTACAAAATCTCGTCCATTTGTTGCGCTTCGGATAGCCGATGTGGCAAATGCCATCACCTTGTTTACCTGATGGCGGTCAAGTTTTTCTTTCAAACTCTTCAAGGCTTTCAGTCCACGCATAAAGGGAGAGTGGGAAATGATATCATTATTGATGCCACCTTCACCTAACTTTACAGGAATTTTTTCCTTGTAGATCAGTTTGGTTTCATCAGATGAAATCACATCCACAATCATCATCTTAAATGTGTTTGTGCCTATATCAATAATTGCAAGTCTCAATGCTTTGTTTTCGTTTTGATGAGCACAAAGTAATAAAGAATGAGCCCAAATCGCACATTTCAGCACATAAGTGGTTTGATATAGAGTTAAAAAGCTGATTGTCTATTGTTTAGGTTTTTGCTCATGAAAGTGGAAATACAGCAATGACAACGATCTATGTTTTTTAGCCAATGCATTTATAAGACTTCGATAAGATGTTACCGAGCTTTCTAATGATTTCAGTTTGGTTTTGAAATGGGCAATTGAGCGTTAAACGCCTGTGAACCAATACACCAATTTAAATACCACTGCACGATTTTTCTTTTTCAAATCCGTGGCATCGTAATTATCGCTGTATACAATAAATAAATCTGACATGGGTTTAAATCGCCATTGCAATCGGCTAAACACATTCACATTATCAGCCTGGGTATTGTATTGAACGATGGTGTTAAAGAAAATGCTTCTTGAAAGCGATAAATCAAATTGCGGCCCAATTAGGTTCAAATTGGTGTTGGCATAAGGAGCTGGAAGTTCAACTTCATCTCTGGTAAAAGTAAGAGAGATGATGCCATAAGGTTGAGCACGATAAGACAAAGATACATTGTAGCTTTGTTTGTGTCCATTGTAAAAAGTACCAAAGTCAATTCCGGCCGTGTAGCGAAATTTGGGTCGAAGATCAGACTCATAAGCTGCTCTGAAATTCCTGAATTGATAAACATCGGCCGGCAGTGGCACAGCACCAGTGTAGGTAATGTCTATAGGGAAAAATGTTCGCACATAATTTTGATTGACAGAAGCGCTCAGTCGGCTCGTATTATTGAAAATGGTGCTGTGCGAAAAGGAATAAACCGCATCAGTAGTTTGGAAAGTAGAGTCGGCATACCATGATGAATAAACGGAATGAGTCATTCGGTTAATTTTTCCACCGGGAAATATATGCCAAGCTACGCGTGGTTCCAGGCGCCAAAATGCAAGTTTATTTATCTCATTGGTCAGGGAGTTGAACTGATCTTGACGCGGCACAAAACCTACATCGGCACGGTAGTTTCGGCCAACGTACTCGTGATTCCACATGATATCCAAATTGGGGATGCTGAAATTGAGATAAGAAGCATGCGCAAAATCATCGCCCTTGAGTCCGGGCGTAAACGATTTGTGTGCAAAAAGAATTCCAGTCCATTTGTTGTCCAAACTGGCCAGTTTATAGTCGAATCCCAACACTCGATTATAGTCGGTCGGATTTAAACTGCCTTGGCTTACACCTTGTCGGTTTACAAAGATGCCCCCAAAGTAGGAACGACCTTTCATCTGATGCTGAAAAGCAGCCACACTAAAGTTTTGTGCCTGATAACCCAAACGACTTTCATTTCCGGTTTGCATGTTCATGGCGCCAATCCGCCAGTTTCGGTTGATTTTTCCGCTCAGACGTGCGCCATAAAGAATCGGTACGCGCTCTCCATTGAAAAGCCCAATTTGTCGTGAAAAGAATGGGCGGATAGTAGAAAATCCAAAATTGGCAAACAAATCGCTGTTTTCGAGAAAAAACTGTCTCCGTTCCGGGAAGTAAAGATTGAATCGGGTGAGGTTGGTTATTTGACGATCCACATCGGCCTGCGAAAAATCAGGGTTGAAGGTGAGATCCAAATTGAGCGAAGAAGTAACACCTACTTTCACATCTGAACCAATGTTAACGCGGCTATCTGTGGGAGTGGCTGCTTGAAAATTTTGGTTCATTTCCAACGAAGTGTATGGAATCAATACCATATTGATGCCCGATTTTTGTGGAGGTTCATCCCATTTCAGCTGACCAGTAAATGCCATGGTGGTGGCGCTAAAGTTTCGCGGCACAAAATTCCAGGTGGATACTTCGTTGCGCATTAAGTCCGTTCGCAGAAAATTTACACCCCATGATTTGATTTTAGGGTTAAATCGCAGTGTTTTAAAGGGAATTGACATTTCCAGTTGCCATCCAAAATCAGTCTCTTTGGTGGCAGAAAACCATTTGTTGTCCCAATCATAAGAAACGCCCCAATTTCCGCCATTGGCAATCAAACCTTCCTGCTGAACATTATAGGGGCTCACACTAAAATTAAATCCGTTGATTTTATCATCAAAAGGGTCGATAATCAGGGTAAAATTATCGTTGAAACCACTATTAAAATCTCTTTTTAGACTGGAAATGATAAATGGCCCATCCATGCTTCTGAAGCAACGTGCGGCCAAATAAATATTTCTTTCGTCATAAGTCATCATCACTTCGGTTTGGCTCACAGCAAGCGAAGAGTCGAAAGGGAAATGTTGAATAAAATCTTTAGCTACGAAAGTATGTTGCCAAGCAGCATCGTCAAGCTCTCCGTCTATGATCACAGACTCCTGAGCCCTTCGGATCTCAAGTGATTTATTGATATTTTTAAAATTTTGTTGAGCCAGCAATCCCGATCCCCCGATCATTAACAGCGTGGCCAAAATTCCGCCTTTCCCCATCCGGCAATTAAAACTCTTGTTCAGGATTATTGTAATCGTATATGGAAATTCTTACAGAGCATTGCTCCTTTTGCTGAAACTGACAGAAATAATCATCTAAAGCGAGAAATACCCTTCTTTCGGCATAAGGTGGTACTTTTAAAGCATACAATGACCAATAAAATACATCGAAATAGTTTTTGTTTTCATCGATTTTAAAGGTGTATTGTTTAAGCACTTCCGGAAGGTTTTCGGCTATTTCATCATCAAAATATACTTTGCAATAAAGTCCTTTTCCGCTAAATTCTTTGTAAGAAAGCCCGTCGTCATATAACCCGACCAGATTAAAAGAAGGAAGAATTATAAAAATAACCAGTGCAAATGCGTAAAATGGTGATTTACCCGGATTAAAGATTTTTTTGAAATTGAACTCACTTTCATAAAAGGCGAAAAACAAATGACATATCAGCACAAGGTAATATGGCAATTGAATTTTGTTCCAGTTATGACCCAACGGGCTTAAACTCAGAAATAAGATGCCTAATATACCAATACCAATCCACATTGAAGCTCTTCTTGTTTGGGCAAAAAGTAATCCAACTCCGGCAAAAATCTGAAGGAATGGAAAAAGGTAGCCTATGTAATTGAAATAACTGATGGCTGCCTGTGGAAGAAATTTTCGAGTGAATGGCTCAAATAACCAAGGAAAAACATTGGTGAAATAAATATGGTTAATGTTTTGAATCCCACTCCAAACCATGTAGGCAACCAAGGATAATCGAACGACATTGAGCAGTTTTTCCGGCTCTTTTTTTAGAAATACATATGTTATTACAATAAAAAAGTAATACATATTAAAGTTTTGCCAGCGCATTTGATCTGCCATGAGTAATAAGCCAAATAGAACGGCCAGTCCAATGAGTAGTGGTTTATTGTCGTAATAGATAAGAAGCAAGAGCGGCAAAACAATCATTCCGCAAAACAAAATATAATCAATTGGGTAAGGTAGTGGGATAAATTTTCCGGTGATAGGAATAAGTGGAAAATTTCGCTCGGTCATCCAAAGCTCAGTGCTGATTAATAGCGCAGTAAGGATACCAGCCATAACAATTCTAAAGATCCAGATAATTCGCTTTTCGCTGAGAATTTGCATATGATAATTTTGGCAAATGTAAATGTTTTGTTAACTGTAGATAATCTACCTAGCGATGCTAAGGATTTGATTTTTTGATGAAATCCTTTACGATGAATGCATCAGGGAAGCGACTGCTGATATCTTTCTGAATTTTTCGCGCTTCTAATCTGGTGCGGCAATCACCCACCCGAATTTTAAAATTAGGTTGCTGATATTGCAAATGAGCAGGTATGTCAGGAAAGGCTGATTCGAAAGCATCTTTCACTTCCATGGCGCGCATGCGGGCATTGTTGCCGGAGTCATTGTAAATCTGCACTCTAAACCCTTCTACTCCTGGAGATGTGGCATTATGGATAATATACTGCGTAATCACTTCATCTATCGAATTGTCTTTAATGATAATGACAACTCCGTTTGTATCAGCTCTTTTTTCCGTAACGTTTGAAGTGTCTTCGGGTTGGGCCACTATATTCGAAGTCAGCAACATAATAGCCAATGTCAGATGCAAATATTTTTGAATCAGTTTCAAATGGATATGTTTTGATACAAAGGTAATGTGAAATCTAATCAAATAGTAAACTAATCAACACGATTTCTAAGCAATTGTGGATCTCGGTATTCAGTCTGTCAAGCACAAAAAAAGCATCTGCTTTCTCAAGCAGATGCCTTTTCATCAAAACAAAAACAAAAATCTATTTGCTAATCACAATACGTTTTGAATGAGTGTTTTCACCATTGATGATTTGAATCAGATACAAACCATCTTTTAATTCAGCAGCATCAAGCTGTAGGGTGTTTCCTGCTTCCTGCGTCATATTCAAGCGTTTGTTAAGCACCAATCTTGCACTCATGTCAAATATTTGTACAAAATAAGCAGCTGTTTCGTCAGCTCCATGCAGTTGAAGGTTGATTAAATCGCTTGCCGGATTGGGGAATACCGAAAAGTCAAACACTTGCTCAATAACAGGCAGCTGGTTTTCGCCTGCTTCTTTGTTGCATGATGCAGTTGTGAAAGTTCTGATTGGGCCATAAGCAGTCCATGAATTACCACAACGGGTTCTGATTTGGTATTGGTAAGTAGTATTGCACAATAAGCCGGATCTGGTTACGGATGTTGCTGTTGAGTTTACTGAAGTCCAGCTTGATGTTCCACTTCTTCTGAATTGAAGGGTATAATTGGTGGCATTAGGCATAGGGCTCCAATTAAATCTTGCAGAAGTAGTGGTAATATTATCTACAAAAGCCACGGTCGGTGTTCCACATGGCGAGCAGCCGGGTGTAATAAAGTTGGTTGAACTTGAAAAACCACTATTCAATCCGTTGGAGCAAACCGCTTCTACTTGAAATTCATAGCCTGTGCAGGCAGTCAAACCTGTAAAGTTTACTGAAGTGCCGGTAACATTGCCAGTTGACCAGTTCGTAGCACCCAAAGCTCTCGCTCTCACATTGTAGGAAGCCGCACCTTCTACTGTGCCCCAGTTAAGTGTGGCTTGTGTATTGCTTATGCCACTTGCACTGAGTCCTGCAGGTGTACCACAAGTGGGTGGCACACATCCGATGGTACTGAAGTTGAAAGAAGATGAGAAGGCGCTTGACCCACTGCTGCAGTTGCTACTCACCTGAAACTCATAATCAGCACAAGCCAGAAGACCAGTGTAGTTTATCGAAGTGGTTGTGGTTGTGCCTGATGCCCATGCACTTGCACCAATTTGACGAGCACGTACCGTGTAATTTGTCACTCCGCTTACCGCTTGCCATGAAAGCGTAGCCTGTGTGTTGGTGATGCCGGAAGCACTTAAGCCCTGTGGAATATTGCAAACCGGTGCAGGTGCCACGATTTCAACACAATAATCTTCTACTTCGCCCCAAGAGAAAGTTTCACAGTTTCCGGGGGCGGCATTGTATTTCATTTGCACACGGAAGCTTGTTCGGCCTAAGGCAGCACCAGTAGGTACAGTAAACGAACCGCTTACAGACGATGCAGTAGAAGCACTCCCTTGATCATAGACTAGTTCACCAGCACCACTAAAGTTGCCATCGCGATTCCAGTCGGCCCAGATTCTGAAGTATTCAGGATAAACTGTTCCAGTCCAAGCGGGTGCTAAAGTGAAATTATAAACTTGACCTGCTGTAAATGATGCCTGAGTATTGAAGGAAGCATATCCACCATTATTTCCTGAATTATTGCTATAAGTGCCCAGGGTTACTGATTGGATAAACTCATCAGCTGTGCTGTTGCCTCGAGATGTACAATAATTAAGACAGCCTGAAGGAGCGGCACATGGAGGACAGCTTCCGCCGCAATCCACTCCGGTTTCATTTCCATTTTGAATTCCGTCATTGCAGGTGGGCTGCTGTGTACCGCAGCCATTTGAGTTTAAAAGTGATGCCCTTGCTCCACCCGGTGCAAACAAGGCACGCATTCTATTTTTCTGTCCTGAAGTAAAAATATTCATGCAGGCATCATCGGTGTAGTCCATATAATTTTGAACCATATCCAGACTTCCGCATTTTACTGTGTTAAGGTTGCATCCATAATTAGGCGAATCTGAAGCCGGTGTATCGGAAACAAAGTCATCAACACTGCATCCACCATCTCCCCAAATGTGGCGAAGATTTAGCCAGTGTCCTACTTCGTGTGTAGCGGTACGTCCACGGTTAAATGGTGCAGTGGCGGTACCAATTGTTCCATAGTATCGATAATCTACCACTATACCATCAGTAGCGGCATTGCCACCCGGAAATTGCGCATAGCCAAGAATTCCGCCTCCGATATTGCAAACCCACAAATTCATGTAGCTTCCGGCTGGCCAGGCATCTCTTCCACCTTGTGAAGTATATTTTACAGAGTTATTAGTGCCAAATGATGTACGGGTAGTCTGCGTGCGCGTAATTCCATTTGTGGGATTTCCGTTAGGATCAACGGTTGCCATGCAGAACTCGATTTCGGCATCAGCTGCCACACCGGTAAATTGTGCTAATGTCTGACTGGCATCGGCATTTGTTCTGCGAAAGTCTTGATTAAGCACCGTGATTTGGGAGAGTATTTGCGCATCGCTAATATTTTCAGCAGCTGTTCTCCACAGCACATGAACAACCACCGGAATTCTGATTACGTTCGAATTTCGGAGTATTTCGTGGTTTTCTTCGATAAATCGCGCTGTTTGATGCTCAATTTTCTGCATATTCATCTGCAGTTCAAGATCATGTTGCTGCATTTGGTGCAAATGCTCCATGGTGCCACAATTTCGTTGCGCGTGCAGTAGCACCGAAATCGAAACGGTTACAATTAAAGTAAAAAGGTGTTTCATAGTCTATTGTATTTGTGTTTGATTATGTGTTAAAAATGTTAAAATTTGGCTAAAAACCACAGATTATGCGCAATGAAACAAACTTGGAAAATGCTGAATACCAAACCCTTACAAACGCAAGTTAAGTAAATGTTAAGCAAATAAACAAATCAAAAAAGGGGGTATTTATTACATCAAACTTGCAGACAATAGACTTTAATCAGAATTGGGTGTACTCATTCTGGCCGATAAGGGTGAACTAATTTGAAGGTCATCAAAGCAAATGTTCGTCCACCTGATTCGGCAACGTAACTTTCAACAATGGTTCTGCTTGCATGGCGCGTTCAATGGCGCTGATTGCTTCCTTGTTTCTGGCCCATGAACGTCGGGCGATGCCGTTGTTCACATCCCAGTGAAGCATTGAAAGGAGTTTACGTTCACTATCTGCGCTACCATCGATTAACATGCCGAAGCCTCCATTGATTACTTCACCCCAACCTACGCCGCCGCCATTGTGAAGAGAAACCCAGGTTGCTCCACGGAAAGCGTCGCCTACGAAATTTTGTACAGCCATGTCGGCTGTAAAACGCGAACCATCGTAAATATTTGATGTTTCGCGATAGGGCGAATCAGTGCCGGACACATCATGATGATCGCGACCAAGCACAATAGGTCCTTTAATTATCCCAGAAGCAATGGCGTCATTAAAGGCTTTGGCAATTTTCATTCGTCCTTCTGCATCGGCATATAGAATCCTCGCCTGAGATCCCACCACCAATCGGTTTTCTTTAGCCTGACGAATCCATCTCAAATTGTCTTCAATTTGCCGTTTGATATCTGATGGGGCTATTTGAAGCATTTCTTCCAAAACATCTCCGGCAATGCGGTCGCTGGTGTAAAGATCTTCTTCTAAGCCGCTACAGCAAATCCATCTAAATGGTCCAAAACCATAATCAAAGCACATTGGCCCTAAGATATCTTGCACATAGCTTGGATATTTGAATTCTCGACCTTCCTGCAAAGACGCCGTCTTGATGTTCATTACATCTGCTCCGGCGCGGCTTGCTTCGAGTAAAAAGGCATTGCCATAATCAAAGAAGTACATGCCACGATCGGCTAAGGCATTGATTGCTCTGGCATGGCGACGCAACGTTTTATAAACCTCTTCCTGAAATTTAACTGGTTCTTCAGCCATCATGCTATTGGCTTCGTCGAAACTGAAATCGGCCGGATAATAACCTCCGGCAAATGGGTTATGTAAAGAAGTCTGGTCGGAACCTAAGTCAAC
Source organism: Flavobacteriales bacterium (assembly GCA_046294625.1). Classification (GTDB taxonomy): domain Bacteria; phylum Bacteroidota; class Bacteroidia; order M30B66; family M30B66; genus JBKBKN01. Next base: position 102,034 of record JBKBKN010000010.1, read on the forward strand.
TTTCACATTTCTTTCTACCAACCTTTCCCACAGATTAACAATATTTCCCTGAAAAGCAACTGAAAGGATTTCTCCATTAGCTTGCGCTTCAAGTGCCATATCAATGGCCTCATCTACATTGCTGCTGATGCGATCCACCCAGCCTTGGTCGTGACGTTTTTGTGCTGCTTTCGGATTGATTTCGGCAGTAATGCTCACAATTCCGGCAATATTGGCCGCTTTGGGTTGCGCACCACTCATTCCTCCCAAGCCCGCAGTCACGAAAAGCATACCGCGGTAGTCCTTTTCTCCAGCTTTCATGCGTGCGGCATTCATCACAGTGATGGTGGTTCCATGCACGATACCTTGCGGACCGATATACATGTAGCTGCCGGCAGTCATTTGACCGTATTGGGTAACGCCCAGTGCATTGAATCGCTCCCAGTCATCAGGCTTGCTATAGTTAGGAATCATGATTCCATTGGTAACCACCACACGGGGAGCATCTTTGTGTGATGGAAACAATCCTAGGGGATGGCCTGAATACATCACAAGCGTTTGCTCATCAGTCATCTCGCTGAGGTATTGCATGGTGAGCAGATATTGCGCCCAGTTTTGAAATACAGCACCATTTCCTCCGTAGGTAATCAGTTCGTGGGGATGTTGGGCTACTGCCGGGTCAAGATTGTTTTGAATCATGAGCATGATGGCAGCAGCTTGTTTTGAGCGTGCCGGGTAATGCCCGATCGGTCTGGCATACATTTCATAATCCGGGCGAAAGCGATACATATATATTCGACCATATCGTTCAAGCTCATCTTTGAACTCAGGCAGCAATTGCTCATGCAATTCACGCTTGAAATAGCGCAATGCGTTGCGGAGCGCCAATTTTTTCTCCGTTTCGTTTAGGATATCCTTTCGTTTGGG
>JBKBKN010000010.1:102949-118441 GCA_046294625.1 Flavobacteriales bacterium
TTGATATGGAGATCAAATACCTTTGTTTTGGGTAAGCTTTCGGGTATTCCTTTTCTTATGGCTAATTGGAATGCATTAATATTTTCTTGTGTGATGGTTTGCATGACTATTTTTTGTTTTTATCAAATTGTCTTGTCTTAGGATTAAACCCATAGGGACAATGTCTGCATCCATTTTGGCAGCAATAGCCCCTTTTGAGCAGATATTTTTCTGTAAATACTACATAACCTTCGGGTGTAAGATAGTATTCATCGGGATCTAATTTAGACAATCTGCTGAATTCACTCATAATCAAATGCAAAGTTCGAAATAAACCCCAGTATCATATCAATGTTTCAACGCATAGTAACAAAAAAAAGGCGGAACTATACCGCTCCGCTTTTTTGAAAATAATACCTGATTATAAGTGCTTGTCAAAGAACTTCTCCATTTCCCGATAAAACTCCATTCGGTTTTCTTCATTTTGAAACCCATGTCCTTCATTGTCTTTGACCATATAAGGGACATCGATTCCTTTAGCTTTCAAAGCTTCCACCATTTGATCTGATTCGGCTTTCACCACGCGTGGGTCGTTTGCGCCTTGTGCAATGAATAATGGCACTTTAATTTTATCTACATGAAACACAGGCGAAGCCTTATGCATCATTTCCTTATCTTTTTCAGGATCGCCCACCATTTCGTACATCATCTCCAGATAAGGTTTCCAATAGGGTGGGATGGTGTTCATAAAGGTAAAAAGATTGGATACACCCACATAATCTACTGCACATGCATATAATTCGGGGGTGAGCGTGATGCCAGCTAAAGTTGCATAGCCACCGTAGGATGCGCCATAAATAGCTACCCGTTTAGGATCGGCAATACCTTGTTTAATAAGCCAGTTTACGCCGTCTGTGATATCATCTTGCATTGATTGTCCCCATTGTTTGAAACTCTTTTCCCAAAATTCCCTACCGTATCCTACTGAGCCACGAAAGTTCATCTGCATTACAGCGTAGCCTCTATTGGCTAGAAATTGTACTTCTGGATTGAAACCCCAGTTGTCTCTTGCCCACGGGCCGCCGTGTGGATTTACAACTACCGGCAAATTTTTAGCATCTACTCCTAAAGGTAAGGTAAGATATCCATGAATCACTAATCCATCGCGTGCAGTGTATTTAATGGGTTTCATCTCGCACATGTCTTCTTCTTTAAGCCATGGACTCATCGATGCTAATTTTGTTAGTTTGTTTTGCTTGATATCGTAATAGTAATAAGTGGGCAAGGCTTTATCGCTATATGTAACAACAAGACCCTTGTCTTCATCTTTATTGGTGCCTGCCAATGCAACTTCATAGCCGGGGAGCTGTTTTTCAAGATTGCGTTGCATGGATTCTCTTTCTTTATCAAAAAAATGATATTGACGTTTCCAAGTAGTATAGCTCACCCCAGTGAGCACTTTTCTTTTTTTGCTTCGCATCAAGCCTGAAACATCAACTTCATCATGCTCAAAAAGCAGTTTAACCTCTTTTTTGTTGTCAGGGTCAAATTCAATAATAGCAGCTTTGTCGCGACCTAAATTGGATGATACATACAGATTCTTATTATTAAAATCAAAATACAAAGGCGAAAAGCTTTCTTTGAACGTGGTAGAGACCAAAGGCTCAAACGGATCTTTTTCGCTTTTTCTATAAAGAACAGCAGTATTAATGCCATCGGTGGTCATAGCAATGCGAAGTTGGCCTACATTATCGGTATCCCATCCGGTAATATTGCCGGGATTTTCCATGATGAGCGTCATCTTCCCTGTATTGATATTGATGCGATACGGGTCAAATATTTGCGGATTCCGCTTATTCAATCCAATGATCATTTCCTCTTCTATATCTTCCAATGGATCGATAATTTGAGCAAGTACACCATCAAATGGAGTAAGTTCGCGCAGATTGCTACCATCAATTTTTACTGAAAAAAGATGAAAATTTTCATCTCCGCCTTTATCTTGAATAAAAACGATGGTATTGTTATTTTTCCAGAAATAACCCTGAATATCTCGTTCAGTGGCCGACGTAACCCGCACTTCTTTCTCTCCATTCACCTGTTTAACAAAAATATTCATCCTTTTTTCCCAAGGTTTCTGAAAAGCCAAATGATTACCGTCTGGTGAAATGGAAAAGCTTCGGATTTCTGCATTTCTGAAAAAATCTTCCACCGGAATCAAAGGAGCTTTACTTTTTCTTGGTTTGGTTTGGGCACTTAGCGTTTGAAAGTTCATAAAGGACAGTATTGCCCCAAAAGTAAAAAACAGAATGATTTTTTTCATGATTTTTGCATTAGATGTTTGATGTCGATGTGTAATAATTTATCAGATGGAAATTTTATTCATGTGTATTCGCTGCTGGTAACAAATTACAGCGCGCATTAGAATTTTTTAATTTTATCCTACAATCAGCGCAAATTACCTGTAAAAATGCACAAGTGAAGATTTTTTGATTTTTTTACCCCATTTCGCTTGACAAATAAAAAATATTCCTACTTTTGCCACCCACAAAATGAGCTGGTGCCTTAGCTCAGTTGGTAGAGCAAAGGACTGAAAATCCTTGTGTCCCTGGTTCGATTCCTGGAGGCACCACACATAAAAGCCCTGATTTCAGGGCTTTTTTGTTTTTTAATATCTCGTTTTGGTCCATTGTTCCTACTTTTATGGCTTATCTTGAATAAATTATTATGGAACAGGATACAGACTTCAAGTCCATCAAGCTGTGGGCAGAGGACGACAAGCCAAGAGAAAAGATGATGCTCAAAGGAGCTGCAGCCTTAAGCGATGCTGAATTGCTTGCCATACTCATCGGCACGGGAACAAGAAACGAGAGTGCAGTTGATTTGGCAAAACGATTAATGTCTATGGCTAACCACAACTTGATTGAATTGAGCAAGAAAACGGTGAAAGAGCTTCAAAAAGTAAAGGGAATCGGAGTAGCAAAAGCAGTGAGTATTGCCGCTGCGCTTGAACTTGGTCGGCGCAGAAGAGCTCAAGAACCTATGGAGCGTAGAAGAATTACCAGTAGCCGCGATACCTTTGAAATTGTAGCACCGCATCTGGCCGAATTAGATCATGAGCAATTTTGGGTGATTTTGCTCAATCGAGCAAACAAAGTTACTGGGAAGTCATGCTTGAGCGTTGGTGGAATTAACGGAACAGTGGCTGATACTCGGCTTATTTTAAGATACGCTTTGGATAATCTTGCGACCGGCATTATTCTTTGCCATAATCATCCTTCCGGAAATCTTCAGCCAAGCGATGCCGATATTAACCTAACGAAAAATGTGAAACAAGCAGCAGGTTGGATGGATATCAATGTATTAGACCATATTATCATTTCGGAATCAGGGTATTACAGCTTTGCTGATGAAGGTAAACTTTGAAGGTCGATCTTAAATGGGTTAAAATGTCAGCCCAAAAAGACAAAGCCGATGTTTATTGCATGCATTTCTGTCAAATTGTCAAACCAAGCTGAATGGCAGTAAATTTGCCATGCTCAATCGACCTAACATGCGTAGCATAAAAAATTTATTTAGAAAGATGAACAAAGAAGAAATTAGCAACGAATCAACAGCTGAAGTAAACGAACAAGATTTGCAAGAAAATCAAGCAGAACAGTCGGCTGATCAAGAAAATGCAGCAGAAGACTGGCAAGCAAAGTATTTTGAAATGAATGATAAGTTTCTGAGACTTTATTCAGAGTTTGATAATTTCAAAAAACGCAATGCCAGAGAACGAATTGAGCTGGTAAAAACCGCTGGGGAAGATATCATCAAATCCGTATTGCCCATTCTTGATGATTTTGAAAGAGCGCTCAAGGCCATGCATAATGCAGGTGAAAATGATGCTGTAAAAGAAGGAGTGGACTTGATTTTCAATAAATTGAAAAATGCATTGCATGCTAAGGGCTTGCAAGCTATGGAAAGTTTAGGGCAAGAATTCAATCCTGACTTGCACGAAGCCATTACCAATATTCCGGCTGCTGATGAAAGTATGAAAGGTAAAATTGTGGATGAAGTAGAGAGAGGATACCTTTTGAATGATAAAGTAATTCGTTACGCAAAGGTAATAGTAGGCAGCTAAACCAAACAATTTAAAATGGCAAAAAGAGATTATTACGATGTTCTGGGAATTTCCCGCAATGCTGATGAGCAAGAAATTAAGAAAGCCTATCGCAAGATGGCTATCAAATACCATCCGGATAAAAATCCTAACGACAAGGAAGCTGAAGAAAAGTTCAAGGAAGCAGCCGAAGCTTATGAAGTGCTTAGCAACGCTGATAAACGTGCTCGCTATGACCGTTTTGGTCATCAGGGTGTGGGAGGGGCTTCCGGTGGCGGTCAAGGCTTTGGTGGCATGAATATGGAAGATATTTTCAGTCAATTTGGCGATATTTTTGGCGATTCAGGTTTTGGAGGTTTTGGTTTTGGCGGTCAAAATGGCACTGGCCGAAGGGTACAGAAAGGAACCAATCTGCGAATAAAAGTGAAGCTCACATTAGAAGAAATTGCTAATGGAGTAGAAAAGAAAATAAAAGTAAACAAATTAGTAGCTTGTAAAGCCTGTTTTGGAACAGGTGCAGAAAAAGGATCATCTTACACTACATGCGCTACTTGTAGAGGCACTGGTAGGATAACACGTGTCACCAATACCATCTTAGGTCAAATGCAAACCCAATCTACTTGCCATACCTGCAATGGCGAAGGAAAGGTGATTACAAGTAAATGCAAGACCTGCAATGGCGATGGAGTGGTGAGAGATGAAGACACCATTACCATTAACATACCTGCGGGAGTGGCTGAAGGTATGCAGCTCTCTGTTGGCGGAAAGGGTAATGCTGCTCCACGAGGCGGTGTTCCGGGAGATTTGATCGTGAGTATTGAAGAGATTCCACATCCCGAATTGCAAAGAGATGGTAATAACCTCTATTTCAATTGCCACATCAATTTTGTAGATGCAGCATTGGGAACCAATGTGGAAGTGCCTACCATTGATGGAAAAGCAAAAATTAAAATTGATCCGGGTACGCAAAGCGGCAAAATACTAAGATTGAGAAACAAGGGATTGCCTGATGTGAATTCTTATTCAAGAGGCGATTTGCTTGTAGAAGTGAATGTGTGGACACCCCAGCAACTCAATACGGAAGAGAAAGAAATGCTAGAAAGACTTCGAAATTCCCCCAATTTTCAGCCGGGCAAGGGCAAAAAAGAGAAGTCATTCTTTGATCGCATGAAAGAGTATTTTAATTAAGCCTGAACAGCATTGATACTCCTTGTAGTGCTCTTCTTAACTTAATAAGTAAATGCTATTGCATAGGATTTATGGATTTGTTCAGCTATTGTTTTGGCTGTATGCAAGCTACGAAGTGTAGATGCAGATTTGGCAGATTTTTTGGCATTGCCGAATTAATTCTTTAATTTCGCGCCACCTTGACTAAGGTCATATTAGTTTCACCAATTCGGCTTGTCCATGGATCATGATCAGCATTTACAAGACAATCAACAAGAGACTGGAGCAGATCCCAGCTCCCGAGCCGGGTTGTTGGGTAAACATAGTTGAACCTACGCAGGAAGAGCTCGATTACATCCTTACAACATTTCCATTTACTGAAGAGTATCTCACCGACCCGCTCGATGTGGATGAAAAAGCCCGTGCTGAGCGCGATGAAGATATTTTGTTTACCTTGATAAAAATACCACATTTTCAAGGTAAGAAAGATGAAGCACCGTTTATCACCATCCCTTTAGGTGTGATTATGAATAATGACTACATCGTCACCATCACTAACGAAGAAAACGTGATTATTCAAGAGTTTGAAAACAATCGGGTGAAAGGCCTCAACACCATGAAGCACTATCGTTTTCTATTGCTGATTTTATTGAAAACGGCTACAAAGTTTCTCATGCACCTGCGTGAGATCAACAAAACGGTCGACTCGATTGAAGATAAGCTTGAAGTGTCGATGCGCAACAAAGATATTTTTGAATTGCTCAAATATCAAAAAGTACTCATTTATTATACCACGGCGCTCAAATCAAATGAGTTGATGATGGCTCGGCTCAACAGACTGCAGTTGCTCCGCACCTATGAAGAAGATGAGGAGCTTTTTCAGGATGTTGTCACAGAATTTCAGCAGGCTATTGAAATGACCAATATTGCCAATAACATCTTGTTGCAGATGACCAATGCCTATGCATCGATTATCAATAACAACATGAATACCATTATCAAAACGCTGACGCTGATTACCATCGCGCTGTATGTGCCTACGTTAATTGCGAGTTTTTTCGGCATGAATGTGCCTAACACCTTCGAAGAGTCCCCTTATGCTTTTGTGGCTATTATCTTTATGTCATTGCTCACCAGTGGTATGCTAATGCTGGTATTTGCAAAGCGCAAATGGTTTTAAGTTGAGTGCTATCCAAGGAATTTAGTCTTACCTAATGATGCCAGCCAAAGGCCGATGAAAGTGAGCAAACCATTGAATAGCAAAAGCTCAAATCCAAATTTATAGCCATTAAGCAGCTGCTCAGAATGAGCATTGACAAAATAAGTCAGTATTGGAGCTGTTATGCAAACAGGTAAAACCAGCTTGTTAGAAGGAACAAGTTTGGTGAAAATGCCAAATGAAAATAATCCAAGTAGTGGCCCGTATGTATAACCTGCTATTTTGAATAACTCATTGATTACTGCATCATTGTTGATTTGTTTGAATAGGATGATAACCAGAAAAAGCACAAAAGCAATGCCGATATGTATCACCATTCTTAATTTCTCCCTCGGGTCACCTTTCTTGAACCCAAGAAAATCGACACAAACAGAAGTGGTAAGGGCGGTCAACGCAGAGTCGGCGGTAGAGTAGGCAGCCGCTATCAATCCAAGAATGAAGCAGACGCCGGCCGCAACAGGCAGATGTTCTAAGGCAATGATTGGAAAAAAAACATCTGTAGATGTGTTTTCCATGATTCCCTTCGCTTGATTGAATACATCAACCGGGTATCTGCTTCCTTCTGCAGCAGCTTGTGCAAATCCTTTGTCGAATGCATACATGTAAAGAAATGCACCTAATGCCAGAAACACTACATTAACAATAATCAGTATGCTGCTCATCCAATAAATATTTTTTTGAGCATCTCTTAGGTTGCGACAAGTCAGATTTTTCTGCATCATATCTTGATCGAGCCCGGTCATAACAATGGTGATAAACATGCCCGAAAAAAAATGCTTGAAGAAATAATTCTTTTGCCCGCTATCCCATTCAAACCATCTGAAATAGCTGCTTTGCTGAAGGTTTTGTATCGCTTCCCCGGCCGTCCAGCTCATCTCATTGGCTACGAATACGATGGCCATTGCCACCGAGAGAAGCATAAAAGTGGTTTGCAGCGTGTCTGTGTAAACAATCGTTTTAATACCCCCGCGAAAAGAATAAACATAAATCAGCAGAATGGTGATAAATACTGTAAGCCCAAATGGAATGCCATAAGTGCTAAAAATGAATCGATCAAATACAAGGGCCACCAAATAAAGACGAAAGGCACTGCCAATAATTCTTGATAGAAGAAAATAAGCAGCGCCTGTCTTGTAAGCCATGTGCCCAAAACGTTTTTCCAGGTAACTGTAAATGGTAACTCCCGACAGCCGATAATACAAGGGCATGAGCAAATGAATAATTACCAAATAGCCGAAAAAGTAACCCAAAACAATTTGCATGTAAGTGAAGCCATCTCTCACCACAGCACCGGGAATACTCAAAAATGTGACACCTGAAAGTGATGCTCCAATCATACCAAAGGCAACTAAATACCAAGGCGATGAACGGTTAGCTGTGAAAAAGCTGTCATTATCAATGCCGCGACTGGTGAGTCTGGAAATGATGATGAGCACCAAAAAATATGCTCCAATAAAACCAAAAAGAATTTCAGGACTCAGCATGCCATGTTCTTAAAGGCAATACTAAGTGTAAAATTTCATTTATCTGCCATGTGTGTAATGCAATTATTGACAGCGCAACGGTGATAATCCCTGATTAGGCAATCATAATGGCCTTATTAATCATAACCCCTACGAATATTCGATTAACTCCAAAATACATCCGACTCATTGTCGCAGAATGGCGGTATGGCATTTTGCAAATCAAGCTTTTGCAGCGAATCTTCATTGATTTGTTCCTGAATTTCATTCAAAAGCACTCTTTCTTCGAAACGGATGTGGGCTTCCAGCTTTTCTTCAATCAGGCTCAGGCAGATTTCTGCTTCTTCTTTGAATTGAAAGAGCTTGTGAAGTTTTTTTCTCTCGCTCAGAGCTTTTTTAACCAGTTCGTGCTGTGAGCCGATTAATGAAAACACCTGTTTTTCTTCAATTTCAAAATGATGCAAGAGATGTTCTTTATAAAACCAAAGTGTGTAAGCCTTGATACGCTCCTTGCAAACACCTTTTCTAAAACCGCTTCTTATTTTCCAACACAGCATGAGGATATGATGGTGGTCACGGCTAATAGCTTGTAGCGATGTATGACGTTTTATCGGCAAATGCTTTTGTTTCATACTACATCATTAACTGTGCAATGAATAAAGAAGTTCATCTGCTTAAAAAAATTAACAACAATCTGTTGCATAACAATTTTATTGTTTTGGTGTTTTATCTGAGCCAATGGATGCGAACATGATGTTGAATTTAAGAAATATTGCCTTTATTTTGCTTGCATTGCTACAGTTAAGTGCCTGCAAATCTCAAAACAATAAAAATACCATGAAACCGGAAAACGTTACTTTCAAATTGACAGAAGAAGAATGGCGAACCAAACTTACGGACGAAGAATACCGGGTATTGCGCAAGAAAGGTACGGAAAGACCATATATTGGGGAGTATGATCAGTTTTGGGAGCCCGGAATCTATACTTGCAAAGGTTGTGGAATAGAATTGTTTGAGTCAAAAACCAAATTTGATGCCGGTTGCGGTTGGCCAAGTTTTTATGAAGCCATTGACAAGTCCAAAATATTGGAAGAAAACGATTACAGCTTTGGCATGAAACGAATTGAGGTCATGTGCGCCAATTGCGGCGGACATTTAGGTCATGTGTTCGATGATGGTCCCAACCCCACTGGGCTTAGATACTGCATTAATTCTGTAAGTCTGGGCTTTAAGCGTAAAGAAAACTAGCTTACAAACGCACCACCACACCCGGTCCAAGTAGCCAAAACCATCCTGATGGGTTCAATTCATTATTGCTTAGCAAATATCCACCACCTGCATAGAGCGTGAGCCTGAGTTTCACATCGCGTCGGGTAGGGGAGAGCGATGCCAGACTCACAATGGCTAAGCCCCGATTGTTGTTATTGGCAGAAAAATCAAAAGCATTGAGCGCAATAGTGCCAATACCTATTCGGTAAGGCTGAAATTGAGCAATTCGTCCCTTGCGATAGAAGCTAAATTGCGCAATAGCTGCAAGGCTTACACCGCCAAATGACCCAAGCTGTTCGCCCACCGGTCTGTCGGGTCTAATAGACACCAAACCAGCCGGGAAAGAGACGTCTATATCGAAATTGGTTCTACGTTCTAGAATAATTTCAAACCGCTCCACATAAGCCTCCCCACCATGCCGATCAGCATCGTGACTGATTTCAATTTCCACTTTCGCCCAGTCGGGTAGATCATTGGTTTTTCTGCTTAAAATTCCATTGATTGAAATGACTGTATTTTGACAGTTTTTCTTGTCATAAAAGGCACTACGCGGCGAGTTGTGTCCCGGGCAGATGATGATATTATCCACATTGCGCATTTCCAGCAACTCGCGACGAGAGTTGGTCACAGTAACTTTCATTTTCAAATGTTGTCGTCCATAAAAACGGCTTTCAGAGTCAATTTTCTCAGGTAGTGGTGTAATGATAATATCATTGATTGATTTTCGATAGAGTATAGGCGCAGTAATGGTATTGATGAGAATGTGCTGTTCGTCAGGTCTGTCGCCATAGGATACATCTAAAAAATCAAGTGGCCTTGCTCTTTGGTATTCTCTAACACTCAATGTAAAACCAGTGGGTTTGGCATTGCTGTAAATAATCAATCTACGCTTTGAAACCGAAGAAGGAATTCTGATTTTGTAAGTAGCCACATTTTCACTTCTGTTTACAGAGTCTTTTCTCACATCAAATAAGTCTTCAAAACTAAAATTTGCGCGATCGAGCGATGTGCCTTCTATTTTGATTTCTACTGTTTCACCCGGAAAAACATTCAAATTTTCAGTATAGTCGGCGCCATCGCGCAAGAGTGATATTTTTTGAATAGATGTTTGCGGAATGATATTGAAGTTGGTTATAAACTTTGCCTTATCATTTTCCTTTAGATACAAATATCCGTCTGAAATGCGGTGAAGGTTGTAGATGCGCAGAATACATAACACCCTATTATTGGTAAGGAGACTTTTAGTAAACAATTCGGCAATCAACCTTCCGCCCGGGTCTTCCTGCGACTCGATACGGTAGGTTCGTTGCATGCTCAGATTTCTGTTATAGTCAATTTGAACAGTGATGCCTTCTCGGGCTTCATTATCAAACAGCACTTCTCTGCGATCCAGGTTAAGGAAAGCTATTCTGCTCACGCGCACCTGAAAAGGATAAATAATTTTAGGAAGTTCAAATACCGGTCGATTTACGGCATCGAGCACAGGTTTGATGGTGCGCAGTCTCACTTCGAGATTCATATTGCCAATTTGGTTGGGCAGCACATGCAGTTTTATTTTGTCGCCAACCCGACTGAGCATGTAGTCAATGTTTTTGTCTTTAGTCCACACGCCATCGGCTACAATGTTAGTCGGATTTGATACGACTAGATCAAAGACCTTTTCTTCGCCAATAAAAAGTTCATCTGAATTGGGGTAAAATTCCACAGTGGTGGGCGTAAAGGGAAAAAGTTTAATTTCTGCAATTCGGAATTCTTCGAAGTTGCTTTCTTTAAACCTAAGCTTCAGGCTGAGAAAATCGCTTCTGGTGATGTTTTTAAATCGGATTTTCCCAACATAGGTATCACCGCCTAGCGCAAAAAGCGAATCAATGATGGTATAATCGCCTGATGGCATCAGATGAAGCCCCTTAATGGATTGCCCTGCTTTCGATTGAAGAATGATTTCCGCTACTGATTCATCGCGTAAGTATCTAAAAGCAAGATAATCAGCATCTCTGAAACGAATCTTATTCCCGCTTAGGCTAAACGAAGAGGTGTCGATTCGGAATTCTACATCGTCGAAGAAGCGCTCAAAAATCCCCGATTCTGCTTTAGATTGTTGTCTCTGGGCCTGCAACAAGGAAGCAAAGCATAAACAAATAGTTAGGATAACAATTCTTTGCATGAAGCCAATGTTTTTTTACCCATCTGTAAGATAGCTCTTTCAGACAAGATGATTAAATATCCGGGATCAAAGTTCAGGCAATCACTCTTCAAGGAAAACACCCATTGAAGAAAATTTTTCAATACGTTTTTCAATACGTTTCTCCGGGCTCAGCTTATCCAGTGCAGTAAGTTGTTTTTTAATTTCTGCTTTTACAGATTTAAAGATAGCATCATAGTTAGTATGCGCTCCACCAAGCGGCTCTCTGATTACACCATCGATGAGTTTATTCTCCAACATATCTGTCGAAGTGAGTTTAAGCACATTCGATGCTTTTTCTTTAAATTCCCAACTGCGCCAGAGAATCGAAGAACAAGACTCCGGCGAAATTACAGAATACCAAGTGTTTTCGAGCATCAGCACACGATCTCCTATACCAATGCCTAAAGCTCCGCCTGATGCTCCTTCGCCAATGATAATACAAATTACCGGAACGCGCAGTTTAGTCATTTCAAACAAGTTTCTTGCGATAGCTTCTCCCTGTCCGCGTTCTTCAGCTTCAAGCCCGGGGAATGCTCCGGGGGTATCAATAAAAGTTACAATTGGAATATTAAATTTTTCGGCCATTTTCATTAAGCGCAATGCTTTTCTATAGCCTTCCGGATTAGGCATACCGAAGTTTCGGTATTGACGCATTTTGGTGTTGATTCCCTTTTGTTGTCCAATAAACATCACTGAGCGCCCATCCATGCAACCTGGTCCGCCAACCATGGCCTTATCATCCTTTACTGTGCGATCGCCATGCAGCTCTGTCCAGTTGCCTTCTGTTAAATAATTGATGTAGGCCAGGGTATATGGTCTGTCGGGGTGGCGTGACACCTGTACCCGTTGCCATGGAGTTAGATTCTCGTAGATTTCTTTACGAGCCGAATCAATCTTACTTTCTAGCTCTGCAATAGCTTTAGACATATCTACTTTGCTTTTTTCAGCTAAGATTCGCGCTTCTTCTAACTGTTGAAAAAGATCAGCGATAGGTTTTTCGAAATCTAAAAACGTCATGTTCGGCTTTTAAAAAAACAGCCCGCAATTTAGTCAAGCAATTTGTATTTTGCGGCACTTGTTGAAAAATGCTCCATGATTTTATATCCTCATTGCAAGATTAATTTAGGCCTGTATGTGCGCAGTAAGCGATCAGATGGTTATCACAACATTCACTCCTTGTTCTATCCTGTTCAGTTGTGCGATGCCTTAGAAGTAATTGATGCAGATGAAAGTAAAATTCCGGAGCTACAGTTTTCTGGTTTCCCTGTGCCAGGGACAGTGGAGCAAAATTTAGTTTATAAAGCATGGAGAATCATGCATGAGCGTCATGGGGTACCGCCTTTGAAAATATTTCTTCATAAAGCTATACCAATGGGTGCAGGGCTTGGAGGTGGAAGTTCTGATGGGGCGTTTATGCTTCGTTTGCTAGATGAAAAATTTGACTTAAATCTTTCTCAGACCACACTCATGGATTATGCTGCAAAGCTTGGCAGCGACTGCCCTTTCTTTGTTCAGGATAGGCCTATGCTGGTGAGTGGAAGAGGAGAAGTGATGGAAAAAGTGGATTTTTCACTTGCAGGTGATTACATTAAAATCATACATCCGGCAATTCATGTGTCCACTGCGGAAGCCTATAGCATGATTAGCCCCGATGACAATGTTCCTGACTTACTTCAGGTTTTATCTGATAAAACACAGTGGAGAACAGGCCTTCGCAATGATTTTGAGAAGCCCATGGCCAATAAGTATCCTTTAATTGATCAGCTGATTTCACAACTCTATGCAGACGGTGCTTATTATGCCGCAATGAGTGGATCAGGCTCAGCTGTATTTGGACTGTATCAAGAAAAGCCTTCACCAGAAAACGAGTTGTTTTGCCATGTGAGTCAATTAATTTAAAAAGCTAAGCTTAATGAAAGAAAAGAATAAATCGATAGCAGAGGCCATTAAGGAAATCAAATCGGGCAACCGGCTTTTTGTTCATGGAAGTGCCGCTACACCCCATTATCTACTTGATAACATGGCCAACTTTGGCGATCATCTTCAGCAAGTAGAACTGGTAAGCATCAGTTTATTGGGAGATTTAGCGATTAGTAAACCAGAGTTTAAAGACCGTTTTATCTTTAATTCGCTTTTTGTTTCTGCCCCTATTCGTGACAGTGTCAACAAGTTGGGCAATGGAAGCTATGTTCCAGTTTTTTTGAGTGAAATCCATCTATTGTTCAATCGGGGTATTTTGCCATTGGATGTTGCACTGGTGCATGTTTCTCCCCCAGATAAGCATGGCTTTTGTTCTCTCGGTGTTTCGGTCGATGTGGCTCGCTCGGCAGTGAAAAATGCCAAACATGTAATTGCTCAGGTCAATCCTTTGATGCCGAGGACTCATGGTGACGGCCTTTTGCATGTGAGCGAAATAGAAACCTTGGTACACATTAATGAACAACTTCCGGAAGTAAATTATGCCGCTCATATAGGAGAAGCGGAGCTGAAAATAGGTAAGTTCATAGCTGAACTTATAGAAGATGGCTCTACACTACAAATGGGCATAGGTACCATTCCTGATGCGGTGCTACAATGTTTGGGAAATCACAAAAATCTCGGTGTTCACACCGAAATGCTTTCGGATGGCATCATTCCCCTAATGAAAAGTGGAGTGATCAATAATGTGAATAAACATAAACATCGATATAAAACTGCTACCGCTTTTGCCATTGGCAGCAGGTCTCTTTATGATTTTGTGGACGATAATCCCGAATTCATTTTTCTTAATGCCAGCTATGTGAACGATGGTGCCGTGATTCGGTCTAACCCCAAAGTGGTGGCAATAAACAGTGCCATAGAAATAGACCTCACAGGTCAGGTTTGCTCTGATTCCATTGGCACCTATCAGTATTCTGGTGTAGGCGGACAGATGGATTTTATAAGAGGGGCTGCCTTGTCGGAAGGCGGAAAGCCTATTATTGCCATCAGCTCTCGAACAGGCAAAGGACAATCGAAAATCGTTCCCTTTCTTAAGCAAGGAGCCGGAGTGGTGAGCACAAGGGCTCACATTCATTATGTGGTGACAGAGTATGGTGTGGTAAATTTATTTGGCAAAAATCTGGAACAGCGTGCCAAGGCTTTAATTTCGATTGCCCATCCTGACGATCGTGAGTTTTTAGATAAGGCACGAATTGAACGTTTTGGCAATTGATTTTTAATCAAGATGACTAAATTTGGTTTCGATCAAGCACATTTTCCTCTTTCAGGTTTATTGGCAATATCCCAAAGTCCAAAACTGGATTTCTTTGTTTTGTGATATTTTTGCAAAAAAATGAAATCAAAATATAGGTGGATTAAGTGAATCTTGTTTACTATTTCATTGTGCCTTGATGGATATCTATAAATCAGATAGAAATCGTTGTAGGTATAACTTGCTGTAAATCAGTTATTTTGTTTGATTGGTCACATGATTAGGTCCTTTGATGTGTCTAAAAAGCATGATGTTTTGTCGTTGGTTATTCCAAAAATTCAATCGAAAACACATGTTTCAAATGTTAAAATATTGCATGAACCGAGATTAAAATGCGGTTAAATGCTTAAATTTGAAAAAACGACCAAATTAAACGACCGTGTTATGAAAAACATTTATCTATCGATTATCATCACCATTTGCTTGACTTTAAGCCTAAAGGCCAACAACCTTCAGATCAGCAACGTGACGGCAACCACTACAAGCGTTTCCTTCAATATTTCATGGGAAAACAGTTGGAATGTGCAAAATCTGAGTCGCGATGCCGTGTGGATTTTTGTAAAATTTCAGGATTGTAGTACCACGAATAAATCATGGGACCACATGAACCTAAGCAGCACCAGTAGTGACCATTCTGTATCCGGTGGTTTGCTTCAGGTCGATGCTGTTACAGACGGAAAAGGTGTATTTATTCGTCGGGCCGCTTTTGGCGGAGGCGACAATCCATCAACACCGGTAACTTTGGCTTTTGCCACACCGCTGACAGATATTACTCAGGTAAATTTTGATGTAGTTGGAATTGAAATGGTGTATGTGCCGCAGGGAAGTTTTTATGCAAGCGATGGTGCGTCAAATAATTTTATGGGGAATAAT
>JBKBKN010000011.1:0-105079 GCA_046294625.1 Flavobacteriales bacterium
AACAGAACGAAATTCAATGACAATTATCAAGTAAATTTTTCGTGATTTTTTCTTGCTATTTTACACAGTTCATGTTAGTCGATTTCAATACCAAAAAACTTTACTTGTTATTTAGCGGCGGGGATTTTCTTTCATTATGCCGCTCTTTCATAGTTTGGTGTTCAGCTGTCATGCCCTTCAATGAAGAGCGTAGGCTACAAAAGCTATTGGCTTGATAGCAAAAAAAACTCCCGCAAAATTTGCGGGAGTTTTTTTATTTCTTCTCGAGATGTGTTTTATACCGACTACGAAATTTATCCACACGACCTGCAGTATCTACCAGCTTCATTTTGCCGGTGTAAAAAGGATGCGATGTGCTCGAAATTTCAAGTTTCGCAAGAGGATACTCGTTCCCGTCTTCCCACACAATGGTGTCTTTTGTATCAATACATGACTTGGTAAGGAAAGAGTATTCGTTTGACATATCTTTGAATACCACGAACCGGTAATTTTCTGGATGAATATCGTTTTTCATAATTGC
Organism: Flavobacteriales bacterium; assembly: GCA_046294625.1. Taxonomy (GTDB): domain Bacteria; phylum Bacteroidota; class Bacteroidia; order M30B66; family M30B66; genus JBKBKN01. The sequence continues at coordinate 521 of JBKBKN010000011.1, forward strand.
TTGAAATTTTGGGACTGCAAAAATAATAACTTCTTGTTAAAGCGCAAGTGTTAGAATCAATTTTAATTTAGCATTTGTTTTGGTGCATCTGTAATCTTAACATACCATTCACTTATGTCACTATATCAATGCACAGTGTTATGATAACACGAAGTTGGATGAATCATATTTGCAAATTAAATTAAAGCTTTTCTGCATCGCAAAAAGTAATCGTTGTATATAAGTCGTTACAGTGTGTTCAACAGCATATCAAGGAAACTTTCTACATAAAATTTCTTTAGCTTATCTTCGCCGACCAAATTCAAGACTTCATGCCACAACTCACTGCTGAGCAACAGGCTTTATTCGACAAAGGTCTCCTTTTACCATTGATGGAAGATTTTTACACCATTCAGGGCGAAGGTTTCAATTCTGGCAAGGCTGCATATTTTATTCGCTTGGGAGGGTGTGATGTGGGCTGTCATTGGTGCGATGTGAAGGAAAGTTGGGATGCTGAAAAACATACCTTAACACCGATTGGATATATTGTAAATCAGGCAGAATCGCATGCAGCCAAATCAGTGGTGGTGACAGGTGGCGAGCCCTTGCTTTACAATCTTGATGCACTTTGTGCTCAATTAAAAGCCAAAGGAATCGAAACCTTTATCGAAACATCGGGTGCGTATCCACTTTCAGGAAACTGGGATTGGATTTGTTTGTCTCCTAAAAAGTTTAAAACTCCGCTCAAAGCCAATCTTGAAAAGGCGCATGAACTTAAGGTGATTGTATTTAATACATCGGATTTTGAATGGGCCGAACAGCATGCTCAAAACGTAAGTGCAACCTGTCATTTATTTCTCCAACCGGAGTGGAGTAAAAGTGAGAAAATGCTGCCACAGATTATTGCATATGTAAAATCGCATCCTCGCTGGATGATTTCACTGCAAACACATAAATACATGAATATTCCCTGATGAAGCTATCGGTTGTCATCGTAAACTACAATGTGGAATATTTCCTCGATCAGTGCTTAAGCTCTGTGGAGCAGGCCTGTAAAGGAATAGATGCAGAAGTTTTTGTGGTTGACAATGCTTCGTCCGATGGTTCGCTAGAAATGCTCCGACAAAAGCATCCATCGGTAAAGCTAATTGCCAACAAGGATAATGTTGGGTTTTCCAAGGCCAACAACCAGGCAATAGTACAAAGCACAGGGGAATATGTATTGTTGTTAAACCCTGATACGGTAGTAGAAGAAGATACATTTAGTCATTGTATCGAATTCATGGATGCCCGACCTGATGCTGGTGCATGTGGAGTGAAGCTAATTGATGGCAAGGGAAATTTTCTGCCCGAATCGAAACGTGGTTTGCCAACGCCGGCTGTGTCCTTTTACAAAATCTCCGGATTATCTAAGTTATTCCCCAAATCAAAACGCTTTGGAAAGTACCATTTGGGTTATCTTGATGCTGAATCGGTGCAAGAGATTGATGTATTATCAGGGGCCTTTATGTTTATTCGTCGCGAAGCTTTGAACAAGGCAGGGTTGCTTGATGAAGCATTTTTTATGTATGGTGAAGACATTGACTTAAGTTATCGCATCACACAGGCTGGTTACAAAATATTTTATACCCCGGGAACAAGAACAATTCATTATCGAGGCGAGAGCACTAAAAAAGGGAGTGCCAATTATGTCTATGTGTTTTACAATGCCATGGCCATTTTTGCCAACAAGCATTTTTCGGCAAAATATGCTCAAACTTTCAATTGGATGATCAAATTGGCCATAGTCCTGCGGGCTTTGGTGTCGCTATTTCGTCGTGTTGCCGGGAAAATAGCTCTGCCTTTATTTGATGCGCTTGTAATCTTTGCAGGCATGCATCTGCTCAAGACATACTGGGCCGGAGTGAGCGGTATTTATTATCCCTATGCTTTTATGTGGATTGCTGTTCCACTATATATTATTGCATGGTTAGGTGGAGTATATATTAGCGGCGGTTATGACAAACCCATACGTCTTTATAAAATTGCTCGTGGGTTAATCATAGGCACTGTGCTCATATTGGTTGTATATGCCCTGCTTGAAGAATCCTATCGTTTTTCGCGTTTTCTCACCATTATGGGAGCATTTTGGGCAGCAGTTAGCATGTTTTTTAGTCGAATTGCCATCAACCTGCTCATTAAACGCAAAGTGCTCGACGATGAACAAGAAAGCCGTCGTATTTTGGTAGCCGGTAGCATTGATGAATGCAACAGGGTAGCACAACTGATTAATCAGTCACCTGTAAAGGTCTCCTACATTGCTTATTTGAACCCTAAAGCTAGCAACAAGGATTCATTTTACATTGGGAGCATTAACGAAATTGCTGTTTTGAGTAATGTGTTCAGCATCAATGAAATCATTTTTTGTGCAAGTGATTTAAGTGCAGAGCAAATCATGGATTTGATGATGCAAACTTCTGATGCGGGTCTGGAATACAAAATTGCTCCACCGGAGAGCTTATACATCATAGGGAGCAATTCAATTGATGAGCCCGGCGAACTATATGTTGTAGGTTTAAATTCTATTGACAAACCTGGCAACCGCAGAAAGAAACGTATTTTTGATGTGTTATTTTCATCTGCAGTTATCGTAATGTTCCCCTTTTATGTGTTTTTGATTGAAAAGCCATTTGATATTTTTACCAAGGCATTCTCGATACTTTTCAGTTCGCGATTTTCATGGGTAGGCTATTCACCGCAAATAAGCGCAGAAGACTTGTTGCATTTACCCAAAATTAAGCTAGGCATTTTTCATCCTTTAAGCGCGTTTCAGCAAGCTGTTACCGATCCAAAAATCATTTTGCAGGCCAATATGCTCTACGCTAAGGATTATAAAATCAGCAACGATTTAGAAATCATCTTAAAAAGCCTTTTTAACAAATAAGCTGAATTAGGGAACGAATTCAAATGCGCCAAGGTCGGGTTGCCCGTCTGCCAAACGGTCGTTGCCCGAAAGGTCGGTGCTGAGAACCGGGAATTGATTGGAGATGACAATGCTACCGGCATTTATAGCGGGCGAACTGCTTCGCAAACGATAGTTTTGTTCGTCTGTTGCAGGATTTTTGAATTGAGGGTCTTGGTTTCGAATTACATTGATAAATCGACTAGGGTCAATATTGAAAAACTCATCAGTCATTCTAATCAAACTGTTTTCGAATTGATAATTGAATGCAGCAGATTGATCGCGGTCAAATTCTATCTCACTGCCATTGTTGATATTACCATAGATAATGCAGTTGCCAAAATAGCAATTCTGAAGTGGTTTCACTGTAAGTGTTCCCCCTTGCCCCAATTGATAATTACTAAAAAATAAGGAAGGCGTACTCCGTATGCTGGAAGTCCAATAGTTGCCAAACGTGCAGTGCCTGAACTGGTAATCTCCACCTCGAATAAGCGCTGCAGAGTAATTACCGCAATTGCTAATTAAAAGATTATTAGCTTTGATAATGTAATCAGCACCAAATATGCCAAAGCCCGACATGTTGCGAATATGTGTATTTTCGATGAGCAGCTCACGTTGTATCGATTCGCCGAATGCAGTTACATTTTCCGCTTGAATACCAATGAATGCGTTTTTGATGATCGCGTGCGAAATTTTGTTATTGCTGCTGCCCTGATTAATCCAGATTCGATCCCATTGACCAGGCCGCTCACGAAATGCCTGTTCTCTTCTCACACCCTGAAAAACAACAGAATCTTGCGCAGTTCCATTTATTCGAAGGGTACCATCTTTAAAGATCCAAAGGCCGGAGTTATTAAATAAATGCACATTCACACCGGCTTCAATGTTTAAGGTGACTGCGGAGTCTACAACCAAATAACCAAAAATCACGACAGGTAAGTCGGGTGTCCAAGTAGTATTTTCTGAAAGTACGGAGTAGGGAGGAAGCCCCTGAACAAAGGTTGTGGGACGGTAAAATAATGCATTTTGACCCCATGCCACTAAGTCCACATCCTGAAGATTGCCGTTGGTGACAAATTCTATTGAGTCCTTAATAACGAAGGGCAAAAGATCATTGTTTGGGTCAATCGTTACTTCAATAAAAATATACAAACTGTCCTTACCTTCAATTTCAACATTACTGACTTCGCGAGAAGAAACACCATCAATATTCAAACGAAAATGAGATGAGCTGCCGCCTGCAAGACGAATATTGGATACACGCACTTTGTTATTCGATGGATTGTAAACCTTTAGACGTTTGGTCACCGACCCCATCGTAACGAAAACAGTATCAAAATAAACGGTATCGGCCGAAAACTGGAGTTTTAGCGCAGGGTCATCATCGAAAACGTCCTTTCGGCATGAGCTCATGACCAACAAAAGCATGAGTAATGCAGGCAAAGATAAACGCCAAATTATTGCTTGGTATTTCAACATTATTAATCACGCGAATATAGATGCTTTATTGTAATGTCTGAAGGTTTTAAGCTGAGTGGGTAATTTACTTCTATTAGCTTGATTTCTGATGAAAACACCTTTTCGGGCACATCACTTTTATAATGTAGGATTTTTATTGTGTTTTATGACTCCCGTTGTAGGGCTGATCTATGCTTCATCGTATTAAAAATAATATCACCCCCTTCGGGGTTTCAAGGATGTTTTGCTGTAAGGTTACCAATATTTAATCTCTGCGGGATTTAAGTTGAATTGAAAATATTTTTGATCCCTTAGATGTGGGGCATCAACACAATTTTGTGAACTTCGTCTCATTTTTTTATTTTCTCCTGTTCGCACAAGCAAGCTTGGCTCCTGTCAGAAACAAAAAATGCCCTTGCGGGCATCAAATTGTATTGGCGGAGAGAGAGGGATTCGAACCCTCGATACCCTTTTGAGGTATACACACTTTCCAGGCGTGCTCCTTCAACCACTCGGACACCTCTCCAAAAAGCGCTGCAAAAGTATGATTAATTTTAATAGACTCAGCATGCATATAAACAAGGATTGCGGTGAATTTATTGAAATGTTTACCTGAATTAAAAACTGCGATTGAAAAATAATTTTATCTTTGCCCCAAACAGGCTCTACAGAATGAAAAAATATATACTATCTCTTCTTGCGCTGATGTTTATCACAACAGTTGCTGATGCGCAAAGAAAAAGAGGTCGATTTCTTGACCGAAGCGAAGTTACTTATGGCTTAGGTTTCGCCAATTTTCTCGGAGAGTTAGGCGGTGCAAATCAAATTGGGACCAATGGTCTCCGAGATTTGGAGCTTTTGATGACTAGGCCCGCCGTTAATCTCGGTTTCCGATATCGTAAAAGTCCCATGTGGTCCTATAAGGCTAACTTGACATATGGAAGAGTTGCAGGTCGAGATTCTTTGACCTTAGAGCCTTTTCGCCGAAACAGAAATTTAAGTTTTCGTTCTCCAATAGTAGAACTATCGGGGCAAGTAGAGTTTTCTGTGTTACAGTTGCGGTCAACGAAAAGCCGTTACCGTCTTCAAGGGGTAAGAGGCAGAAGCGGAATTGACTTGAATTTATATGGTTTTGCGGGAGTTGGAGCTTTTTGGTTTAACCCTAAAGGAAAACTTGGTGGTCGTTGGTGGGCACTTCAGCCTCTTGGCACTGAAGGGCAAGGCATAGCAGCCACACGTCAGCCCTATCGAAGATTACAGATGTGTTTTCCAATCGGTTTTGGATTCAGAGTGCCATTGTCTGACAAAAACTGGACTATCGGTTTTGAATATGGTATGCGAATTACTACTACTGACTATATTGATGATGTGAGCACAACATATTTCTCCCCTACGCTCATCGGTGAAGCCTATGGTCCTGTTGCTGCTTCATTATCGAATCGCGCCAATCCAAATAGTCCTGATTTTATTCCCGGTTCTGCTTCCACAGGTCAGCAACGTGGAGACCCTACCGATCGCGATGCCTATATGTTTGGGATCATTACATTAAATTATCGATTGAAATCGGGTAGAAGCATCCTTCCAAAATTCAGATAACATTTTTGCGTTATCTACTGTAAAACGGTTTCATGAACATCAGGCTGATTAGTTATCCAATTGCTTTTTTACTCTTGCTTAGCTTCAACGCTCAGGCACAGAAATTTAAGCAATATTCTGAAATTGGCCCTATGATTGGTACTTCCTATTACATTGGTGATATCAATCCGGCAAGGCAATTCTTCCAATCTAAACTGGCCTTTGGATTGATGTATCGTAAGAATGTTAATAGACGATTTGCATGGCGCTTCAATGCTTTGTATGGGGCCATAAGAGGCGATGATGCCTTGTCGAATAATCCGTTTCAACTAAACCGAAATCTGTCCTTCAGGTCACATGTAGCAGAATTCAGCGGTGTATTAGAGTTTAACTTCCTTCCTTATGAGGTGGGCGATGATGCCTACAAATTTACGCCATTCATATTTGGTGGATTGGCTATTTTCAATCACAATCCAAGAGCATTTCTCGATGGAGTTTATGTTCCCCTGCAACCACTCGGGACGGAAGGCCAAGGCACTACAGCACATCCCGACAGAAGACCCTATTCGCTCACTAGTGTGTCCTTACCTTTTGGCGTTGGCATCAAATGGCATTTCAATAATCGTATTGGCTTTGCCTTGGAATGGGGTTTAAGAAGAACTTTTACAGATTATTTGGATGATGTCAGCAAAACCTACGTTAGTCCTTTGGTTTTGCTTGCAGAAAAAGGCGAAGCGGCCGCGATTCTTGCCGACCGGTCTTTGGTTGAACCCGGTATAACCAATGTAGGTCGTCAAAGAGGAAATTCAAAAACAAAAGATTGGTACTCTTTCGCTATGTTAACCATCACCTTCAAAATCACTGCAAAGGAAGAAGAGTGCGCAGCCTATAAATAGTGAAACGTAGTCAGTCTTGTTCTGACCTTTTTGATACACGTCCGCTTTTTTCTTAGTTGATAAGGTCTATTGCTGCGTTTGTAGCAGTTAAAATTTGGCTTGAATTAATTGTGATTTTTTGAATGATAGACCCAAAATGAAAATGATTGTCGTGATTAATGCGTTCATAATCAGTTGTTTTTGTGCCAAAAAAATGACTTAACGTAAATTTAACAGAATTTTATTTGCACATGAAAAAGCGGGTCTATATTTTTGTGCTCTGATTGGTGTCGAATACTATTCGGCTCAGTTTATAAAGACGAGGGGAGAGACAGGCTCTATGATCCTCGGGCAACCATCAAACGTGAAAAGGTGCCAAATCCTGCTCCTAAAAGGAGAAATATAAATTTAAGAGCAAAATGGAAACAAAAAACAAAACGCAAAAATTCGATCAAACAAACGCACCTTTCGTTTCACCCACCCTTTACATATCAACTCCTTGTTGTTGGTGTTGTTGCTGTTGCAACTAACCAACCGTTGAGTTTATTACCCTTTCTCAACTTTTGGATATAGTGAACTGATTGCCGGAGGCGCGCCCGGATCAGTTATGCTCTATCATACATTTTACGCAAGATTTCGGCCGGAATCAATGCTAAAATCAATTTTCACAAACCCTTTAAAAACAATTAAAAATGTCAAACAAATTAAGATTCGAAACCTTACAGCTACATGCAGGACAAAATGTTGATCCAGTAACTAAATCAAGAGCTGTACCCATTTATCAAACTACTTCTTATGTGTTTAATAATTCCGAGCATGCTGCCAATCTATTTGGCTTGAAAGAGTTCGGGAATATTTACACACGCATCATGAACCCAACCACTGATGTTTTTGAGCAAAGAATTGCTGCCCTCGAAGGTGGAGTGGCGGCTGTTGCAGTGAGCTCCGGACAGGCGGCTCAGTTTTTGGCGCTAACTAATATACTCGAAACAGGTGACAATTTTATTACCACATCTTTTTTGTATGGAGGCACTTACAATCAGTTTAAAGTGTCGTTCAAAAAGCTGGGTATTGAGGCACGCTTTGTTGATGGGGATGTACCCGAAGAGTTTGAAGCGAAGATTGATGCAAAGACCAAGGCCATTTATCTGGAAAGTATAGGTAATCCACATTTCAATATTCCTGACTTCGAAAAAATTGCTGCTATTGCTCGCAAGCATCAAATTCCTTTGGTGGTGGATAACACTTTTGGGGCTGCCGGCTATTTATTTCAACCTATTCAATATGGAGCGAATGTAGTTGTCGCTTCAGCCACTAAGTGGATTGGTGGTCATGGTACAAGCGTTGGCGGTGTGATTGTAGATGGTGGGAATTTTGACTGGGGCAATGGTAAATTTCCTCAGTTCTCTGAACCAGCAGAAGGCTATCATGGGTTAAAGTTTGCAGAAGTATTTGGAGTAAATAATCCACTTGGTCTGCCCAATATTGCATTTGCCATCAAAACCCGTGTAGAAGGCCTTCGCGACTATGGTCCGGCCTTAAGCCCTTTTAATGCATTCTTGCTTTTGCAAGGTCTTGAAACGCTCTCCTTAAGAGTGCAGCGAACGGTTGACAATGCTTTGACATTGGCCAATTGGCTCGAAAATCATTCGGCCGTGGAGTATGTCAACTATCCTGGACTAAAGAGCAGCCCTTATAATGCATTGGCCAAAAAGTATTTGCAAAATGGCTTTGGCGGTGTGCTAAGCTTTAAAGTAAAAGGCGGAAAAGCAGCCGCCGATAAATTGGTGGATGAGCTTAAACTTGTTAGTCACTTGGCCAATGTGGGTGATGCAAAAACACTGATTATTCACCCGGCAAGTACAACTCATGAGCAACTTTCCGAATCAGAACAACTTTCAGCGGGAGTTGTTCCTGGCTTACTCCGTTTGTCTGTTGGCATCGAGCATATTGATGACATCAAAGAAGACATTGGTCAAGCCATTGAGAAAAGTATCGCCGTTGCTAGTGTTTAATACATATAAAAATAAACTCAGATCACCACGAAAATGCCATTATTAATAATTAATGAACCCTTTCAGCTTGAGTCAGGAGAAGTGCTTTCCGGTTTGGAAGTCTATTACGAAACCTACGGATCATTTCAACCTGACTCAAGTAAGGTGATTTGGGTTTGTCATGCGCTTACTGCAAATGCCGATGTATTTGATTGGTGGCCGGGTTTGTTTGGCGAAAAGGATTTGTTTAATCCGCGCGATTATTTTATTGTGTGTATTAACAATCTTGGTTCTTGTTATGGAACTACGGGACCATTAAGCAACAAGCCAGAAACAGGAAAGCCTTATTACCATACTTTTCCAGAGTTCACTATCCGCGATATGGCCAAAGTGCACTCACTGGCACATCAAAAATTGCAATTGGGTAAAATTCATCTGTTGATAGGCGGCTCTCAAGGCGCACAGCAAGCCATGGAATGGGCAATTCAAGATTCAGATTTATTCGAAAATCTTGCATTGATAGCCACCAATGCCAAACATTCGCCTTGGGGGATCGCTTTCAACGAAACCCAAAGAATGGCCATCGAAACTGATCCAAGCTGGAGAAGCGATGCTGCCAATGCCGGTTTGCAAGGAATGAAAACAGCCAGAGCCATGGCATTGCTCAGCTATCGCAATTATTTTACTTATCAGCATGCCCAACAAGGCAAAAACTTCGATGGTACTCCAAAGGCTGTGAGCTATCAGCGCTATCAAGGCGAAAAACTCGCCCGCCGATTTAATGCATTGTCTTATTACAGGCTATCAAAAGCAATGGATAGCCACGATGTGGGACGTGGCCGTGGCGGTTTGGCAAAAGCACTCAGAGCCATCAAGAGTAATACCATAGTGGTTAGCATTCTAAGTGATTTGCTATTTCCTCCTGAGGAACAATTATTCTTGCGCGAACACATTACACATGCGCAATATGCCGAGATTGACTCGGTGTATGGCCATGATGGATTCTTGGTAGAAACACAAAAGCTTTCTTCCATTCTCAAACATTTTTTAATCACTCAAAACAAAACAACGTATGTCAAAAATTAAAATAGGATTATTCGGTTTCGGATGTGTAGGTCAGGGACTTTTTCATGTATTACACGAAACGAAAGGTATCAAAGCCGATATAGTTAAAATTGCGGTGAAGGATCGAAACAAGAAAAGATCACTGCCTGCGGAATATTTCACCTTTGACAAGCAGGAAATACTCCAAAATCAAGAAATCAATACCATTGTGGAGTTGATCGACGATCCCCATGAGGCTTATCTGATTGTAAAACAGGCTTTAGAATCAGGAAAGAATGTGGTAACAGCCAATAAGAAAATGCTGGCACTGCATCTTAATGAACTGGTTGAACTGCAACAAAAACATGGCGTAGCCTTGCTTTACGAAGGTGCAGCTTGCGGCAGTATTCCGATTATCCGAAATCTGGAAGAATATTACGACAATGATTTACTTGCATCCATCAGTGGCATCTTCAATGGTTCGTCTAATTACATTCTCACCCGAATTTTTAAAGATGGGCTTGGTTATGACGAAGCCTTAAAGCTTGCTCAAGAGCTTGGCTTTGCTGAAAGCGACCCTACCCTTGATGTTCAGGCCTACGATCCTTTATATAAATTGGTTATTCTCGCTGCACATGCTTTTGGCCTCATTGTGCATCCTGATGAAGTTTTTCATTTCGGCATTCACACACTCAGCGATGTTGATTTGAATTATGTACGGGAAAAAGGCTTAAAAATTAAAGTAGTACCTCAAGCGCGTAAGCTCGACGATGGCCATATTTCACTTTGGGTTGCACCACAATTTATCCGCCCCGACAATTACTTGTACAATGTAGAATATGAATACAATGGAGTTACTGTTCAATCCGCTTTTGCCGATAAGCAATTCTTGTTAGGCAAGGGCGCAGGTGGAAATCCAACAGGTTCGGCAGTATTGTCAGACATTTCGGCCTTGGCTTTTGATTATCATTACGAGTATAAAAAGCTTAAGCAAAACTCGGGATTGCACTATCAGAAGCAAGTATTTGTAGACATATTCTATCGTTTCAACCATGCTGAAGAAGAATCGCTGCTTCCGTTCGAACAGGTTTATGATCGTCACCAATCTCAGACACATTTTTATGTAACCGGAAAAGTATTGCTTAGCAATCTTATTCAAGCACAAAACGCTTTATTGAAAGGTACTGGTTTCATTGCACTATTGCCCGAACAAGAGTTGGCTAGTGCCAGTGTATTTCATTTTGAAGCTGAAACACAAGCATTAAGTATTTGAGTGTCATTGATTAGACGAAGGTATCAGCTGCCGGAAGAATAGATTCTTTTAAAAGCCTTACCTTCGCCTTTTCTTTTTGCATGCTTGACGAGAAGCGAATTTTATTTGAAGACAATCACCTGATCGCTGTGCTAAAATTTGCAGGTGAAATTGTGCAGGGCGACAAAACAGGAGACCAGCCATTGAGCGAGCTTGTTGCCGATTTTCTGAAAAAGAAGTATGAAAAACCCGGAGACGCGTTTATTGGCGTAATACATAGAATTGACCGTCCTGTAAGCGGAGTGGTGTTGCTAGCAAAGACATCAAAAGCACTCTCGCGGATGAATGAATTGTTCAGAGATAAGCAAGTAAAAAAGACATATTGGGCTTTAGTAGAAGGCGCGCCTCTGTTGAAGGAAGGAAAAATTGAAGGGTATCTTTTCAGGAATGAGAAACTCAATAAATCTTTTTTTTCAGAAAATCCACGACAGAATGCGTTAGCCAGCAGTTTGTCCTATAGACTTGTCCGTCAGTATGATCGATACAGCCTTTTAGAGATACATCCGCATACGGGAAGGCATCATCAAATAAGAGTAATGCTTGCGCACATAGGCAATCCAATTAAGGGAGATGTAAAATATGGAGCTAGGAGGGCTAATCCCGATCAGTCGATTTGTTTACATGCAAGAGCCTTGCAGTTTATTCATCCCATTAAAAAGGAAAATATTCTCATTCAAGCCCTTTTACCCGAAACCAAGGCATGGGAGTTTGTTGAAGCGAACTAGCATTGAGAGTAATTTAGCATCAGTCTAAATTATTGGCCAAACTAATCAGAATCAGATCAGCTTGGAGATGCTGATGAGTCAAATGCAGTGTAGATGCTTGGTTTAATGCATATCATAAAAACAATCGCTCAGACTAATTGTTAAAGATATATAACATCAATGGCAATAAAATGAATGTAATATTTGTAATGAACAGATCGATGAAATACATTTGCGCATCAATTCAAAGAATAAATATTTATTTGTAAAATGGCAAAAACAGGACTCAGCTTTTTCTCTTCATCACTCGGAAAGAAAGTTATTATGGCCCTTACAGGGCTTTTTCTTTGTTCCTTCCTGATTATCCACATGGTAGGGAATCTGCAACTTTTCAAGAACGACGGCGGATTGGCATTCAATGTCTATGCTGTGTTCATGACGACCAATCCATTGATTAAAACAGTTTCTTATCTGCTTTATGCTGCCATTCTTTACCATGCATTCAAAGGAATTTATTTAGCCTATGAAAACCGCAAAGCTCGACCGATAAGCTATGTAGTAGGCACAAGCGGTTCAAGCTCTTCATGGGCTTCCAGAAATATGGGTATTTTAGGAACCATCATATTGGTTTTTATAGTTGTGCACATGAGCGATTTTTGGTTTGAATATAAGTTTGGTTATGTGCCTTACACGCAATATACCGAGAAAATTGCCACTGGAGATATTACAGTTACTCCATTTACCGGCGAAATTAAAGACAAAATGGAAGAATATGTGATTGATGGAGAAGCAAAAGTGATCATCGTGAAAGACCTTTACAAGGAAGTGGCAGAAAGTTTCAAAAATCCTTTACTTGCATTCTTTTACGTGTTTGCCATGTTTGCCGTATCATTTCACCTTGTGCATGGATTCAAAAGCGCATTCCAAACCCTTGGCGTTAATCACAAAAAATATAATGGTTTGATTGCTGCGCTGAGCTTGTGGGTATTTGCTATCATAATCCCCCTTGGTTTCGCGGCCATGCCGATTTACTTTTTTCTTCGTTAAACTGAATGAATAATTATTTGTTTTCATAAATAAAACGCGTATGACATTAGATGCAAAAATTCCGCCGGGTCCGATAGCAGAGAAGTGGACAAAATACAAATCGAGCATTCCTTTGGTGAATCCCGCCAACAAAAGGAATATAGAGATTATTGTAGTGGGGACAGGCCTTGCAGGAGCTTCAGCAGCTGCTACATTGGGTGAGATGGGGTACAAGGTGAAGGCTTTTTGTTTTCAGGATAGCCCCCGTCGTGCACACAGTATTGCTGCTCAAGGAGGTATCAATGCTGCAAAAAATTATGCCAATGATGGCGATAGTGTTCATCGTTTATTTTACGATACAGTAAAAGGCGGAGACTATCGTTCGCGCGAAGCCAATGTGCATCGTCTTGCCGAAGTAAGCACCCAAATCATCGATCAGTGCGTTGCACAGGGTGTTCCATTTGCTCGTGAGTATGGTGGTTTGTTAGATAATCGCTCGTTCGGTGGAGTGCAAGTATCCAGAACATTCTATGCCAAAGGTCAAACCGGACAGCAGCTTTTGTTAGGTGCATACAGCGCATTAAGCCGTCAGGTTGGAAAGGGCTCCGTGAAAATGTATGCTCGCCATGAGATGTTGGATGTAGTGCTTATTGATGGAAAAGCAAGGGGCATCATTGCTCGCAACCTTATCACAGGGAAATTGGAACGTTTTTTCGGGCATGCAGTGGTGTTGGCCACAGGTGGTTATGGCAACGTTTTTTTCCTTTCCACCAATGCGATGGGGTCTAATACCACAGCTATCTGGAAAGCGCACAAAAAAGGAGCATTTTTCGGAAACCCTTGTTTCACCCAGATTCACCCAACCTGTATTCCAGTGTCGGGAGATCATCAATCTAAACTCACCTTAATGAGCGAAAGTTTAAGAAATGATGGTCGTATTTGGGTTCCAAAGAAAAAAGATGATCCACGCAAACCAACCGATATTCCTGAAGAAGAAAGAGATTATTATCTTGAAAGAAGATACCCTGCCTTTGGTAACCTGGTTCCACGGGATATTGCGTCACGTGCAGCCAAAGAACGTTGCGATGCCGGCTATGGTGTAGGTCCTTCCAAAATGGCCGTGTATCTCGATTTTGCCGATTCCATTAAGCGATTGGGCAAAAATGTAATCGAAGCACGTTATGGAAACCTGTTCGAGATTTATGAAAAAATCACTGGAGAAGATCCATATAGCACGCCCATGCGAATCTATCCTGCTGTGCATTATACCATGGGTGGCCTTTGGGTAGATTACAACCTGATGACCACTGTCCCTGGATTATATGCCACAGGAGAGTGTAACTTCTCCGACCACGGAGCAAATCGCTTAGGCGCTTCAGCCTTGATGCAGGGATTGGCTGACGGATACTTCGTATTGCCGATTACAATTGGCGATTATTTATCTAAAGAAATCAAAACTCCCGCAATTCCTACTTCGCATGAAGCATTTGAGCAAGCGGAGAAAAATGTTCAGGACATTATTCAGCGCTTGATGAAAGTGAAAGGTAAGGAGCCTGTAGAACATTTTCATCGTAAATTAGGTAAGATCATGTGGGAATATTGCGGTATGGCCAGAAATGCTGAAGGTCTTCAAAAAGCTAAAAAGATGGTGCAGGAACTTCGCGCTGATTTCTGGAAGAATGTTTTCATCCCGGGTTCTGCTGATGAATTGAATCCTGAGCTGGAAAAGGCACTTCGCGTTGCCGACTTTCTTGAATTGGGTGAGTTAATGATCGATGATGCTTACAACAGAAATGAATCCTGTGGTGGTCACTTCCGCGAAGAGTATCAAACCGAAGATGGTGAAGCATTGCGCGACGATAACAATTATGCCTATGTTGCTGCATGGGAATACAAAGGTGAAAACCAGCCCGAAGTATTGCACAAGGAGCAACTGGTGTTCGAAAATGTGAAACTCGTTCAACGCAGTTACAAATAATTTTAAAAGATTAAAGTGCTATGAAGATTACACTCAAAGTTTGGAGACAAAAGAATAAGAATGCGCAAGGCGCTTTGCAAACATACCAGATGAACAATGTGTCGGAAGACATGTCTTTCCTTGAAATGTTTGACGTGCTCAACGATGAATTGGTGATGAAAGGCGAAGAACCGATTGCTTTCGACCACGATTGCCGCGAAGGTATCTGCGGAATGTGCAGTATGTATATCAACGGTCGTGCGCATGGCCCATTAACCGGCACCACGACTTGTCAGTTGCATATGCGTCACTTTAAAGATGGCGACACAATTGTGGTAGAGCCTTGGAGAGCAAAAGCATTCCCGGTAATTAAGGATTTGATGGTAGACCGTTCGGCATTCGACAGAATTATTGCTGCTGGTGGTTACATCTCAGTGAATACTGGAAATGCCGTTGACGCAAACAGTATTCCCATTCCGAAGACGGATGCTGATGCAGCATTTGATGCTGCGGCATGCATTGGTTGTGGTGCTTGTGTAGCCACTTGCAAGAATGCTTCTGCCATGTTGTTCGTGTCTGCTAAGGTGTCGCAATTGGCGCTCTTGCCACAAGGCCGCCCCGAAGCTGCCATTCGTGTAAAGAAAATGGTGGAGGTGATGGACGAAGAAGGTTTTGGAAATTGTACCAACACTGGGGCATGTGAAGTAGAGTGTCCTAAAGGAATTTCTTTAGAAAATATCGCCCGTATGAATCGCGAATATATTGCTGCCAATATTATCTCCTAATTGATATTGTCAGATTCATTTCCTGAGCCCTGCCATATTGGTGGGGCTTTGTTTTTTTGTTTCGGTCAATGTGATCAAACCGGTAGTAGTTGTTTCCCATTTAAATTTATTGCAGGAAGTTTACCTGCGATTTTCACTTTAATATCATCTTTGAGCATATCTAATATTTTGTGTTTTACAAAATGACGATGCACTACAAGCCCAATGGTGCGAAATGGAACGGGCTCTGAAAAGCGGCTCACGTGTTGTTGTTGGTCAACATTTAAGTCCATCGCTGCTAGCCAAGGCAGTAAAGTAGAAGCCTTATTACTTCTTACAAAACGAAGCAGACTATCAATCGAACCGGCTTTGTAGCGAAAGTTGAGTTTGTTGGTTAAGTTTTTTTCATGGTATTCGCATAATTCCAACACTTGGGTACGCATGCAGTGGCCTTCTTCGAGCAAGCAAAGATTACTAATGTCCAACTCTTGCGCTGTCACGGTTTGCTCATGCGCTTGCGATGCATCAAAAAATACAAAGGGCTCGTCGTAAAGATGGTATTCAATCAGCTCGTCGTCCCTAACAGGGATTGATATAATGCCAATGTCTAATTCTCGGGATTTCAATTGACGTAGAATTTCGCTTGTGGTCTGCTCTCTTACTTCAATATTTAATTCTGAGAACCGACTCGCAAAATCATGTAAAAACAATGGCAAAAGATAGGGTGCAATGGTTGGAATAACTGAAATACTTAATGCCCCTTTTATTTTTCCTTTTATTTCCTGTGTAAGTTCATCAAGATTGCTGATTTCCTTATTGATTTTCTTGAGCTGATCAATAATTTTTTTTCCTTCATCAGTTACTTCAAGTGGCTTTTTCTTCCTATCGAAAATCATGATGCCAATCTCTTCTTCGAATTTTGCCACCATTGTGCTTAAGGTAGATTGGCTGATAAAACATGCATCAGCGGCCTTTTCGAAGTGCTTTTTCTCGGCAAGTGATGTAATGTATTGAAATTGGTGAATATTCATCGCTTTTGTCAATATTGAAATCAAAAATATGGTTTTTATAGATGAGATCCAAGCCTTACTTTTGTCTCATTACCTTAAAAAACTAAAAACATCATAACTATGAAAACAACAATCATTATTGCTACGATGGTGCTGAGTATGCACGCATTCGGTCAGCTATCTGCCGATAGTAAAGGGGAATGTCCTTTTCATTTT
This sequence comes from Flavobacteriales bacterium, assembly GCA_046294625.1. GTDB lineage: Bacteria > Bacteroidota > Bacteroidia > M30B66 > M30B66 > JBKBKN01. Next base: position 17,376 of record JBKBKN010000011.1, read on the forward strand.
GGCGCTGTAAGCAAGGAATCAGAAAGGGCAATCAAAGCAGATCAACCTGCAAAAGGCAAAAGGGGACCGAACAACCAAGACTGGTGGCCCAATCAGTTGGATTTGAGTGTGCTTCGTCAGCATTCAAATTTGTCTAATCCGATGGGAGAAAATTTTGACTACAAAAAGGCCTTCAACAGTTTAGATTATCAGGCATTAAAAAAAGATTTGGCAGCATTGATGACCAAATCAGAAGACTGGTGGCCGGCTGATTATGGGCACTACGGTGGATTGATGATTCGTATGGCTTGGCACAGTGCAGGGACCTATCGAACGGCCGATGGCCGCGGTGGTTCGCGCGATGGTCAACAGCGTTTTGCACCTATCAATAGCTGGCCGGATAATGCCAATCTTGACAAAGCGCGCCGATTACTTTGGCCGATTAAACAAAAGTATGGCAGCAAAATATCCTGGGCTGACTTAATGATTCTGGCTGGAAATGTTGCTTTGGAGTCAATGGGATTCAAAACCTTGGGTTTCAGTGGTGGTCGAGTAGATGTGTGGGAGCCTGAGAGCAATGTATATTGGGGATCGGAGTCGAAATGGCTCGATGACCAGCGCTACACAGGCGACCGTCAGTTAGAGCGTCCTTTAGCTGCTGTTCAAATGGGACTGATTTATGTGAATCCGGAAGGGCCAAACGGAAACCCTGATCCTGTAGCGGCTGCAAAAGATATTCGTGAAACCTTTGGCCGTATGGGAATGAACGATGAGGAAACTGTTGCTTTGATCGCCGGTGGGCACACCCTCGGCAAAACACATGGTGCCGGTCCGGCAAGTCATGTAGGTGCTGAACCTGAAGCTGCCAGTATCGAGGAGCAAGGCTTTGGATGGACAAGCAACTACAAGTCAGGTAAAGGCGAAGATGCCATCACTTCTGGTTTAGAAGTAATTTGGACCACAACACCTGATAAGTGGAGTCATGGATTTTTCAAAAGTTTGTTTGAAAATGAATGGGAGCTCAGTAAGAGCCCGGCAGGAGCTCATCAGTGGGTAGCAAAGAATCCCAAGGTGATGGTACCAGATGCTTTTGACCAAAATAAAAAACATAAACCGACCATGCTCACAACAGACTTGTCCTTGAGATTCGATCCTGTTTACGAAAGGATTTCCAGACGTTTTTACGAAAATCCCGAAATGTTTGAAACAGCATTTGCTCAGGCTTGGTATAAGTTAACACACCGCGATATGGGGCCGCGCATCTTACATCTTGGACCCGAGGTGCCAAAAGAAGATTTCATTTGGCAAGATCCTATTCCTGCATTGGATCATAAGGTGATCGACGCCGATGATATTCGTAATCTGAAAGGTCAGATTTTACGTTCAGGCCTAAGCATTAGTGAATTGGTTAGCACAGCCTGGGCATCAGCTTCGACCTTCCGCAGCTCCGATTTTAAAGGTGGAGCTAATGGTGCGCGCATTCAGTTAGAGCCTCAGGTAAATTGGGAAGTAAATAATCCTGCACAATTAAAAAGAGTGCTCGCTAAATACAGAGAAATTCAGAAGAAGTTTAACGACAGCAACAAGGATAAAAAAGTTTCTATGGCTGATTTGATTGTATTAGGCGGAAGTGCAGCTATCGAACAAGCGGCCAAGAACGGCGGCTACACGGTTGAAGTACCCTTCAAGCCGGGTCGTATGGATGCCACACAGGAGCAAACCGACGTAGATGGTATGCAAGTGCTGGAGCCTCAAGCCGATGGATTCCGTAATTATTTAAAAACGCAATACACTTTCTCCACCGAAGAATTGTTGGTGGATAAAGCGCAGCTTTTAAGTCTAACTGCACCTGAAATGACGGTGTTAGTAGGTGGTATGCGTGTACTTGATACCAATTTTGACAAATCAAGACATGGAATCTTCACCTCACGTCCGGGCACACTGAGCAATGACTTTTTTGTCAATTTACTAGACATGCGTTATGAATGGAAAGCCAAGGATAATAGCAAGGAAATTTTTGAAGCCCGCGACCGCAAGACAGGTGAAGTAAAATGGAGCGCTACACGTGCTGACCTGATCTTTGGTTCACATTCTGAGCTTCGTGCACTTGCTGAAGTGTATGCCAGCAATGATTCAAAAGAAAAGTTTGTGAAAGATTTTGTGAATGCCTGGGTGAAAGTAATGAACCTCGATCGTTACGATTTGAATTAAACTGCAATTAAACCCAAATTACGCATTCAAAGATGCGTAATCGATAAAGTGTTAGTAATCAATTCAAAAGGATTGGAATTGAAACAATCACTAGATCGGGGTTACCCCAACTAAATCAAATAGTTCGGCTCATTGTTCACCTCCTATTGATTAATTTGGATTAAACACTCAACTATAAAAAAATGCCTGAAGTTCGAAAGAGCTTCAGGCATTTTGATTTGTCTTCATGTTTCTATGGCATGGATGGAGCTTTATTGATTATGCTTCATCATAAATTTTCTTCACCACCGAATCATATTTTTCCATGATGATTTTGCGTCGAAGCTTCAAGGTTGGCGTCAGTTCTCCGGTGTCAATTCCCCATTCATTAGACATGATTTCAAATTTCTTCACCTGTTCAAATGAGCCAAAGCCTTGATTGTAAAAATCGACTTCACTTTGATATTTTGCGATTACTTTGGGATTCTTCACAAGATCTTCACGGTTTGAGAATTTGATCCCTTCATCCTTTGCCCATTCTTCGAGATAAGGGAAGTTAGGCACAAGAAATGCAGCCGGATGTTTTTTCCCTTCACCTATCACCATCACCTGTTCGATGAACATCGATTCTTTGAATTTATTTTCTAAAACTTGAGGCGCTACATATTTGCCTCCTGAAGTTTTGAATATTTCTTTTTTACGGTCGGTAATTTTTAGATACTTTCCATCTTCCAGCTTTCCTATATCTCCTGTGTGAAACCAACCATCTTTCAAAACTTCGGCTGTTAACTCGGGCTTTTTGTAATAGCCCATCATTACGTTTGGACCTTTGCAGAGAATCTCTCCATCTTCAGCGATTTTCACTTCTACCCCATCGATAGGAAGGCCCACGGTTCCAAATTTTCGCCCACCAGGGTCTAGCGTATTCACGCAAATTACCGGAGAAGTTTCGGTGAGTCCATAGCCTTCGAGCACATTAATTTGCGCTGCGGTAAAAACACGTGCCAAGCGAGGTTGCAATGCAGCTGCTCCCGATACAATCACACCCACTTCTCCACCAAGAGCTTCACGCCATTTGCTGAAAATCAATTTATTGGCAATTTTAAGCTGAAACTCATACCATGCTCCATTTTTTCCATCAAGTTCATAGCGCAGGCCAAGATCGAGTGCCCAGAAAAAGAGTTTTCGTTTGATTCCGGTGAGCTCGTTGCCCTTGCCCACTATCTTGTCATACACCTTTTCAAGTAGTCGCGGTACAGTGGAAAAAGCAAAGGGTTTTACTTCCTTCAAGTTGTCGCCAATCGTGTCCATGCTTTCTGCATAATAGATGGATGCACCAACATATTGATACATATAAATGAGCATGCGCTCAAAAATATGGCTCAAGGGGAGAAAACTCAGAATGCGGTGGTTACTTTTTACCGGGCAAACCTTTTCGGCAGCAGTAACATTCGACATGATGTTGTTGTGCGAAAGCATCACGCCTTTTGGCACTCCTGTGGTTCCTGAGGTATAGATCAAGGTGAGCAAATCTTCCGGTTTCACGGCATCAAGCATCGCCTTGCATTGCTCAGGATTGGGATTTTGTTTTCCAATTTTTTGAAAATCAGTCCAATGTTTGGCGCCATTCACCTGATTAAACGTGTAGATTTCCATCAATGATAGCACTTCCGGTTTGATATTGCTAATTTTCTGATGCAGGTCCGCGTCGGCAACGAAAGCAATACGCACTTCAGCATCATTCATGATATATTTATAGTCGGCTTCGCTGATGGTGGGATAAATAGGAACCGAAACCGCACCAATCTGTGCCACACCCATGTCAATAAAATTCCATTCCGGACGATTCGGCGATACGATGGCTACTTTATCACCCGCTTTGATTCCCTGATGAATTAAAGCATAGGAGATGTCATTAACGATGCTGATGTATTCGTCAATATGATACTTGCGCCATTGGCCATTGATTTTGCAGGCAAGGGCATCTTCTTTGTTGTAAAGCTCTTTATATCTTTTGAGTAAGTCTGGTACACGAAAACCTTTCATAATGTGTGCGATTTAATTTAATGTGACAAGATGCAAATTCGTTTCAACACAAGCAAATTTCAGCTGCGCATTATAGATTATTTTAACATGCCTGAATATCACGCTTTTGGATAATTAATTTTCACGCTAAACTATACGAGCAGAATGAATCTGTATTATTGTATGATCAAATCTAAACCTGTGAACCGTATTTTCTTATTCTGCATGTTAACTTTAGCATGTGCGCCTATTCAGGCTCAAAAAGGGCTACATATTGGCGGTAAATTTTTGCCACAAACCACCTGGATGTTTAACAATGACGACTCCGACAATGGAGCCTGGAAATATGTTCCCACCCTTCGATCGGCTTTTGGCGCTTCTGTTTCCTATCATTTCAAGGATGGTATAGGTGTGGGAACTGATTTGCTAATTTCGCGTCAGGGTCAGCGTTTCAGCGTAGATACGGGGACAAAAGTATTTGCACGCTTGGATTATATGAAAATTCCCCTGCTCCTGCATTTGTATTCATCTACCAAAAGTACGACGCATTTTTACTTCAATGTAGGCCCGCAGATTGCAATGCTGAGAAGTGCCGAATGGGATGTTCAGTATTTTGCTAACTCTACCCTTCCGATGACAGACAACTATCTTAGGATGAACATTGGCGCCACGCTTGCTTTAGGTGCCGGATTTAAGATTGCGCATTTTCTGAATGCCCATTTAGGCATTCGATTGGATGGCTCATGGCAGGATGTGGAAGACAAGTCACGTCCTTTCTGGCCAGCAAACAGAGCCAAAACCTGGCATACCACCGGCGCTATTGACGTGGGTGCTTCCTTCATCATTCATGGCAAGCGCGATAAGGTAGAAAGGCAGTAAGCTGATTTCTATGATTGTAACAATAGTCACGCTCTGCCTTGCGGATAATGCCGAATTTTGCCTAAAATTTAAGAAGTGGAAATTATCGGCTATATTGGTTCTATCATCATTGGTTTGTCGCTTGGATTGATTGGTGGAGGAGGGTCTATTCTCACGGTACCTGTTTTGGTTTATTTGTTTGGTGTAAATCCTGTGAGTGCAACTGCCTATTCTTTGTTTATTGTTGGAGCTACATCACTGATCGGGGCATGGCGCAAATACCGCCAAGGGATGATCAACATGAAAACAGCTATCATTTTCGGTATTCCGTCTATCGCTGCGGTATATGCCACAAGGGCCTTCATCGTTCCTGCCATTCCCGATGTGGTGGCGCATTTGGGTGGTTTTGAACTTAGCAAGAGCATTTTACTGATGTTGCTTTTTGCTGTGCTGATGGTGGCGGCTTCCTTTTCGATGATTCGCTCAGGAAAGAAGAAAAGTGATACAGGAGAACCTGCTCAACAGCAGTTTAATTATCCCTTGATATTCGCAGAAGGAACTGTGGTCGGGATTCTCACAGGTTTGGTGGGCGCCGGAGGCGGCTTTTTGATCATTCCTGCTTTGGTGGTGCTCAGCAAATTGCCAATGAAACAAGCTGTGGGCACATCATTGCTCATTATAGCAGCCAAGTCTTTAATTGGCTTTACCGGCGATTTAGGAAAGACTGAAATGGACTGGACTTTGCTTGGATTGGTAACACTTTTTGCGATTGCAGGTATTTTCATCGGAAATTATCTCAACAAATTTGTGGATAGTGAAAAATTGAAAAAAGGGTTTGGTTGGTTTGTGTTGGTGATGGGGATTTATATTATCATTAAAGAATTGTATTTTTGATTATGGAAACGAAAGCAACTGATTTGCAATGTTGTGTGACGGTGTGTGATCGCCCTTTAAATGCTGATTATTGGAATGCGCAATATCAGGCAGGACAAACAGGCTGGGACCTGGGTATGGTTTCTCCGCCCATCAAGGCATTTATTGATACGCTTACGGATAAAAATCTTCGGATACTTATTCCTGGTTGTGGTAATGCCTACGAAGCGGAATATTTGCTCAACCTCGGTTTTCAAAACATCACCTTAATTGATATTGCGCCTACGGCGGTAGAAAGCTTGCAACAAAAGTTTGCCTATCGTTCGGAAATCAAGGTGGTTTTAGGTGATTTCTTTGCGCATCAGAGTGAATATGATCTCATTATTGAGCAAACCTTTTTTTGTGCCTTGCCTCCCCAGTGGAGAGAAAAATATGTGTTGAAAATGTTTCATTTACTTGCCAATGGCGGACAATTGGCGGGTTTACTTTTTAACCGTAGTTTTGAATCAGGGCCGCCCTTTGGAGGCTCTGCCAATGAATACAAAGCGCTGTTTAAGGATGCTTTCGCTTTCAGGCAATTTGATGCCGCTTTGAATTCTGCTGCGCCACGTGCGGGTTCGGAACTTTTTATTCAGCTTGAAAAATTATCACGCCAGGTTTCGCTTTATCATTTCACAGGCATCACTTGCAGCGGTTGCCGCAGCACCATCATCGCCCAGATGAAAGATGTGCCGGGTGTGCTCAATGCCAGTATCAGTAGCGACTTTAGTAATTTGTTGATTGTTTCTGAAGTGCCTATTTCAATAGCCACACTCCAAAAAGCAATTGCTTACGATGCCAAATATGGTATCGAGGAAATTACAGCATAAGCTAAACCTTTGGTGCGGGTAAAAGTCTAAAGAACGAATAGCTACCTTTGTGTTCGGCTATTTCGGTTTAGATTTTGGAAAAAGAGAAAACCATCCTGCATCTTGTTTACATGTATTCGCGCAGCTGTATTAAGCTCGTTGAAAACATATTGGAACAGGAGTTTCCAACACAATCCTTTATTGTGCGCTTGGGTAAGGTTGAAATACATCCTAAGCTTAGTGCATCGGAAAAAGACGCATTGCTTAATCAATTAGCTGTCGCGGGCTTTCCGGAGGCGAAGAATCATGACCAACAAATAACCGAAAAAATTAAGATTGCAGCCGTAGAGCTCATCTTTCAGGCGATGAATATCAATTCGCTCATTCGCAATTCCGACTACATCAGCGACAAATTGCAAATGCCTTACGATAAGCTGAGCCGCATTTTTTCCAAAACCACGGGCACTACTCTGGAAAAATACCTTATTGTACTCAAAATCGAGAAGGTGAAAGAATTGCTGGAGCGCGATGAATTTACCCTGAGCGAAATTGCCTATATGCTTGGCTACAGTAGCGTGCAGTATTTGAGCAATCAATTTAGAAAAGTGAGTGGATTTACCGTAAGCGAATACAAGCAAAATTTGGAACGTGAGCGCATACCCTTAGAAGACCTGCTGCATTGTGAACAATACCGCAGTTTTTTCCAAGCCTAATCACAAAAGCTAAGAGGACTTAGAAATATCCCACCGATAATGCGTTTTTTGTGAAGTAAAAATAAGCTTCAGCAAAAAGAAGTTTATTGTTTTACAAAAATCTTACTGCCTAAATGTTTGCCATTTTGCTGGAGGTGGAGAAGGTAGGTGCCCGCAGCGATAGGGTTGAGTTGAATGAAAACTTCATTTTGACCTGAATTCACAATTTGTTGTAAAACTGTTCTGCCTTGAAGATCGGTGATAGATGCCGTTACGTTTAAAAATGAATTGTTGGGCAGACGTATGTTTAGCATTCTATCATTGGGGTTAGGATATAAGCTCCAGTTTGTTTCAGTTTCTTCTGCGATACCAGTTGATATACAATCGGGTGTACCATACAGCACCTGACCATTTTCCGAATAACAAACCAAATAGCCATAGAAACCAGCTAAGACTCGAATTACCGGGTGTCCAAAAAACTGATCGGTATTACCAATGTGCTCAATGGTGCGGTTTGAAAATTCATAGAAACTCTGTTCTGCTAAAGGTGATGTATGTTGTACCCTTAATTGCAAACCATTGGTTTCGTAATTTGAAGTCGAATCTACAATCACAGCAAATGAAAGAACACTAAATCCCGGTTGAGGGAAAAAAGGCGGTGTTTCACCAAGTCTGGCTACTGGGAGCGTATCACCTGTATTCAAATTAAAGTCATAAAGTTTTCTAAAGCTGTTGTTCTGTGCTTCATACAAAAATACCTGCCTGTTTTCGCTGTATAAATAAAATGTTGTATCCCTGTTTATAGTGCTGGTTTGCGTGTAGGTTTTATTGATTTTGCGGCACACTTTATCGTTGATTAGTGTGTCTTTTTCTACGTTCAAATAATAGTAACCACAATAGGTGGGTGTTTGAAAGCAATATTCAACGGTGTAAATCCATTGCGCCCCAATCGGTGCAAAATCCTGAGATTTGACGGTAGAGCTAAGGGCCAGGAAAACAACAAGTATTAGTTATTTCATCTGTATATAATTTGGTTTTTTATTTGTCAGATGGAATGTCCGAATATTCATTTTCGGTTGGTTTGAGCATGCTCTATTGGACATTCCATGATTGCTTTGTTTATTATATGCCTTGAAAAGGCGATGAATTTATTGTTTTACAAAAATTTTACTTCCCATTCGTTTGCCGTTTTGCTGAATGTGAAGGAAGTAGGTCCCTGCGAGAAGGTACGAAATCTGCAAGTTTTCTGTTTGCGTGCCTGGGGGCATCAGTTTTTCCAGGCATTTGCGCCCCTGCAAGTCGGTGAGGGTGATTAGAGTGCCTTGGCCCAGCGCTTCCGGAAAGGCTATGTGGAGTATTTCTTTGGCAGGGTTGGGGAATGTAGTCCATGCTACGGCAACATCCGGCTGATGGATGCTAACGGGGTCGCTGTGGTCGCAGTTTTTGCCCGTTTCTTCCCACCAAGGCAGGATATATTCTACGTTTTCGTCTTTGTAGCATCGCAGTCTTGGCAATGTACCCACAAAGGCGTCCACCACTGTCGGGATCATTAACTGATACTCCGACCCCAACCGTTCCATGTATCGAAAATATGGGTAAATGGCCCCTGAAAAGGCAGAGTGAGGCAATGACCTTGCAAAGACCTTTTTAAGCGAAATGCCTTCCACGTTTATAAATTCGGTGGAATCCACCACACATTGCACCTGAATTATGCTGTCTAACAAGGTTGCACCATCGAAATGCAAGAGGCGGCAGGTCAAAACTGCGGTATCTCCGGGATTTACCGAAAAGTCGAACACTTTGTGAAATTGGCTGCCGTGCCAGAAAAATACTTCCGCTCCGCTTTGATACAGGTAGTATTCGGAGTTTTCATCGCCTACAATGCTGCAAACCTGGTTTTGCAACAGTGTATCGCCCTTTACCTGATAGGTGATTAGCAGATGGGCCGGATTGCCCGTTGGCGCTGCCGTGTTGTAATACCACTTCGCCCCAATCGGTGCAAAATCCTGGGATTTGACGGTAAAGCTAAAGGCAAGGAAAACAACAAGTATTAGTTTTTTCATGATTTCTTGGTTTATTTATAGCCCTTGAAAAGGCGATGAATTTAGTGTTTTACAAAAAGTTTGCTTCCTACCCTTTTTCCGTTTTGTTGGATATGAATGAGATAGGTTCCTGGTGTGTATCCTTGTAAGGATAGGATGGAATCATAGCCGTCATTTACACAGGTTTTGTTGTGCAAAACGCGTCCTTGCATATCGATAATAGTAATTTGATAGCTTCTGCCTAGCTGTTCGGTGAAGTGTAGTGCCAGATAATCGGATGCGGGGTTGGGGTAAATGGAAAAAATAACCGGCTGCTTTATATAAAAATCTTCTAAACCCACACTTTCACAATCAGGGGCTACGCAGCCATTGGCATCGGTGCGGAAGATATTCATAAACTGCCCATGAATATTTTGTACAGGAATAGGATCGTTAGGCTGATTTACAATCAATTGATTTAAAACCCTGAAATTTCCATCCTCTTCTTCCAAAACCTGAAAGGTTTCTGTAAATGTCCATGTACTATAACCAGGAATAGAACGGTATTTCCTTTGCCAAAGCACCTCTCCATTGTCGTTCATTTTTACCAACCAAATAAGCATATCCTTGCAATGGTTGCAATCGGGCGTTTGGTAGCCAAAATAATTGCCCACTGCCAATATGTTTCCATCCGACGTTCGAATAGCATCTCTGAAACGACAACTATGTGCATCTGCTGAATCTGTATAGGCTTTTTCCCATTGAAAGTTTAGGTTTTCATCGAGTTTTACAACCAATCCTTTAAATGATGTATGAGAAAACATATCATCAAAGGGAGGCGGATTATAGTAATCTCTGGCTCTTTTGCCTGTAAAAACCAAATATCCCCCATCATTCGCTTTGATAATAGAACAAGCCCCTAAAGTACCGTCTGAGTTATCGCGATATTCATTCACCATCTGATACGTGGAGTCGAGCTTAAATACCCATAAATTGTGGCGCATGGGATATTGATTAGCGAAGGCAAGTAGATTTATGTCATAAAACATGGAAGATATTAATATATCTGAATTATCTATAAGACTGGATTCAAACCTTGAATGGGGCAAACCTCTATGAGATGCAACAAAAGGAATAGATTGTATATTAATTAAATTACTATCGTAGCTATATATTTGAGTTCTACCATCTAAAAAATCATTTCCAATTTCCTTCTGGTGATATCCGATTACAATTATATTATTGTTGAATTTCTTAATTTCTCTGAAGTAATTTACAGCATTGTTTTCATTGTAATAAATATAATTATACGATGTATCATTCAGCAAATTAAACTTTCTAATATAATATGGGGTTTGGCTTTCTGATATGCCCCTGCTGTATGCCGTCATTAAAAGTATTGAATCATTCAATTGATAAATATTTTGCCCAAAATCAGGGTTGCGGGCTTGATTTAATGAATCTAATAAATATTCATACATAATGCCATTATCATCTACCTGAACTAAAGCATTCTTGAAATTGATGCCAATTAATGGCGTCGGCTTATTCACATAAGCCATGAAGTAATACGTATCATTTACTTTTTGCATCACCGGCGATAAAATTTGACTGTATCCAGTAAGATATTCATTCATGTAAATATTTGAACCATAATTGCCTTGTGCAACAAATTCCGAAAGGTAGCTAAACAATAGCAATAAAAAAACAAGTAACTTTTTCATAAGCTTTGCTTTAAAAACATCCTGCTGGTGTGCACCAGCAGGATGAATTGGTTTTTTATTGAACAATTAGCTTTTCAGATTGAAGTCCATTCATTTTATCCACCCAACGCATCATATACATACCCTTTTGGAGCGATTCGGTAGGTACGTATTTTACTTGTTCATCGTTAATCCTTATGTTAACAACTTCCTTCCCTGTAGCATCAACAATAGTCAATCGCCCAGACAAAGCGTCGCCATTGTTAGATTGTAACCAAAATCCGTTGGCAGCATGGGTTGGGTTGGGATGAATAGCAATGAGTGTAGGAATTTCTGCTTTTTTTTTATTATTGGAAGGAATTACAGAATCGAGAATCACTTTCGAGTTTGTAATTAATATAACAGGTGTAATCACACCTATGTAATGCTTGGTTAATAAACCTAGCTTAACTGTGGTGCTGTGGTGCTGTGGTGGAGTAAAGTTTTCATAATGTTTTTTTCTTTAAAGAAAACTCATTGCTATCTTATTTTCAAATTTTTTTGAGTGTTTTTATCATTTTGTGGAGTTCGTAAAAAAGCATGATACAGTTATGATTATCTTGATTATTTGACTCATTTATAGCTTTTGTTGCATTATTTTCAGATTGATTTGATTGCTCTTCTGTTTGAAAAGAGCGCCAATGCGATTTTTTAATCTTTAAATCTAACACCCAACGACGTTTTTTGTCTCATCGGGTGCCTGAATCAACCCGTTTTCGGTTAAATGGGTTAATATTTTTATCCTTAATGGGCTTTCTTATGGCTGAGATGTATTCTGCTTGAGTGCTTTTTTGTTTGTTTTAGAGCCCCATGGCTGCTTCGACACGTTTAAAAGTACCCTTTGCCCCCATCAAACAATTACACATTTTTACCGGCAAAGTGTAAAGCATTGGCGTCAGTCTTTTGCTACACTTGTGCTGTAAATCTATCTTACCATGAAGTTAAAGAAAAACATTGCTGTGAGTGATTCCGGATTTATTTTCAATCCGGCTACAGGCGATTCTTATTCCATCAATCCCATTGGCAGCATGATTGTGAAGATGATGAAAGAAGACAAATCGGATGAACAAATTGTCAAGAGTCTCTTGGACCATTTCATGACCGATCGTGCTACGGTAGAAAAGGATCTCTATGATTTTAAAAATATGCTTAGCAGCCTAAAACTTGCAGAATGATGTCGGAAAAGCCGAAATATACGATTGCCGTCACTGCACTCAATGCCATTGACAGTCCCGGACCGGGCGTTCCGGTGATCAGGGCCCTGCGCGATGCAGAGAGTTTTGATGTACGCATCATTGGCTTGAGCTATGAAACACTGGAGCCGGGCATCTACATGCACGATTTGGTGGACAAGACCTATCAGGTTCCTTACCCTTCGGCCGGTATGGAAGCTTTGTTTGACCGCTTAGCTTACATTAATGCTGTGGAAAACCTTGATTTTTTGTTCCCCAATTTTGATGCCGAGCTTTTTAATTACATTAAAAATCAGCAGCGCTTCGAGCGCGAATTAGGCATTAAAATGGTGTTGCCAACTGTGGAGCAATTTGAAGCAAGGCACAAAGTGAATCTGTATGACTATGGCAAAGAACATGATGTGAAAGTGCCATTCGCGAAAATGGTATTCACGCCAGCAGAGATTGAACAGATTGCCGAAGAATTTGGATTTCCGCTGGTAGTTAAAGGTAAATTTTATGATGCCAAGATTGCCTATTCTGCCGAACAAGCCGTGCAACATTTTCATAAGATAGCCGCGCAATGGGGTTTACCCATCTTATTGCAAGAATATGTGCGTGGTAGCGAAGTGAATGTTTGCGGAGCAGGCGATGGAAAAGGAAATCTGATTGGTGCCGTGCCCATGCGTAAATTGTATATCACTGATAAGGGTAAAGCCTGGTCGGGCGTGACGATAGAAGATGAGCAATTGATGGAAATTACCCGCAGATTGGTGCACAATACGAAGTGGAATGGCCCTTTTGAGCTGGAATTTATAAAAACGGCAGAAGAAGAGTATTATTTGATAGAGATTAATCCTCGCTTTCCGGCCTGGTGCTATTTGCCGGTAGGCGCCGGCCAAAATCAGGTGGAGTCGCTGGTGAATATGGCCATGGGGCGCGATTATCAGTGTTTCAGCAGCTATGAAGTGGGTAAAATGTTTGTCCGCTATTCTTATGATATGATTGTGAACCTAAAGGATTTCGAACAGATTTCTACTATAGGCGAATTGTAAATTACCATTAATCCTAATCCAACATGAGTGTAGAAAAGAAGCAATACGAAAGACCCTTGATCCGAAACCTCAATTCGGGTCTGATGAACAAGTTCGGAAAGCGCACCGAATGGGCGCCGGTGACAGAGATTGACGGCGTGGCTGTAAAAGAGCTTTTGGCGAAGTTTGGTTCTCCGCTGTTTGTTTATTCTGAGCGAAAAATCAGGGAAAATTTCCGCAATGCAAAGCGTGCTTTTGAAACCCGCTATCCGAAAGTGCAGTTTGCCTGGAGCTACAAAACCTGTTATTTAAATGCCATTTGCAATGTGTATCATCAGGATGGTTCATGGGCTGAGGTGGTGTCGCGTTTTGAATATGAAAAAGCATTGGAAAACGGTATTCCGGGAGAGAAAATTCTTTACAATGGCCCCGACAAGACAGACGATGACCTAAAGGCAGCCATGAAAAATAATTCGCCGATTCACATTGATCATTTAGACGAATTGTACCGATTAATAGAATTAGCGCAAGATGCTCCGCGCAAACCGCGTGTAGCTATTCGCGTAAATATGGACACTGGTATTTATCCCATGTGGGATCGTTTTGGGTTCAACTACGAAAGTGGACATGCCTGGGATGCGCTCAATAAAATTGTGGCTTCGGGAAAATTGGAACTGATAGGATTGCATACCCACATCGGCACCTACATGCTCAGTCCAAGTGCCTATAAAATAGCTGCAGGCAAAATGGCCGATTTGGCTTTGAACCTAAAGAAAACGCATAACATTTCCGTGATATATATTGATATGGGTGGAGGTTTTGCATCGAAAAATACCCTGAAAGGCGCCTTTCTTCCCGGCACTGATACAGTGCCCGATATATCGGAATATGCCGAAGCCATTGCCACAGGCTTGCTTAATGCGGGATTTAGTCCCGATGAGTTGCCGTGGTTGTATTTAGAGTCAGGAAGGGCATTGATTGACGATGCCTGTTTTCTACTCGGTACAGTGATTGCCAACAAGCGCCTGAGCGATGGTCGAAGAGCTACAATCATGGATTTTGGGGTTAATATTTTATTCACCGCTTTTTGGTATGATCACAAAATATCACCCGCACAGGAGTTTGGCTACCATACCGAAGACTGCGTGCTCTATGGACCCTTATGTATGAATATAGATGTGGTTCGTGAGAATGTATCTTTACCACCTTTGAAGGCCGGCGATCATGTAGTAGTGCATAATGTGGGAGCCTACAACATTACGCAGTCTATGCAATTTATCTCCTTGAGGCCAGCGGTGGTACTCATTGATATGCAAGGGCAAGCGCATGTGATTCGCAAAAAAGAAACCTTGCAGGTGCTGGAGCATGACGAAGTGGTGCCGGAGTATTTGAGAAATAAAACGAATTAAAATGGTGCGCGGAAGGAGAGTCGAACTCCTACGGGTGTTACCCCACTGGCTTCTGAGACCAGCGCGTCTACCAATTCCGCCACCCGCGCAACTGACTTCAAAGGTAATGCATTTCGCATTCCATGCAAGGGTGCACCCCATGTTGGATTTTTGTCGTTAGGGGCATATGTAAACAAAAAACCGTTAATTTGAAGCTACCTGAAAATTGAGTACTGCCACACTAAAATATTATCTGAAGCTCAGCTATGACTGCATTTTGAGCAGCTATGCTCAAGTTTTCTTTTCAAATAATCGCCTTTTTGCTTGGGTACTATTGGCGGTGAGTTTTTTTGATCTAGGTGGAGGCTTGGGGAGTATTGCTGCAGTGTTGTGCTGCATGCTATTAGCCATAGTACTGAAATACAATCACGAAACCATTCGCGATGGCAGTCTGACATACAATGCCCTGATGGTGGGCACAGCCATTGGCTTCAGTTTTGAGTGGAACCTTTCCATACTCGTTTTAATTTTAGCAGCCTCCACGCTCACCTTTTTTATTACCATTTGGTATTCAGTGAGTCTTGGAGCGAAGCGCTTGCCCTATTTGAGCATCCCTTTTTTATTGAGTATTTGGGTGGTCTTGGCCGGTGCGCCCAATTTCTCTTTAATCAAACTGAGCCCCAAAAGTGCCTTATCGCTGTTTGAGTTTACTCCTGAGCTTTTTCAAACCTTTACATCATTCATCTCTAACCTGTCGATAGGCAATTATCTGCACCTGCTGTTTCGTTCCACAGGAGCGATTTTTTTTCAATACAACGACCTTGCCGGTGCTATCATTCTCCTTGGCATATTATGGCAATCGCGTATTGCATTTATGTTGGCGATTTACAGCTTTAGTATTGGTTATTGGTTTTATGCCGGATTGGAAGGGAATTTCTCTCAACTCATCTACTCCTACATCGGTTTCAACTTTGTGCTCACTGGCATCTCCTTAGGCGGCTTTTTTATGGTTCCTTCATGGCGATCGTTTCTATTAGTGGGATTAGTGATTCCGGTCAATGCTTTGTTGATTAGCGGTTTACATCCTGTTTTTCAGCTTTTGGGTTTACCTATGTACTCTTTGCCATTTAATCTGTTGGTTTTGCTATCGCTGCTCATGGTTTGGTATCGATACTATCCCGGAGGGTTGGTTCCTGTGGCTTTTCAAGAATACAGCCCCGAAAAGCATGTATATAAAAATAGGAGAAACCTCTATCGCTATGGCAAGCAAACCGGTATTTACCTTTCGCTACCTGTGATGGGTACCTGGCGCATTTCGCAGGGCTATTATGGTAAACACACCCACAAAGGCATCTATGCATGGGCTTATGACTTTGATATAGCCGATGAACAGGGCAAGACCTATCAAGGTGAAGGAACTCAGCCGGAAGATTACTATTGCTATAATTTACCGGTGATTGCTCCGGCTGCAGGTTATGTAACCGATGTGCGCGATGGCATAGAAGACAATCAGGTTTCAGAAGTGAATCTGGAGCAAAACTGGGGTAATTCCATCGTCATCAAGCATACCGAAGGGCTTTATACTAAACTATCGCATTTGAAAACGGGCAGCATTGCAGTAAAGATGGGCGACTATGTGCAAAAGGGTCATATTCTCGCGCGATGTGGCAGTTCCGGTCGGTCTCCTGAACCACATCTTCATTATCAGGTGCAAAACACGCCCTATATCGGTTCGGCAAGCATAGCTTATCCTTTTAGTTATTACATTCAGGTGACTGCAGGCAAGGAATTCATGCGAGCTTTTGATTATCCCCAAGAAGGCGACCGGGTGAAGAATTTCAGAGCCAGCAACGTACTCGTGGAGGCATTCCATCTGATACCCGGCAAACGGATTCGGGTAGAAGACCAACAGAAAAATTCTGCGATTTGGTCCATACATACCAATGCATGGAATCAAACTTACCTGCTCTGCGAGCAAACGCATGCTGTGGCTTATTTTGTAAATGATGGCAGCAATTTCTATTTCACTGAGTATTACGGGAAATTGGATAGTTTGCTTCACGACTTTTTTGAAGCAGCTTATCGTATTTCTTTAGGTTATTATGATGGGCTTGAATTGCAAGATCAACTTTTGCCACAAGGGCGTTTACCGATTTGGTTAATGACTTTGCAAGATTTTGCCGCTCCATTTCATCAATTTGCTCATGTACATTACGCATCAAGATTCGATGATTGTGATGATCCTTCCGAACCTAAGCAGCTTAGCATTCAATCAGAAATTTCAGTTGGAGTTTTCGGACACAACATGCAAAAGATTAGGCATCAAATCGAATTAAATGAAGGCCGCATTCGAAGTATAATTTACAGAGTAGGAACCAAACAGGAAAGATGCATTCGTTTCTATGAAGCCTAACAAAAGTTATATCAGAGCTATTGTTGTGTTAGTAAGCTTGGCGAATCTATTGTTTGTCCATATTGCAGCTGCCCAAACTTATCAGATGGTTGATAGCATGAGCGCTGATTATTACCAAAAAGGAGAGTGGAAACAATTGGATAAGTATTTCAGAAATGTAAAATTGGAACAGTATCAGGCTCATTCATTTTATCAGCGCAATGCACTGGCCAATATGCAATTGGGAAATCTATCCCGTACCGATCGCATGATTCGTAAAGCGGTTAGACTCAACTCAATGAATGCCTTTACCAATACCATTTGGCACGATTTGCTTTTGCTGAAAGGCAAGGAAGCTCAGGCTATCTATGTGGGCCGACGCCAACGCGGTTATGCACGCAATGCGCTTTTGTCCACTTTATCGCTCGAAGGAGGCGTAAAATACAGCACCAATCCTGAGCCGGGGCACATGCTACACATATCTGCCATGCTGAATTCAAGAATTGGCTACGCCACGCATATCAGGCAATTTATTGCATTTAATAAGCAAGATTACTTTTGGGAAAATTTCAATCAAATAACATACACATTTTTGGGCACACA
This sequence comes from Flavobacteriales bacterium, assembly GCA_046294625.1. Taxonomy (GTDB): domain Bacteria; phylum Bacteroidota; class Bacteroidia; order M30B66; family M30B66; genus JBKBKN01. The sequence goes on from JBKBKN010000011.1 coordinate 35,193, forward strand.
CTTGCTGAGCTCTTCGGTTACTTTTGAAATGCCATTTCAATATGCTGATTATCGAAGCCTGATCGAGCATAGTGATTTGATCAATAATTCCACTTTTTTTAATGCCGACGGCAATGCCCTGCAACAAGCCTTGCATTGGGGGATGAATATGCGATATGAAGGGAGTGCCTTTTCATTTACCGGTGGTTACTCCTTTATGCAGGCAGAAACAAAAGCGGGATATAATACCCGCATTCAAACAGGTGGTAATGTTATATCAGGTCGTGTGGATAGCACAGATAGTTATGCTCAGTTGCAAGGGAATATCACAGGAAAATACACCCATTACATCAATCGGAAAGCATACAGCCTTCAATTACACACCTTTTTGATTGATGGCCGTGACAAAGTGTATTGGAATTTCAGACCATCTCTATCAGCTCAGGCAAGTAAAAAAATTTGGCTGTATGGTGAATACTGGCATAAAGGTAAACATATGCTTGCAATACCCGATGCAGGAGTGCTCATCAACAATTTCAATACACAAATACAAAGAACAATACTTTCTATTCATTATTACCCTAACCTAAAATATAAGCTGGAAGCTACTTGGATGATGGAGTGGGGTAGAGATGAACTCTATCAGCAGGATTTGGCTTATCAATGTTTTTTTGTTCATTTAACCCGCTATTTGAAGCGCTGAAAATTTCCCTATGTTTAAAGAACCACTTTATCCTTCTTCGATATCATCAACCTACTGTATGAAAAAAATATACATCATCTTATTTCTGTCATTGGGCTTTGAATCAATTTTTGCTCAGGATTTTTCGCGCATTGCGCAGACATTTCAGCAAAGTTATATTGCTGAAGCAGCCGGAAATTATGCATCGGCTATCAAAGAGTTAGAATCCATAAGTCCGGCGAGTTATGAAATTAATTACCGGCTTGGTTGGCTGCATTATCTCAATCGCAACTATTCACAAGCCGTAAAAGCTTATCAGGCGGCGGTAAAAAATAGCCCTAACAGCATTGAAGCGCGAACCGGACTCATTACTACACTCACTGCAATGGAGAACTACGATGAGGTGCTTAAAGTCTATCAGGATATTTTACGAATAGACCCCAATCACAGCAAATCAAACTATTGGATAGCGGTGGCTTACTACTATCGAAAAGATTACACCAAAGCCACCGAGCATCTAACGCGTGTGCTCAAACTATATCCTTTTGATTATGATGCCAATCTGCTTATGGCACAAACGATGCTGGCCAAAGGGAAAATTGTGGAAGCCAAGCAACATTATCAAAAGGCTTTACTCTACAATCCTACTAACAAAGAAATAGAAGCGGTATTACAAAAATTGTAAACAGGCTTACTATTGCTGCTTTTCTTGGTAATCGTACATTGCCTTCCAAATTTGGCCATAAGCTTTGAGCTTATCCGACTGATCGGGCGATTCGGCAATGTGGCCTTTAAAATTACCGTAGTCAATATCATTAATTTTATAAAAGAATTCATTTAGGCCGTTTTGGTCTTTAATCACGCGAAAGCGGTAGTCGGTATGATCGCTTTCATAGATTTCATTCTCCGGAAAAAGGTTGAGTAGATCTTTTTTTCGACGAGCGCGGATTTTGAAAATATTTTGTCTTTCGTCTTTTACGATGGAGTAGAATCCATATTTAGTTGCAAGCCACATAATAGAAAAGTTTTTCTGAAGGTCAAAGATCAGAATTTAAAACGCACTTGCAAACGGAAATCAGAGCGACGCGGTCCCTGCACCTCGGTGAGACCTGAACCGCTGGTATTGCGATTGAAAAAGTAGGTTTCAGCATAACGAAACCATACATCAATTTTTCGACTCACCACATATTTGGTGGTGATATAAAAACGACTTCCTTGATAGAAATAGGCTGGAATGGAAAATGAATACAATACATCATTTTCGAAAGCATAAATCCGGCTGTTAAATGATTCGGTATCAAACAAAGCATAGCGCATCGAGAAGCTATAAGGCTTGCTCAAAGGTTTATAGACAATGTCTTGCATGATGAGGTACCCAAACTCCCTAGGTTGGCCGAAACGTTGAAAACGAACATATTCTACGCGATTACGCAAACGGAATGAAGGTGAGATTTTATAGGATACATCGAATCGGAAATTCTGCTGCTGCTGCGATTCCGGGAAAATAATCAAAGTCTCCAGATCGTTTGGGATATTTCTTCCACGTGAGCGGTCGCGGAAGCGGAAATACATGTCGAAATTGCGGGAAGGGGTATAATTGACTTGCACTAAACCATCATGACCAACAGTAGGAGCATTAATCAAAAATCTCAGCCAAGGGAATCGGAAGGTGTCGAAATAGCTCGATATGGTGACATGCTTATGAGGCCTGAGTTGCATGCCTAAATAAGTACCGTTTTCATTGATGTTGCGAGTAGCTTCACCTATGGCAGCGGAGTAAAGCGCCTGATAGTCGCGGGCAAAATTTCGATGCAGGAATGAAACCGACATGCGCGGATCAAGCGATGCGATGAAGCCGGTGGTGTAGGCGAAGGCGCCATTGGCACTTCTACCAATCTCACCAAAGAAATTGAAATTACGATAAATATAGTTGTAGTCTATACCCAGATTAAGATTTCTACGGTCGTTAAATTCAAAGAAATTGTACAACTGATTGGCGCGTTGAAATCTTGCAGAATACTCGCTGTAAACGGCAGTCATTCCTAAGTTGATAGTTCTTCTTACGTAAGAAATATGGGTTCCGGCAATGGTTTCACGCACGTTGTTTTTCCTCGCCACTTCATTGGGTGTGCGGTGAAATCCACTTATATTAAAACTAGAAAATGCGATCACATCCTGACTGGCAGAATCTTGTTCTGCTGCTGTTCCCGTAATGAATTTTCGGGAACCAAATAAAGAAACGTCGAATTTGCCAAAGTTTACCGTTGCGCCAACACCGCGCAGGAATTGTGCTTCGTTTACTGAGGTGTAGGCACGTAGTCCCTGAGCAGTTCTTTTAATGTTCATCGCATCGGCTGTTTTGCCGAAAGAAAAGCCCGACCAAAAGGCAAGTCCTTGACCAAACTGTGCCTGATAGTCACCAATATTAAGTGATTTGAGCCTTCCGTAATTGCGAATTGCAATGTGGGCTGACATAAAATCAAATCCTTGTGGTTGCGATCCTCTAAAGAATTCTTCACCGGCATCTTTCTCGCCCGTAAAACCTACACTAAAATAATTTCCATAACGATAGCGGTAGCGTGTGAAATAGCGCTGCGGACTTCCCAGAAAACGTGAATTAGGGCTTGCTTCGAGCTGTTCAGGAGTGATTGGAGCAAAGCCGTTTTGTTCTTCTATAATTTGCGAAACCCGGAAAAAATATTCATGCTTGGCGTTTTTGAGCATTTCGCGCCAGCCGATGTTGAGTCGGTTGAGGTCGCGCTCCACTTTAACATAAGGCAAAAGTCGGTAGATCAGAGGCAGGTCAAATCCCGGCACGGCTTGCAACTCATAAATCGAAAGTAGTTTGCCATTTTCCTTGATGTGCTGCATCAGATTATTGATTCGAAGGTCGTCTAAAAGGAGTAACTCTTGTAAATCTCGGATGTTGGCATGGTTCAGGTCAATGGGATTCTCAAGAAAAAACATCAGATTATCGAAGATATTGGTATAATCCAACTCTTCTTCACTGTTTTCTGCAAGAGTTTCAATTTTCTGCTCTAATACATTTTCCTGCTTGGGATTTACACTTTGCGAAAAGCCGGTTACTCCGAAAAGCAAAACAAAACAAATAAAGATGATATGTTTAACGCTCTTGCCCAAAACGATAATTCAATGAAAGTTGAGGCGTAAAGCCCAAAAAACGATGAAATGAACCCGCGAAATCGATTCTAAGATCCTTCAGATTGAGTCCGAAGCCAAATGAATTTAAGTAAGGATTGGACGCAATACCTGTTCTTACATAGAAATTGTCAGACACCAAATATTCAACTCCAGCTTTGATGATAGGTTTATTGTAAGAGTCTTTCTCTGCTTCAGCAACTACCAATACTTTAACTGAAAGCTGATAGCCAAGTCCAAATCGCATAATGCTCGGAAGACGCTCATTGTTAAAATCGGCAAGCTTTACCCTGTTTGGATTATACACATGTGCAGCAACGGTGAGTTGCGGTGTAACACGATACTGCACGCCAACTTCGGCAGTGAATGTGTTACGTACCCCATAAAATTCAGCAAAACGAATGTTATTGTAATTGAGCTGCATGCCGATGCTGAGCTGATCGGAAAAAGCTCTTGCATAGGAAAATCCAATCTTACTCTCGCTATAGAGTTCGTTGCCGAATGTGCGCACATTGAACCCAAATGTGCCATTGCTGGTAGGTAGAGCAAATACTGCCCCGCTCAATCCGAGCTCCGGTAGAAGAAATCGACTCTCATAATACACACCGGCTTCCGGTCTCCGCAAAAAGCCTAACCCGGCTTGATTGTGATGGGCAGACCAAACATCGCTTAAGGATACAGAAGCATGCCCAAGTCCTGCCGAACGCGCGCCAATTGGTGTATTATCGTTGCCCGCGTAAAGGTTTATGGATAAAATCAGGAATGCTAATCCGTAAAAATTCTTCATTTACTCTAATATGACACGAAATAAAGGAATTTTGGCGGGATGAACAATAACAAATTGTTATGAATGATGAGTCTCTTAAGATTTAAGCTAAGCAAAAGCTACAGAGAGACTCACCGATTGTTGAACTTGACAAAATATTGCGTATCTATCAATATCGTAAGTCTATAAAGCCGCTGATGCTCTCACTATCCTTCAAATTTAAAATAAAATAGTAAGTTCCCGAAGGGAGTAATTTTCCACGATTTCCAATGCCGTTCCAGTCGTTAGAATAAGGAGATTGCCGGAATACGATATTGCCGAATCGGTTATATACTTCTATGGTGTTGTCTGGAAATTGCTCGAGATTTTTAATTACAAAGAGATCGTTTAACCCATCGCCGTTTGGGGTAAATCCGTTAGGAACCGTCACGGTAACATTAGACGTGGTATCGGGGGCAGGCTCAGCCGGACCGGTGAGCGTAATAAACAAGCTATCGCTACAGCCGGCAGCATCTGTTACAAACACAAAGTAATCGCCTTCGGCAAGATTGTTCAGATTCTGTGTATTTACTGAGCCTTCGGACCAAATGATATCAAATGGAGGAACTCCCCCTTGAAGGATAAGTTCAATAGAGCCGTCTTGTGCCTGGTATCCAGAAACATTGAATCCATTGGGATAGAGTGGACTTTCTAAAGCGCCGGTGAATTGCGGAATAAAATTGACCGAGACCGTATCGGAACTTCTTCTGCAGCCAAGATTGCTGATTATTTCTACATAATAATCGCCATTCTGACTCACGGTTATAACTTGTGTGGTATCGCCTGTTGACCACTCATAATTGGAAAAGAAGCTGCTGGTCAAAATAAAATTCCCGCCTTCGCATACGAGTCCTTCGGGTTTAACATCAATGGTTGGTTTCGCGGGTGGTGGAACAATATTAAAAAGAATACTATCCGTGCTGATACAATTGTCGCCTATGATTAGGGTGTATGACAAAGTGTTTACACCCAGATTGTACTGTACGGGATTTAGGTCTATAATAAATTCGCCATTGACCATATAAAATCCACCTACAGGAGAAGCTACATCGGGGATAAAGGGTTGAGCATTTGCACAGACAGCCGGAAGCAGGTTCATGTTAATTTCGGGATTGCCGAATACATTCATCACAATACTGTCGGCAACAGCGCAACCCGGATTGTCGAAGCGATAATAAATCACATGTGTGCCGATGCCTGCTACATGAGGTCTGAAAAAGCCTGAAGTATCTACGCCTGCACCAACCAAATTACCTCCATCTGGAGCAAGAAACAATGGAACGGTTAACGAATCAAAAACACAAAAAGAAGTAATGGATGCGGTAATGGATGGATCAGGTATCTCAAAAACATCAATAGTAACAGTTCTTTGTCTGATAATGCAATTGGCCGAATCAGCAAACTGTATGATATAATCTCGAGTAGATGATGGAAAAAACTTAATGCTATCACCAGGAAAAACCTGACATTCAACATTGGGAATCACCTCGGCATTGAGTGGCCACTCATTAAGAAAGGGAATAGTGATGGTATCGCCCAGACAGATGGATGCTTCAATCAAAGGCTGTGATGTGAATATAATTGGACTCACGGTGATGGTGAAGTGGTGTTGCTCAATCAGGTTTAAGAATAAGTCAACTGCATTGAGTGTGTATTCCACTTCGTAAGGCTCAGGACTTGTGTTGGGTAATATGATCAAGGTAGTGGATGCATTAGGGTTGACAATTCCAAAATTTGGTGTCCAAGTGTAAAAAAGATCTGGTGCTGGCGGAATACCAATAGCAGTGGCAATATTGTGGCAAATAGTATCGGTGTAAAAGAACTGAGGCACTTGAGCAGATAGACGATTAAGTCCCGTTAAGGCAAGTAAAACAGTGAAAAGTAGTGCGTAATATTTTTGCATAAGTGAATCAAAATTAGTGACTACAGCGCAATTAAGTATCATGTCATGAACAAATTATTCACACATCTATATTTAACAATATATTGCATTCAACGCAAAGAATGCAAGTTGAGTTATGTTTAATTTTGCTTATGATTTTATACAACGTTACGGTGAATATAGATCCAACAGTGCATGAAGAATGGCTGGAATGGATGAAGGATGAACACATTCCTGCAGTGATGCAGACAGGATGCTTCCTAAGCAACAATATCTTTCGATTACTTACCACACAGGAGGGAGAAGGATTTACCTACAGTTTTCAGTACACCTGTGAATCTATGGATCATTTGCAGCGCTATATAGATCAGTTTGCACCAGCGCTTCAAAAGGAGCATTCGGAGCGCTACAAGGACAAGTTTGTGGCTTTTAGAAGTTTATTAGAAAAAATCTAATGGTCTTGAACAGGGCAGTAAAACCCAAAAAGCACCTTGGTCAACATTTTTTGCATGACATGCATCAGGCCAATGCGATTGCAGATGCTGTTGGTGTGTCTGCCAGAATCAAACAAGTGGTTGAAGTCGGGCCTGGAATGGGAGTGCTTACCAAATTACTGCTAGATCGCGGTTTTCAGGTTACTGCAGTGGAAATAGACCGGGATTCTATTGCTTATTTGAAACAAAATCTGCTTCACCCCAATTTAACAATAGTCGAAGGCGATGTGCTCAATAGGCATATCGTGGAGCAACTGCCTAATAGATTTGTGCTGTGCGGCAATTTTCCTTACAATATCTCTTCGCAAATTCTTTTTCAGTGTATCGAATGGGGCGAAAGAGTGGTAGAGATAACGGGAATGTTTCAAAAAGAAGTAGCTGAACGAATTGTTTCTGGACCTGGCAACAAGAGTTATGGAATTTTATCCGTTTTGCTAGCACTTCATTATAAAGGCAGTTACCTTTTTACGGTTAAACCAGGATCTTTTAATCCACCACCCAAGGTCAATTCAGGTGTTGTTCGTTTTGAACGCTTGCAAGAACCCAAAGCTTGTGGCGATGAAAAATTATTTAAACAAATAGTGAAAGCGGCTTTTAATCAACGACGAAAAACTTTGAGAAACGCCTTAAAACCGTTTTATAATAAAGCTGATGATCAATTGCCATACGCAGATAAAAGAGCAGAACAGCTCTCTGTGGATGATTTTATTCTATTGTTCGACGAAATTCAAAAGTATCTTAAGTTATGCTGAATAAAAAATTATTGAAAGTTATCATAGTAGCCATGATAGTCTCGCTTTCGGGGCTAATTGTATTACAGGTATTCACCATCAGCAATGCCATCAAACTGGAAGAAAAAATGTTTGAGGCTTCGGTAAATCAGGCGATAAATCAGGTTGCCGAGATGATTGAGAAACATGAAGTTGCGGTGAATGTGCGTGATAATTTTAATCTTTCCAGTCAAGGTAAAATGTTTTTTATGGGTATCGACTCGCTGGTAAGGAAGTCAGTCACTCAAAAAGACACGACCACATCCGGTTTGGTGTTTTGGAATGAAATAAGTCCGGGAGAATTGCAGGCCGAATTTAGGCAGATTAACAAAGATGGCGCAGTGGAGCTCATCGAAGAAACTCGTTTTGACTCTTCAGGTGAGGTAACTTATAAAAGAATTCGCTCTGCAAGCCGTCTTGCAGAACCGGGTAAAATGATTTCTGATTTTGGGATTCATTTGGAGAAGAATGAACAAATCAATGATCCACGTTTTGAGCGCTTCTTAAAAAAGTCAGGATTGGTGAGTGATATTTTTCAGGAGCTGTTTAAAATCAATACCCAACGCAATGTAGAAGAACGTGTTCAACCTGAGATTATCGACTCTTTGCTTAAGGAGAAATTTGCCGAAGTGGGAATTAAAACACCTTTCGAATTCGGAATTTATGATCTGATTAACAATAAGCTCTTTATCGATCATGAAAGCAAATATTCAAACGAATTGCTTACATCTCAGTTCAGAGTTCGTTTGTTCCCGCATGATATCTTTGTTCATCCGGATTATCTATTGGTTTATTTTCCGAAACAAAACACCTATATTTTCTCCAATCTCATCTTCACCTTCCTGATTTCATCACTGTTTCTGCTGGTGATCATTCTTTCTTTCTATTACACCATCAACACTATTGTGAAACAGAAGAAGGTTTCGGAAATCAAAAATGACTTCATCAATAATATGACCCATGAGTTGAAAACACCAATTTCAACCATTTCACTGGCTTGTGAGGCGATGGGGGATCCTGATATTAACCGGGCAGGACGAATTATGGATAATTATATCAAAATGATTGCAGAAGAGAACAAGCGTTTAGGGCTATTGGTGGAGAATGTGCTACAGACAGCCATACTCGATAAGGGAGATTTTAAACTCAAAACGGAACAAATCGATATACGCCAGGTTCTTGAAAAGGTCATCAAAAGCCTGAGCATGCATTTGGAAAGGAAAAAGGGCAAAGTTGAGCTTAATATCAATACCGATAAATTGATGGTGGAAGCTGACCCTGTTCATATTACGAATGTGATGTATAACTTAATGGACAATGCGATTAAGTATAGCAAGACGGAGCCGATCATTACCATCACGGTATCTCAAACAGATAAAGGCTTGGGAATAGAAGTGGCTGATAATGGCATTGGGATTTCAAAAGATCAGCAAAAGCGAATTTTCGAAAAACTCTATCGCGTGCCAACCGGTAATGTGCATAATGTAAAGGGATTTGGATTAGGGTTGAGTTATGTGAAAGCGATTATAGATAAACATTTTGGGCAGATCAGATTGGAAAGTGAGCTAGGCAAGGGAAGCAAATTTCTTATTGTTATTCCCTATTTTCACCGAAGCAATGTTTTGAAAACGGCATAAAAAAAGCGCGGAAAAACTTTCCCGCGCTTTTTGTTTGAGTACTTTAGTTTATCGGATTACCCCCTTTTCACTACTTTTCCTTTTTTCATCAGTTTCATTTCATCTACAAGGTGTCCTGCCCCTGCAAACTTATCGATGATAAACAATACATAGCGAATGTCTACCGAAATAGTTCGCTGGATGTTGGGTTCAAAGAAAATGTCGCCACTCATGGCCTCCCAGTTGCCATCAAATGCGCAGCCAATTAGGTGACCGTTTCCGTTTATCAAGGGGCTACCGGAATTACCGCCTGTGATATCGTTGTTGGATATCACACAGGTAATCATCTCGCCATTTTCTCCATAAATGCCGTAATCCTTCGCATTGAAGAGGTCTTTTAATTTTTGTGGTACAATAAACTCATCATTAGTTGGGTCTTCTTTTTCCATCACTCCTTTGAGCGTGGTGGTTTCAAGATATTTAACACCATCTCTTGGGCTGTATTTTTTCACCTGACCATAAGTGAGACGCATCGTTGAATTGGCATTAGGTGCAAATTTTTTCTCTGGCATCATTTCTCTCAGTCCGGCCACAAAAGCTCTATTGCCTGCAGTAATTCTGTTTGTGATGCCATCTAATACCGGACGATGTTTGGTGGAAAAATTTGAAATGAAACTGTTCACCGTAGCAACCATTGGGTCAGCTTCGAGCACACCCAACTCTGGTGAAGCCATAAATTTATCGAATTTTTCCTTAGATGCTAAAAAGCTATTGGCATATAAAAAGTCAGCAAATTCTTCGAAATTATTGTTGTGTTTTTTAGCAATGCTATCGTAAATGGGCGGCAAGCCATCTGCAGGAAGGTTGTCGCGATACATTTTTAAACCAGCGATTAATAACTTGCGATCGGTTGGCTGATGAAAATCTTTAAAGAAATTTTCGCCTTGTTTTTTGAACTCTCCTGAATATTCTGCCACCATTGCCGGATCCATTCCACTCGACAAGATCTGCTTCATATTGCTCATGATGTAAGCAAAAAGCATGATGTCTGCACCTTGAAGGATGGCTTCGTTCAATAGTGTTCTCTGCAAAATGTGATTGCGGTATTCCTTATAAGCATCTTCTATTTGCTTAAGCGCTCCGCCATATTTGGCTTGACGTTCAGGGTTTTGTGCAGCCCACTGATTGAAGCGGCGCTCCAGTTCTTGTTTTTTGGCCACTACATTGTTGTTTTTTAATTGCTCTGACTGTCCGATGAAATATTTCCAGTAGTTGGCTGTTTGGGCATATTTAGAAGCATACTTAATACGTACATCTTTGCTGGCATCCATTTGTTCGCGCATGATTTTCAATTTCTGGTCACGCACATTCACCACCATAGGATTGGTAATGTCCAGAGCTGCTTGCACGCCAAAAGAAGTTAGATAGCGGTCAGTTCTTCCAGGATAGCCCATCACCATGCTGAAATCATTTTGTTTCACACCATCTAAAGAAATGGGGAGAAAATGTTTTGGTTTGTATGGCACATTAGCATCGGAGTAGGGCGCAGGTTCATTGTCGGCTCCGGCATATACTCTCAAGAGTGTGAAATCACCGGTGTGACGAGGCCACATCCAGTTGTCGGTGTCGCCACCAAATTTCCCTATTGATTCAGGTGGTGCGCCTACTAGACGCACATCAGTGTAGGTTTTGTAAACAAAGAGATAGTACTCATTGCCATCAAAAAACTCCTTCACCGAAGCATTGAGGTTGGTCCCTTCAGTTGCCTCGCGCGAAATGGCTGCAGATATTTCACGCACTTTAGCGCTACGTTGCGCTTCAGTCATATCGGCTGTAAGTGCTCCAAGCACACGCTGAGTTACATCCTCAATTCTTTGCAAAAAGGATGCAGTGAGCCCTTCACTGGGCAACTCTTTCGACTTGTTAGCTGCCCAAAAACCATCGCTTAGGTAGTCATTTTCTACACTGCTGTGGCTTTGAATAGCATCGTATCCGCAGTGGTGATTGGTGAGTAGGAGACCTTCTGCAGAAATTACTTCGGCAGTGCATGAACCACCACTCAGCATGACTATAGCATCTTTAAGACTAGATCGATTTACACTGTAAATTTCTTCGGCGCTAAGTTTTAGGCCCATTTTTTTCATGTCAGCATGATTGAGTCGCTTCACAAGCAGTGGCAACCACATACCTTCATCTGCCTTGATGTTGTTCAACAGCGTAGCGCTGATTACGAACAAGGCAATTAGTTTTTTCTTGAACATAAATTAGTAATTAGTTGATTGTACAATTTTGAAGTTGCAAATAAAGGTACTTTTCGGGAGAAAATTTGCCTTCACATATGTAAAAAATAAAGCGAAAAATCCGGACTGTCAGTGAGGAACTGGCAGGCTGGATTTAATCTCGAATGTGTTGCTAAAGATGTTTATTTATCGATCGTTACAACCAGATATTTAGATGCTTTCCAGAAACGGTCCGGATTAGTTATGATGATGTTTTTCACATACTTTTTCTTATTGTCGTCTGTTTCCAGTTTGTAGGAATCGGGAGCGTGATTGGTGATGAGTCTTACATCTTTTCCATTGATTGGAATCACTTTTGTTTTGGTCACATCAATTGTGGTGAAGTAATCTTGATTGAAGTCATCTTTTACTACTTTACTTCTTCTAATGCCTAAGAAACCACCTTCTTTGTCGAGTACTTTGTTATTGCGCAATTCTTTGAAAGTGCCAACAGCATAAAATGCGGTATTGAGTTTTTCAGTTTGCTGAGCAATCACCTTTTCTTTCACCTGACCTTGCGTAGTCAAATCGGCAACTGTTCCGGTGAGCTCTTCGATTTGGAAATTAAGTTTGGTAAGTTGTTCTTTCAGCTGCGCAATTTCCACATCCTTTTCTTCGATTTGCTGACTCATTTTTGCGATGAGTTTTTCCAACTCAGAGATTTTGAAGTTAGAGTTCTTGAGCTTACTTTGCAAGTTGGCAATCTTCTTTTTGTTTTCTTCGAGCAGGTCGTTGATGAACAAAATGTCTTCATTAATTCTGTCTTTTACGTTCCCTTCAATTTCGCTGCTACCTTTTGCCGCCATAGTAATGGAAGACTGCTTTTGTTTCACTTCCGAAAGATTGTCTTCAATCTCATTGAGTGCTTCCATGAAGGAGTTGATGGCAGAGTCGCGCGAAACGGTTTCGTTCAATAATTCTGCGTTTTTCTGACGCAAAAGTTCAATTTCGGCTTGTTGTTCTTTATTGGTGCATGCTGAAAGAATTAATACAGACAGCGATGCAATGATCAGTTTTTTCATTTTGTGGTCTTTTAATGAGATTTAAGCGATTGCTCTAAATAATTGTTAAACAGCACAAAATTAGCTTGTTTCAATATGGTTGAATAGCACTTGGCTTTCGATGCGACACAAACAATGAACATAAGAAATGCCCGACAATTAAGCATTTGTTAATAATCGGGCACTTCGATGTAAGATTATTCAAAAAAGTTATTTAATCATTTTGCATGCTTTTGAGCATATCGAGCTGCTCTTTAATCTGGCTTATTTCGCGTTTTCCTCTTTCGATTTTAGTCTTGAATTCTTTGATTAAAGCATCTGCATTTTTACTTGCGCTAAAGAATCCAATATTGTTTTCCCACAACTGAACATCAGATTGAATTCTTTTCAGCTTTTCCATAAGGGTGGTTCGCTGCCCGCTTAGTTTTGATTTTCCGTCTTTATTTTTCGAAGCGTCTTCTATTTGCGCTCTGAACAGTTGACGTCTTTGTTCATCATTGCCCGCTCTTAATTTATTAAACTGTGCGTCTATTGCTTTTCGATAAGCTTGTTGCACGGCATCCTTCTTTTTCATGGGCACATGGCCTATTTCCATCCATTCGTTTTGAAAAGCCTTCAAGGCTTCCAGATTAGCCGAATAGTCTTCTCCTGCTTCGAATCCGTTTATTCTTTCGATCAATGCTTCTTTCTTTGTTAGATTACTTTCATATTCTGCATCAGCATTTTCGAAATAGCGCTTTCTGTTTTCAAAGAATGCATCGCAGGCTGCCCGAAATCTTGCCCACAGTTTATCCGATTGTTTTTTCGAAACAGGTCCAACCTTTTTCCAGTCTTCCTGAAGCTTTTTTAGCCTTTCAGCTGTTTTTTTCCATTCTGTGCTTTCGCGTAGTGATTCTGCTTCGATACAGATATCATTTTTTTGCTTCAGATTATGCGACTGAATCTGACGAAGATTTTTGTAAAACGACTCTTTAGCTTCATAAAATTTGTTTCTGATGCTTTTGAATTGTTCCCAAAGTTTATCATTGTCCGCCTTATTGGCAAATCCTGCGGACTTCCACTCATCCATGAGTGCAACAAACGCCTGACTTGCTTCCTGCCACTCAGCGTGGGACTTGAAATTTAGTTCATTGATGCTTTCTTCGGCTTTTTTGCAGATCTCAGTTTTTTTGTTGAAGGCTTCCTGAAATTTTTCTGCCTGTTTATCTAGATACTCTTTTCTGCGATCAAATAACTTATCGCCTGCAGACTTAAATCTTTCCCAAATCGTTTCATTTACTTCTTTGGCTACCTGTCCCACGTTGCGCCACTCTTCTTGAAGCACTTTGTAGGCGTCTAAAGACACTTTGATAGACGGTTCGAGCAGCAGTTCTTCAGCTTTTTCGCAAAGGGCTGTTTTTAATTCAAGATTACGTTTTAAATCCAGCTCTCTTAATTCTTTGTAAATATTAATGCGATCGTTAAAAACACCGGTATAATGATGATAGGTTTTGTAGAGCTCATCAGAATAGGATTGTGGTACCTGACCTATTTTTCTCCACTCATCACGAAGCGCATTGAATTCATTGTAAGCCTGATTAATGTTGAGATTTTTATCAAGCAATATTTTGAGTGATTCTATTATTTCAAGCTTAAGCTTTAGGTTTTTGCTTTGCTCAGCTTCTTTTTGTTTTCTAAAATCGTTGAGTTTGGTTCTGAATTTATCAAGAATCGCATAGAATTCATGGTCTGTACTGTCTTGCTCATATCTGAATTCGTCACCTTCTTCGGCACCTTCTTCAAACTTGCTTCTCAGCTCATTGATATGTTCTTTTTTAACTTGCTCGTAAGCTTCACGAATGTCTCGAACACGTTGTTTAGCTTTTTCGGGGTCTTCTTCTTGCGTTAAAGTCGCCAAATGTGCCAGCAACTCCGCACGATTCAATTCCGAATAGGCTATTTTTTCATGCAAAGATTCATCTTCGGACTCTTGCTGTTCGTGTCCTTTGTCTTCTTCCTGACTAGATGAAGTGGAGTCAGCAGACCCTTCTGTGACAAGATCAGATTGGTTTTCAATAGTCGAAACCGTTTCTATATTTTCCGAGATAGCATTCAATTGCTCGGTAGTATTTATCGGAGAAATTTCCGCTTCTATTAAACTGTTTTCAGCTGTTTGCTCGTTTTCAGAAATTACTCGGTTTATGGTTGTTTCAGCAGTCTCAGGATTTGGGAATTGAGTTTCTGTTTTTGTTTCCCAATCAGCAGATATATTGGCTTCTGTAGCCGGTTCAGTTTCTGCGTTTGCCTGGTTTAATCCATCAGTTTGGTTTGCTGCGGTCGTAGGGGTGTCCGGAAGTTTCTGTTCTTCTTCGTGCGATGATGTGTTGCTTTGCATAATCGTTGATTTAAAGCGCTTTTGGTGCAGTTAAGTAAAAAATTAGGATTGCAAAGGTATCAATAATGCGTTTACACCTATTGGCATGTTTTTAAGCTTTGATTAATTTTATTTCACTGTCAACTATGCGTGTAAAAATATTGTCACCGAAAATCCGTTAAGCCTTCATATTTTTACACGTTTCAATTCAAGTTTCGGCTTTTAGATTTTTAGCATGACATTTCGATACGTTTTATTGGTTCTCATTGGTTTTTTTTCCAACGCCATCATGGCACAAGTGCCAATTGGGATAGGCCAGTGGAGAGATCATTTAAGTTATTATCACGGGACGTCTGTAACACAAGCAGGAGATAAATTTTATTGTGTATCAGAAGGTGGGCTTTTCTTTTTTGACAAACAAAACGATGCACTTGAACGCGAATCTAAAATTTCTGGATTGAGCGATTTTGGCATTAAAAGGGTGCGTTATCATAAACCCACCAAAACCCTTGTAATTGCCTATCAGGATGCCAATATTGACCTGATCAAGGGTAATAGCATCATCAATATGGCCGATATTAAGCGGTCTATTACCATCCAGGGCAGTAAAACCATTAACAATATCAGATTCATTGGCGATTTTGCCTATCTGTGCTGCAATTTCGGAATCGTAGAAGTGGATCTTCGACGCGCCATCATTAGAAATACTTTCTTTTTGGTAAGTGGGGGCAATGCCAATGTATTTGATGTGGCGTTCGATGGGACTAACATCTATGCTGCAACCGATCAGGGTGTATTCAGAGCAGATTACAACAATCCTTTTCTCAATTTTTTCATTTCCTGGCAGCGAATGGAAGAATTTACAGCTCAACCCTACAGTGCAATCTATTTCTATGAAAATGGTCTCTATGCAAATAGAAGAGTAGAGAATATCTTCGGGGCTGATACACTTTATGTGCTGCGCGATGGTGTGCGAACGGTTTTTGATCAGGACAATGTATTTCACTCTATTGAAGGCGGACATGGGAAATTGTTGATTTCTGCAGAGAGTTTTGTAATCATTTACAATGCTGCGAACAACTCCCGCGATTTTATCTTTAGCTACGATGGCAATGCAGCCATACCGCGTAATGCTGTTTTTCAGGATGATGATCCCGATTATGTCTGGATAGCAGACTTCAAGTTTGGTTTGGTAAGAACTTTCAGACTCTTCACCAGTGTGCCATTTACGCCCGATGGTCCTTATTACAATGATGCTTTTCACATCAATGTGGAGAAGGATAAGATCTTGGTAAGTGCCGGACGATACGATGAAGCTCTTTCACCGGCATTCAACCAAAATGGTTACTATGTTTTTGAAAACAATCGCTGGCGGAGTAAGAGCTTTCCTAATCCCGCAAATCCGGCCATTAACTTTACAGATATTGTCTTTGGCGTAGTGAATCCGGCTGATGCAACAGAAGTGTATTTGTCGAGTTGGGAGAATGGATTGATTGAAGTGCGCAATAATGAGTTTGTCGGTCTTTACAATGAAACCAATAGCGCGCTATTACCTATTCCGCAAACCACCCAGGTGCGGGTAGGAGGAATGGCATATGATCAGGACGGAAACCTTTGGATGACCAACTCTTCGTCGCCAACACCTCTGGTGGTAAAAAAGAAGGACGGTACCTGGCAGTCGTATGCGCTAGGTCCCGGCATTAATAACCAAAAGCTCAGGGGACTAACCATTGATCGCAGTGGCTTGATATGGATCATTATCGACAATGGAGGAATCGCCTTGGTGAAGATTGAAGATTTTGAACTTCAGCGTTTCAGACGTCTGACCAATCTGGCGGGTAATGGGAATTTGCCCAGCAACACCGTAAATACTATTGTGCAGGATCTTGATGGATTCGTTTGGGTAGGAACATCTTCGGGAGTAGCAGTTTTTTATTCACCCAACAGCATTTTGGACGACAATGCTGGGTTTAACACAGATGCTCAATTGATCATTGTAAATCAAGGTGGATTCAATCAGTTTCTGCTGCAAGCCGAAGAAGTGACCACCGCCGCAGTGGATGGAGCCAATCGCAAATGGTTTGGCACAAGCAATGGCGGTCTATTTTTGATTTCTTCCGATGGCACCCAAACAGTGAGTCATTTCACAGCAGAAAATTCACCACTTTTTTCCAATACGATATTATCCTTAGGCTTAAATCAAGTGACCGGTGAATTATTTGTTGGCACAGACAAAGGAATTCTATCTTATCGTGGAACGGCCACTACCAATGGAAACCGCTTCGATAATGTGTATGCATTTCCAAATCCGGTTCAAAAGGATTACAACGGACCGATTACCATTCGCGGGTTGTATGACAATAGTGATGTAAAAATCACCGATGTGAGCGGAAATGTGGTATTTAGCACTCGAGCCACAGGAGGGCAGGCTGTGTGGAATGGAAACCGCACTTCAGGAGGCCGCGCTGCTACTGGAGTTTATTTAGTATTTGGAACGAATGCCGATGGCAGTCAATCTGTGGTTACCAAAATTCTTCTGTTAAATTAAGTCGAATGATTGTCAGCACCGAAGGTTTAGTAATTCATCAAATCAAGTATGGTGAAACATCTTCGATTGTGCAGGTTTTTACCCGCTTGCAAGGCATGGTGAAGGTGATGGTCAATGGCGTGAGGGGGAAAAAGTCGAAGGCAGGATTATTGCAACCGCTAAATCAAATCGAGTTGGTGTATTACCGAAAAGATCATCAGCAGATATACAATATCAAGGAAATTCGCATGACGAAGGCTTATCAGCATTTAAATACAGAGCCCGATAGGATTGCGCAGCTGATGTTCTGCACCGAGCTTATTCATAAAACAGTGAAGGAAGAAGAACAGAATGATGCATTGTATGATTTTATTCAAACTGCCTTAGATGAATATGATGCACAATTTAGTTCCAATGCCGATTTTCACTTGAGTTTTTTGGCGGGCTTGGCTGCTTTTGTTGGTATTCAACCAATGTTAAATTACAATCAGGAAAATAAATTTTTCAGCTTAACAGAAGCATCATTTCAAGGATTTGAAGATTTACAGTGTTTAACAACATTACAAAGCCAAACTTTTTTCAAATTATTCAATGGCGATAAGTTGAGTCTTAGCAATGCAGAAAGACGTGCTTTATTGTTGTCCGTTTTGGCTTATTATCAGGCACAGTTTCCACATATGGGAAAAATACGTTCAGTGGAAGTGCTGCAGCAGGTTTTTAGGGTGGCCTAGCTTTTAATCAATAGATTTTTAAGTGCAGCATCTAATTCAGGAAAATTAAAGTGGAATCCACTTTGGATAAGTTTCTGATTCGATACCGGGCTGCCTTCGAGAAATGCTGCGCTCATTTCACCAAATAATATTTTTAGTGCAAAAGAAGGTACGGGAATGGGCCAGAAGGGGCGTTTAAGTACTTTAGCAATGGTTTTGGCAAGTTCTCGATTGGTGCAATGCGTGCCCGCAACAGCATTGTAAACGCCTTGCATTTTCTCACTCTCCAGCGCATGAATGAACACCCGTGCAATATCCTGGATATGAACCCAGGGAACATATTGTTTGCCGCTGCCTAATGCGGCACCCACACCCATTTTAACAGGAGTAGCCATCTTAGGAAGCGCTCCGCCTTTATCGGACAGTACAATACCTATTCTAATTTTCACCACGCGCGACGCAATTTCAGATAATGTGTCAGCGGCTTCCTCCCACATACGGCATGAAGTGCCCAAAAAATCTGTGGCCGGAGCATCTTCTTCTGTCATCACCTTTTCACTGGTTACGCCACCATAAAAGCCAATTGCTGAAGCAGAAATGAATATAGGATTTACCTTTAATTTTATTGCAGCATTTTTAAGTAGTTCTATACTTTTTACTCTGCTATCAATGATTTCTTGTTTGCGTTTCTCGGTCCAGCGTTGGTCGGCTATGCCTTCGCCGGCTAAGTGAATGATGGCATCGGCCGATTGAATGGCGCGTTCATCTAATGTTCCATTGTTAACATCCCAAATGAATGATTCATCGTAAGGAGCAGGACATTTACCTGATCTGCTTAGCAAAAGCAGACGGTAACCTTTTTGTTTTAGCTGTCGGGCAAGCTCCATACCTAGAAGTCCGGTGCCGCCGGTGATGAGAATTGTTTTGGGTGTCATGAATAAATTTCTTTAATCGAAACAGATAGCCGGGTAATAAGTTTTATTTTGAATTATATCTTAGCGCAGCTAAACGAAGAGTTATGGAAAACGGAATGAAATATCGCAAGCATGTGTTTATCTGTACCAATCAACGCGGACCGAATGCGCCTCGTCCCAGCTGTGGAGAGCAGTATGGTTTGGATTTGGTGGTGGCCTTTAAAAAGAAAATAAAAGATCTTGGATTGCATGTAGATATCCGCGCTCAAAAGGCAGGTTGTCTTGATATCTGTGAATTAGGTCCCAGTGTGGTGGTATATCCTGAAGGTGTTTTCTATGGCGGTGTTCAGCTCAGCGATGTGGAAGAGATTGTAACTGAGCACCTTCAAAACGAAAAGCCGGTGGAGCGATTAAGATTAAAGTTTCAGAAGTGAAATAGAGATTTTATAGACTTGAACCATTGATTCCAGGTGTTTATTCATTTGTTAAAATAAATTAGGAGAAAAATAGGTTCCAATGAAAATGATCCGATCTGTTTGGTTAAATTTATTACCCTAAAACCAATCAAATTTATTTTACACAACGCTAAACCTCGCATTGTGGGATTACTTTCAGCTTGTGGGAAAAGATGAGTCAGCCTACCATTAGTGAGTTCAGTAATATTACCACTTCAAGCGATGGGGCACTGCTAATCAACAGAGTCTATGCTGTTGATGTATCCAGCTTTCGCACCTGGATTATAAAAATGGGTGAGTATGGATGTTTGGAGTCGGAATGCGATTTTTTGCAATTGCAAGAAGTGGAGCAGCCTATTCAAGTTCAGCTCTATCCCAACCCTGCAAGCCACATGTTCTATGTGGAAGGTAATCGTCCCGATCATACAAAATCAGAGTTTGGCATTTTTAATCTTATGGGGCAAAAGCTTTTAGATGCCACCTTCGCGCCTGGTAGTGATCGCTTGGAGTTTGACATAAATAATTTACCATCAGGTCTTAACATTTTGCAGTGGTCAGCCAAGAGAAAAATTATCACATCAAAAAGGTTTGTGAAGCCATAAGCCTGCAGGAAGTAAAGATAAATTTACAGTTTACTTATGAAGTAGGATTTATATTACTTGATTTATTCCGTTTATCCTAACTTGAATTTGAATGAAACTGCGTGATAGTAGCTAACATGCAGCTTCTAAGCAAATTGATTATTTACATAAGTATATATTAGGAGAACAAAGAAGGGTTAGACTCTTCCTACCCATTTCAAGTAATTCACATGCGAAGCTACTGCATAGCGAAGTCTTGGATATTCAATGTATTGAACACCATATTCAGCGCATGCTTCACGGATAATCTTACTGATGGCCGGATAGTGTACGTGCGAAATTTTAGGAAACAAATGATGCTCAATCTGAAAATTAAGACCCCCTACTAACCATGAAATCAGTTTATTTCGGGTGGCAAAATTGGCCGTTGTTTTAAGCTGATGCACAGCCCAATCATCTTCAAGCTTATTGGTGACAGGATTGGCTTGAGGAAAGTGTGTGCCTTCCACGGTATGTGCCAGCTGGAAAACGATGCTGAGCACAAATCCTGCAAAAAGCGCATAAATCAAAAAGCCAATCAACCAAGAAGAGAAGCCGACCATCATAATGGGTAACACAACGAACATAAACATGTGCAACACCTTGAATGACCAAAAGGAGATGTGTTCCATAGCTGACATTTTTTTCAAGGGGATGTTGCCGATTTTTTTACTAAAATATTTTTTATAGTCGGTGAAGAAAATCCAATAGAGGTACAACAAACTGTAGGCCGCCCAGAAATAATGGTGCTGGAAACGGTGAAGTTTGTATTTTTTTTGTGTTTCGCACAGTCGAAGGAAAACTCCAGCATTGATATCATCATCAATACCATCTACATTGGTGTAGGCATGATGAATTACATTGTGCTTGGTGTTCCACATAAACACATTAGCACCCAGAAAATTCAGCGACAATCCTGCGAATTTGTTCACCCAAGCATAGCGGCTAAAACTGCCATGTGCACCATCGTGCATCACATTGAAGCCAATGGCTGCTGTAAGTCCACCGAGAACGATGCATTCCAGCAATGCTAACCAGAAAACAGGTGTGTAAAAAATCAAATGGATGTAAACAAAGGCAAAAGATAAAGTAAGGATAATGGCTTTAAAATAGAGTTGGAAATTTCCGGTAGATGATTTGCCTGTGGAAGAAAAATACTCACTAATCCGTCTCTTCAATTCGCCGTGAAAAGCATTTGCTCCGGCGGTAAATTTTGGTACTTGCATAAAAATAAAATGGCTCTCGGCTAATAAATTTGTTTTTGAAACCGGTTCAAAGATAAGCCTATTATTTGATTATTTTCAATGTTTTTTCTCTCCATGTTGTTAACAATGCTATGCGCAAATATTCATAGCCCTAATAAGCTCTGCACACGATTTTAAGATATTTTTGAACTCCAAATCACATAATTATGAAGCAGTTGCTAACGGTGTGCGCCGTCTTATTATTGCTCGGATTGCAAGCGCAGAATGATGTTTCCGTCTCAAATGGCCCGGGTGTTTCAACTTCGGCAGTAGGGATTATTGATCCAGTAATAAACCAATTTATGCCACTCCAAGAAGATTCCTGGTTTTGGGATGATTTGCTGCAAGAATGGGTACTGGCTATTAAATACGATTACACCTATTCTCCGCAAGGAAAACTAGTTCAAGTGGTTTTTAGCGAAGCCGATAATACACTCATCGGTGAGCAGCTGTATAGTTATGATGCGCAAGAGAGATTAGATACACTCACTAATCGTTATTTCGATCCTTCTTTCAATCAAATGATAGATGATTACAGGAATATCTATACTTACGACGAATGGTCGAATGTGATATTTGAATCGCTGGAAATATTTAATGGAAGCACTTGGGAAGTGGTTATTTCAGCGAATATCGAATTTGAATACGTAAGCAATGGATTATTTACGTCCAAAACACGAACCAATCTTCTGGACGGGAATATTCAATCTATTGATCTCACCCTGCAAGAATTTGATGCTAATCTTAGATTAACGCAACGTGAGCTGCAAACCTATTTTGATGAAAATACCGGTTTTGTTCCTACATTAAAATATGAATTGATGTATGAAGGTGCAAACACCGCTCCTTCTCAGTTTACCGAATATTATTTTGAGCCATTTGCAACTGAATGGCTGCCTTCCATAAGAAGTACAGAGTTGTCGTTTCACATCTATAATTCATTCGACGACTACGCTACCACCAATAGGGTGAATCAAAGTTTCAATGGTACGATTTGGGAAAACATCAGCAAATCTGAGACGACTTATGATGGATTGAACAGTGTGGAGCTTATCAGTATTTTTGTGAGTGGTTTTTGGTTGCCCGAGTATCGCATATCCAAAACATTTGAATCGAACGGTCTGCCCAGTTTATTACTCGAAGAGTTTCGTTTCGAAGGTGAATGGCAAACTGAGCTGGCTCAAGAATACATCATTGAGTATGATGGACCTGATAATAAGATAAGCAGGATGATCAGAAAAGAATGGGATGACAAGTTTCAGTCTAATCAAAATGCGCAGCGCCGAGACTTTTTTTACATGCCTACATCAATGAATTCGCATAAGCAAACGATGTATTCGCAAGTATACCCCAATCCGGCATCGGAAGAGATTAATATTAATATTGCACATGCCTCAGCCCATGATGAATTCACCTATTCGCTTTTTGATATTACAGGTAAGCGCTATTTGAATGGAAAACTAAAAGGTAATCATTCAACTTTAAAATTTGACAGCTTGCAGGATGGATATTATTTCCTTCAGCTTCAAGGAAAGAACGGTTTCAGTAAATGCGATAAAATATTGATTCAAAGAGCTAAGTGAGCGAACGAATCAATGTTTCTTTCATTTGCCCCGCTGCACTTCCTGGTGTAAGGTTATTTTTTAGAATGCCTTCAATGCATTGCTGATAAGCTTTTTGGATGTAACTGTTTTTGCGTAGCAACTCACCAACTGTTTCCATATACAGGTTTTCAAACCATTCTATTTCCTGTTTTTTGCGGTTTTGTGTAAAGAAGCCATTAGCTGAAACGAAGATTTTAAACTGCTCAATTTGGGTAAGAATTGCATCAAGACCTTTTTGCTCAATGGCCGAACAAGTCAAGACAGCCGGAGTCCATCCCGAATCTTTGACACTAAAAAGTTGTAATGCGCGGGCATAAGCCTGTCGTGCGGCATTGGCAGCGGCTACATTGTCACCATCTGCTTTGTTGACCACAATTAAGTCTGCAATTTCCATGATGCCCCTTTTGATGCCTTGCAATTCGTCGCCCGCGCCGGCAAGCATGAGCAAAAGAAAAAAATCAACCATGCCACTCACGGCTATTTCGCTTTGCCCCACACCAACGGTTTCCACGATGATTACATCAAAGCCTGCAGCTTCACAGAGCACAATACTCTCTCGTGTTTTCGCAGCCACCCCGCCTAAACTTCCGGATGAAGGACTCGGGCGGATAAAAGCATTTTTTTGTGCTGACAATTCAGACATTCTGGTTTTGTCGCCCAGTATGCTCCCTTTACCTTGGTTGCTGCTAGGGTCAACAGCAAGCACAGCTACTTTATGACCTTTGTTAATCAAAGTCATTCCTAAGGCTTCAATAAAAGTACTTTTGCCAACTCCGGGCACTCCGCTAATGCCTATTCTGATAGATTTACCTGAATGACCAATCAATTCATTGAGCAGTTTGTCGGCAGCTTTTCTGTCTTCTTCTCTTGTGCTTTCTATAAGTGTGATGGCTTTAGAAAGTGCGAGCCTTTCTCCTGACAAAATTTTCTCGGTTGTAACTGTTTCAGACATTTATCAGGCAAAGAAACTAAACATTGTGTGGATGATAAAAAAAAAGTGCGGTAGCCTTTTTCGACCGCACTTTTTAAAAGAAGTGTTGAAGTTTTTAAAAGTGAAAATTAATCGAAATAGTGCCTGAAACTGGCATGCCGAAATTAAAGGTTTCAGTATCAATTCGCATACCTGAAAAGCGCGATTCATCTTTTCTTTCAACTGTGGCAATAGTGGTTCCATCATTGGTTTCTGAAGTAGCTGAGATTTTGCCACCGCTGCTGATACCAATACCCCAACCTACTTCGCCGGCAAGTGAAATTTTAGGTACAATAAAATATTCAGCACCGATAAAGCCTCTCACACCAAAGCCAATGCTTCCGCTTCTTCTGTATTCGGTGATTCTTCCGCCATATGGGGCAATAAAACCCGCTGGGCTCACATTAGTTCCGGTAGAGAAATCTTCGAATAGGTCAATAATACCAAAATTGGTCGTTGTGGGGTTAAGGTTGGTAGTTGTCATTTCATTGCCATATTCATACCTGGCTCTGAAACCGCCGCCTGTCATTATCATTGCCTGACCTCCATAGAAGCCTTGCAGCCGCGTTGAGCCCCTTCTTTTCTCTAAACCCACGCCAATAACCACGCCCCCAGAGCTAAAGCGGTAAACATCCTCAACAGTCTCTCCAAGAGCTGGAAAAGTGGGTGCTGTGGCACCATCCTTCGATATTTCTGATGTAATGGAACCGCTGTTCATGCCCAGTCGCAGAGAAATGCGGTAGGCTGTATTGGCATCTTTAAAGTATTTACCTGTAATAGCAGTTCCGTTTAAAAACTGAAAACTTGGTGCTGAATTTCCATCCGAACCAAGCAAATTCCCAAAATAATTGAGAAAAGGACTCGCATCAACACTGATCGCCCAATCTCCTTCCTCAGGCAGGTAGTTTTCGCCTTTTTTTGAAGTTAAATCTTGCGCAAACGCATTAGCTACAACAAATGCTACAATCGCTGATAAAATTTGTTTTTTCATATTTAATAGGTTTTATGAAGGCAAATTGTTAAAAAATGTAAAGCCATTAACAAACCATTTCAGCGGCTTATTAACCACTATTTGTTTATGAAAAAAGAGCTTATTTTACTGATTGTCAGTATTTAATCAATTTTCTTGCATGACATCTATTTGTCTGCTGAAGCCTTGTTCCAGTGTGATAAACGTTTCGGTTCGTTGAATTCCTTCTATGGACTGAATCTTTTCATTAAGGACTTCTCTCAGATGATTGGTATCGCGACAAAGTATTTTTGCAAAAATGCTATAAGCGCCAGTAGTATAATGCAGTTCGACCACTTCAGGAATTTGTTTCATTTTCTCGCGAACTTCGGTATAAACAGAGCCCTTATCGAGAAAAATGCCTATAAAAGCACAAATATCATAACCAATCACACTCGGGTTGATTATCAGTTGCGATCCGGTTACTACTCCATAATCGATTAGTTTTTTCATTCTCACATGAATAGTACCTGCCGATACTTCTAGTTGTTTGGCAATCTCCGTATAAGGTACAACTGCATCTTTCATTAAGATGGTAAGAATTTTACGGTCAAGTAAATCGATATCTGGAGTCTTGTTCATTGGTTTAGTTTCATTTATCGCTACAAATATAGTAATCTCATGAAAGGATTTGCATTATATCGGGTGGTAGCTAAAAAAATGACAAGAAAATGCCCCAAAAATTGGTGTATTGATAATAATTGATCCCATTTGCCTGTATCAAACAGAAAAATGACTCCTGTCTTACTTTTGGGCAGCAGATGACAATTCAAAAGCCCGTTTACAGGCGGCCTCAACGGCTTTTTCGATGCTCTCCCCGGTTTGCATTTGATTAAATACATTGAGTGCGGCTTCGGTAGTTCCGCCTTTCGATGCTACTGCCTTTATTAAATTCTCCAGTGATTGGTCTGCGTTGTTGGCAAGATGAAATGCGCCAAGCATGGTTTGTTTAGCAAGCATAGCAGCTACGGATTCTTCTAAACCCATATTCACGCCGGCTTGGATCAGATGTTTAAGAAAGTAAAAGAAATAAGCTGGTCCACTTCCACTAAGCGCTGTTACAGCATTCAGCAGGTCTTCGTCTTCCAGCAATACGGTGCGTCCTGTGGTGGCTAATACTCTTTCAGCTTTGAGCATGCTGGTGGCATCCATCCCTTCGCCAGCATAGATTCCAGTAACCCCCATCCCTAAAGCAGCCGGAGAGTTAGGCATAGCTCTCACGATTCTGTCATGATTTAGCATCTTTTTTATATGCGATATTTTCACTCCTGCCATGATGGAGAGTATCACTGCATGTTGATTGATCACTTTGGAAAGACTCGCTGACAGTTCATCGAAATCTTGAGGTTTAACAGATAAGACCAATAAATCATACTCTTTGATTTGTTCTTCGTAACTCAGAGCTACCTGACCAATGTTTAGTTTTTCAAGTTCCGCTGCCCTTTGTATGTTTTTTTCCACAAGCAAAAGATGCTCTTTCTTCACGATTTCATATTTCTGAAACGCTTTGGCGTAGATCAAACCCATATTTCCACATCCGATAATGGCGATTTTCATGTTTTTTGTTTTTGAAAGGTTATTGAGTCGTAGATAATGCAAAATAAATCGAATGTTAATCATTTTATTCGATCATAGCGTAGCATTTCATCAAGTCGTGAAATTAAGTATTTCCGTACTTATTCAAAGTTTTCAGCACTTAGCAGTTAGAACAATTTATTGATTTCTTTGTCACTATGATGAGAGGGAAGCAATAAATGCCTCTAAATTTTATATTCGCGCTACATGAATGCATTACATCAATACATATGTTCTGCAAATCGATTGATGGATGAGATGCATGACCTCACAGATGCGCAATTGCATTTTAGACCAACTGCCAATGCTTGGAATCTGTTACAGGTTTTGCAGCATTTACAAAAGGTAGAAGAAGGTGTAATTACGCAGATTTTTAAGCATAATTTATCCGATCAGAAAAGATATATGCGGTTTAAAAATCATTATCGGGCTCACTTGCTTCTCCTTGCAATGTATACGCCTCGCAAGTATAAAGTTCCGGTGAATGAGGTGATGCCGGATGATATTCTAAGTCGCACGGTGATAGATGAGTGGGAGCAGCAGCAAAAGCAATGGTTAGGAGATTCTAGGCTTCATCCCGAAAGCAGGTCGCAGATTGTATTTAAGCATCCATTAGCTGGCGGACTAAACTGTCGAGCTACTTTCAATTTTTTGCGTGCCCATCTTAATCATCATCTTATTCAAGTGAATTCGATAAAGATACATCATCACTTTCCCAAAATTTAACTTGCATACTTAAGGTATCTTGAAGTGGTGGACATTAGGTGATTTTTTTTACTAAAAAGCAGTACATGAAGTGTTTGATGGGGAGCTATTTGGCAATCCACTCTTCAGGGTTGAGCTTGGTTTTGTCTTTCCAGATTTCAAGGTGAGTTTCTGTTTTATTGTCTTCCGGGTCAGTGAAGACTACTCCCAATGTTTGTCCAACTTTCACTTTGCTACCCTGACTCACACTCACTTGGTCTAGATTAGCATAGACCGAAAGATATTCTCCATGTCTTACAATAACCGCTCTGTTGCCTCCCGGCACGGCAAATACAGCAGCAACTTCACCTTCAAAGATAGCTTTAACAGGAGAGCCCTTAGTGGTAGCAATGTTAATGCCGTTGTTGTTGAGCACTATATTAGGCATGTCGGGGTGTTTGTGTGCCCCAAAGCGTTCTGTAATCACGCCTTTGTCAACCGGCCATGGCAATCGGCCTTTGTTGCTTTCAAATTTATTTGACACAAGCTTGGTTTCAGGACTAACACGCATCGCTGTCGTAGAGGCCGGTTTCTCTCCTTTCGCCGTGGCTGCCTTGGCAGCTGCCGCTGTTCGTTCCCGCTCTTTTCTAATTTCTGCTTCGATCACACGTTTTATTTCTGCATCGAGTTTGCGGGCGTTAGCTTGTTTTTTCTCAAGGTCTTTTTTGAGTTGTTTTTCTTTTTTAAATAAGGTAAGAACAGCATTTTTCCTTTTCATTTTTTTCTTTGTCAAGTTCTCGTTGCTGAACCTGTTCATTATTAAGCAGCACCCTTTTCGAATCCAAGTCGGTTCTCATCAAAGCGGTTTTTTCGCTCAATATTTCCTGTGTTTTTTTTATCTCTTCGGCTTGTTTTCGCCTATATTCGTTGAAGCTTTGCAAATATTTTAAGCGGCGAAAGGCTTGATTGAAGTTGCTGGCAGAAAACACATAGATAACAGGTACATATTTGTTTCGACTCACATAGGCTTTTCTCAACACGTTGGCATAATTGTCTTTAAGTATTTTCAGATCTTGCTGTAAGGTGGAAATCTGTTTGTTGTTCTCGGTAATAGTGGAGTTTAGCTTACCAATCTCAGTATTATATAGCCTGATCAGTTCTTGACGGTCTTTTATTTTCTTGTTCAGAATGGTAATTTGCGAAAGGGAAAGATTTTTGTCTTTCGAAATTTCATTGATAAGTTTGTTGGTTTCTGCAATCTCGTTTTCCAGCGCTTTTTTTCTTTTCTCCAGTGTAGCTTTATCTTGTGCGTTAACCAAAGCATGCAAGCCCCAAAACAATACGAAGAAAAGAAGCCTAACGGATACGCTCATAGCCTGAAGGGATATTAAAGGGAGTATTCACCACCTTGTCTAACGTGATTTTCGAATACTCAATTTCGATATTTGCCGTCTTTTCTGCACTGGCATTGATATTAAATCTGATTGGAACCGCCTGATCATTCACTCTTTCAAAGGTGAAGTAGTTGGCTTCAAATTTACGTATGGGTTTAAAGTCCTGAATGAATAATCGCTGAAGTTTTCCCGAGTCCTTTGTGAAATACAATTCTTGGAATAATATTTCGGGTAGGTTTAGTTCAGTTTCACGCTTCAGTTTTCGTTTTCTTAGCGATGAAAGAAGCAAAGTATTGTCAATGCTTGCGTATCCATACTTATCTTCGGGATAGTGCAGATATACATTAGCAAGCAGTATTGCTTCCATCATTCGGTAATTGGTTTCAATTTTCAGCAATTCATTGATGTATCGAAAATCCCCTGAGAAATAAGTGCCATTGATGCGGTTGATAAAAAATACGGAATCAGGTCTGATGAGTACCCTTGCTACTTCTATGCCCAGTGCGGGGGTAATGGCCGCCCAGATCAGGCTATCTTTTACAATTCTGAGATTTGCCGAAAAGGTATTTTTTTGTTTATCGAAGCTGGCTTCAGCATTGACTTTTGCTGAAAAATATCGGAATTTTAAATCATTGCCATAAATACTCGCCAAGGTGCTATCGATATTGGAGCTTGACAAGGTATCGCTTTGAAGATCTGCTACAATTTCAGGTATAGGAGTAAACTTCTTTTTAAATCGTTTGGTTCTGCATGCTTGTGTAAACATGAGTAGTCCCATCAGAATAATGAAAATAAGCCTATACATTATTGCGCTTCTTCGTAGTATTTTTTATCTTGAATTTTACGCTTCAGGTTTTCATTCTTCTCATCCTTCGCTAGTGCTTTCTTCCACCAATCCATTGCTTCGTCAAGTTTGCCAAGTTTGAAATAGATATCACCTTTATGCTCTATGATCACAGCGCTTCCGCTACCACCATGTTGTATTGCCTTTTCAATCCAACCAAGTGCCTCGTTGAATTCGCCGGACTGGAATAGTACCCAGGCATAAGTATCGAGATAGGAAGAATTGTTAGGTTCTAAGGCATTGGCTTTTTCGGCCATGTGTCTTGCTCGGTCTAGCTTTTCTTTGCGCAGTGATAAATAGTAGGCGTAATTGTTCAGTACATAAGTATTGTTGGGGTCTATTTTTAGGGCTTTCTCGTAATTTTCGTCTGACTCGATAAATTTCTTTAAAGCATGATAAGCATCGCCTAAGCTCGCATGCATTTGGGCTCTCATGGTTGGATTACCCATAGCAACACCGAGTCCTTCTTTCAGCATATCAACACATGCTTCGTATTTTTTCAATTGCAATGCGGCTATGCCTCCATAAAGAAAAAACACAGGTTGAAGCGGAAACAGCTCTGAGGCTTCTTTACTCAATTGATATACTCTCTCGGTATTGTTTAATTCTGACTCTAACAAAATCACCTGATTCCATATGGCAAATCTACTTTTGTCTAATTCCAACACCTTGTTGAAAGCACTCAAGGCTTCTTCATAACGTTTTTCTCTTATCAGAAAATCTCCATAAATGGAATAGGACTTGGCATCGTCAGGATGCGCATTGATCAACATTTCACAGAGTTCAAAGCCTTGCGCTTTCAGTTTTTCATTTCGTTCCGACAAATCGTAGAATGAAATCAATACGCTCATCTTGGCATCGATTGGTGCAAAGGGATTTTGAAAAGCCTTTTTGAGATATTGGAAAGACTGATCGAAGTCTTTCTTTTCACGGTAAAATTCGGCAAGTGAAAAATATACCTGAGCATTGGATGAATCAATCTCGATGATTTTTTTGTAGATATCCACTGCTTTATCTTCCATGCCATTGGCTACATAAATGTCAGCGAGTAATCCCAGAAAATTTGCCTCGCCGGGATTGCTTGCAATCAGTTTTTCAACCTCCTTTATGGCCTTATCTACTTTGTTCATTCGCAGATACAAGTTCTTTTTCTGGTCTGTGGTTTCAGGATTGATTCCCATGATTTGCTCCAGACGATCAAGCATTTTCGCAGCATCGTCAAACTTTTTTTGGCTGGTGTAGATTGATGCAATGTTGTAAATAAAGTCAGGATTGTTAGGCTCTTCCTTTAGCAATTGATTGTAGATTTGCAGCGCCTTATCAGCTTTGTCCGCCTGCATATACAATTCGGCTAAGCTGATTTTGAACCACTTGTTTTTGCTATCGTATTTAACTGCAAACTCACCGCTCACAATCGCTCGCTCCAGATTGCCGGTAAAAAAGTATAGATTGCTCATTTCATAATGCACAGCGGCATTTCTGGGATTAATGCGCATGGCCTGACTAAACTTATTCAATGCAGCCATGTAATTGCCCAGAATCTTTTCTTTCACACCATCAATGTAGAGATAGTCGAAATCAATTGATTCTTTTGCACTGAGTTCTCCTTCTTTCGCCTGCGCAGGTTCACTAACCTGAGCAGCTTTTTTCTGTCCTGTTTTGCAGGCAGATAATACAATCAGAAAAAAATAAAATGTAACAAGAAAGATTTTATTCATCAAATGGCTTATTCATCAAGAATCGTGCTGTAATCTCCTAAGCTAATCGCTTTTTCACTTCCCTGGTAAACAACGAAACTACCTATCATGGAATTGTCGAGTACTGCATTTTTAACTTTACTGTTTTTTTGAATGATACTGTTACGAATAACGGAGTTTTCCACTTCAGTACCTTCTTCGATAGAAACATACGGTCCCACAATTGTGTTGCGTAATTTTACATTTTTACCAATGTAACAAGGCTGAATGACAAATGCATTTTGCAATTCAATACTTCCATCTGTAGTAGCCGTGTCGGGTGTTACCTGCAACCAACGGGCATGGGTGGAAAGGGTTGCATCTTTGTTGCCGCAATCGAGCCATTCCTTTACCTGACCTGCAGCAAATTTCATCCCTTTTTGTTTCATATTTTCCAAAGCATTGGTAATCTGATACTCTCCCTTTTCTTTAAGGTCATTATCTATCAGATATTGCAATTCATTTTTCAGGTTGTCGCCATCTTTGAAAAAATAGATGCCAATAATCGCTAAGTCTGAAACAAATTCCTGTGGTTTCTCGACAAAGTCGGTGATGTGTCCTTGCTGATCGAGTTTCACCACTCCGAAAGGTCTTGGATCTTCTACCTTTTGCACCCAAATGACTCCATCTTTGGAACTGTCGAGCACAAAATCGGCCTTGAACAAAGTGTCGGCAAAGGCCACAATCACAGGTCCTGAAAGCGATTGAGCTGCACACAAAATAGCATGTGCTGTTCCCAAGGCTTCGTCCTGATAGTAGATACTTCCTTTTGCACCAACTTTTTCTGCCACTTTCACTAAGGAGTTTTCAGCGGTTTTACCAAAACGTCCCACCACAAATGCGATTTCTTCAATAGGCTCAGAAAAGGTTCTTGCAAGCTCTTCCACGATGTGATGTACCATGGGTTTTCCCGCAAATTCAATTAAAGGTTTAGGCGTTACCAAGGTGTGAGGCCTCATGCGTTTACCCATTCCGGCCATTGGAATTACTATTTTCATGCTATGCTTTTTATCAGATTATTTTACTCCGGTATGCCCAAACCCACCTGCTCCTCTAGCTGATTCTTCTAAGTTTTCTGCAACTTCCCATTTTACACTTTCGTGCTTGGTTACCACCATTTGAGCTATTCTTTCTCCATCATTTATGGTGAAATGCATATTTGACAAATTAACTAGGATCACTTTTATCTCTCCCCGATAATCGGCATCGATGGTTCCAGGTGAGTTGAGAACCGTAATGCCGTGTTTTGCAGCAAGTCCACTTCTTGGTCTTACCTGAGCTTCGTAGCCTTCAGGCAATTCAATAAACAATCCGGTGGGGACAAGGGCGCGTTCCAAAGGTCCTAGGGATATAGATTCCTGAAGGCTTGCGCGTAAATCCATCCCAGCTGAGTATGGCGTACTGTATGATGGGAGTTCATGTATGGAGCGGTTGATGATTTTCACGATCATTTTGGGTCAATTTTGGCGTGGTGAAGTTAGTTTTTTTGGTTTTTCAATGAAGACTATCGCCCCAATAAATATCAATAAGATCAAACTTCTTAAGATGTAGTCGAAGATGTCATGATTGTTAATGATGCTATCAGCCACATAATAAACTAGATAAGCTGCAAGGGGATAGGCAATGATTTTGCTGATTTCATAAGGCACGGGATAATATTTTCGGCCTAAGAAATAGGACGTCATCATCATGATGAAATATACAACAAAAGTGGCCCATGCAGCTCCCTGATAGCTGTAAAGCGGAATCCACCAATAGTTCAAGATTACTGTAATTGCAGCACCCATAATCGCCAACCATGCTCCTAAATGTGTTTTGTCATTAAGCTTAAACCAAATAGACAAGTTGAAGAATATTCCGAGAAAAACATTGGCCATCAACAAAATAGGAACCACACTCAACCCTTCGTGATAAGCCTTGTCGATAAATAGACTCACTACATCAATAAAAATCATAATGCCTAAAAATATGATGCTGCAAATCATCACAAAATATTTCATTACATCGGCATAGAGCTGCTTGGCATCTTTTTCTTTTGCCTGAGCAAAAAAGAATGGCTCAGCTGCAAATCGGAAGGTTTGAATAAACAAGGTCATCAGAATGGCAACTTTGTAGCAAGCCCCAAATATCCCTAAATCATACATTGCCCTGTCTTCTGGTAATTGATACTTCATAGAAGTGCGGCTGAACATTTCGTTGGTAATGCCCGCTAACCCACTAATGAGTAGCGGAAAGGCATATCGAAACATTTCTTTCCATAGTGCTTTATCGAATTTCCACTTCATACCAATGATGGTGGGCGATAGCAGTAGTAAAGTGGCTAAGCTAGCCAAGAGATTGGCAATGAAAACATAACCTACGCCTGTTTCTGGATTGAAAAACCAATGCATCAGTTCCTTTCCTTCAGGGCTTGCAGCTGCATACCATAGCGGACAAAGCCAAATGAAGAATACATTCAAACCAATGTTGATAGCTATTCCGATAATTTTAATTAAGGCAAAGCGAATCGGTTTGTTGTCGAACCTGAGTTTGGAAAAAGGAACGGCTGTGACGGCATCGGCAGCCAAAATCATGGCAAACCATATCACGTATTCGGAATGATTGGGGTATTGAATGGCATTGGCAATTGGCTGAGCAAATGCCACACACAATAACAGGAAACCGGCCGATGAGATCAGAAGCGAAATCATGGAAGTGCTGAACACCTTGTCCTTGAAGCCTTCTTTGGAGGAAAAACGAAAATAGGCTGTTTCAAATCCATAGGTTAAAACTATCAGCAGAAATGCCACATAAGCATACATCTCGGTGATGATTCCGAATTGTTCAGGAGCAAACACTCTGGTGTGGAGTGGCACCAAAAGGTAGTTCAGTAGCCGGCCGATAATGCTGCTAAGGCCATAAATAGCGGTTTGACCGGCAAGTCGCTTGAGAGGGTTCAAATGCCTTTGATGCTAATGGTTCTGTAAAATTAGATTCGAATTCAAAAGTGCTCAAATCTATTATTTTAATTGCAAATTTTGATGCTAAATTTCAATCAGCATGAATCATAAAAATGAAGCAGTTGGGCTTATTTATCTAAGCAGATAAATCGGTTTTGTCTTTCCTAAGTAATGGTTTTGATGAAATGACTATTCGGCTTATATCTCGATCAAGGTGTTTGCTCTTTTTCGCTTCAATCGCCGTCGATGTAGCATTTATGGCAAAGCGCCTGAATATTTTTTCTTTATAGCTGATTTGGAAGAAAATTCTGCATTTGACATCCATCACTATCCATGCAAATTAAAACTATAGGTTTAGATTTGCATAGATTTTTTTGGCCTAAATATACCTTAAGTATATAATTGTCAAAGCGTTGTATTACTCGCCTTTGAACATAGCTTTTCTCTTTTCAAGAAATGCTGTGGCTCCCTCCTTGAAGTCTGAAGTTTCGAACAAACTGCCAAAGGCCATGACTTCACTCACGAAGCCATCGGTGTTTACCTTGTAATAATCATTCACACATTCCACCACCGCTGCTACAGCCAGCGGTGCTTTAGTGTAGATCTTTTGAAGAATAGATAAGCACTTATCCATCAACTCAGTTTGTGGAACCACATCATTCACTAGTCCCAGCCGATGTGCTTCAGTAGCGCCGATCATATCGCCGGTCATTAAATATTCCAAAGCTTTTCCTTTGCCAATGAGTTGTACCAAGCGTTGGGTGCCACCGTAGCCCGGTATCAAACCAAGGTTTACTTCGGGCTGTCCGAATTTTGCGTGTTCGGCCGCGATTCTCATATGACAAGCCATAGCCAATTCGCATCCGCCACCCAAAGCAAAGCCATTTACAGCTGCGATCACCGGTTTTTTACTTTGCTCAATGCTATCAAACACCCTGTTACCGTCTTTGCTGAGCTTTAGGGCTTCTGCATTGCTAAAAGATGAAAATTCGGCAATATCAGCTCCGGCAGCAAATGCCTTTTCACCGCTTCCGGTGATGAGTATCCCGCGTATTTCTGCATCCTGATTGGCATCGGCAACAGCCTTACCCACTTCTTGAATCAGTGCATAATTCAACGCGTTGAGTTTATCGGGTCTGTTAAGGGTGATAAAACAGGTTTGATTTTCTTTTTTTACAATAATCTGTGAGTATTCCATGCCGAAAGTTTCTTTGTTGATCGGGGTTAAAAGTAATTAAATTGCATCAAGTCCAAATTGCAGTTTTCAGGAGAAAATACTCCCGTTAATCATGCTTCTTCCTTTTTTCTGTTTTGAAAAAACATCAAAGGCTTTGGACGTAGCCTGCTTTTGTAAACAGAAAGCGAATCGAGTTTGATGCGTCCTTTTCTTATTTTTCGCTGCTCTTCAATTGGCAAGGCGGCAATTTCCATGCATTTTTCACTGCAGCAAGCATTGTATTTTTCTTTACAGGCGTCGCACTGAATAAAAAGTAAATGGCAATCGTCGTTGGCACAATTGGTGTGCGTGTCGCACAACGCTCCGCATTGATGACATTTACTTATGATGTCATCCGTAATTCGTTCTCCCAGACGTTCATCGAAGACAAAGTTTTTGCCAATAAATTTTGAAGGCAAACCTTTTGCCTTTATTTGTCTGGCATAGTCAATAATACCACCATGCAGCTGATTCACATCTTTAAATCCATGATGCTTCAAATATGCGCTGGCTTTTTCGCAGCGAATGCCACCGGTGCAATAGAGTAATATTTTCTTTTCCTTTTCATCTTTTAGTTCATTGATGACAATGGGCAGTTCTTCTCTGAATGTGTCTGCATCAGGGAGAATCGCACCAACAAAATGCCCCACTTCGCTTTCGTAATGATTGCGCATATCCACCACGACAGTTTCCGGGTCTTCCAATGCAAGGTTAAACGCTTCTGCATCAAGGTGATTACCCACATTGGTCAAATCAAATGTGTCATCATCCAATCCATCAGCTACGATTTTGTGACGTACCTTGATAGCAAGCTTGTAGAAGGATTTTCCATTGTCTTCGACAGCAATTTTGAATGGAATATCCTTGAAGTAGGGGATTGCATCAATATAAGTCCTAAGCTTTTCGAGATTGGCTGTAGGCAGGCTTAGTTGGGCATTGATACCTTCACGTGCGATATAAATCCTTCCCAGCACCCCCATGGCGCTCCAGTCTTTAAAAAGCTGATCGCGCGTTTCAGCGGGGTTTTTAATAATCACGTATCTGTAAAACGAAAGTGTGGTTCTCGGCGTAGGATCATTTTGTATTCTGCGTTTAAGCTCTTCCTTATTTACTCGATTGTAAAGAAACATGCGATGATTTTTTGACTTTTTACAATGTGCAAAAATAAGCATTTATCAAGCTGACTTCACATGATTTTTATCAGGGATTTATAGCCAATTCTTCTAGAGCACTCGATGAATCCATCGCACTTTTAACATTACTTGGGTAAAGTTTTGTTTTACCTCATAAAAAAGAAACATAAAGTGCAGAAAGGATTTCACAATGTTCACAAATAAAATAAGTGCAAACCACAAAAATTCCGAAGAGATGATATATTCGCTCTTAATCAACAGATTATGTTAATAATCTAATTTGTATCAACATCCAAGTCCACAAAGTGCGAAAAAGTTTTTTGCTTTGGAAAAAAGATCAAGTTTACACATTCAATCATGCTCAAATCCCGAAAGGATGTATATGTTATAGAGAAAACAATTCGGCATAAGTAAATCCCGCAGGGATGATATATTGGTAAACGATATCAATATCAATCAAAACCTTGGAGGGGTAACATTATTGAGCCTTTATCAAAGCAATCTCATTTTCAATCCAAAATCGCATCATCGCAAAGAGCGCAAAGTCTTTTTCTTTCTGATAAAGTTACTTTTCTATCAATTACCGCATACACAAAAAACATCAACCTTTCTTTTCTTTTCGCTTGAGTGCAATGGGGTTAACGGCATTGATGATCAGTGGGAATTTCTCCACTTGCACATTGCTGGTGTCTAATCCAAAGGCTTTATCTTCGCTGATAGACAGATATTTCAGCATGAAATAAAGGTCCATGATGATTTTTTCATACACGGGTAAATCGTTTTCGTTCGAAAGGTATTTCTCCAAGACCACAAACTTAAAGTCCCCGATGATTTGGTTTTTATTTAATGACACATATCGTGAAGTGATATCCACTTCGTGATTTTTCACCATTTCTTCCACCACCTTGCGAAACATCACATTGATTTTAGGCGCCACTCTGAAACCCAGGTAAAAATCGATTCGGAAAATGGTCTCTTTGGAGAGTTCCTTAACCCGGTATTCTGCAGTGTAAGGCTCGTCTAAAACATGTACATGTAGCAGCCAATACACATCGGCGCGTTTAGGTTGCTTCTGAAAGATGGAATAAATAATCTTGGATTCTACCAAATCACTAATACTTGAATTGGTCAAAAACACGAGATGAGTAGCATTTTTGGGTACGGATATATCTCTTTTGAGTTCGCAGATTTGTTGAAGATAAGGTTCAATCTTGGTAAACTCCACATAGCGATAGCTGATCCTCTTGGCTTCTCGCCACACCCACATGAGCGAAAAAATTAGAGAGGCAACAAGTATAGAAAACCATGCTCCTTCCAAAAGTTTACTCATGTTTGCCACCAGAAAACTGCTTTCGATAATGGAATACAGCATTACAAAACCGATTACCCAGAAGATCTTATATTGCTTCATGAGCATATAATAGACCAAGAGAATGGAAGTCATCATCATGCCGATGATTATGGTCAACCCATAAGCAGCTTCCATATTTGAAGATGTGCGAAAAAGCAGCACCACAGTAGATGTGCCTAATAAAAGAAACCAATTAATGGACGGGATGTAGAGCTGACCTTTTAAAGGGGTTGGGTAGTTAATTTTGATTTTAGGCCAGAAATTTAGGCGCATGGCTTCATTTACTAGCGTAAACGAACCTGTAATTAAGGCCTGACTTGCAACGATGGTGGCCACTGTTGCAATCACCAATCCGATATAGAAAAACCACTCGGGCATGATGGCATAAAATATTCGTTCATCATTTTGGAGCGTTCTCCCTTGCTGGGTAATAAGCCAGGCGCCTTGTCCAAAGTAATTGAGGAGAAGTGCTGTTTTCACAAAAATCCATGAAACACGAATATTTTTTCTGCCGCAATGCCCTAAGTCAGAATATAAAGCTTCTGCACCTGTGGTGCATAAAAATACCGCACCTAAAATCCAGAAACCTTTTGGATATTGCGCAAGCAACTCATAGGCATAAGTCGGATTAATGGCCTTCAATACCAATGGGTTTTGTATCAATTGATTCGCACCTAAAACAGCCAACATGCCAAACCAAAGAAGCATTACAGGACCAAATGAACGTCCTATAAAATTGGTCCCAAATTGTTGAATGGCAAAAAGCGATACCAGAATGGCCAAGATGATTGGTAATGTATTGATTTCCGGAAATTTATCTTTGATGCCTTCAATGGCCGATGAAACCGAAATGGCCGGGGTGATGATACCTTCCCCAAGTAAGGCTGCACCGCCAATGAGCGCTGGAATGTAAAGCCATTTCACCTTTGTGTGCTTAGCCAAATTGTAAAGCGAAAAAATGCCGCCTTCTCCTTTATTATCCGCACGAAGGGTTAGAATGATGTATTTTAGAGTGGTTTGCAGCGTGAGTGTCCAAAAAACGCAGGACAATCCGCCTAATATTAAAAGTTCATTGATGGTTCGTTCACCCACTATGGCATTGAACACATAAAGCGGTGATGTTCCAATATCGCCGTAAATGATTCCAAGCGAAATTAAAACCCCGCCTAGGGTTAACTTATTAATGCCCGGTTGATGATGTTCTCGTCCCAATTCAATTAAGGAGGTGTCAAAGATAGTTCTTAAAATTTGTTAAATGCCAATTTTTAAAAGTTTATTTTCATTGCTTCTTTCAATAGAATTGCACAGATGAAGGAAAACCGGATGAATTAACATGCTATTTTAGGAAATACCGCAAACAAATTACATGCAATTACGATGTATGTGATTAACTGTATCTTTACATCATAAATGGAAAAACTATTCAATCTGATTAATGGCAATTTGGTTGAACCGATTTCGGGTCAATATCTTGAAGTGATAGAGCCTGCCAAGGGTAGGGTTTATGCCCTTGCCCCAGAAAGTGACCACCAGGATGCGGAACATGCTGTTGACGCTGCCCAAAAAGCTTTTTCTCAATGGTCAGCTTTATCGGTGCAAAATCGTTCGGAATACATGCTACGCCTAGCCGATTTGATGGAACGTGACACAGAAATACTCGCAGCAGCCGAATCGAAAGATACAGGTAAGCCAATCAGTGTGGCAAAGAGTGTGGATATTCCCAGGGCGATCTCTAATATTCGCTTCTTCGCAACAGCCATTTTACATTTCTCGTCCGAGTCGCATGCCATGGATGGTGTGGCCATCAATTATACTTTGCGACAACCGATTGGTTCGGTGGTTTGTATTTCTCCCTGGAATTTGCCGCTTTACCTGTTTACTTGGAAAATTGCTCCTGCTTTGGCAGCCGGAAATTGTGTGATTGGAAAGCCATCTGAAGTAACTCCATACACGGCATATTTATTTTCTAAATTGTGTGTTGAGGTGGGTTTCCCGCATGGGGTAATCAATATTTTACATGGCAGGGGGGCCAAAGTAGGTTCGGCTTTGGTTCAACATCATGATGTAAAAGCAGTTTCTTTCACCGGGGGGACGGCAACAGGAGCTGCCATAGCTGCAGCTGTAGCGCCCAAATTCAAAAAACTGTCTTTGGAATTGGGTGGAAAGAATCCAACCATTGTTTTTGATGATTGCCAATTCGAAACCACGGTCAAAGAAGTGGTTCGTGCCTCATTTTCCAATCAAGGGCAAATTTGTTTATGCGGCTCACGTATTCTGGTTCAGAAAGGAATCTATGACCGTTTTAAGGAAGCATTTTTAGAAGAAGTAAAAAAACTCAAGGTAGGTGATCCCAATCAACCCGATACATCCTTTGGAGCCTTGGTTTCATCTGAGCATATCGAAAAAGTGATTTCGTATATCCAATTAGCCAAAAATGAAGGCGGAGTTCTTTTAACCGGTGGTGAGCGATTGCATTTGCCCGCCCCTCTTGATAAGGGCTATTTTTTACAACCAACAGTCTTCGAAGGTCTTCCTTATGATTGCCGCACCAATCAGGAAGAAATTTTTGGTCCGGTGCTCACTTTAATGCCTTTCGAGCATGAGCAAGAAGCCGTCCACTATGCCAATAGCACCAAGTATGGTCTGGCAGCATCGGTTTGGACTGGCGAGCTGGGCAAAGCTCACCGTGTGGCCGAAAAACTTCAAAGTGGCATCGTTTGGATTAACTGCTGGATGCTTCGCGATTTGCGAACACCCTTTGGTGGGATAAAAGACAGCGGAGTTGGTAGAGAAGGAGGCTGGGAAGCCTTACGGTTTTTTACGGAGCCCAAGAATGTCTGCATCAAATATGCTAAATAAAAAACCCTGAAAATGTGGCATCAGGGCTAATTTAACACTTGCATGGTGGAGACTTTAAATGAGTTCAATACTAAGTATTCTGTGAATCGGCAGTACGATTCCTCCCTTAAGCATTATTGCATTATCGGTGGTAGCCCAAATGGTTGTATCTACCATTTTTCTACCGTTGCTGTCTTCGAAGGTGATTTTTACTTTGTTGTGATACAGATTGCTTAAAATGGTTGCTTTCTCCAGCAGACTTCTACGTTCTTTAGCAGAGTCAGATGATTTTAATACTTCTTCTCTAGGGAAGCTGAGTGTTCTCACTACTTCCTTGTCAATGATTTGAACTTGGTTGTGTCTCATAGCAAAATGATTTTATCAGATATACCATGAACGAAATTTTGATGATCAAGGTTATCCCCTGCTAATAAGTGTTAACATTTACTCAGTGCTTTTTCACAGGTGTTATAATGGCATACCTTTTAGTATGTGCTTCTGGAACAAATCGCCTGTCAATCCTATAATTGACCACCCAAGCGATCTCATTTCCTATGCAGAGCAGGAGTTGTTTTTCTTTCTCTTCGCGACTCAATTTTTTTTCGGTGAAGTAGTCACTAAGTTTTTTTTTACCTGTCATCCCAAGTGGGTAAAATACATCACCTTTTTTCCAAGTTCTGAGCAGAATTTGATCGGTGATTTTATCCGCATCTAATATACAAACATCATTATTATCAACTATTTGCAAATCTGGAAGTTGTTCTTCGATAGTGATGTTAAAATGATTTTCGGGCTTTAGATATCGAGTGTCAAATTGAGTATATTCTGGGGTGATTTCGAGTTTATCACGGTTGATGATGATGCTATTTTTACCAGCATTGAACACCGCACCTGTATTGCTTGTAAGATTTCTGTAAATATCGTTCGAAACGGCCGATACAATGCCAAATTCACTCAAAATTTCTTTAAAAATCGTTCTACCGGCCGGATTTGATAAAATAGCATTTTTATTGATGATCACCTTATCTTTTGTTGTCTGCACTTGGACTTTTTTAAACTGCAGAATAGACTCATTTAACAAATATTCGGCATCTTTCATGTATTTGAAAGTTTCCAACATTTTTTGGCTAAAAGCGGGGAAGTGTTTATGGATATGTGGTAGTACTTCGTTGCGGAGCAAATTGCGTTTGTAATAATTTTCAGCATTGCTTGAGTCTAACCTGTAATTTATATGGTTTTTAAAGGCAAAATCGTAAATCAGACTCTTGCTGATATCTAACATTGGTCGAAACAGTTTCCCTTGCAATACAGGAATGCCGGTTAGTCCCTTAATGCCCGCTCCTCGTATAAGATTGAGGAAGAAAGTCTCAATATTATCATCTAAATGATGAGCTGTTAAGCAATAGTCAATCTTGCAAATCTCTATTACCTCCTGAAAAAAAGCATATCGTGTCCTTCTGGCAGTCATTTGAGTGGATTCGTCTGATTGTGTTTCGTGCGCGATACTTATTTTCTTCTTGTGAAGAACTAACGCATTGGCATCGGCAAATGATTGTACAAACGCTTCATCGCCATCTGATTCAATACCCCTCAAACCAAAGTTAACATGTACGAGTTGAATGTCTAAATTTAATGTAAGCATTGCATGACTCAGCACCATAGAGTCAGGACCGGCGCTGCAAGCAATCAGATATTTTTTCGATTGATAGTCCGGAATATACCGTTCAAACTGTTGTTTTATCTCATTCAGTATCATACACTATGGCATTGATGATAGCTTCTGCTTTGAGTAAGCATTCTTTATATTCTGCTTGTGCTTCTGCCAATGATGTGATCGCGCTTCCGGCTCCAATGTAGGCAGATTTCAAGTCTAAATTATACACCAAACTTCTGATAACCACATTCATATCGAAATCTCCACCGGGCCAAACATAACCAATACTTCCAGAGTAAAATCCGCGTTTGAAATCTTCAAATTCTTCGGCAAATTTCATAGCATTGATTTTTGGAGCTCCGGTCATAGAGCCCATTGGGAAGGTGGCATATAAAATATCACTGAAGGTTGCATCTTTCTTTAACTTAGCTTGGATGGTCGAAATCATTTGATGTACTTTTGCGAAGGAGTAAACCCCATAAAGCTCTTCAACAAATACACCAGCTTTTTGTGCTAATCTTGACAGATCGTTTCTGACCAAATCCACAATCATTACATTTTCATTCCTTTCTTTTTCACTTTCTAGAAGCCCTTGTTTGGCGAGCTTATCTTCGACTTCGTAAATGTGTCTTTTAGCTGTTCCTTTGATGGGTTGTGATGTTAAAATATTTCCCTTCTTATGCAGAAATCTCTCCGGACTACTACAGATCACATGCATGTTTTCATGTTTAAAGTACGCACTGAACGGGGCTGGAGACTGTGCAGACAGGTTGCAATATGTTTGAATTGGGTTGATGGGTGTATTTTCTCGCTTAAAGCTGATGCAATAATTCATTTCATAAATGTCACCCCTTTGAATGTGGTCTTTTATTTTTTGAAAATGTTGCATATAAGAAGATTCGTCCATATGGGCAAATGGCTTGGCATCCTGTTTAGTTGGATATTCTTCATATTTTAATTGGTCTAAGCTATCTTCTATTGTCAAAGTTACATCAACTCCTTTTTGCTTTAAAATATGCTGTTGGCCGTTTTTAGTAAAATAAACTATTAATGGCTCAATTGCTATCAGGTAAGGGCATTGGCAAATATCGTTGTTGCTGGAAGTCAGCTGTTCAACGGCATTCTTTAGGTCGTAGGATAAAATGAAAATGACAGGCAATTTGGCTTCATTTACAAATGCTTCGAGTTGTTCGAAAGCCATTTCAGGTGAATGAAGTACAAGTTTTCTATGAGCTCCAGCGGCGATTAACTGGTTAAATCTGCTCCATTCATCATGATAGCCATGACTGTCCAGCATGACAAGTTCATCAAACTGCCCTGAGAGTTTCGTCAGAAAATCGTTAAGAGTCAAAATCGAATGAAGTTCTTTAAAATAGTGCAACTATAATAAAAAAGCCGCTCTTTAGAGCGGCTTTCTTTAAGTCTTTCTGAAAGGATTAATTTACAGTTACTTTTCTGATGATGCTGTCGGTTCCATTATTGAGCTTAACGAAGTAGATACCAGCATTCAAACCTGCTAGACTCACTTGCTGAATGTTAGTACCAATACCTCTAAAGCCAATTTGCTCAAATACAACTCTTTGACCGATGGAATTGAAAATTTCAATATTGAAATTTCCTGATTTGATTACATCGTATTGTACATTTAAAACATCCTGTGCAGGATTTGGGTAAATGTTAACTGAGTTTATAGATGCAACCTCTGCAACATTTAACAATAATGTACCACACTGATCCCAAGCCGCTGTAAATACTCCATTTTGATTAGGGATTTCGATAGATCTGTTAAAACCGCCGAATCCATCATCAACTCCACATTCTGAAAGTGTAGAACCACCTTCATTAGCCCCCCAGTCACCGTTTACGAATTTTAGAAGCTGTATATTTCCTATTGAATTCTCTGGATAAGTAACTTCAATCGACCAAATATTGTTGCCTTGGTCGGTCATTCCTGAATTTTCGCTGATAGGCGCCCAGTTTTCGATGGCACCACCCGGGGCTACCCCGCTGTTATCAGCAAAGTTTCCTCCAACTCTAAATCCATTAGGCGCAACTATTTGCCCTCCTGCCAAATACTCCGTTACATCCACTCTGAAAGTAACGGTTACTTGAGCATTTAATTGAACGGCTGCTGCCATCAATAAAGCTCCTGCTAATGTGTAAAATCTGTTCATAGTTTTCATGTTTTAGTTAATTGCAAATTTAATTTAATTTTAATATTCCACTCATATATTTTATTGATTGTATTTTCAACACTAATATCCCGGATTTTGTTGAAGGTTTGGGTTAGCAGTCAGCTCTGTGGCAGGAATCGGATACAACAATCTGTAGTTGGGTATAGCTGCTCCGTTTTGCTGATCTCCTTTCCAAGTCCATAGGTAATCGTTTCCGGCAAATTTATTGAATCTTATCAAGTCCGTACGACGGTATCCTTCCCAGTAAAGCTCTCT
The DNA here is from genome assembly GCA_046294625.1 of Flavobacteriales bacterium. Taxonomy (GTDB): domain Bacteria; phylum Bacteroidota; class Bacteroidia; order M30B66; family M30B66; genus JBKBKN01. The sequence continues at coordinate 80,080 of JBKBKN010000011.1, forward strand.
GGCTCTTTCTGCTAAAATATCATCCAGAGTAAGATTGGAAAAATTGAAGTTGCTGTTTCCATAAGCTCTCTCTCTAAGGGCATTCACGAGTTGAAGCGCGGTCCCAAGATCGCCGCCCCCGCCTCTAAGATGAGCTTCAGCGTACATCAGGTGTACATCTGCCAAGCGGAAGAGAGGAAAATCTGTATCGGCGAAGCTATTATTTGGGCCTGGAACATTGTTGGATGTGAGGTTTCTCCATTTTTTCACTATAAATCCTTGCGTAGGAGGCGAATTTGGAATTACAGTAATATCTGCAGTTCTCCCTGCTGTAATGAATTGGTAACGGCTATCAAGGGTAGAGTCTGTGAAATAATTGAGTAGTTCGCGTGTGGCAATAAGTCCTTGCCAGGCTTGCGTGCTGCCGGTGGTATCTAACAATATGGTACTTGGATAAGATGACCCCCAAGCTGTAAACTGTTGTGTGTTTTGATTGAAAGTGGTTGGAAAACCTGATGCATTAATCAAAAATGTAGTTCCACCAAAACTTAAAGCACGGCTACCATCGCTTACCACAGGGAAAATTACTTCAGTAGAAGTGTGATTATCAGCTCTGAACAAGTCAGTGTAGCGAGTTTGTAAGGCGTATCCACCCTGACTAATCACGCGTTCGCAGTAAGTAATCACACGATCGTTTCTATTCTGATTGATAAATACCGGAGCGTTTAGGTACAATTTAGCTAAAAGCACTTGTACGCAAGCTCTGTTGGCTCTGCCATATTCCGAAAGGTTTCTGGGCAAGATTTTATTTTCAATGTCCAGAAGTTCTGATTCAATGAAATTGAATAACCCTGTTCTATTGAATTGTGTTGGGAAGTCGGTTCCCGGAAATCTCGATTCATCTGTTATGTCGGGAATGTTGCCAAAAATATCTAATGCATGAAAAAGACTCAAAGCTCTGAGAAATCTGGCCTCTTCACGATAAGCTAAAATTCGGTCAATATCAGCCGTGGAGAACCCTCTGGCTTCCAATCTATCGCGGCGGCTTTGATTGATAAATTCATTGCACATGGTGATTTGAAATAAGAATCTGAGGTACCCCCCTCTAATCCAGAGGTTGGTGGCGGTCCAGATCCCTTTATTGAGCTCCGGAATACCTTGGTCATTCCAGCGGCAGATCACTTCGTCTGTTGGTAATTCTTGAAGATTCCAGAACATGCGCACATACTGTGAGAATCCTTCATCGATTCCGCCTGGCAAATCAGAGTTTCCCGCAGGGCCTACTTGTCCTGTTACTGCCAAACCTGCGTAAAGTTTAGCTAAAACATGAATATAGTTTGCAGGGTCGTTGTATACCTGAAAGGATGAAAATTGATTGAAAGGCTCTCTATCCAGATCTTTCAAGCATGATGGGGCTAGAAGCACCACCGAAAAAACGATTGATAATATTTTAAATTTCATAATGCTTTTGCTTATAGTTGAATGTTAGCTCCTATGGAAAATGTTCTTGGACGTGGATAAATATTGTTGTCGATACCGCTGAATACTTCAGGGTCGATTCCGGAATAATTCGTAATAATGAACAAGTTTTGAATAGTGGCAAATAAACGAAGGTTAGCCTTGTCTTTAAACACACCACCAAAGTTGTAACCGAAATTTATGTTATCCATTCTGAAAAACGAAGCATTTTCAATCCAATAGTCAGATTTAATCGATTCACCGGTTTTGTTTACAAATCCTGTTTCTAATACACTTGCTGAACCATTGTTTATGGTTCCGATAGCAGATGCAAAGTGTTGAAGATTTCCAGTATTCGAAGCAAAATTATTATACACATAATTGCCAAGACTTAGTCGTCCGGAAATGGATGCAGTAAATCTTTTGTAGCTAATGCCGGTGTTGATACCAATTAGTGCTCTTGGAATTGGGTTGTTGAAATGATAGCGATCGCGGTCATTAATAATTCCATCTCCGTTTCTATCTACAAAGGCATCAAGCAATGTGTATGGATTTCCATCAGGACCCAAAGCACCTACTTCAATTGGTCTTCCATTGGCATCGAAGCGTTGCTCATAAACAAAAAAGGAGTTAATCTGCTGCCCAATAGTGTTGATCTGAATAAAGTCACCTATAGAACCACCAATGCCGCCTACTTCGTTTCCTAAATCTGATGGATCGGGGAATCTGTCAAGTTTCAAAATGGTGTTTCTATTTGCTGTCAGGTTAAAGCCTAATTGCCATTCGAAGTTTTTCTTTACAATTGGCACAGTGTTTATCATGATTTCGATACCCTGATTTTCAATTTCTCCTACATTAGTCAATACCCTTGTACCAAAATTGATTCCCGCCGGAATATTGATTTCTGCAATCAAGTCTGTAGTTTTTCTGTAGTATGCATCAATTGAAGCGGTTATTCTTCCTTCATAAAACCCAACATCAAAACCTGCATTCCATGTGGTGGTAGATTCCCAACGGAAATTAGGGTCATAAACATTCGGGCGAAGGGTGTAGAACCACTGATTTCCAAATTGATAGCTTGCTGATGGCTCGCCTTGCTGATACAGCGCTAAGAAGTTAAAGTTAGAACCTACATCTTGCTGTCCGGTTACCCCATAACCAGCTCGAAATTTGAAGTCAGATAGGTTTTTGAAATCTTTGAAGAGTTTTTCTTCGCCGATTCTCCATGCAAATGCTGCAGATGGAAACAAACCCCAGCGTTGCTCGGGAGCAAAGCGAGACGATCCATCGTTGCGCAGTGTGAAGGTTAATAGATATTTTTGATTGAAGGTATAGTTTAATCTTCCATAGAAGGAGATCAACGTATTTTGTGCCTGAGAGAGTGGGAAAGTAGGAGCTTGTGTTCCTACAATCGTATCGCCAAGTCCGTCTAGGGTGCGGATATTAGGAGATTCAAAGTACCAATCTTGATAAGAATACCCGGCTACGACATCGACCACACTTTTGATTTTTTCAAATTCTTTCTTGTAACCTAAATAGAATTCAAGAAGTTGGTTTCTTCTGTATTGCTCGTATTCACTAAACAAGCCTTTGTTTTGCAAGCTGTAAACAGCAGCAGCAGAGTCGGCCACGCGAACGGATCCGATTCCTTTAGAAATATCGTAACCAAGGTTTAAGTTGGCGCGGAGTTCCGGAAGGAAATGGAATTTATAATCGAATTGAGCATTTCCAATGTTTCTCCATACATTACTGATGTCTTCTCTTTGTCTGATCAAACCTACAGGATTTCTAACAGCTAAGTTGTTCGGTATAGGTCCTGATTCCCATTCAAAAAATCCGCCATATCGGTCGCTATCCACACGTACCGGTTGTGTAGGATCGAAAATTGCAGCTGAACCTACAGCTCCCTGATCGGCAAAAAAGTGGCGAGAATTGGTAGTTTTCTGATTGATCTCCACTTTAAGATGATCATTGAAAAAGGTTGGACTTAAGTTAAGGTTCAATGTTCCACGTTTCATATTGTCCATGAGCAGGATACCGTTTTGCTCCAGAAAACCGGCCGATAAGCGGTATGGAAGATTTTTAACACCGCCTGAAAACGTGAGGAGATTGTCAGAAGAAATCGCCGGACGGTAAATCTCTCGTTGCCAGTCTGTGTTTGCATTTCCAAGAAGATTAGATGAAGCGGGAGCCTTATCCTGAATCAGCGACCTGATTTGGTCAGCAGTTAAAATGTCGGCGTATTTTGCAACAGTTGAGACTGAATTCACTGTATTAAACTCCACTCTAAATTTTCCTCCACCTTTTGCTTTTTTGGTGGTGATGATGATTACACCATTCGATGCACGCGAACCGTAAATGGCTGCTGCGGATGCATCTTTTAATACAGTAATGTTTTCAATGTCGTTTGGGTTGATCAAGCTCAGCGGGTTTGGCGAACCTGCGATGCCATCATTAGCCACCGGAACTCCATCGATTACAATTAGTGGGTCGTTGCTTGCATTCAATGATGCACCACCACGAATTCTAATTACACTGCCTGCTCCCGGGTTACCACCATTCGGTGTGATTTGAACACCGGCAACTTTACCCATGATCAGCTGATCGGGAGTATTCAAATTTCCTTCCAAAAAGTCTTTTGAAGAAATGGATACGATCGACCCTGTTAAGTCCTTTTTTTCTTGCGTGCCGTAACCAATTACTACAACCTCATTAAGTAAGTTCTCCTTTGGCCTTAGTTGCACATTGAGTCTTCTGGTTTCGCCATCTGCAATAGTTAGCGTTCTAGTTTGTGGCTCAAATCCTGTGAATGAAAATTCAAGTACAATGCGTCCCGGGCTTACTTTGAGCGAGTATTTTCCATCAATATCGGCAGCAGTTCCGATAGTAGTCTCAGCAACTCTCACCGAAGCGCCAATTAAGGGCTGATTTTCATTGTCGATGATTGTTCCTGTTATAGTTTGCGACCATAAATGATTATTAACGCCAGTGGCAATTAATAGGGTAATCAATAAACGTTTAATCATAGGTTTGTTATCGTGTGTTCTGTAAATTATGATTTGATCAATTTTCCTTTAGTGTTCACTCCGTCCACAATGATATTGTAAATATACACACCATCTTTGAGTTCAGGCAAATTTATTGTCGCACCTGAAGGGCTGTTAAGATTTATACCTGTTTGCGAAAATACAACTCGTCCGCTGATATCTAAAATCATGATCGTTGCATTGTTACTTCTAATATTTTGTCCATAGAAGGTAACTTGATTGTTGAATGGATTTGGATAGACACTAATTTCTTTTCCATCTGTAACCTCAGCAATTCCAACTCCTTCTGGAGTGGTGTAGGTATTTGCCGGCGGCACGATGTTTTGATTCAAATACACTCGGTATTCTCCCGGTCCAAGATTCATTGTCATGCCGGTATTTGTAACATTCATGCTTTGTCCGGTCATATAATCCCACCAGGTGCCTCCGAATGGAAAGTTTGGTGTGATGTCTTGAGCAACCACATCGAAGTTTCCAATTATTACAGCGCTTAATGTTGGACTTTGATAACTGATTCTTTTGCGGAATGTTCCCAAATCCCATGTAGGGTTTAAGTCTCTAAACAAAGGGAAGTTTGTTTTGAGGTAAGCCAATTTTCGGAAAGCATCAAAGATATTCCTTCTTGCAGGCATGTTGTAATAATCCCATCTTATCGGTTTGTTTGCCGTACGGCAGTCGGGGTTGATGGTTCCGTTAGGGCAATGATTGATTGAAAAATCATAACCAAGTTCTCCAAATTGCCAAATCATTTTTGGCCCTGGCAAGGTGAAAAAGAAGGCACCTGCAGCAGGAATTCTGCTAAGTGCCGTATTAAGTTGTCTTACGTTGTGCCCCGCAGTGCTATTGCCAAATTGAAGATTTCTGTACATTAATCGCTCTTCGTCATGACTTTCCATGTATTGTACCAGACCGTAATTACTAATGCCTCTCGCTTGATGGGTGATGCCCCATATGTTTTGATTGTCAGACCATCCCATGGTAGCCTGATTGTAACGCGGATTTCCGTCCACCCAAACCATTAAACCTTGATTGGTGTAGAAGTTCTCTTCGCTCCAATCGCTGAAGTGTTCCAAAATAATATACACATCAGGTTTGAGGCTGCGCATATGCTGTGTGTAGTCCATCCAAATGTTGACCCTGCTTTGATCGAATTGGTTCCATAGTGCTTGATTACCTAGCGAGTTGACCTGTGTAAAGCCTTTACTTAAATCAAACCGATAACCATCGATCTTAAATTCCTCCAGCCAAAAATTAATGGCTTTTTTCACAAAATATCGGGTAGCCGGGCTTTCGTGATTAAAATCAAAGCCTACATTGAAGTCATGTCGGGGAACTTGATTGAACCAAGGGTTGTCTGCTGTTGTCTGTCCGTAAGAACCAAAATTTGGGTCAAAGTACATTTGCACCAAGGGACATTGTCCGAAAGCGTGGTTGTAAACAGCATCAACAATAACGGCAATACCATTTTTGTGACAAGAATCAACCAATTCTTTGAAGGCATTTTTACCGCCATAAAATTTGTCAACTGCGAAGAAGAAGGAAGGATTGTAACCCCAGCTTTCGTTTCCTTCAAATTCTTGCACAGGCATAAATTCTATGGCATTAATTCCTAAAGATTTTAAATATGGAAGTCGTTCGATCACGCTTTTGAATGAGCGTTGGGTGGTAAAATCACGGACGAGCAGTTCATAAATAATCAAATCTGATTGTGGCGGTGGGGTGTAGGTGTAGGAGTTATCCCAAGTGTATTCTTCAGGGCGCGTATTTAAGATTCCCACTATACCTTGCGCTTTGCCAACCGGATAGGGGGTTGGATTTGGATAAACTGATGCCGGAATCCATTGGTCGTTCCAGGGGTCAACAATTTTTTCGACATATGCGTCAGTTACGCGAATACCTTGCCAGTCAATATGGTATTGAAAACGATATTCTTGACCTGGGGTAAGTCCTTCGATTTCTATCCAAAAAAATTGACCATCAGGAGTTCTTCTAAGCTGATATTCGGGCATATAACTCCAGTCGTTGAAATCTCCCAGCACGTAAATAAATTCTTTTCCCGGAGCCCTTACTTGCAGGTAAGCTGAATTTTCATTGGGATAGAAAATTCCTTCTTGTCGTCCAGCCGGCACTGCCTGCACCAATGGAGCAGTATGTCTTGTTACGAGAATGGTATCTCTAATTTCTGAGCCGCCATCATTAGCAGAGAACACCAATGTATTCAGGCCTTCAGGCATATTTGCAGGCGTAGCATTAAAATTTAACGAAGCAGCTGAAGCGGTAGCAACCACTGTGTTATTCAGAAAAAATGTAAGTGTAGCAGTTGCAGATGACTGACCGGTAAAGGTCACATTTGCCGTAGGTGTAATCAACAAGCTGTTTTGCTGCGGATGAGAAGTAATGGCAGCTGCAAACATGCCTGGTGAAGCAATTTGTACGAAAATGTCTCCGTTGGATGATGTTTTCCCTTCTCTAGAACCATTAGCATTTCTAAACACCATGGCTAGGCCGGTAATGGTCGATCCTGCGGGAATAGTCGATCCAGCATTGTTATTGGACTGAAACCACTGACGGATGCTCGGATTGAGTGACAAGGTGTAAATATCACTGTTCCCTACTCGTGTCATTAACACACGATTGTCAACTGCGCCCCAGTTGCCTACCACAAACTGCCAATTGGTTCCATTATTAATCAATGCTCCTATGTGTGCAAATACTTGTTGGCCAGCAGGAAGTCCAGCTAGGCCCCCATTTCCCTGACTTGCATCAAACGTTATTGTCACCGCATCGTTTTCCGTTGGAAATGCAGGTGAAAGGCTAACAATGGCTTGTGAGAAAGAAAAATGGCAGAAAAATAAAATTAGGGTAGTGTTAATGGTCTTGAGTAATGTTTTTTGCTTCATCAGTGCTGTCTTTATCATATTATCATATTACGAAAGTAGAAACAATAGTGTAATAATAACACTGTAACAACCAAAAAAATGGTTAAAAACATTTTAATACATAGATAATCAGTGTTTTAAATTTGTTAACAAAATCTTGACACCTGATAAAAAAATGTGGTAGAAACACTACTGGCTAAATTTTATTTTATTGGCATTCTGAATTTGTGATACCATCTATTTTTGTGACAATATATTCGCTAAATGAAACTTAGTACGTTCACTTCAAAATGGCTCATGAATCTTTATCCGCCCTTATTAATTAATCGGATAGTGATTAAAAGAATCAGCAAGGACTATCGTGAAGTGGATGTGGTAATCAAAAAATCGTTATTGAATCGAAATTTGCAGGGCACCATATTTGGTGGCACCATATTCAGTGCTGCAGACCCTTTTTACGCGCTTATGTATTGGCAAAATTTTAATCTTTCCGGCATAAAGTGCGAAGCATGGCTGAAGTCTGCTGATATTGATTATTTAAAGCCCGGAAAAACTTCACTCATAGCACTGTTTCGATTAAGCGAAGAAGATATACGTGAAGCAGGCGAAGCTATTCAGAGCAACCACAAATTTGAAAAATGGCATGAAGTGAACCTGATCGACAAATCGGGCGAAGTAGTTGCCAAGGTGCGCACATTGGTCTACTTGAGAAAAGCAAGAAACGATGACAAGAGTGTCTTTTGATTAGAAGCTATAGGTTAATCCCCCCAGAAGGTTAAATCTTTGCGTAGGGTACCCAAGATATCGCTGATAGCGAACTCCCAGCATATTGTTCACATTCAAAAACAAATGCATCACCTTGGTGTAGCGATATTCTACGCCCAAGTTCAAGTCTGTGATGCCTCTCAGCTGACGACTTGTGATAACATTTGCACCTGAAGTATCTCTCCTGAATTCTCGAGCAAATTGCCGGTTAAGATTAAAAACACTGGCTTTAACGGTGATTTTATCTTCAAGATTATATCGTCCGGTCATTTTCCATCTTAATGTTGGTGTATGCCAGGCTTTTAATTCCACATCGGGGGTATATTTCAAATAATCAACGCCGAAGGCAATATTTAATTTATCTGTTCTTTGATGTGCAACTTCTGCATTGAAGTGTAGAAGTGAAGCATTATCATACACCACATCCATACGATTGCTGTTAAAAACAGTGGGAATGAGATTACCCTGATCATCAGGGAAGTTGACTACCATTGTCTCATTCACATAAAAGGGGACATTTTCCATTTCAGTGTATGCAATGGCCGCTTTATAAGATGTTTTGCTGCTTGCTACACCGCGCATGCCTGCAAAAAGCCTGAAAGGCATTACCGTGCTGCGCATATCAGAATCTGGTCTAATAAACGGGTTTTCGCTGCTGAGCTGTCTGAAGCTATTTCTTTCAAGCTTACTTTCTGTCCCTGCGAAAAATACCAAGATATCTTCATAAATATGAAGTCTGAAATCTACTTCAGGAGCAATGAAGCCTCGCGACACGGTATCGAAGCCGGTCATAGCCGCTAAACCAAGTCGCAATTTCCATTTCGACTCCCCCAATCCAATGCCAGGGCGAAAACCAATAATGGTATGATTGATTTGTTGGTCGCCGATGGTATTGTTGTAGTTTTCAAACTTTAACCCTGCATCGAGTTTAAACTTCTTAATGTAAAAGTCCGCTTTCCCGTTTAGGCCGATAAAGTTTTCGACATGATTATCAGCATCGCTGTAATTGTAATAATGCAGCCCGCCTTTGTATTTATTGGTCGCGCTATCTACCGGATAATGGTCATTGATGCCTAATTTTAGGTTAAAAAGATTGTAGCGTTGACGTATATCTTCTCTTCCTAGAGCCATACCTACAAACTCAGGTGCTTCGGGATTGAAACCATAGAAATGAACCACGTCTCTCTTGAATCCTATATTTCCGCTGAGAGTTTGTTTGTTGATAAATGATTTACCGTTCAGATTGAGCATATTTTCGCTGAATCCTGTAAAACCTGTGTTATTCAATTGTCCGGTAGACGACAGATGTTTAAAATGCACTCCACCATTGTATTTGCGATGTCGCGTGCTGTTGTAGAAAGCTTCAAGATAAGGTGTGGAATAGTTGCCGAAGCCTGCTTTAAGAAAACCGCGATAAAGTTTTGTGAGTTTTTCCTGCTTCATTTTAGCCGCTTTAATCGGATCTATTTCGTAAGACGTTGCAATCATCCTGGAGTTGATCTCATAGCTAATGGTCATGTCGGTTTTGATGCTGTCTTCTACAGAAGGCACTTCCAAAATTTTCTTGGCATCAATTACCTTAGGCTCATATGGTTTGAAAATATTAATAACAGGACTGCCCGGCTGAGCTATGGCAGGCAGCGTTGCTATGGTGATCAGTATGATAAATATATACTTGGGTTTCATTGTTCAGCTTGATTAATTATTATCATCGAAAGGTTCATTAGTAGAGCTATTGCTTCCTAATTGCTCCGGCGGGAGTTCGGGACGGCTTCGTTGTTTTTGTTCTACCTGATTGATTCGTTCGAGCACTTCCCTTGCTTCTTTCACTACTTCTTCACCCTCGTGATTGTCGATCACACTGTTGAGTGTAAAACGTGCCTGAGTAATGTTGTCCAATTTCATGTAGTTTTCGGCAAGTAGTACAAATGATTTAGCAATCCAATGGTCGTAGCTGGCAAATTTGTCCACCATATCAAAAATGGCCTTTTCACATCTAGCATACTCTCCCTGACGATGAAGGATCAGCGCCATGTAATATCTTGCTTCTGCGCCTATGGCGCTATTTACATTCATCACAGAGCGGAACGCATCTGAAGCTTCGCTCAGCTGGCCTGATGCGAAAAGGTCTTTGGCCACGGTGAGTCTGGCTTCATTTTTCATGGCTTCTTGAGCCTTTTCCGATCTGAGCACTTTGTGTGCATATTCAGCAGCAGCACTCTTGTTGCCTTGTTTGCTGTAGATCTGCATCAATGCTGTTTGTGATAGCGCAATTTGGTCAGCATTTTCGGCCACTTCTTCCAATTGTCTGAAATACGTTATAGCTTCTTCTGGCTGATTTTTTCTACTGATTTGTCCTGCATTGAGTAAGGCATTAGCTGTGAATCGACTTCGTCCGCTGTTTATGATGACTTCATAGGATGCTAAGGCTTCTTTATCATTGCCTGATTTCAACTCGCAATCAGCTTTGTAATGATGCGCATTGAGCAGAAATATGCCTTCGGGGAAATCTTTGATGTATGCTCCCATTTGTTTGATGGCCGCTTCACAATTTCCACGTAAATAAGTGTTTTCTGCTGCTTCATAAGCCGATGAGTCAAGCTCGGTTCTGGATATTCCCTGAAGCCCGGCACTTTTTACCCATTCGGCATATTGCATGGCGCTTCCCGATTCCACATAGATTCTTTTGATACCCAGTTGAGCTTCTGCAGCTTCGGTTGTTCCTGGAAATTTACTTACGACTTCTTTATATAAAGCGAGCGCTTCTTCGTCTTTTTGTTGATTGTATCTGATCAAGCCCATTTGCACCATGGCCGATCCGGTGAGTCTGTGATTGGAATGTTGTTCCAGAATGTTTTTATAAATCACGAAAGCTTCGTTGTCATTTCCTTTGATTTGTTGTGTTTTGGCTAGTTCAAATTTACCATCTACCACGTATTTAGATTGCGGATAATTATTAATCAGCAGATTGAGTGAAGCAATCTTTGCATCAAATTGTTCTGCAACGCCTTGTGCAAGTGATTTTTGGTAAAGGCTGTAGTCTGCATCAGGTCCTTTTAGCCTCACGGCTTTTTCATACGCATCGATCGCATTTGCATAATCTTTATTTACAAAGTATGCATCGGCGACTCTCGTTTGGGCATCAGAGATCAATCTTGCTTCGGCAGGCGGGGCATTGTTAAGGTATTTTTTGAACGAAACGATAGCATTTTCATAATTTTTCAGTTGGTAGTGACTGTAGGCTATGTGGTAGTTTACCCGATGAAAATTGGGTAAATTAAATGCTCCGGGGATGTACACAAAAGCTTCGTATGACTTAATGGCTTCATTGTATTTGCCAAGTCGGTATAATGCTTCGCCTTTCCAGTAATTGGCATTAGCTGTAAATTCTTTGTTAACCGGGTTTTTTAGCGATAGCTCAAAGGTATTGATGGCATCCTGATAATTTCTGTCATTAAACAATTCGATACCTCTAAAAAATGCTACACGTTGATAGGCTGTTTTTAGTTTGTCGTTCTTTACCTTTATTCTATCGAGCGAAAGCAGAGCTGTTCGATAGTTCTTGGTGGTCATGTAAATATTTGCCAGAAACGTATATGCTTCATCAAGCCGCTCGCTGTATGGATAACGATTGATATAATCCTGCAAGGCTCTGATGGCTTCATCATATGGGTCGAGGCCGAGTTCGTAGGAAAGTTTAGCGTAATCAAACAGAGCTTGTTGTTTGATCACCGTGTCGTGGTCAGCAAGTGCAGCTGTTTGAAAGGCTGTTCGGGCAAATTTCTTGTTGCTCGACTGCAAATAGCACCAGCCTAAATGATAGGATGCATTTTGTCCAAGTGCGTCTTTTTCACCTGCAGCCTTTTCAAAAAATGGAATGGCATCTTTAAGTCGATTGGCTTTGAAATAGGCAAACCCCAATTGATAATCGTCTTCTCTTGTTCTTTTTCCATATCCTTTTTCATTGTATAGTTCCAAGAAAGGGATTGCTTGTTCGAATTTTCCTAGGTTGAAGTATGATTCGCCGATAAGCTTAGCCAACTCTGGTGCGCGCTTGCTATTTCCTATTTTTTCAATTAAGGGTTCTGTGTAGGAAACAACCCGATCATACCTTTTTTGTAGATAAAAAATATGTGCGATGTAGAATGGCACAATATCCCCAAATGTCTCATCATCTTTTAGCTTTTCAAAATGCTGCAATGCGCTTTCATAATTGCCTTTTTCATATTGAATGTGGCCATAGTAATAGGTAGCATAAGGAGCATAATCGCCTTGTCCATTTTTTACTTTTGCAAAGGATGCCAAAGCTTTTTCTTCCTGATTGTTTCTTAGATAACTATAACCCAGTTTGAAATAATACTCTTCAAGTTGATTCTCCGAAAGTGCGTCCAGATCAGTTTTTTCGAACCATTCCTGTGATTTCTTATGCTTGTTTTCTCTGTAGTATAACTTGGCGAGTTGAAATCTTGCCAATTGGTTTTGCGCACTTTCCGGATAATAGGCAATGAATCGGGTAAGCAGATGTTCTGCATCGGCATTAAAAAGTTCTGATGCAGACATGGCGACATAAAATTCTGCCTGCTTTCTTATTTCTGTCTTCACATCAGGCGTAGCTTCAATCACTTTGTAAAAAAGTTCCTGAGCAGCGGCATATTTTTGTCTGGCATACAAATCTAAACCGAGATTATAGTTGGCTAAAGCTGTCTCGGTGTAAATAGTTGTTCGTTGCGCTGAAACATTGAATGCAATCAGCAGGAGCAAAAGCAAGCCCCGAATTTGTTTTTTACCCATTTATACAAGGATTCCGAAGGTAAAATTAGAGCGATAGCTTGGAGTGATAGCGTTTAGTGATTCAAACTTATGAACGTGGAAATGTTAAAGCTATTGCAACAATATTCTGGTGTAACATATGGAGAATTATCAAGCCGCTGTGTACTATGAAATAGCTTTTGTTTCTTTGCATGAAATAATTGTATGATTCCTTTTTCCCCACCACATATCGACAACGCCATCATTGCGGCTGTAAATGAAGCATTGCTCTCGGGCTGGATTACCACCGGCCCCCGCACCAAGTTGTTTGAAAAAAAATTGAGTGAATATTGTGCAGTGCCTTCTGTTTTGTGTCTCAATTCTGCTACAGCAGGTCTTGAATTGATGCTTCGATGGTTTGGCGTGGGGCCGGGCGATGAAGTGATTTTACCTGCCTACACGTATGCAGCTACGGCTAATGTAGTCATGCATTGTGGTGCAAAACCCGTTTTCGCCGACTCTTCAGTCTACAATTTTAATATCAATCCCGATTGCATCAGGAAACTCATCACAGAGCGCACCAAGGTGATCATGCCTGTAGATTTTGGCGGATTACCCTGTGATTATGATGCGATCAATGCATTGGTGAGAAGCGAAGAAATCCTGAAACTGTTTAAACCCGCCAATGATAAACAGGAAAAACTTGGCAGAATCATGGTGCTGAGCGACGCAGCACATTCCATCGGCGGCATTTATAAGGGAAAAAAAACGGGCTCACTCACCGATGTTTCGGTGTTCTCCTTCCATGCCGTGAAAAATCTAACCACTGCCGAAGGTGGGGCTATTGCCTTGAATTTGCCCGAGCCATTCGACAATGCTGAAGTGTATAATTATCTTTGCATCAAGTCATTGCATGGTCAAAACAAAGATGCATTAGCCAAAATGCAAAAAGGCAACTGGCGTTACGACATTATTGAGCCGGGATATAAATGCAACATGACCGATATCGTTGCTGCCATTGGTTTGGTGGAACTTGAGCGATACGAAAGTTTCACTTTGCCCACAAGAAGAAAGATTATGGAAGCATACAGCAAGCGGCTTGGTGAGTATGCATGGGCAGAACTTCCGGTGATTGAAAGTGCCGATAAAACATCGTCCTTTCATTTGTATCCGTTGCTAATCAAAGGAGTTGACGAAGCACAACGCGATGAAATCATTAAAAGAATTTTCGATGCTGATGTTTCGGTTAATGTACACTTTATCCCGGTTCCCGAGATGAGTTTCTACCAATCGCAAGGTTATGAACTTCGCAATTATCCATTTGCCAAATATTATTATGAGCGAGAAATTTCATTGCCGGTCTATGTTGACCTGAGTGATGAACAAATCGAAATGGTGATTAAAGCAGTGGTTGATGCGGTACAAAGCGTAATATATGCTTAAGCGAATATTTGATTTAATTGTTAGCATTGCAGGCCTGTTGATATTGAGCCCATTATTGCTATTGATTGCCTTATGGATTGTTGTTGACAGCAGGGGCGGGGTATTTTATCGGCAAATCAGAGTGGGTAAAAACGGAAAAGACTTTAAGATTTTCAAGTTCAGAACCATGCACCTGAATGCTGATAAATTAGGCTTACTGACCGTAGGTGGGAGAGATTCACGCATTACAAGGGCGGGTCATGTTTTACGAAAATATAAATTGGATGAATTACCCCAATTGTTGAATGTGCTCAACGGAACCATGAGTTTAGTAGGGCCAAGACCTGAAGTGAGAAAATATGTTAATATGTACGATGCAGAGCAGCATAAAGTGCTGAGTGTGAAGCCGGGTATAACGGATTGGGCATCGATAGTATTTCGCAATGAGAATGAGCTGTTGGCCAAAGCTGCCAACCCTGAACAATTTTACATTAAGGAAGTGATGCCGGAGAAATTAAAACTGAATCTGACTTACATCGAAAACAATAACCTGCTAACCGACCTTCGGATTATACTCCAAACCATTAGGAAGTTGTTTGTATAATACAAATCAGCACATTGTCTTACATGGTGTCACCCATAAAACTCGAAAGAGATTCTATGTTTAACATTTTGTATATTATAGATAATCAATACTTTGTTTATTTTATGAATTTCAATTGATGCAAATGTACCATGCACCATTACACATGTGACGCGGTGTAGTAACTATACTTAAGCATTTGTGCGTACAATCACACGTGATTAAGAGTGTCAGTTACAAATCAAGTCCAATCGCAAGTAATATTCTTTCAGTGTTCTTCATTATCTTGATTGAGGCTAGTTCGTTTGGTAAGCTCATGGCACAGCAAGGCGGCAACAATTGTGCCCAGGCATTAGCCAATCCGCTCACCATTCCATTTGATTTCAATATGTCCACATGCGGACGAGGAAATAATTACACAGGTGCCAATGGTTGTTCATCTGCCAGTGCATGGATGAATCCCTTTGGTGGGCAAGATCGATTTTTTGCTGTTACGCCAACTCAGTCCGGCTTTCTCAATCTGATTTTTTCGAATGTTACAGCTACAAGTATGGTGGTGCCCATCATGCACATCTTCGAAGGTTGTCCGACAGCCAGCGGAATCTGCATCCGTCAGGTTACAGGGAACACCAGTGCCGCTGGCGTAACCACCATTATACCGGTGAGTGCAGGCGTAACCTATTATATTGTTGTTGATGCTGTTACTTACTCCTTTATCAATTATGCCAATTGCTTCAATTTTAGATTAATAGGCAATATGATCACTGTGCCTGTACAGCCGGGTTGCACAAATATGGATTTCAGTACAGGCGATTTTACAGGTTGGTTTGGTACCACAGGCACTGCAACCACTGGCGCACCTGGCGCGCCTACCCCTAATTACAATATTACTGCCACAGGTATTGTTAATGGACGTCACACCATAATGACAGGCGGAAATGATCCCTGTGGGGGCTTCCCTCGGGTTGATCCTCAAGGCGGACCCTTTTCTGTTCGCTTAGGAAACAACCAAACAGGCGCTCAGGCGGAACAACTGCGACAAACCTTCACAGTTACCTCTACTAATTCGAGTTTTACCTATCGCTATGCGGTAGTATTTGAAGATCCTAATCACTCTCCGCAGGATCAGCCTTTTTTCCGTGCCTTGATCAGAGATCAAAATGGCAATGTGGTTCCATGTTCGGATTTTGTGGTTTCGGCTGGCGTAGGAATTCCGGGCTTTCTAAACTCCACCACCTGTGCCACTGTTCGCTACAAGCCGTGGAGCTCTGTGAATGTGGACTTATCTAACTATATCGGTCAGAATGTTACCGTAGAATTTACCGCCGGAGATTGTTCGCATTCCGGGCACTTTGGCTATGCTTACATCGATGCCGCTTGTGCGCCTTCCACATTGTCAACGCTGGGAGATACTATTTGCGCAGGACAATCTGCCACGCTTACTGCTCCTTTGGGTTATTCATCTTACAATTGGATGCCAGGCAATCTGAACACGCAGACCATCACAGTGAGTCCTTCACAAACGACTACTTATACCCTTTCTTTAACAGCATTTAACGGATGTGTTTCCACTTATCAGATTCCTGTGGTGGTTACCGCTCAGCCACAACCTGCCTTTACTTTCGATGCCCCTGCCTGCGATCAGCCGGTAGCTTTTGCCGCTTCGGGCACTGCGCCGCCGGGTGTCACCTTAAGCGCTTCATGGAATTTTGGAGCAGGCGCAAGTCCGCTTACTTCACAACAGAACAATGTTAATGTAATGTTTCAAGGGCCGGGCACCTATCCGGTTACGCTCACCCAAACAAGCAGTGCGGGTTGTAGTGCTTCGCTCACACAAAATGTGACTGTGCCGCCTTGTGTGTTCACTACCAGAATCACAGGCGATACCATTTGTGCCGGAGCGTGTTATACTTTACAGGCTGCAACTAGTTTTGGAAACGGCCCATTTCAATATGTTTGGTCGACAGGCGCAACAGGGGCTTCAATAAATGTATGCCCCGCACAAACTACCATTTACGAAGTTACGGTAACAGATAGCCAGGGAAATGTATCGACAGATACAGCTCAGGTTACCATTGCTCCTGCTATTCAGTTTAATCCAACTGTTCAGCAAGTTTCCTGTCACGGCAGTGCAGATGGAAGTATTGCACTCAACCCTTCCGGCTTCGGCCCATTTACTTATTCTTGGGCTAATGGCGCCACAGGAAGCTCTATTTCACCATTAGCACCAGGTGATTATGCTGTTGTGGTGAGTGACCGCTTTGGTTGTCAGGGAAATGCGCAATATGCAATTACACAGCCTGATCCTATACTTCTGAACCTGCTGCCAAGCGATGCCACTTGTAATCAAGCAAATGGTCAGGTGGAAATGAATGTGATCAGTGGAGGTACTGCCCCGTATCAATATGCAATAGAAAATCAGGCGTTTGACAATCAGGCAGTGTTCACAAATCTGAATCAAGGAACTTATTCCTTTCAGGTGAGGGATGCCAATGGATGTGTGAGCAGCCAATCGGCTCAGGTGGGTATGCTTTCCTTTCCGGTACAGTTGCAATACAGCGTGACAGATGCCACATGTGGTTATCAGAATGGCGCTTACGCGATTCATGCAGTTACGGGAGGCATTGCACCCTATTCCTTGCAGGTGAATGGCGCCGCTATCCAACAAGCCATTAGCTTCCCTTACCAAGCAAGCCAACAAGCATCCGGAACTTATGCCATCAACATTCAGGATTCAAACAATTGTATTTTGGATACCAATATCATCATTCAACAGTTTTATGGTCCCACATCTGTTCAATTGGATTTAAGCCCAGCCACTTGTGGAATGAATAATGCTGAAATGGATATACTATCTGTGACGGGAGGTACGGCCCCATTTGCATATCAAATCAACCAAGGTGACTTCAATTATCAGACACAGCATAACAATCTGCCCCCGGGCTACATGAATCTCGCTGTGATAGACAGCAACAATTGCTTGCTCGATACATTGCTTAGCATTCCTTTTATCCCCGATCTGGAGATTCAGGCCGAAAAGCAATCCGATGTGCTTTGCTTTGGAGAACAGAATGGTGCTGCCTTTGTGCAAATGATTTCCGGTTCTGCACCCTATCAGGTGACTTGGAGCAATGGTGTTCAAAGCGAAACCAACAATACATTAGCTGAGGGCACATGGATTGTTACCGTTACGGATGCATTGGGTTGTATGAAATTCGATTCTGTTCTTGTAACGCAACCTGCCGCTTTAGCTGCCGGAGTGGACATTCTCCATGCCACATGCAATTTGCCGAACGGAGCGCTTGAAGTTATAAATGCCACAGGAGGTATAGGCACCTACACTTATTCATTGAACCAACAATCGCCCACAAATTCTGCTACATTTGATCAGCTGTCACAGGGGAGCTATCAAATTACGCTGCAAGATGAAAATCAATGTAGCATTGCAATCGATGTAGCAGTGCAGATGATTAGTTTCCCAACTTCAATGGATTGGTCTCATGTGGATGCTACTTGCGATCTAGACAATGGGAGCATCACTATATCATCTGTGAATGGTGGCATTGAAGCATTTAGTATTGCTATTCAGGGTGGTGAGTGGCAAGCGATATCATCATTTCCTTATGTATTTACAGGATTGAATGCCGGAGATTATTTAATCCGAATCAATGACCTAAATCATTGTGCGATTGATACCCTCATCACCTTATTGCAGTTCAGTGGTCCACAGCTGTTCAATGCAGCTATTACACCTGCAACATGCGATTTAGACAATGCAAGTATTCAACTCCAGGCTTCTGGCGGTGTTGCACCATTAAGCTATAGTTTTCATGGTGCTTCATTTGGACCGCAGACCTTATTTAATCAGTTGCAAGCCGGGGTGTATAATGCTGTGGTAAGAGACAGCAATAATTGCGAATTAGCACAGACATTTGAGATTGGAGCCCTTGAAAATGTAAGTGCACAAATCAATTTGGTGTCGCCGGTGGTGTGTCACAACGACAGCACGGGAGTGCTTATGGCACAGATCAATTCCGGTTATGCACCCTTCATTTTATCTTGGAGCAATGGCGCATCAACAGCGATGAATAATGCATTGCCTGCCGGCACGTATCAACTCACGATTACAGATAGTAACAATTGTGTGGTGAGTATGGCTTATCAGCTCAGCAATCCCGAGCCGCTGCAATTGCAAATTCATGGTCCTGACTATGTTTGCGAAGGGCTAAGTGCCGAATTTTCAGCTAATGTGACAGGAGCACAAGGACATTCTTTGGTTAATTGGATGAACGGACACATGTTTGGCGAGCAGATAACGATTACGCCTGATAGTGCTATGTTGGTAAGCGCCACTGCCACAGATGCCCTTGGTTGTCAGGGTACGGATGTGCACCATGTATTGCGCCGCTTGAATCCGCAAGGTACCGCAGTGCCTGATTTAAGAGAAGGCTGTGCCCCTGTTTGTGCTGATTTTGAGCTGAATATCAGCAGTCCTGATAGCATTGTGAGTGTACAGTGGTTGTCCACTTCAGGGTTAGGGGGGACCGGAAATATGCAGAAATTCTGTTTCAACGAAAGCGGTTTACAAGGCGCAAGTGTAACGATTACCGATTTCTATGGATGCAAAAATACGATTGATGCCACGCAGACTGTTCAGGTGTATCCTGTGCCTGTGGCAGAATTCACCTACGATCCTCACAAGACAGACATTCTCAATCCCGTTTATCGTTTTTATCAGCAAAGCACGGATGCTGTTACATCCCATTGGACTTTTGGCGATGGCAATTCTTCGTTCGAATACGAGCCAAGCCATCAATATCAGGATACAGGGAGATACGAAGTTTGTTTGCGGGTCACTTCCGGTTTCAACTGTGTAGATCGGACCTGCAAAAAGGTGGATGTGTTGCCATTTCCTACTTTTTATGCACCCAATATTTTTACACCTAATGGCGATGGTGTAAATGATGAGTTTAAACTTTACTTCACCTATGTGAAGGATTTCCAGATGGAGATTTACAACCGTTGGGGCGAATTACTGTTCACATCAGCCGATCATGAGCGCGGATGGGACGGGAACTATAAGTTTGCGCCTGTTCAGGACGATACTTATGTATGGAAAGCGCGATTCAGAAACTCATTGGATCAGGTAAAAACGGAAATTGGCCGTGTTACTTTAGTGCGTTAAGCTTTCGTTAAGCGGTTGAATTTTTTTTTCTAATTATGATGGGGGACTTTAAGGCTTCATATTTACTCTTGTGATAAGGCTAAGTATTGTCAGCACAAATCATCAAGGCAAAAAAAAGATATTGATGTTGTTTACATATTGATTTAAGTTCAATTTTAACATTTATACCGACCAAGAAGCACACATTTGGCGATATTTTAACATTTTGGCGCCTAAACATAAAAAAGGGATTAAATTTTAATTCCTTATATTTCAATTACATAGCCTTTAAATCCTGTCGGGGACGCAATTTTAATTTGTATTTATCGGATAGCTTTATACTTTAGCTAAAAATATCGCCATAAAACAATACCCATGAGAAAATTAATACTGGGGGGGGGTAATGATGTTATGCCTTTCCGCTAAAGCGCAACAATTCGATGTACAATTAGTGCCGCATATCTACACCGGCGGTACACACATCACCTGTCATGGACAAAGCAATGGCCAAGTGGCCGCGATCATTACTGGCGGGCAGGCGCCTTACAAAATCCTTTGGAGCACCGGCGACACCACCAACAGCATCAGCGGCCTGCCCGCCGGCATCTACAGTGTGATGGTGCACGATGCAGCTTATGACACTTTGTATCGACAGATCACACTTACGCAACCTGCTTCGCTTGCTGCGCAATATAGCACAAGCAGTTACAATGGTTATGCCGTGGCATGGCAGGGGGCTGCTAATGCTCAGATGCAAGTGCTGCCCACAGGCGGTGTAGCTCCTTATAAAATTCTTTGGTCCGATGGCGACAGCAGTATCATTCGCAGCAACATGAGTGTGGGGACTTATCAATTCACCATTACGGATGCTGCCGGATATGCTGCAAGGCACTGTGCAGGTGCTGCAAGGCCTGAGTTGCGCCGACGAAGCCGATGCCAGGGCGGTGGTACAAGCATCGGGTGGCGTGCCGCCTTACAGCTATAATTGGAAACATGGGGAGATGGGCGATACAGCCTGGAGCATCCCGGCAGGTAATCATTTTGTGGGCATAACTGATGCGAACCAAAAAACCATCCAAGTGCTTTTTGAAATACAAGAGCCCGAACCGCTCGAAGTTCGCGCTAAAGCCTTTGTGTACGCCAATATGTATAACACATCCTGCCACAATTGTGCCAATGGTAAAATCATGACCAACGTGACAGGCGGAACCGCTCCTTACACCTATGCCTGGTATAATGATGAAGAAGAATTAATCAGCACGGAAGCCAATCCTGAGCAATTAGAAGCCGGCAAATATTATCTGAGTGTGTATGATGCCCATCAATGCAAGGCCAAGGGCGGAGCGCATATTTTGCCTGCCCCGCGCGATGACTGGAGCATGGAAGGCAACGAAGGACTTGATGCAGCTAGCCATTTTATCGGCACCACCGACAGCACAGCATTGGTATTTCACACAAATTATCAGGAAGCCATTCGGATAGAAGGCGATGGGACGGTGAAGGTGGTTAACAAACTATTACTTCCCGAAGGAAGTACCGGCGTGGTATTAAAAACTGAAAGTGGTGAGATAGAACTTTTAACTACCGAGGGATTAAGAGACATAATTTATCAAACCATTCAATTGCCTTGTGTAGCTGAAAATCCAAGCGGAATGCCTGATTGGCAAAGAGAAGTAGGAAAAATTTATACGGGCCATCCCATTTGCCGGACTGCTGTAGGCGTTAACACAAGCCATCCTCAAGCAAATCTTCATGTGGTTGGTGATGTGATCTTAGGCGATAATGGCTCATGGCATAGCAATCAGCCTACGGTAAGAATTAATGCTAATGAAAACAAAGCATTGTTAATTAATTCGGAGCATGAAAATGATGGTAGAATCGCTTTCGAAACTCTTGTAAATAGAAATAAAACAAAGGCAATAGTTGTAAATAAAGATAAAGAAAATTTCATAGTGTATGGAGATGGAACAACAGTGATTGGACATAATCCAAATATTTCTCCTGATAGTGAAACCATGCTTGCAGTGGAAGGGTTGATTAGCAGTCGGGGAATAAAGGTAACTGATGGTCCTTACCCAGATTATGTCTTTGAACCAGATTATCAACGAATGAGCATAGAAGACATTAAAGCATTTATTGAGAAATATAATCATTTGCCGGGCGTTACTCCTGCCGCAACTATAGAACAAGAAGGAAGCATTGATTTAGGAAGAATGTCATTAGAAACGTTGAAATTACTCGAAGAGCTTTATTTATTAGTGATTGAGTTAAACGAAAAGGTGAAAAGCTATGAAAAATAAGTTATTGTTCTTTTCGTTAGTGTTGTTAATGTTTATAGCTCATATATCAACAGCACAGCAACTGGTATTTAACCATATCTCAAACGGTGGCTTTGAATCTAAATGCGATAATTGTGTTTGGCCAGATAATCCAGCAATGTCTGACCAGTTGAAAGACTGGGAATCGAGGACATCAGAAGAAGTTTATTTTAACCAACAACTTTATCCAAACGATTTTTATTTTATGCATTCTCCCGATTGGAAATTATCAAATATAAATTTCAATAATGCGCACCCTCCTGGTTTCATTTTACCTAGAAGCGGATTTGGTTTATTAGGGATGTATAAATATGAATTGATTCAACAACAATTTCAAGATGATAAAAGATTGGAGAAAAATAAGTTTTATGAATTATCATTGAATGTAGGACTTTCCAACCTGAATGTTGACTGGTCAAATACCAAGTTAAGTGTATATCTTTCAACAGGAAAATTCAGATATGATAATGAAGGAACAATAATTTGGCAAAACCAGCAATACAGCGATTTTTGCACCGAAGCCTACAAAACAGCAAAACCCTCCATTCTGAATAGTTTTCAAAATATTGCCGACTTTACTATTAACCCTCAGGAATTTATTGAAGGCAATGCAGTTCAAAGCAAGTATTTAAAATTCAAAAAGACTTTTTCCACACCCGCAACTGGAATAGGAAATTATAGTAACTACAATTGGATCATTATTCAATTGGAAGACATCATTCCTTTCTATGATCAGGGAAATGCTGATTGTGATAAGGATCAATATATTTATTTAGATGATATTGCAGTTATCTCAGCTGACAAATGTGAAAGTGAATGTAGACCTAATTTAGGTCCAATTAGTTTTGAAGATTTTGGAAATGCGGTCATAGTATCACAAGCTCCATTTAATGGAAAGATTGCAAACGCAACCCATTATGTATTTGAAGTTTTCTCCACATTTAACGGGAATATGGAGTATAGACAAGAAGGTTATGACTTTAACGGCTTAAATGATCCTGGTTATCCTAATCATTTTTTTTCATGGGTGGGTTTGAAAGCAAATGGTAATCCATTGGTTGAAGATGCATATGCTTACAGATTGGATGCATGGAACTGTGATTATTCTGCAACAAAAATTGGAAGTATTCAATATTTACTTGGGAACATTAATTACAATCAACAAGCCCCGATTCCAAAAAATTTAGAGCCTGAATGTTGCAAAGACATTCGCTTGATTCAAAATAAAACCTACTTTGAAAACATTGAAGAAAAGGCTGATGTTTATATACGAGCCGGCAGACAGGTGGATCCCAATAACACAATAGGTAATGTAACAGCATTATCTCAATTTTACCCACAAATCAAATATTATGCTCCAGTTGTTTCTTTGGAAAATGGATTTAATATTTCAGCTGCGAATGCTGATTTTGAAGCACGACCAGCAAACGGTTGTTTTAATATTGATTATGCGCGAATGGGAAGTTTTCGGAATTATGGAACTCCACTTGAATTAATTGAATGTAATACTTGTGATGAAATAATCATTTATCCAAATCCTGTTTCGTCAGAACATGATTTTTTAAATATCAAATCTGAGCAAAAATCTATGGAAAATATTTGCAAAATGCCTGATATTTCTGAAATATCAATTTATAATTTATCAGGAAGCATTTTATATGAAATAAATGTTAAAAATCAGGAGATGGTTGACATTCAAATACCTATACAAAATATGAATAATGGATTGTATTTTATTGTAATAAAACTAAATGACGGTAATTTATGCTACAAAAAAGTAATAATCAATTAAATGCAATAGTATTAATCTTAATATTGTTTATATGCCATACAGTTGAAGCACAAGTTTCTGATTCTTTGCTTTATAAGAAAATGAATTATGTTTCAGTTGGTTATTTGAGAAGCTACTATTCTTTCGGCGATATGTATATTCGAGAGGTTCCTCAACCAAAACCCAATCAAATTGTTTTAGATACCTCAGTAATTGTTTCAAAACTCAATGGATTAAAAATTGAATCGGGATTTATTCATTCTTTTCATGAAAAATTTGGTTTTAAATTTGGATTTAGATATATTTTTCAACATTACACCTTTGAACATATTAAACCCATAAATCCGAATTTAATAAGGAGTATTACAACTTGGCATTTTGTATCACCAGGATTAAGTGTCTTATATCAATATCATGGAATAGCTTTTGAAGCAGGTTTCAGAGCTAATGTAGTTGCTAAAAACCGAAGAGTCAGAATATTTAAAGAAAATGAAAGTATTGAAAAAAATCGGGTATCTTATTCATTTTTCCAATATGAATTTGCAACCCATATTCCTCTCATTAGAAAAGAAAACCATAGAACTTTTTTAAGTTTATCAGTAATTTGTGATGCAGATATTTTCAAAGATAGATCGGGTTATTCGGTATTTTATGCTGCGAGCATAAAAACGGAAATACCAAAATTGAGACATTGGAAAAAATGAGTTTTTACCAATTTAAATAGAATTAATCATCAGACGAAAATTAAAATGGAGCATGGAAGGCAACGAAGGACTTGATGCAGGTATCCATTTTATCGGCACCACCGACAGCACAGCATTGGTATTTCACACAAATTATCAGGAAGCCATTCGGATAGAAGGCG
>JBKBKN010000012.1:0-66419 GCA_046294625.1 Flavobacteriales bacterium
TGTGGCCGAAGTAGCACAAACGGATTGATTGCTTCCGGCATTGGCTGTGGTGGGTGCTTCATCGCGGGTAATGGTGACATCCGAAGTGCTTGGCGTGCAGCTTCCATTGCTGATCGTCCAGCGAAAAATATTGGCGCCTACGCCCAGATCTGACACGGTGGTATTTGGGTCAGTCGCATCGGCAAAAGTTCCCGAACCGCTCACCACGCTCCAAAGTCCGTTACCCACTGTGGGTGTATTGGCCGCCAGTGTGGCCGAAGTAGCACAAACGGATTGATTGCTTCCGGCATTGGCTGTGGTGGGTGCTTCATCGCGGGTGATAGTGACTTGAGCGCTGCTTACTGGATTGCCATTATCAAAAAATGTCCATTGAAAAACATTTGCGCCAAATCCTAAGTTGCTCACCAAGGTATTAGGGTCATTCACATCGGCTATATCACCTGAGCCGGAAACCAAACTCCACGATGCGGTCAATCCGGCATCCGGTCCGTTGCCCTGTAGGATATAACTGTCCTGACAAATTTGAGCATCCAACCCGGCATCGGCAGCACTGTTTTGAGCTTCAGTAACCAAAGAAGTGGATGTGAGATTTATGATGGTATTATCGCCAATTTGCCAGGAGAACAAAGCGATGAGTAAGTAGATAATTACTTGCAGATTAGTCATGTAGGTTAAGATTCGAAGCAATGTTGCAGCTTAGCTGTTTGATTCAAATTTTTTCCCAAAACTAACAAAAAAGCTATAAAAAAATGTTAATTCTCAGGGACTACCTATTCGCAAAACTTTGAAGCATTCGTGAAAACCACAATGGGCTCATGTCATAAACCATGTCGAGATAGAAATGCATCACTTTTTCCCGTTTGGTTTCTCTATCTAATGGATGAACTTTAGACGGAAATTTTTTATCGAAATAACTATTATAAGTCAGACTATCTATCAATGGATTATCGCCAAATGCAAATGTTTGCCGGACAATCTCATCCACACTCAATAATCTGCCTTCATCAACGGCAATGTGCTGATAATAAGGGTCAAACATGGCCCATTTGCCATCTACCATCAATTCTGCGACGGTATGTCTTGAAATATTTTCACTGCCAAACAAGAAAACCATCCTGCCATCTAGACCACCTGCCCAGGAAATAAAGATCATCAAATGCGCCATCTGATCGCAGGAGCCTCTTCCCATTTTCAGAACTTCTACAGGGTGCATTTCCAGGATTTTTTGCCCGGCATCAGGATGTTTTATTGCACTTCTCACATAGTCATAAATGCTCAGGGCCAATTCTTTCTCGCTTTTGTTGCCTGTTTTTAATTGATGTGCAATCAAATTCAGACTAATGGCTCGATAAATATGGTCAGAAGCTTTTTTCGAAACAGCTGCAAGCAAAAAGGGACAAATGAAAAAGGCAGCAAATACAATTGCTGCCCCTATTCCTATGGATTTTAGTTTTTTCAATTATTGAAAGAAAAATGCTACAATTCTATTGTTTTGTGCTCTGCCTTGTGGTGTGCTATTGTCTGCCACCGGTTCAGCACTACCCATTCCTTGAGTTTCAATTCTACCTTCTGCAATGCCTCTTTGAACAAGCTGAGCCCTGATAGCTAAAGCACGATTATTGGTAACATTGAGCGCTTGCTGCGGTTGTAAACCATTGTCAATGTGTGAAACAATTCGAACCTTTAGATTTGGATTAGCAGTCAAGGATTGTGCAAGCTGATTAAATATGGCGTTAATATTATTGTTTAATACAATATCTGCGCTATTGAGTTTAAACTCAGCAGGGATTAAGAATGTAGAATTTGCAGTGGGGCGAGTAGCCGTTCCAAATACCGGTATGTTTGCATTGCCTGTGTTAATAGCTCCGGCTGAAGCATTGTTTGCCGATGGCGTGCTTTCCTGTCTTCCCGGCCTGGCAATTCCACCTGTATTTTCAGTGACTGTAGTTCCTGCTGATGGTTGTGATGTGTTACCCTGTTTAGATGGACGAGCAATACCTCCGGTTTGCTCCTGAGCTGCACCCTGATTGTTGGGGGTGTTGGTTTGATTTCCCGGTCTTGCAATTCCACCTTGCTGATTGCTTGGCGTAGGATTACTCACATTGCCGGATTGATTGTTTCTTACCGGATTGCTTTGGCTTGGCGTGCTTGGATTTGTTGTATTTCCCGGATTGGTATTATCTGTTGAACCTTTCACGTCTCTTACCGGATTTGATGTAGCCTGATTATTATCTGCCGGACGAGAGTTTCCTTTATTAGCACCAACTGTATTTGCCTGATTATCAACTCCTCGGTTGGGCTTCACCCCTCCTTGACCTCCTTTTACATCTCTCACCTGATTAGACTGATTGGTGGCACCTCTATTCGGTTTAGTACCACCGGGATTTCCTTTCAAATCTCGAACTTGTCCTGATTGAGCAGTGGTTCCCCTGTTAGGTTTAGTGCCGCCCTGATTGCCTTTCATGTCTCTGATAGTTCCGCCTTGCACTTGGGTATTTCTTGGTGGAACGAAGGGTTTTCCATCAGAGCGCGGTGTATTTTTAGGTGGTATGGCATCTCTTATAGGCGCCACATTGGACACAGGTTCATTGGTAAAGAAACCTGATGCAACCAACTGACCGGTTTGAAGACAAGCTGTTAACTGCACGCTATGCTGACCAATGCCGGGAGCTGTATATTCGATAATATAGGATTGATTCAGCCTGTTTTGAATATCGGTGAAAACGCCCGGAAATTCGCTAGCAAACATCATATAATTGTAAGTTCCGGATGTTTGCCCTGCAATCGATCGCATATAATTTTGATTCACACTTCTGCCCAAATCAATGGTACTGATTTGAATATTGTTACTCTGCGCAAGCCAGGTTACATATTGTTGGGTAAAGGTGGAGCGGTTGTCGCCACCATCAGTAAATGAGATAACCACTCTTCGACGGTAAGGACTATTAATTAAACTCTGAATGCCTTCATGAATTCCATTCTGTATAGCGGTTAGGCCACCATATCCGGTTAAGCCATTGGCTCTGAAACTACCTAATAAAAAATTCACATCGGTTGAAAGCGGCACTTCAAGTATGGATTTTTCATCATATTTCACTATGGAGATGGCATCCATAGGTCTTTTATTGACGATAAATTGAGATACCGCTTGTTGCATTTCATTCACACGTCCCGACATTGAACCACTGTGATCAAGTACCAAAGAATAAGCTGTTGGAACATCTTGCGGAAAACGATCTTCAAACACCCTGAAATCTGTGATTTGATGATTCGTTCCTGCAAAATTATTTACCAAACTGCACCAAAGAGAAACATTGTTGGGCATTCCACTAATAAAATTGCCATCTGCATCTAATAAATGCACATGCAATCTAACTGTTCTTTCCTGCGTTTCGATTCTTGAAATCGTAAGGGCAGGTTGATTAACCCGCTGAGATTGATTTTGTGAAAAATCCTGTTGATTTAAAAAGAGTGGCTGTGGGGTATAAACAAAAGGAGCCCGACAGCTGGTGAACAAAAAGGTAAGGACAACAAGCGTAAAGATTAATCGTTTCATAGGCTTTGACCATTTTGATTGGGAATAGATTTTTATTTTTTTTGACAACAAAAGGATGACAAATTCTTTACTTGAATAATATCATACTTCTTTTTCTGCTTATCCAAATTTGTGCCAAAATATAAAAACATTCTTAAATGGGACTACTCCAATTAGCTGCAATGGCCTTAGCACCCTGCTTAGCCATTATCATTTTTGTTTATTGGAAAGATAATTTCGAGAAAGAGCCACTCACACTTTTAGCTTCTTCTTTTTTCCTAGGTATTGTTTCTGCAGCGCCTGCATTAATGTTTTCATATTCTATTGATAATTTTTTCCTTCAGTTCAATCTTGAATATCCTGTGGATAAGATTGTGATGGCTTTTTTTGTTGCAGGTTTCGGCGAAGAATTCAGCAAATTCATCTTTCTTTACTTATTCCCTTATCGAAGCCGTTTTTTTGATGAACCCTATGATGGGATAACATATTCAGTGATGGTTTCAATGGGTTTTGCAACTCTAGAAAACTTGCTTTACATGCTTTCGCACGGGAGCGATATTATTTATCTGCGCGCTTTCACTGCCGTGCCTGCACATGCCAGCTTTGCCGTAATCATGGGTTATTTTGTAGGGCTCGCCAAGTTTAAACGCAATAATCCACTTTATCTTTTTGCTGGCCTTTTTTTCGCCATTCTTTTTCATGGTTTCTACGACTTCTTTCTTTTTCTCGACCAACACGAATTTATGGCCATAGGAGCCTTTATATCGCTCATCTTAGGCATCTATTTATCACTCAAAGCCATTAGACTTCATAATAGTCTCCCATCGATGAAAGAAACAATTATTGCTGATACATGGTCAGATTAGCTGAGTTGAAGCTTATTTCTTGTTTCCCAGATGGTGTTCAGTTTTCTGACCAAATCCCTTGATTCATCAAAATTCAGCGTTTGCTGGCCATCGGAGCTCGCTTTTTCAGGGCATGGGTGTGTTTCATAAATAATACCGTCTGCACCGGCCATCACGGCTGCAAGCGCCATAGGTTCTACATGCGCCCTTATGCCAATGCCATGACTGGGATCAACGACCACGGGTAGATGAGTTTTTTCTTTCAAAATGGGTATGGCATTCAAATCGAGTGTGTTGCGGCTCGATGTTTCGAATGTTCGGATACCGCGTTCGCACAAAATCAGTTTTTCATTGCCTGCGGAGAAAATATATTCTGCCGAATAGAGCAATTCATCAATGGTTCCCGATATGCCGCGCTTGAGCAAAACGGGTTTGTCTACCTTACCCAATTCTTCGAGCAAATTGAAATTTTGCGTGTTTCGCGCACCCACCTGAAAGATGTCCACATAGTCATACATCTGCTCAATTTGCGAAACCTGCATCACTTCGGTAATAATGCTCACGCCATATTCTTTGGCCAGTTGATGCCAAAGTTTTAAACCTTCCAGTCCCAGTCCGCGAAAGCTGTAAGGTGAACTTCTGGGTTTGAAAGCCCCGCCGCGCATGATTTTTATTCCACATGAAGTTAGATGTTCTAAAGTCTGTCGAATTTGTTGTTCATCTTCTATGGCGCATGGCCCGGCCATGATGGTTAAACTATTCCTTCCAATCGTTTCCTGATGGTTAATAGGTATTTCTGTTGCCTGAATTTTCCATTTACCTGATACAAGTTGATATGGATCAGACACATAGTGCACATCCTGTACACCTTGAAGCTGGCCAACGCCACGAATATCAAGTGGTTTGCTTCCATTCGCCACTAGATAATCACGGATTTGTGTTTTTACTTCTGTTGCCTTATACCCACTTTGGTCTAAAAAATGCTTGATCTCCTGCTTTTGCTCTTGCGTAGTATCTTTTTTTAGTTGAATGATCATAATGGTTTACGATTTAATGGATTGAACAAATTGTTTAATAATGGCTTCGTCTGGTATTCCGTGTTCCAGCAGCTTAATGAAAGCTGTTCCGATAATGCCTCCGGACGTGTGTCGCGTAGATTTTTCAAAACTTTGATTGTCGCGGATGCCAAATCCGGTCATGCGCTCTTTCGTGAATGGAAAGAGATGAAGTCTTTCTAACGCATCATCAGACTGCTGCATGGTTTTGTCAAACTGTCCGGTGATGGCTGTGGCGGATAGGATATAAACAAATCCGGTGCTTTCAGCGTCAATTTGGCGCAGCCTTTCTTCGCTTGTTTCGGGTGTAGCTAAGAAAACAGGTAGAATACCGTATTGAATGTAAAGCGACTTGTAGTGCTTTTGGTATTCCTTAATAGGTAAATCAGGGAGAATTAAACCATCCACACCCACTTCCTTACATTTTTCCAAAAAGTGCTCCATGCCAAATTGAATAACAGGGTTCAAATAGCCCATGAGCAATAACGGAATCTCAATTTCTTCACGTATGGTTTTCAGTGTTTCGAAAAGCAATTTCAGATTCATGCCGTTTTCGATTGCCTTTTGATTGCTCTGTTGAATCACCGGGCCATCAGCCACAGGGTCAGAAAAAGGAATACCAATTTCCACCATATCTGCACCTGCATTTTGAAGCATTTTCAATATCGGAAGCGTACTGTCTAAAGTCGGATAACCGGCTGTGAAGTAAATATTGAGCAATTTTCGATTTCTTCTTTCGGCAAAAGTTGCTTGAAGTCTGTTCATGGTTTAGTGATTGTTCTGTTTAGGTGATTGCATAAATTTTTCTTTCCACTCAATATAGGTAGCCAAATCTTTGTCGCCGCGTCCGGAAAGATTAATAACCACTACATCATCGGCTTTAAATTTCAGTTTATCCAGCACGGCAAATGCATGCGCTGTTTCAATAGCAGGAATGATACCTTCCGTTTTGCTCAAATGAAATCCTGCTCGCATGGCTTCTTCATCGGTAACAGGTACAAAGGAAGCGCGCTTACTAAAGGCTAAAAAGGCGTGCATTGGCCCTATACCCGGATAATCTAATCCTGCCGATACGGAATATGGCTCAATTACTTGTCCATCTTCGTCTTGCATGAGCAGCGTTTTACTTCCGTGCAAAATACCCGGTTTCCCCAGCACCGTAGTGGCGGCTGAATAGCCCGTATTGATACCTTTTCCGGCTGCTTCAGCGCCAATAAGTTGCACGTTTTCATTTTCCAAAAAATAATAAAAAGCCCCGGCGGCATTGCTTCCACCTCCCACACAGGCAACGACCGCATCCGGATAATCTCGTCCTGTTAAGTTTGAGAGTTGTTGTATGATTTCTTCGCTAATCACCGATTGAAACCGAGCCACCATATCGGGGTAGGGGTGTGGCCCAACCACCGATCCAATGATGTAGTGGGTATCTTCGGCATGGTTGATCCAGTGGCGCATGGCCTCGTTGGTGGCATCCTTTAAGGTTTTGCTTCCGCTGTGCACCGGAATCACTTTAGCACCCAACATACGCATACGTTCTACATTAGGCTTCTGACGCTGCACGTCATG
Source organism: Flavobacteriales bacterium (assembly GCA_046294625.1). GTDB lineage: Bacteria > Bacteroidota > Bacteroidia > M30B66 > M30B66 > JBKBKN01. The sequence goes on from JBKBKN010000012.1 coordinate 7,002, forward strand.
TGCACCCATGTAAACTATACACGATAACCCGGCAAGCGCACAAACAGTTGCTGTGGCTACTCCATGTTGGCCTGCACCTGTTTCAGCAATGATTTTTTGCTTCCCCAATGCTTTTGCAAGCAGAATTTGGCCTACTGTATTGTTGATTTTATGTGCCCCTGTGTGGCAAAGATCTTCTCTTTTCAGAAAAATTTTGGTTTGGTATTGTTTCGAAAGATTTTCCGCAAAATAGAGTGGAGTGGGCCTGCCTACATAATCTTTGAGTAGCAGCTTGAATTGTTTCTGAAAATTTTCAGATTCAATAATGGGCAAGTAATTTTTACGAAGTGTTTCAATGTTTGGAAACAACATTTCTGGAATGTAGGCCCCGCCAAACTCGCCGTAATAACCATCTTCGTCAGGTAATGGGGAAAATGCTGTTGGTTTCAGTTGTGTCATACTGCTAAAAGTTTTTTTAATAGTTCAATGTTTTTGAGTCCCGGTTCGATTTCGAATTTGCTATTTATGTCAATTCCCTTAAAAGCCGGATGTTGGAAGTTTCGTAGTGCCATCGCTTCATCCAAATCAATGCCGCCACTAATAAGAAAGGGCGTCTTAGACTGATATTTTTTAAGCAAATCGCGCTCATAGACGATGCCATTACCGCCTGCTTGCGGCCCTTTGGTATCGAACAATAAATAATCCACACAGCCTGTGTAAGCTTCGTAATCACTGCTATGAATCTCCTTATCTATCATAATAGCTTTGATTACCTTCAATTCACGATTCTTGAGATTTTCGCAATCTTCAGGTGTGTAAGGACCGTGCAATTGGGCTGTATTCAATTGATATGATGCTAAAATCTTGGGTATTTGTTCTATGCTTTGGTGCACAAAAACACCTACCCGATAAGGTATCATCTGCATTGCATCTAATGTTTCTTTGGAAAATAAAGTGTTCACACAACGTTGCGACTCCGGATGAAAAATCAAACCAATGGCATCGGGACGAAGCTGTATCACTTCCTTTATGTTAAACTCATCTTTCAATCCGCACACTTTCACTATCATAAGCATTCAGATTTTGATAGTTTAAGTTGTTCGATAAAGTTTTGGCAGGCTTTTTCAGGTCGACTGTTTCGCATAAATAATTCGCCTATCAAAAATCCCTGATAGCCGGCTTCACGCAATTGAATAACATCTCTTGGATTTTGAATACCGCTTTCCGCTATTTTGACTTTTTCTGTTGGAATTTTCTCCGCCATTTTGAAACTGTAGTCAGGATCAACTTCCATGGTTTTCAAATTGCGGTTATTTACACCAATCAAATCCGCCTCGCATTCTAATGCACCATCAAGTTCGCTATCGGCATGTATCTCAACCAGCACTTCCATTCCCAAATCATGGGCTTGCGCGGTAAATGCTTTCAGCTCGGACTGATTGAGTACTGCCGCTATGAGCAGAATACAGTCAGCGCCTATGCTTCTGGCTTCTACAATTTGATAGGGGTCAATAATAAAATCTTTACGAAGAATCGGGCAGTAATTGCACTTACGAGCTTCTATCAAATCTGCATTAGAAGCGGCAAAGAAATGCTCATCAGTGAGTATTGAAAGTGCTGATGCACCCGCTTGCATGTATCCTATCGTGGTGCGTTCCACGTTAGCATATGGATTAATTAGTCCTTTTGAAGGGGATTTACGCTTAAACTCAGCAATAATTCCACTTTTATCTGGCCGGAGAATATATTCTTTGAGAGATACTATCGGCGCTGTAAAGTGCAAGCTCGATTCTAGCAATGCAATTGGATAAAGGGATTTGCGATGCTCTACTTCTTTTATTTTTTGATCAATGATATTCTGTAACATGGTTTATTGCGTATTAATAAGTAGTTCAAATGCTTGAAGGGCTCTGCCAGATGCGATGGATTCATCCGCTTTTTGGATACCTTCTGCTAAATCTTCTGCTATTCCTGCCACCATTAAGGCTGCTCCGGCATTGGCTTTTACCACAGCCATTTGTGCAGCTGTTCCTCGATTGTACAAAACATTGATGAATATTTCCTTACTTTCTTCTATAGTTTCCCCGCCTGATAAGTCTTCATCGCGAATCGTTCCATATGGCAATGCTTCAGGATGCAAGGTACATTCGCCTTGGTAGGTGATTAGGCGAAACGTTGAAGTCAATGAGATTTCGTCATATCCATCCAAGCTGTGAACCAAGCCGAATTGTTTGCCTTCTTGCTGAAGTAAATATTGATAAACACGGGCTAATTCATTGCTGAAAACACCCGTAAGCTGCTTGTTCGGCTCCCCTGGATTGACCAAAGGACCCAGCATATTGAAAAAAGTTTTCATACCAAGTTCTTTTCTCACCGGCGCCACGGCCTTCATAGCTGGATGAAACAAGGGGGCATGTAGAAAGCAAATACCCGCTTTATCTAATTGCTTAAGAAGCATGTTTTCATCGTTGGTGAAGTTATAACCCAATGCCTGCAGCAGATTCGATGAGCCGCAAATGGATGAAACCCCATAATTACCATGCTTGACTACTTTTTGTCCGGCACCAGCAATCACAAAGGCTGAAGTGGTGGAAATATTAAAGGTATTTTTACCATCTCCGCCTGTTCCGCATACATCCATACAATCAGTATCCACGCTTATTTTTTGACATAGATCCAGCATGGCATCACGGAATCCGCTTAGCTCATCAACCGTAATGCTTCGCATCAGAAATACGGTAATAAAGGCAGCCATTTGGCTATTATTCGCTTTTCCTTCAGCTATCAGGATCAATGCTTCTCTGGCGCTTTGCCGGTCAAGATGCTCATGGTGAATGAGCTTATGAAGAATTTTGTTCATATTTTTTGAATTGAGTTTAACCAGTTTTCGATGATTCGCTTTCCATACTCGGTCATCACCGACTCCGGATGAAATTGTAAACCATAAATAGGCAATGTTTGATGGCTTAGCGCCATGATAATGCCGTTTTCGTCTTCGGCTATTACGCGCAATTCTTCCGGTAAATCGTTTCTTTTGACCGCCCAAGAATGATAGCGGCAGGTGATAAATTCTTCCGGAACATGCTGAAATAAAATATTTGATGTGTCCAATAATTTAGTAGGCATGGCTACTCCGTGAAATACTTCCGGCAGATTAATAAGCTGTGCGCCAAACAATTCACCAATCGCCTGATGGCCAAGGCAAATGCCTAAAATGGGTTTTGTAGTTGCACAGGCTTTGAGAATACTCGGCATATTTCCAGCTTCCGATGGAATGCCAGGACCAGGTGAGAGTAACAGGGCATCATAAGCTAATGATTCCTGCGTATTTACTTCATCATTTCGCTTTACATCAAGCGAGAATTCTAAAAAAGATTCCTTTAGCAAATGCACTAAATTGTAAGTAAAGGAATCGTAGTTATCAATGAGTAGAATTTTCATTGTGCATAAAGATTTTGTGCGTTTTGGATTGCTTGGCGAAGTGCGCCTAATTTGTTATTGATTTCTTGCAATTCACTTTCCGGATTCGACTTGGCCACTATGCCGGCACCGGCTTGGTAGTGTAGTGCATTATTAACTGATAGAAAGGAACGAATCAATATGGCTTTATTTACTTGGCCGTCGAAATCGATGTAACCAATCATGCCACCATAAAATCCTCGCGGGCTTTTTTCGTAAGCATGAATCAGCTCCAGTGCTTTAATCTTTGGCGCACCCGACAATGTTCCGGCCGGAAAGGTATCAGCAAGTATGTGGATGGCTGAAACCCCGTTTTGTAGCACACCGCTCACTTTCGATACTAAATGAATAACATGTGAAAAGTATTGTACCTCGCGAAATACTTCTACTTGAACCTGATTACAGTTTCGGCTAAGGTCATTTCGTGCAAGGTCAACGAGCATAATGTGTTCAGCATTCTCTTTTGGGTCGGCTTGCAGCCTTTGGGCTTCTATTGCATCAGATGCATCGTTGCCTGTTCTGCGAAAGGTGCCTGCTATGGGATGTATATAGGCCTTACCATCGGCAATTCGCAATTGTGCTTCCGGTGAAGAACCAAAAATGCGATAGTTAGCAAAGTCGAAATAAAACAGGTATGGACTCGGATTTAACGCACGTAAGGCCCTGTAAACATTGAAATCATCACCATAAAAAGCAGTACTGAATTTTCTGGAAAGCACCAATTGAAAAACATCGCCTCTCCGGCAATGCTGTATGGCTTTCTGACACATATTTAAGTATTCATCACCATCAATTTCAGCTTTTTCATCATCTGTTTTTCGAAATGGATATACCGGAATATTTCGGCTGTTGATGATTTGTGTCAATTCATCTAATCGGCTTTTCTGCTCAAGTTTATCATGATTTTCAATGAGATAAAGCGTTTCATTAAAATGGTTAAATGCAACGATATATCGGTAAACTTTATATTCAGCGGTAGGCAGAAGAGCATTTGATGCGCCCACTTCATGCTTCAGTTTTTCCATCCATTGTATGGCTTCAAAACCGGTGTAGCCAAACAATCCATTGATTAAACCTTTTTCCTGCAATTTTTCACATTCAAATGAACTTAAAAATTGCTGCATTACATTCACATAAGCGTGATTACTATTTAAAGTTTCTACATGAATTGTTCCATCAGGAAAGCTCATTTTACTTTGATTGCCATGAATCTGCAAACTGGCAATCGGCTCAAAGCAGATGTAGGAAAAACTGTTATCACCTGCATGATAGTCGGCGCTTTCTAAAAGAATACAATTATGAAAGCGATCTCGCAGTTTTAAATATAAGCTTACCGGTGTATGGGTGTCGGCAAGTATTTTTTTAACCTTTGAATAGAGTTTATAAGGCATAAGAATAATCATTTAATTTTTCTCAAGCCCTTTGAAACAAAAAAGCCCGCATGAACAGCGGGCTTGAGCGTATTTTATTTCTGCACAATAGGTCTGTTCATACTTTCGGGTCGAAAGAACGCCACCACCAATTTAAATTTGTGCAGATGCAATTCATTTTTTATTTTAACTATGATGGCGCAAATATACGCACAAAAATGATGAATCAATAGGCTGATAAAAATTTTTATTGCGTCATGAATGCCATAAAATAAGAAGCCATCAACAATTATTTCCTGCAAACCTCTTGCAACAGAAGCCTTCTGGCGATGGGTAAATAGGTTTCAGAATAAGGGATATTGATTTCTGAATTGACCAGAAATGTGGCCGGGTTGGGTAGCTCTTTGTTTTCTTTAATGAGCTCCATTTTCACTGCTTCTGGCGTATGAATAAAACTTCCTGAGAAGGTTTTAAAGTAATTCAGGTGAATACCCCGAAATTGCTCACCGCTTCCTTGAAATACACTTATCTGATAGTTATAGACACGGGTTTCTTTGGGATAATCTAATTTCATCAACATATATCCTTGTTCATCATAGAGAGGGCGCAATCCCACCGGTTCGATGTTCATTTTCGAAGCAATGTAATCAAAGATTTCTTTACCTTTATTCAGATAGGCTTCGAATTTGGGAATGGAAAAGTCAATGATATCGGCAATGGCCTGCATGATTTCATCATCATCAATAGCTTTTTCGTATTCTATTTTAAAGTTTTCTAAATCCAAACTATTGGGCAAGCCTTTGATATTACTCAAAAATCCTTGTGAGTTATCTTTGTAAGCCTTAAGATTTCTGTAGTGTTCTACCAAATCGCTTAAGGCTGGATAAAGTTTTTGTGCTTTGAAATGCTTTTCTACATCATGCAAATAAGCAAGCAAAATGTATTGCTTATACTCAAAATCAATCAAATGCTCTGTTAACCAATATTTACTTAAAGTTTGCATAGCTCAATTATTTTTTATCTCAATATTAATAAACGTGAAATTTATTGTCAAGTTGCATTGATTACTTTATTTAAACAGGGTTGCTTCACCATGGATTTTCTGAGTCAGATCCTTTTCAATATCAATGCTATCTTCAATATGTCTTTAGCTTTAGAGAAAATAGCATCAGTGAATAATTAACTTCAGCGTGGTGATAATAATTGTGCTTCTCACCATGTTTTATCTGTGAATTTAATACGTTTGTGTGACTAATTAATTAAATCATGAATTGGAATACCAAAATTACAGGGTTGTTTATTGCTGTAAGCATGTTATGGTCTTGTGTACCTGCCCGCTTGCATGAAGATGTGAAGAATGCCAAGGACCGCTGTGAAGCAGAGATTACTTCTGTGAGAGCAGAAATAGAGATATTGCGAGCCAAGGACAAAGAACTCAATGTGCGGATTGATGAATTGGAAAAAGATAAAAGACGTTTAGGATCCGACACCTCCTCTTTGGGCTTGGCATTGCGTCGACTGAAGTCAAACTATGATAAACTCAATGAAACTTATGAATTGCTTTTAGATAAGAATAAGCAAATGATTAGTGGCCGCGATGAAGATAACCGCCGATTGATGGGTCAGTTTCAAATGACGCAGGAAGAATTATTGAAAAAAGAAGATCGCCTTCGCGAATCGGAACGGGAGCTTGATGCCAAGCGTCGCGACTTAGACATCTTGGTGAAAGAATTGGAAGAATCACGTAAGGCCGTAGACGCGAAAGAAAAAAAGGTGGCTGAACTTGAATCCTTGATTGCTCGAAAAGATTCAGTAGTAAATGCTCTCAAAGATAAAGTTGCCAATGCTTTGTTGAGTTTTCAAGGGCTTGGAGTGGATGTGACGAATAAAAACGGCAAAGTATATGTATCCATGGAAGAACGCTTGCTTTTCGCATCCGGGAGCACTACTGTTGATAGCCGTGGTCAGGAAGCTATTCGAAATCTTGCTAAATTGCTGGAAAAGGAAAAGGATATCAACATACTCATCGAAGGGCACACCGACAATGTACCCATCAGGAGCTCTGCTATACGTGATAATTGGGATTTGAGTGTATTGCGCGCAACTTCCATATTGCGCATCATCACATCATCGAGCACCGTTGATCCACGAAGGCTCACGGCAGCGGGAAGGGGGGAATTTTTTCCAATAGATCCGGCCAATACTTCTGAAGCAAGAAGAAAAAACCGCCGGACAGAAATTATCTTAACCCCGAAATTAGATGAACTGTATAAGCTTATTGAAGGCAATTAGCCGACTCATATCCTTTGTGCATTTTAGTTGATCTCAAGTTCATGTTAAATTAGTTAATGAAGACTTTCGTTTTCAACATGGTTAATTATTATGCTTTACAGGATATAAAAACTTAGCGCTTCTTGCGGTTTCTTTTTTACCATTAGTAGACCTGATTTTAAATAGTTTCAAAATCTCTGCGTACACAGCGTCATCTTCGTTTGCGATGTTGTTGATTTTTTCAAACCACAAAGCACGCCAAACACGCGAAGGTTGTTAATTGACCAAGTTTTATAAATTGATCAAGAATTTGTTTTCTTAGCGCCCTTAGCGATTTCTTTTACCATAAAGCAATAAAGTTCTGCATAGCACTTAAACCTACGGTGTACCTTACAGCTTCTCAGTTTGCTTTGTGGTTGATTTTCAATCCATAAAACCATTCTAATCGCGTTAAGCGGAGTTTACTGTATGCTAAAATATGTCCCCAAAAAAAAGAAGGGGCGGCAACTTGGTTGCCTACCCCTTCTAAATCAAACTAACGCTACAGCGAACGAACACACATTCGCATAAAAAGTTTTTAATTTCAGATTAAAATCTGTTAATCCTTTTTTATTAAGCCTTTACAGTAGCTTTTTTAGTCTTGGTCGCAGGTTTTTCTGCTACTGTTTCAGCTGCCGCTTTCACGTCTTCCTTTTTAGCTGAAGCTTTGGCTGCTTTGGGTTCAGTTGCTTTTTCTGCTTTGGGCGCTGTGACTTTTTTAGCAGGCGCTTTTTTCTCTTCTGCAGGACTCAGGTTGAGTACCGCTTTGGTAATAAAGGTTCCCCATGTGAGGTTATCCTGTCCTGGTTTTTGCGCTTTAGCTCTTTCAATTGCATAATTTGCAGCAGTTTCCACAACCCATTCAAAGTTATCTTCGCCCACGGAGTTCACGTCTGCATCGGGAGCAGGATTGCAGAAATCAATTGCATAAGGAATTCCGTTTCTTACTGCAAATTCTACAGTGTTGAAATCATAACCTAAAGCGTGGTTGAGTTTCAATACATATTCTTCAATGGTTTTAAGCAATTTAGCGTCAGGAGCTGGTCCGTCAGTTACATAGCGCAGGTGATGTGGGTTGCGTGGTTCGTATTTCATAATGCGAACATATTTGCCACCGATGCAGTAGCAACGATAATACTCTTCAAAAACGATTTCTTCCTGAAGCATCATTACCAGATTGCCGGTTTCGTGATAAGCTTGGAAAAACTCTTCGGCATTATTTAACTTATATACGCTTTTCCAGCCGCCGCCTGCGTGAGGCTTCAGGTAAGCAGGAAATCCGATATGGTCGAATATTTTCTCCCAGCTAAGTGGATAAGCCAAGTTGCGGAACGATTGTTCTGTGGTTTCGGCTGGAGGCACAACTGATGGCAAAATCACCGTTTTAGGAACCGGTACGCCAAGCTTTACGGCTAATGCGTTGTTGAAAAACTTCTCGTCAGCGCTCCACCAAAATGGATTGTTGATGACTGCTGTTCCGGAAATAGCAGCATTTTTAAGATAAGCACGATAAAAAGGCACATCTTGTGAAATGCGGTCAATGATTACAGCATATTCAGTAGGCTCAGCCTGGGCTACTACATCAATATACACAGCTTCAGCTTTAACATCTTTTAATCCTTTGCTGTTGATGCGGTCGATAATGGCCTGTGGAAAGGTGTTTTCCATGCCATGTAAGATTCCGATTTTTTTCATGTTGAATGTGTTTTAGTTTTGGTTTTATGGTTATTTAATTAATGATAAATAATGTGGAAACATTTCTCGCCATACCGGCCAGTCGTGATTGGCGCCCGGCTTGATATCGAGCCAGTGGCTGATGCCTTTGGCTCTAAGTATTTCTGCAAATCGAATATTGGCATCTAGGCAAATATCGTGTTCGCCTGTGCCAAGCACTACATGCATATCTCTGTAGTTTTCGTCCCATGACTGGGGCAAAAAATCAGGTGGATTGTTGAAATATACGTTTTCGTCGTAATATCCATCGAGTTGGCCCTTGATGTCAAAAGCTGCACCCATGTTGAATACATATTTAACCAATTCCGGATGTTTGAAAGCAAAATTGGTGGCATGGTAACCACCGAAGCTACAGCCTGCAGTGGCTACTTTTTTTACTCCTGTTTCTCTTTGGGCTAGTGGAACAAGTTCATCTTTAAGCATCAAGTCATACCAAATATGATTGCGGACACGTTCTGCCGGGTGAATGTTTTTGTTGTACCAGCTCAATTGATCTATACCGTCAGGACAATAAATCTTAACCAGACCTTCATAAATAAACCAAGAAACAGAGTCGATAAGTTTAAAATCTTTGTTTTCAAAATATCTTCCCATTGAGGTCGGGAAAAGTATGATAGGGTAGCCCCTGTCGCCGAAAACAAGCATCTCGATATCCATTCCCAGATGCCCTGAATACCATTTATGATATTGTTCTTTCACTATTATTGTCCTTATAAATTTATGGACTTTATTTTGTTGTTTTGTTATTCATTTGTCAATTGTGTTAACATTTGCTTAACAAAACTGCTGCAAAGATAGTCAATTATTCAAATATGCAAAATATTGTTAATTATAATTTTTGCACACTTTGTTCACATCCACGAAACATATAGAGATTTGCATCGCTCAAAAAGCTAATAGGATCAATAAATGCAAGGAATTAATAAATGACAGAGTTGATGAAAGTAAAAAAGCACCAGATCCAATCAATAAGGCTTAATCGCACCGTAGTGATTGATGCCTATTTACCGGCAGGATTTCAACCCGATGAGTCATTACCTATTCTTATTTTGAACGACGGGCAGGATACTACTGCACTAAAACTAGAAAACACCTTCAAAGCTTGGCATCAGAACAAGAAAAACCTGCGATTCTTACTTTTTGCAGTGCATGCCGCAGAGCGGATCAAAGAATATGGCGTTGCAGGAGTTGCCGATTTCAAGGGCAGGGGCGATCTTGCCGGTGATTATGCTCTTTTTATAACAGAAGAATGTTTGCCCTATTTGAAAAAGCAATATCATTTCAATTTATCGCACCCGCTCAATGCTATTGCAGGATTTAGTCTTGGTGGCTTATCGGCTATGTCTATTGCCTGGAACAATCCGGAAATTTTCAAACGAGTAGGAGCTTTTTCAGCATCCTTTTGGTGGCGGTCAAAAGATTTAGGAAAAGGATACACGGATGCTGACCGAATCATGCATAGCGTGATTCGCAGCAGTAAATTAAGGCCGGGAATGAAATTTTGGTTTCAAGCGGGTACAGAAGACGAAACATCGGATCGTAATCATAATGGGATTATCGATGCGATTGAAGACACTATCGATTTGATAGGCGAATTAATTCGGTTGGGGTATAAGCCCTATTACGATGTCAGCTATTATGAAATTAAGGGTGGAAAACATAATCAGGAGACCTGGTCTAAAGCTTTTCCGGTTTTTCTCAAGTGGCTTTTTGGTGCTTAATGGAGTATTAATTATTGATTATCAGTTTTTTATGATAGAGTTTGATAGATGTATTGCAACTTAGTGAAGGAATTCTAAGTAATAATCCCTAAACTTGTACTATATTTGTAAGTCAAACATTGCATAATAAAAAATTCAAACCATGAAGCAAATTATTCTGGCGACTGCTGTGCTGATGTCAATCACAGTTTTTTCGCAAAACAACCCAAACAATAACAGAAAGCCTGCAGAAGAAAGAGCAACACGCGCTACGCGCATGATGACTGCTAATCTTCAACTTTCGCATGAGCAGCAAAGCCAGATTATGCCGATTTTAATGGACCGCGAGCGCAATAAGGATGCGGCCAGAAACCAGCATGCCAACAACCGTGAAGCAGAGCGAAATGCAGTAAAGAAAGTAAATAGCGATGCCGATGAACGATTGAAAGAAGTGCTTACAGCAGAGCAATTTCAAAAGCTGCAAACACTGCGTGAAGAACAAAAGCAAAAGGCTAAAGAAAGAAAAACCGGCGATGCAAAAGATAAGCGCGCTGTGCTTTCTGATGAAGAAGATTTTTATTAAATACTCTCAAAATACTTCTTTGGTATAATATTGGTGGGGAATCTTATTAAATTGCGCTTTCATAAGCCTATGCAAATAATAAGATTTCTCACTTTTTTTTGTTTGTGGTCATTCATTGCCACAAGTCAGCCAAGCACGCTGGTCAAGTTTACGCGGGAGTTCAGAGGAAACGATGGCTTAATCTACACACTCGAAGGTTATCGAGATGCCCGTGGAAAGGAAGTTATTCCAGCCGACTATGATTTTATTTGGCCATTTAACAACGATACCGTCACCATAGCCCGAAAGCGCATTATCACGGACAATTATCTGGTTAATTATTACAATCCTGTATTCGAGCATCAGCTGATTACCACCGGAGGATACTTATTGCACATTTTCAGTCCAAGACAAGTTCCGGAACCACCTTCTAATGATGCAGTCAGAGTATTAGATACACGACGTAATAAGTTTGGCTTCGTCGATTATGAAGGAAGACGCATAGTTAGACCCATATTTGATGTGGCCGGGGATTTTAATGAAGGCTTTGCTCCGGTAAAAAGGTCGCTTCGAAAGGATAAATATTACAGTTTCATTAATAAGTCAGGAAAAATTGCTATCACTGGTCAATTTACCGAAGCTTTCCCTTTTTCAGCCGGAACGGCTGTGGTAAGAATCAACGGCCGATTTCACTTCTTAGATCAGAAAGGTAAAATTACACCCATACAGGACACATTTATTGAAATAGATGATTTTTATGGAGGTTTTGCAGTGGTTTCGAATTTTGTCGATGGCAAAACGCAGTTTGGCATTGTGAATGCCGAAGGAAAAACGGTGATTGCGCCAGCCTACGATTTTATTGATAAAGTAGTGGATTCAACTGCCGTTTTTTTGAAAGACAATAAAGTTGGGATGCTCGACTTAAGAGTGGGCAAGGAAATTATTCCGGCACGATATGATGGATTATTTCGATTTGACCGTCTGCATTATCTCTTTGAAGAAAATGGGCTGCAAGGATTGATGAGTCTCAGTGGTGATATTGTCATTCCGGCAAAGTATCACACCATCAACTTTTTTAATGATGGTGTAGCAGCTGTTCGCTTGTTTAACAAATGGGGTTTTGTGAGCATATACGGTGAAGAAATCATCGAACCGCAGTATGCTGAAGTGATTAGCCCTTTTAAATCAGGCGAAGCTTTAGTTAGACGACAAGACCGATATTTGCTGGCAAGTCCCAAAGACACGTTGTTGCTGCCCGACTATGACTTTGTATCTGATGTGTTTGGGAAAACACTCACCTATATCCGTGAAGGTAAAATCGGATTTCTCGATTTAAAGGGAGAAGAGCTCACCGGACCCCAATTTGACGAAGTGGTGATTAATGAAGGAGACATCTTTTTTGCCAAGCGCACCATCAATGATAAGGATGAAAGATGGTCTTTGGTCAATTCAGAAGGAAGAATTATTATAGTAGATAAGTACCTTGAGATTAGCCGTTACAGCGAAGGCTACGCAGCAGTGAAAACTGACAAGGGATGGGGATTTATCGATATGAATGGGGCGGAGATATGTGCTCCGCGTTACGATATGGTTCGCAATTTCTCCAAAGGAATGGCCGCAGTTAATCTTAATGGTCATTGGGGCTTTATCAATGCATTTGGCATTGAAACTATACCGGTTTATGTCGAAATTAAAGATTTTTCAAAATATGAAGATGAGCAAGGCTTCTTGCGCAGAGGGGATACACTATCTTTTTTACGCGAAAGATTCCCGCTCTATGGCTTTGAAGTGATTGGTGATTATGATGGGCAATGCTTCTGTGTAGAAGACTTGAGTCGTGATAATTTTAATGATGCACCCTTGTGTATGAACAAGAGTGGTAAGGTGCGCCGGTCTCAACCTTGCACCATGTTTGTGAAAGAAGCAGAAGAAGTTGATATTTCAAGAGCTTTGAACAACAATTTCAAAACTATTGTAATTAAGGGCAAAACACTCAGAATCGACCGGGCAGGAAAAGAGATTCAATAAGGTTGCTTTATAGTCTGCTTACTTCACCGAAATCAATTCTACATTGAAGATCAAAGTAGCTTTTTCAGGAATGGTAGGCGGCATGCCTTGTTCGCCATAGGCAAGTGGATAGGGGATAACAAGCTTGGCTTTAGCACCTTCTCTGAGCAATGCAATGCCTTCGTCCCAACCCTTAATCACCATGCCTGCACCAAGACGAAACGAGATAGGTTGACCGCGCATAACCGAAGAGTCAAACACATCGCCATTTTCGAGAAAACCGGTGTAATGAACCTCTACATTCGAACCTTTGGTAGCTTGCTTTCCATCACCTTGTTGCACGATACCATATTTTAAGCCCGATACAGTGGTTTTCATCTCCCTATCTTTAATTTCGAAAGGCTTGGGCATCACATCTTTTTCTACATCGAGCAATTCTACATCAAATATTAGATAAGCTCCCGGAGGGATGTTACCGGTGCGACGGTTTCCATATCCCAATTCCGGTGGAATGGTTAATGTAGCTTCATCGCCTACACGCAAGAGGGCTATCCCTTCGTCCCATCCAGCAATTACCTGCTTGAGACCGATAATGAATTGAAAGGGCTCGTTTCTGTCTTTCGAAGAATCGAATTTTTTCCCATCAACCAAGGTGCCGGTGTAGTGCACCTTAACTCGGTCACCCTTTTGTACAGGTAGTCCTTTTCCCTGCTTGGTAAGCTTTATTTTCAATCCACTTTCAGTGGTGTATTCTTCATTAAGCTTAAGAGATGATTTACTGCCTTTTTGAGCTGTTGCCAAAATTGGAAGCGATAGAAAAAGACTGAAAATAATTTTTTTCATGACAGGTTTTTAGTTTGGTTTAGTCTGTTGCAAGGGCTCACTCAATTTTAACCAGCTCAACATCAAATACCAATGTTGAGTATGGGGGAATGGTTGGAGGCGAACCATTTGACCCATATCCTAAAATGGAAGGGATGATCAATTTGGCTTTAGTGCCTACGTTCATCATCGATATACCTTCTTCCCAGCCTGCAATCACTTGCCCGGCGCCAAGGATAAAGTCGATAGGTTCGCCACGGTCGAAAGATGAATCAAATTTCCTGCCATTCAGCAAATAGCCTGCATAATGCACATAGACGCGTTTGTCTTTTTGTGCTTTAGGGCCTTTGCCTTTCAATTCTTCGATGTAAATAAGCCCTGATTCGCTTGGCTTGGCTGTGATACCATTTCTTTCTAAATATTGCTGTCTTTCGGTAGGCTCAAGTTCACGAAGTTTTTCAATTTCTTCATAGTCTCTTTTTCGCTGCCCCATTTGCTCATCCATCAATTGTTGACGGCTTTTGATGTCTCTCACACCAACATAGAATGTGAGCAAAGAGCCTTTTTTTATTCCCGGGATTAGTTCGATACCTGCATTTTTTATGAAAAATGAGTCTGCTACAACTTTAAACAGCGCACTGTCACCCACATGAAGCATGGCAAGACCTTCCATGATGTCGCCTTTGTAACTTGGCGGAATCAGCGGAATGTAAACAAAACCTTCCGGACGGTCAGCAGATGAGAAAATCAAGGAATCGGATTCTGAGTAATAGCTCAAATTGAGCATCATTACATCCGAATCAAGTGTGCCTTTGCGTTCGTTAGGATTTTCTCTAATGATTTTAAAATAAAGACCTGAATCAGTTTTGCTAAAATCGTTTCCACAACTCGAGAGCATCACTGTGGTGCTAAGTAATAATAAAAATTTAAAAAACATTGTCATTTAGTTAATTGCTAATAGTTCTATATCATACACCACGGGCGAAAGTGGAGGAATTTTATCTTTATCGCCCAAGAGCCCGTGAGCGAGGTGCGAAGGTAAAATAAATTTGGCTTTTCCTCCTGCTTTCATCAATTTTATCCCTTCGTGCAACCCACTTTCCACATGATCATGATCTACAACGAATGTTTCTGCACCACTTTTATTGGAATCATAGCATAATGTACCGTCGAGCAAACTGATGCGAAAGTGAACTTTCACCTGATCGTCAGCCTTTGGGTTTGGACCTTCGCCTTCTTCGATGATTAAGTAGCGAAGACCTGTCCCTGTTCTGTTCATAGTCAGATCCCTGTTTCTTGCATACGCATCGATATCTTGTGACTCCCGACTTACTAATTTTCTATTCGCTCCTATCAATGGCTCTTTCAGCTGTTCCGGGTTAATATCGGATTTCTTTGATTGACATGATGTAAATGAAATTAATACTAAGTTCATGATAATGAACAAACTGACTTTATATAATCCGTGCAATAGCCTGAAATTAAAGTATAAGGTTTTCAATGCAAAGCTTAATGTCATTCAATCTATGGTTGAGTAAATTCTTCTAGCGATAATAACAACTTGTTAACGGTAGCATCAAGCGATTCATAGCTTGTACCGCCAGCAGCCATTTCATGTCCACCGCCATTAAAATAGGTTCGCGCAAAGTTGTTGGACGAGAAGCCATCTTTAGAACGGAATGACATTCGGATTTTATCTTGTTTCTCTGTCATGAGAATCCCTAATCGCGCTCCTTTCACCGAAAGTGCATAGTTAACTAGTCCTTCCAGATCGCCTTCTTCAAACTCGTAGCGAACCAGCTCGTCTTTGGTAAGTATAATATATGCTGTAGCGTATTTTTCGATGAAATTAAGCTTCTGTGAAAGCGCATAGCCCCACAATTTTAGTTTAGAAAGCTTGTTACCACTAAAAATTTGCTCTTGTATTTCTGCATGTTTTATGCCTTTGTCCATCAGCCAGGCGGCAATGTTCAGTGTGTGTGATGTTGTTGCCGAGAAACGAAATGAGCCTGTGTCGGTTACCAATCCGGTGTATAAGCAAGATGCTGCTTGCACGTTTACATGATCCAGAATTTCAAGGAACTCAAGCAAATCAAACACCAGTTCGCAGGTTGAACTAGCATGCACATTAGACCATCTAAAGGTGGCAAAGTCATTGGGTTGTGGGTGATGATCGAGCATGAGCACCGTTTTAGACCGGAACGATGGTAATTTCCCCATTTCTTCAATCCGATCAAGATGATTAAAGTCCAAGCAACAAATCAAATCAGCCTGATTAATGGCTTCTGTGCTTTTGGTTTTTTGCTTTTCAAATATCAGTATTTTCTTACTATCCGGCATCCAGTTGAAAACTGCCGGAAATTCATTAGGAAGGATGATTACCGGAGATTTGCCCATTTTTTTCAATACATGATACAATCCCAAGGTTGAACCCAATGCATCACCATCAGGATTTTTATGAGCCACTATTGCTATCTTCTTTGCAGCATCAAATGCTTTTTTCATATCGCGTGCACCTTTAGCACCTATTGGTATTCCTGATTTCTTCATATAAGATGTTGTTTCATTACAAAAAAACGCAATTTTCGCGGTCTATTAGCTATTATGAACAAAAAACGTTTGGCATTTATGAAATAATTACATTAATTTGGCTTTAAATTTACAAGTATGGACACCGGCAAGTTGTTGAATATCAATTTGATTGTATTATTAATTTTGGCTGTGTTCTCCCTTGTTTTCACATCATGTGGCAAGGAAGAAAGCAGTACAGATCAGCCAGCCACAATCAGTGCTTCTGCTGTGATCAATGGAGCTTTCACATCCCTTCCGGAGACTAAATTGGAAATAATTCTGCAAGATGGACAGGTTATCAATCGAGTAACTCTCACCCGTTTTGCCGGAACAAGAATAGTATTGCGTATTCCCGGCACTTCTCGGGCAACTTATGAGCTTAACCCTGGCTTGAATGCTATTCCAGGTGCAACACTTTCAGATCCGCAGCAACGAAACTATGTTACACAAAGTGGTCGTGTTACTGTATCTGATTATTTTAATCGTGACGGTTTTTTCAGCATATCCGGCGCATTTGAGTTCAGAGGAGAATTATTCATCAACGATACCACCACTTTTGAAGTTAATGTAACCAATGGTGGATTTGTCAATGTTAATAACCGAAGCATTCAGTAAAATGCACCTTATAATTCGCAGCTATCTTTGCGAATAAAAACTAATGAAACAGATTCTCTTATTAGGAGCCGGAAAATCCACGTGGTATTTGATCGACCATTTACTTCGTGTAAAGTCTGAGCTTACATTTAGCCTCACGATATGTGATTTGACGATTGATAATGTGCCTATTGATTTTCCCAAGGAACATTATGAATTTGTTTCGATTGATTTAAATAATCCCGATGAAAGAGAGCAACTGATTCGGGGAAAGTTTCTCGTTATTTCGATGTTGCCGGCTTTTATGCATCCCCTTGTAGCAGCAGATTGTGTGAAAGCAGGAGCTCATTTTGCCAGTGCTTCATATGAGTCGGATAAGATGCGTGAGCTCAAATCCCAAATTGAGGAACGAGGACTTAAATTTATCAATGAATGTGGTTTAGACCCCGGAATGGATCACATGTCGGCCATGAAGATCATTCATGAAGTGCATGCAAAGGGCGGAGAAGTGGAGTCTTTTCGTTCCTATTGTGGAGGGCTCATTGCACCCGAAAGCAATGATAATCCTTGGGGCTATAAGTTTAGCTGGAACCCCAGGAATGTAATTTTAGCCGGTCAGGGCACAGCGAAGTATCTCGATGGTGGCAAACTCAAACTATTGCCCTATCAGCGATTGTTTCAGCATACGGAGCGAATCGTTTTAGACAATGGACAAGTTTTTGAAGGTTATCCCAATCGTGATTCAGTAAGTTATCGTGAGGTGTACGGTTTGCATGCGATCAAAACCATGATTAGGGGCACACTGCGTATGGAAGGTTTTTGTGATGCCTGGCATATTCTGGTAGGTTTAGGGCTAACCGACGATTCCTTTACGTTTTCCACTCAAGACAAGATGACCTTCAGAATGTTGACAGAGAGTTTATTGCCGGAATGCGATGGACAAGTGGAGCAGGCATTGTGCCAATTATTTAATATTGAGCAGAATGGAACCACATTTCAAAAATTGAAATGGGCAGGAATTTTCGACACTATCCTTTTGAAAGAAGGCAATTATTCTCCGGCAAAGCATTTACAGGATTTGCTCGAACCTCGATGGAAATTAAAAGCTGATGATCGTGATTTGGTGGTGATGCAGCATATATTTGATGTAAACTTAGCCGGAAAGAAATCCAGAATCACAACCGATTTATATGTAGAAGGTGCATCGAGCAGAAAAACCGCTATGGCGAAAACAGTGGGTTTACCTTTAGCCTATGCTGTAGAAATGATTATCAAAAACGATATCAGTTCTCCTGGATTATATCTTCCTATTATTCCTAGTATTTACGAACCTATTTTAAAGCGACTGGAGCAAAACGGAATTGTATTTCGCGAGCATTAAAATCGGTATCCAAGATGCATTCCGATGTTAAAATGTGTGCGTGTGGCGCGTGACTTATCGGGATAGTCGTTTATCTTTCTCACTCCGATTGCCATATTTCCACTGAAATAAAGATTATTGGAAGCCATTAGTGTGATAAAATTGTTGACGCCAAATGCGAACGTACTCGTATTTCGGTTGGAAGAAATAAAATAGCCAAAACCTGTGACCGGATCTAAAACGAATTGATCTTCGTAAATTCTAAAGCCACCATAGCGGATCGAAGGGCCTACAGAATATTTAAGTCTTCCCTGTCCGGTAGGATAAAAGAGCAAGTCCAAACCTGTCTCAAATGTTTTAAATCCAAATCGGTCGCTGAAAGGACCCAGTGTGTCTCTTAGGCTGAAGAAAGCCGGAATACGTAAGGATTTTGTACCACCATCAAATACGCGTTCATAGGCCATGCCAACGCCAAGATCGAAGAAATCAAAAAGATTCAGTGAAATAATATTGTCTTTCAGGTCGGTTAGATAGGAGTTTGGAAAGAAAGCATCGTCAATACCTGTTCTGGAAAAAAATACAGTGTCTCTGGTACTAATAGTGAAATCATCAATTGCTCCACTTTCATATTGAATTTTGATCACACGGCTTTTGGCAATTTCGTTGATTGGTCCTTTTCCGGAGGGCTTTTTATATTTTACTGTTCTCTTATCAACAGCCACCACCATAGAAACGATATTGGTACCATCTTTAAGGTAAATGATATCTTGTGCAAAAGATATCACAGCAAATAAACTCAGACAGATAAGAATGATAAGTTTTTTCATAAACGACCGATTTCAAATAAAAAATCCCTGCAAATAACAGGGATTTTTTTGAAATATTGTGCTATTCAAGTTTAGCGCTTAATGATTTTTTTACTAATCAATTGACCATCCACAATCATGTTAAGCATGTAAATGCCTGCATCAAGATGATTCATGTTGAGCTGCATGAGTTGCTCACCTGTTCCTGACATCCCTTTGAAGATTTTCATTACTTCTCTTCCGGAAATATCATACAGACTCATATTTACCTGTTTAGGTTTCTCCATCAAGAAGCTAACCTGAGTAAAATCATTGGTAGGATTAGGGAAAATGTGTAATCCAATTTCTTGTTCAGGATTCAATACACCTAGAGCAGTGCCGATGTTAATGTTATCGATATAAACATTATTGAATGCTGTTGTACCTCTCACATACTCGAAGCGGATGCGCATATTGTCGTTGTTGGAAGCGGGTAAAGTAACAAATACATCTCTCCATTGTCCTTGGTGGGTAGGGGTGAAGAAGCTAGTGAATGTACCGGCGGTATTTAATTGCCAGCCTTGAATGCTTGCTCTTTGCTGCCACGTTTGTCCACAATTGTTCGATACGGAAACTACCAATCTGTCGTCTGGCGTAAATCCGCGCTCTGCACCAGCCAATTTAAAGTTTAAAGTAATTGGAGTACTGAATCCACTTAGATTATATGCCGGAGAAATTAACATATCAACTTCAGAACGTACGTTTCCAAAGTTAACCATGCGAACAGAAGCATTGTCGTCGAAACCAACGGGAACGCGTTCCCATTTGTTAGCGGTATTGTCTAAGTTTCGAATCATCCAATTTTCATTGAAGAAGGCTTCGTTCTGAAAATTTTCTTGTGGATTGCCAGCTAAGCTGGTTGAAGTAGGACTTACTGTTACAATTTGTTCTTTGACAATGGTATTGGAGCCAATATCATTTGATGCGGTGAGGGTGGTTCTAAAACGACCGGGGTTGTTATATGTAACTGTAGCTGTTGCAGTTGTAGCAGTGGCAGGAGTTCCACCATCAAATGACCATTCGCGGCTACTCACCGTTCCATTAAATGAATTGTCGGTAAAGGTCACAGTAGAACCAGCGCAAATCATATCTCTGTTTTGATTAAATTCAGCAATCGGTGCACAAGGAGTTTGATTGAAATTGTCTGATACACCTGTAGCCATAAGGTTTTGTTCGGAAACAAGGAAAGAACGGAAACCATCCGAACCGGTAAAACCTTCCAATACGAAATCCATCACTTCTTTCTGACCTATGGTGAACATACTCATACATACGTCATCAGAATAGTCCATATAATTCATGAACATTTCGCCATGCGGATTGTCTGCTGCTGGAATGCAACCACCAACATTGTGTGGGAAATTGTTCCAGCACACACCAAAATTAGGTCCTTGGTGCGGAGGAGTGTCTTCTACTCCGTCGCTCACACAGACTCCGTCACCCCAGATATGTCTAAGTCCTAACCAATGACCAATTTCGTGGGTTGTGGTAGAGCCTCTTCTTCCGGCTGCAGTTCCAATACTACCAAAGTAGTTGTGGATTACTACAATACCATCAGTTTGAGCAATTCCACCGCCGGGGAACTGAGCATATCCAAGAATGGTTCCAAGCGGATTGGTATCACCAATATTTTTTACTACCCAAATATTCAAATAAGAAAAAGAATTCCAGTAACTAACACCTTTAGCACCGTTTGCATTCGATGCACCATTGGTTTTATTAGTAAACACTCTTACAATTCCATCTGTGCAATTGCCAAGTGGGTCGCGGTTTGCTAGACGAAACTCATATTCACAATTAGCAACCAAGGGCTGAAAAGGAGCTGGTGTGAGGTTTGCATTCTGACTCATAGCATTGAAATCTTCGTTGAGAATGCGAATTTGATCCAAAATTTGAGCTTTGGAAATATTTTCAGGACCTCCATCGTGGAGAACATGCACCACAACAGGAATTATCTTCTTATTGCCAGACTTGACTTTTCCTTTATTTATTGCTTGATAATTGGTTAAATCTTTTAAGAATTGCTCATACACTTCTTTTTGACTTGGGTTGCGCTCAAGCTCTTCTTGTAACAGATGATGGCTTGAACACCACTCATGGTTTTTGTCATGCTGATGCTGGGCATTCGTAGCTCCAGCAATCAATAGAGCTCCAATAGCTCCGATAAATCTCAATCTTTTCATTGTAATGGTTCCGTTCATAGATTAATGAAATAATTTTGCAAGGTTAACAATAAATTCATTTACGTCAAACCTGTGCTTTTATTTTCTAAACAAAAATATTCGATAAAAGTATATTGGGCAAAAAACAAAAAATGGACTTTGTCGGATCATTTTTGTGATCGACTCTATTTATATAAATTACTGCTGAATGATAGTCTCAATTTCAGCTATAATGTATTGTTGTTCAATTGTGTTTTCGCAAGTGGCCAGATCGGAAAATTTTTCGTTCAAAATAATTTTCAGAGAATGCAGCTCCATGCTGTTTAGTGTGGCATGAATGTCTAATTTATTTTCAGACGCCGTCGATAGCTCAAAATCGATTTCTCCATGCTTCCAACTGTTTTGCAAAACTATTTTTTTCTGTGCTTCAAATTTGATAAATGGAATTGGTTGATATGGTTTTGTGCCTTGAAACCATGGAACACCCAGACGCAGATAAAGAATAGCATCTTTTTCGAAAATGACTGAGGTTTCAGCTTTTTTTTCGGATTGCTCAGCTGTTATAATTCCTTTTTCTATTAATACTGTTTTGATGTCGTTTTTCAGCGTTTGGTTTGTGTTTTTTGCGAAAGAATCCCAACAGTAACGCATGAAGGCGCATGAGTAGGGCTCAATACAGTGCTTACCAGGCTTAACTCGCGGCATTTTGTTTTCATTAAGTATTTCGTGCATTTCTTCCAGTTGCGCGGCAACGCGGTCTGAGTATAACATTACCATATCAGAAACATCTTGTTGCATGAATAATTGATGTAGGTCTAATGCTCCTTGTCTAATATAATGCGGGTTCAAATGGATAATTCCTGCTTTTGAGATATCAATACCACAATTTCGAATGGTGTGGTATTGAAAGGCCAGATCGTTCACATGCGTTTCGTTGATATGCAGCAAACTTTTCACTTCCCATGCATTCCAAGCATCATTCTTGAATTCAAGTATATCGATGGCAGCCATCTGAAAATCATTTTTGAAAGCAGCTTCGAAAATTGTTGCATGCCCCGCCTGCAGTAATGATTTTGTTTTTTCAAACCATTCAGCATAGCTTCCTGTTGAATCAGCAGAATGGCCACCGGGAAAGATTTTATGTGCTAATTGGCCGATATTAACGCCTCGCTTGAATAAAGCTTTTTCCCTTGGTGTAATAGGGTCGCGCCATGTTGGATGTTGATAATGCAGATAGAGCTGTCTGGAGCATTGCAGACCTTTAATGAATCCACTTTTACTGATTGAAAAAGACATTACGCGCTAAGATTAACTCGGGGATCCACCCAGGCATATAGCATATCAACCAATATATTCATTAGGATGAATATGAGAGCAAAACTTAGCACTGCACCTGTTACGACAGGAAAGTCAAATTTTTCAAGGGCATCAACAACTTCTTTGCCAACGCCGCGCCAGCCAAATATGTATTCAATAAAAACTGCACCTGCCATCATGCCGGCAAGCCATCCGGAAACTGCTGTAATCAATGGATTGAGTGCATTTTTTAGACTATGCTTTACAATTACCTGCCTTAGTGATAAACCTTTGGCTCGTGCAGTGCGAATATAATCAGCACTTAGCACATCGAGCATGGCACTTCTCGTCAATTGTACAATGATAGAAAGTGGCCTGATACCAAGTGTTATGGCAGGTAATATCAAATTTTTCCATGCAATCACTTCGCCATGAAATGGGTCTATTTCATAAAAGCTGCCGGTCATTTTGAGTCCGGTGATGTCACTTAACAAAAATCCGAAGAACCAGGAAAAAAGGATGGCTATAAAGAAACTTGGCCCAGCCATACCAAAAATGGTGAACAGCAAAGTGAATTTGTCGAATAGTGAATCTTTGAACAACGCCGAAAAAATTCCCAGTACAATTCCAAGTGCGGTAGCAATAAGTATAGCTGCAAGCGCCAGAATAGCAGTTTGAGGCAGGGTTTCGGCTAAGATGGAAGACACTTTCTTGTTGGAATGATAGGAGCGCCGCATGTAGGGCGTTTTAGCTACTAACACCTTGTTGCCAATATGCATAAGCTGACTCGTTTCGCCATATTTCTCCTGATCCAGATATATTCTTGAATCAGGCTTGATACTGTGTAATGAGATAGGCGAGAGGTCATTCAGGTATTTGATGTATTGCACATATAATGGCTGATCTCTTCCCAAATCTTTATTAATGGCTTCAATGGTTGCACCATCGGCTCGTTGCCCAAGCATCATTCTTGCCGGATCTCCCGGAATGACATTGAATATTATAAAAACCAGCGTAATTACACCTAACATTACAAGGAGTCCATACCACATCCGTTTTAACAGGAAACTGAGCAATATGCTTATGGTTTTAGATATTTGTTTTTCACCATTTCATAATCAGGGAAGGAGTTGTAGTGCCACATATCTATGACTGTTCCCTTTTTGATAAGCATCAGCCCCGGATTAGATCTAATCATAGTTTTGAGTGTGGTACCATCCATAATATAGTAATCATAAGTAGCCTGCACATTGTGCCTGAATTCATCTATAGCTGCTGCTGATGCCGATGTTAATCCATAAAAATTGAAGCCATCGCGCAAGGCAGCTTCTGCAAAGGCATTGATCTTGGACTGTTTGCCGGTTTTGGCTTTTTGTAAATCATAGCTTACGAGAAAGAAATAATAGTTTTCATCGTTCAGAATGTCTTCTGTGTATTCAAAACCGTCAGTATTGCTGATGACAAAATCTTTGATTGGTGGCACATAAGGTGCTTCAATTTCTACACTTTTGGTTTCTACCCATTCCCACTTGGTATCGTCTTGCCATTCAGGGTCATCGGTTTCAAATTCTTTTAATGCACCGCTTTGTAGATTGCGGTAAATCAGTGTGACATGGTATTTTCCCCTAGGCGCATCTGCTGGAATACTCATTCCTTCCATGATATTTTTGCCGGGGGCATAAGGCCTAAAATCTATTACCGGTAAATAATTGTAGGTGTAAACAGGGAAAATAATGTTGAGTAATAGAGCGATTCCCACAATGATTTTGTTCACGCTCTCACTGAATATAGGTTGAATAAACCTTTGACCGAGAAATAGAATGGATATGAAAAACAGTAGTACCACATCTTTGGTAAATGAGCCCCAGGGGGTAAGTTTGATCGCATCACCAAAACAGCCGCAGTCGGTAACCTTGTTGAAATAGGCTGAATAGAAGGTGAGGAATGTAAAAAACACAATCATGAGCATGAGCAGCCAAAGCGTGAGTCTTTTCCAGTATCCCAGTAATAATGTGACACCCAGCATGACTTCCACGATACAGATCAGCATGGCTTGAAGCAAGGCGGTAGGCGCTAGAAACTCCATGCCGAATACTTCGTAATATTCTTCCAGTTTGTAAGAAAAGCCAAGCGTATCATTGGATTTGATTAATCCTGAGATGATGAATAAAACTCCAACTAGTATTCTGCTTAGTTGTACGATGATTTTAAACATATTTATTCCGATTTTTCGGGTTCAATATTATCAAAAATTTCGCCACATTATTTGGCATTCGACCTAACTTCCAAGTTCCAGGATTCTGTCAAACTCTGCTTGTTTAAGTGGCATTACAGAAAGCCTTGGTTGTCTAATTAAAGCGATATCTTTTAGCATTTCGTCCTGTTTGATGGTTTCAAGTGTAACAGGATTTTTTAACTTTTCTACCGGTGCCAAATCTACTGCTACCCAACGATCATCGTCCGTAGTAGGATCCTGATAAGCTATTTTCACCACTTTGGCCACACCAATTACAGATAGACCATCGTTGCTATGATAGAAAAGAACAAGATCACCTTGTTGCATGCTTTTTAGATTATTTCTTGCCTGATAGTTTCGCACGCCATCCCAAAAGGTCTGTCCATCTTTTTCAAATTGCTCCCAAGAATATTTGAATGGCTCAGACTTCACTAACCAATATTGCATGATCAATTTCTAATTTAAAATTTTATAAACCAATTCTTTTAGCAGCTCAGGTGCATCTGTATTGCTGTTCACTCCCTTGCTTCTTAAATCGTAATCTTTGATGTGATAGATAATTTTAACAAGTTTCTGAGGCGAATAGTTTCGAGCTGCGGCTTCATATTCAGCCATAAAAAAAGGTGGAACCCCAACAATTTTGGCAATATCATTTGCTTTTTTTGATTGAAGATACTGCGTGTGCAATACTTTGGTGAAATATGAAAATAAAGCTGCATTCACGGCTTGGATAGGATTGTTCTTCTCATCCTTAGCCATAGCGAAGGCTATTTCAGTTGCTCTGGCTACGTGTTTATAAGATAAAGCTTTTTGAAGTTCAAACACATTATATGTTCGACTAATGCCAATATATTCTTCGATGATTTTCTCGGTAAATTCCAGTCCATTCGGATAGTTAAGTAGAACTTTATTGATTTCGTTGATGATTTTTTCTAAATCATAGCCCACGTGTGCAAAAATCATTTTTGCTGCATTGGCTGTAATGCGACATTTTCGATTGGTGAGGTATTTGACTATAAAGTTGATAATATCAGCTTCCTTGAGCTTATTGCTTTTAAAAAAGCACCATTTTTTGGCTGCTTTGGTAAATTTGGTGCGTTCATCTAAGTTTTTGTATTTGTGGCAAATTATCAACACGGTTGAGCTAGTGGGTGTGTTCAAATAAGGTTCTAGCTTCTCTAATGATTTCATTAATTGCGCTTCTTTGAGAATAACCACATTGTACTCGGCCATCATAGGAAAGCGTCGTGCAGCTGCAATCACGTCATCGGCATTTGCTTCTACTCCATAGAAAACGCTGAGGTTGAATGATTTTTCTTCTTCAGTTAGCAAGGCGTTTTCTATGTAATTGCAAAGCGCATCAATGAAGTATGCTTCTTCACCCGCCAATATGTAAATCGGATGAATTTTTTTTTGCTTAATTTCTTTTATTATCTCTTCAAAGCCCATTAATCGAAACGAAGATGTTTTACTGTAAGGCCGTTATTAATTAATTGATAGAGTGATTCGATTCCGATTTTTAGGTGTAATTCAACAAAATTATTGGTAACTTTTAAATCGCTGGCTTCTGTTTTCACTCCAGATGCAACCATAGGTTGGTCTGACACCAGTAGCAAGGCGCCGGTTGGAATTTTATTGTAAAATCCTACGCTGAAAATGGTGGCTGTTTCCATATCTATGGCCATGACGCGAATTTTTCTAAGGTATTTTTTAAATTCGTTATCATGTTCCCAAACACGTCGGTTGGTGGTGTAAACAGTACCAGTCCAATAGTCTTGATTTAAATCGCGAATAGAGGTTGAAACGGCTTTTTGTAAATTAAATGCCGGCAAGGCAGGCACTTCTTTGGGGAAGTAGTCGTCCGATGTTCCATCTCCTCTAACTGCTGCAATTGGAAGTATTAAGTCTCCCACCAGGTTTTTTCGTTTCAGTCCTCCGCATTTACCAAGAAATAAAACTGCCTTAGGTTTTATGGCACTAAGTAAATCCATGATTGTGGCCGCATTGGGACTGCCCATGCCGAAATTGATTATTGTAATTCCTTTTGATGTGGCACATGACATCGGCCTGCCTTTTCCAACTACATCTACATTGTGCCACTCAGCAAACATATCTACATAGTTAGAGAAGTTTGTTAAAAGGATGTAGGAGCCGAATTCTTCTATCTTTTGCCCTGTATATCTTGGTAACCAATCGTTTACAATTTCTTCTTTCGTTTTCATGCTTTTAGTTGGTTTGCAAGGTAAAGTTCTTTATTTGTTTTCGTTGAGCTGCGTTTAGAAATTCCATAAATTTGAGTCAGAATTCATGCAAAAACTTATTTTTCCTTCCTTTGATCTTAAGCTTCGAGAAGCGAAACAAAGAACGCAAATTTTTGATGTATTCAGAAATAAATATGTAGTGCTTACGCCCGAAGAATGGGTGCGTCAGCATCTTGCACATTACTTAGTGAATCGCATTGGATATCCGAAGGGGCTGATGCACATCGAAGCTGCCGTGAATGTAAATGGTTTGAATAAACGCGCAGATATTGTAATCTACAATCAAAATCTAAGACCCTGGATGATTTGTGAATGCAAAAAACCGGAAGTAAAGCTTGATCAAAAGGTTTTTGAACAGACAGCTATTTATAATATTAAATTCCAAGTACCATTTTTATTGATTAGTAATGGTCTGCAATTGCTCTGTGCGGAGGTTGATTTTAATACCAATGAGCATCGATTTATGGAAGCATTACCCCCGTTTCCGACAATTAGTACCTAAACATAAAAGAGCTGCTTATCCAAGCGGCTCTTTCATGCTAAGTAAGGCTTGATTTAAAAGCAATATTTATTTGCTTCAATTAATTTTTCTGCAATTTTTCTGCGTGCATCTTTGGTGTTTAAAGGTGCTACTTTGGTAAATCGTTTCAATCCCATCAGCATCATGCGTTGCTCATCGCCATCGGCATAGGAGTTAATTGCATTTTTACCGGCAATGTTAATGCGGTCAGCAGCATCATTAATGTACACACGCATCATCTCTATTTGCAGAGCAGCTTCAGATTCGCCTTTCAGATGAACCAATTTTTCGGCGCGCAGCAGAACAGATTCTGAAACATAGGTTTCTATGAGCATATCGGCAATGTTCATGAGAATTTCCTGCTCTTTGGCTAATGTCATCATAAGTTTTTGCACGGCCGATCCGGCTACCATCAACACCGCCTTTTTAAAGTTCTTTACATATTTTTTCTCAGCGGCAAACAGACCATCGTCTTCTGCTCCAAAATCAGGGATAGACATCAGCTCAGAAGCAACTTGCATGGCAGGCCCCATTAGGTCGAGTTCACCTTTCATAGCGCGCTTGAGCATCATGTCTACTGTGAGCATGCGGTTGATTTCATTCGTGCCTTCAAAAATACGGTTGATGCGGGCATCGCGGTAGGCGCGATCCATTGGCGCTTCGGCAGAATAGCCCATGCCACCAAAGATTTGAACACCTTCATCTACTACATAATCGAGTGTTTCAGAGCCATGCACTTTCATCATGGCACATTCTACCGCAAATTGCTCTACACTTTTCAGTTTGGCTTTTGCAGGATCCATTCCTTCCGCCACCAATACATCATAGGCATCGTCGATGTTTTGTCCGATTCGGTAAGTCGCCGATTCTGTGGCAAATGCGCGAATACATTGTTCGGCGAGTTTATATTTAATGGCGCCATATTTTGCGATAGGCCTTCCAAATTGCTCCCGCTCATTGGCATAGCGAACGGATGTAGTAATTGCTCCTTTTGCTCCACCAAGTGCTGCCGCAGCCAGCTTGATGCGGCCAATATTCAAGATGTTAACCGCAATTTTGAATCCGTTTTGTCTTTCTGAAAGCAGGTTTTCTACAGGTACCAAGCAGTCGTTGAAAAATACCTGACGTGTGGATGAACCTTTAATACCCATTTTTTTCTCTTCCGGATTCATACTAATTCCCGGAAATGATTTCTCTACGATAAATGCACTCAGATTTTCGTCATTGTCAATTTTGGCAAAAACAGTAAATACATCGGCAAAACCCCCATTGGTAATCCACATTTTTTGTCCATTGAGCACGTAATGCTTTCCGTCGGGCGTCAATTTGGCTGATGTTTTTCCTGAGTTGGCATCTGAGCCTGAGTTAGGCTCAGTAAGGCAATAAGCGGCTTTCCATTCGCCGGTTGCTAATTTGGGGATATACTTTTTCTTTTGTTCATCATTGCCATAATACAATATAGGCAATGTGCCAATTCCGGTATGTGCCGACAAGGCTACAGCAAAGGAAAATCCAGCACCTGTTATTTCGGCCACAAGCATAGAAGTGTTGAAGTCTTTGCCGAAGCCGCCATATTCTTCCGGCACAGAAACACCCAATAAGCCCAATTCGCCTGCTTTATCTAAGAGTGATGGCATCAATCCATCTTCAAGCGCATCGATTCTGTCGAGGTTAGGATACACTTCTGCATCCAAGAAATCATTACAGGTTTGTGCAATCATTTGTTGTTCTTCATTCCACTCTTCAGGAATAAAAATGTCTTGGGCTTCAATGTCCTTAATCAGGAATTCTCCGCCTTTTAGTGTGTTTTTTGCTTTCGTTTCCATGGTTTAATTTTTTTTTTGATAGCCGACCAACCGAATAGTTGCTCGACATCAATGATTTATTATGATTCTTATTTCAAATATTTGATTTTCTTCATTGTTTTATGTCGAAATACAAATTGCGAGAGACGAAAAATACCTATCACATCATTTCAAAGATCCCCGCTGCGCCCTGACCTGTGCCCACACACATCGTCACCATGCCGAATTTTTGATTACGTTTTTTTAGTTCATTCATCATCTGAACAGTGAGTTTTGCACCTGTGCACCCTAGTGGATGCCCTAGAGCGATTGCACCACCATTAACATTCACCAGTTCATCATCCAAACCTAATTCTCTGACAATCGCCAACGATTGCGAAGCAAATGCTTCATTTAGTTCAATAAGATTAATGTGATCTTGCTTCATGCCTGCCATTTTCAATGCCTTTGGTATGGCATAGATTGGTCCTACACCCATAATGCGTGGCTCCAATCCAGCTACTGCATAAGATACCAATCGGGCTATGGGTTGCAGGTTGAGCGATTTCATCATTTTTTCCGACATCACCAATACAAAAGCAGCCCCATCTGATGTTTGCGAAGCATTACCCGCTGTAATGGTTCCATTGGCAGCAAATACGGGTTTGAGTTTTGCCAGTTTGTCTAAAGCAGTATCAGCGCGTGGGCCTTCATCCGTATCAACGATATATTCGCGTGTTTTGCGTTTTTTCTTCTCATCGAGATAAACCTCCTTCACCGTCACCGGAGCGATATCATCATTAAATCTTCCTGACTGTACTGCTGCTACAGCTCTTTGGTGTGAACGAAAAGAGAAAGCATCCTGATCTTCGCGGCTCACATTGTATTCTTTCGCTACAGCTTCAGCAGTTAATCCCATTCCCCAATAATAGTCTGCATGGGTTTTGGCCAATTGTGCATTGGGGACAATTCGCCAGCCACCGAAAGGAATAGGGGACATGGTTTCTACGCCACCGGCAATGATGCAATCGGCCATACCTGCTTGAATTTTAGCAGTTGCTATGGCAATCGTTTCTAGGCCGGAGGAGCAATAGCGATTCACAGTCATACCCGGTACTTTCACCGTATCGAGTCCCATGAGCGAAACCATTCTACCAATATTTAGACCTTGTTCGGCTTCTGGAGTTGCATTGCCCACAATAACATCGTCCACTTGATCTTTGTCTAATGCCGGAACGGAAGCCATCAGATGTTTGATAACAGATGCGGCTAAATCATCGGGGCGAGTGAAGCGAAAAACGCCTTTACCAGATTTTCCTACTGCAGAACGATAGCCTGCTACGATATATGCTGTTTCCATATTTGAATATTTATTTTTACCTCACTCCAACCCTTCTCTCCCCATGGCATGCATTGGGACACGGCTGGAGAGGGGTGAAACTTTAGTGTTTTTATTTAATTATATTTTCTATTTAAACTTTATCAATTTTTCAATCCAAATTTTCAGTCCCCCTGCACCCTTTGTCCCCTATTGCAAGAACAGGGACACTGCAGCGGGGATGTCTTACAATCCAAGTCTTCCTGCTAATCTATTGCCTTAATCATTCTGTTCATTTTTCTATCAAATCACTTCTAACTCATCACTCTTAACTTTTCAAATTTAACTCTTAACTCATCACTGCTAACTCACCCCTAATTCCTCAACACTTTCCCCGAGGTCAGGATACTTTGGATTCGCTCGAGGGTTTTCTTTTCGGTGAGAAGTGAGAGGAAGGCTTCGCGTTCCAAATCGAGCAGATATTGTTCATCTACTTCCTGCACTTCTGATAGGTCGCCCCCGCAAAGCACATAGCCTAATTTTTCGGATATGAGCTTGTCGTGTTCTGAAATGTATCCGCCACTGAGCATAGAGTTTGCTCCTACATAAACGATACCTAAGCCGGATTGCCCCATCACTTTAATGTCTTTTCGTTGAACAGGCTTGGTGTATCCGGCTTCTGCCATTAGAATCGCTTCTTTTTTGGCTTCTGCAATTCTGCGCGATGCATTTAATACCACGCGGTCTTTGCCTTTTCGGAAAATACCTAAATCGAAAGCTTCGTGTGCTGAAGTAGCTACTTTGGCTTGTCCTATGGTAAGGAATCGTTCCCGAAGCGCATTGATGGCAATATCACCTTCTTTGAGTTCATCGGAAAAACGAAGGGCAAACTCTTTGGTACCTCCACCTGCAGGAATTACACCTACACCAAATTCCACTAAACCAATATAGGTCTCAGCTGCTGCTACAACTTTGTCGGCGTGCAGACAGATTTCACATCCCCCTCCCAATGCTAATCCATGAGGGGCAACTATTACCGGAATGGAAGAGTAGCGAACACGCATCACTGTGTTTTGGAATGCACGAATGGAAAAATCAATTTCATCGTATTCCTGTTCTACAGCCATCATGAATACCATGGCAAGATTGGCACCGGCAGAAAAATTAGCTCCTTCATTGGAAATTACAAGCCCGCGATAGTTCTTCTCTGCCATATCAATGGCTTTGTTGATACCCATGAGCACATCGCTTCCAATGGAATTCATTTTAGTGTGAAATTCCACATTTAAAACACCATCCCCCAAATCTTTAATGGTGGTGCCTGTATTGCCCCAAAGCACTTTTTCTTTTGGTATATGGCTGAGAATGATGAAATCATCCATTCCTGGAACCGGCACATATTCTTTTTTAGCAATGTCGTAGTAATATTTTCGACCGTCTTTGATGGTGTAGAATGAAGTGAATCCTGCGGCCATCATATCCTTAACCCATGTGGCTACTTTGATTCCAGTATCTTCCATTGCTTTCACTGCATCAGCCACGCCAATATAATCCCAACTCTCGAATGGGCCTGCTTCCCAGCCAAAACCGGCTTTCAATGCTTCGTCAATTCTATAAAGTTCGTCAGAAATTTCAGGAATGCGATTGGCTACATAGGCAAAAAGACCAAAGAAGGAGCTACGATAAAATTCACCGGCTTTATCTTTCCCGGCTACCAGTACTTTGTACCTGTCCTGCAGTTTATCGATGGTTTTGGTGCTTTCGAGCGTAGCAAACTTAACTTTTTGTTGTGGTTTGTATTCTAAGGTATTAAGGTCTAATGCTAAAATCTCAGACTTTCCTCCTTCACCCTTCACTTTCTTGTAGAAGCCTTGTCCTGTTTTATCACCAAGCCATTTGTTTTCGGCCATCTTAGCTACATAATCGGGCAAAGTGAAGAGATGGTTCATTTCATCATTCGGGCAATTCTCCTTCAATCCATTGGCCACATTTACCAGGGTATCAAGCCCCACCACATCGCAAGTGCGGAAGGTGGCTGACTTTGGTCTTCCCAAAACCGGACCACTAAGCTTGTCCACTTCTTCCACTGTCAAGCCCATTTCTTTTACAAGATGAAAGAGTGCCATGATGCTAAATACACCGATTCTGTTGGCGATGAATGCCGGGGTATCTTTACAGAGTACAGTAGTTTTGCCTAAGAAACGATCGCCGTAGTCCATCAGAAAGTCCACCAAAGCTGGGTCGGTGTGAGAAGTGGGGATGATTTCGAGTAATTTTAAATAGCGCGGTGGGTTGAAAAAGTGTGAGCCGCAAAAGTATTTTTTAAAGTCATCGCTTCTACCTTCGGTCATCATGTGAATGGGTATGCCCGATGTGTTAGATGTGATGATGGTGCCCGGTTTGCGGTATTTTTCCACTTGATCAAACACAATTTGTTTAATTTTTAAATTTTCTACCACCACTTCGATAATCCAGTCCACCTGTGCGATGTCTTTCATGTTGTCATCGAAGTTGCCGGTTTTGATAAGCTTGGACACACCTTTGTAATATACAGGCGAAGGGTTTGATTTCAAAGCAAATTCTAAGGCATCATTCACGATACGGTTACGCACTTTAGGATTTTCAAGTGTTAACCCTGCTTTGTTTTCGGCCTCGTTGAGTTCTTTAGGAACAATATCGAGCAATAGAACTTCCACGCCAATATTGGCAAAGTGACAGGCGATTCGAGAACCCATAACCCCTGAACCAAGGACCGCTATTTTTTTTATATTTCTTTTCATCCGTAAATAATTTTTAATTTTTGGTCGGATGCAACACGCATGGCAGCAATTTTATTTCCATTGTATTTAACTTCTTTGAACTCTCCAGCTCGGTTGAGTTTTGTAAACCATGCTTGTTTCATTTACACCAGACTTTTAAGGTTTTCTGCAGTTTTATTGATTTCGTTTATGACTTCGAAAAATGTTTCGAGCTTATCTTTCGAGATACTTTTTTGAATTTCAGCATTGAAATTTTTTACCGATTTACGGGCAATTTCTCGCTTTTCTTTTCCAAGAGGAGTAAGAAAGATTCTTACTAATCTTCGGTCACTTTTATCCGCCATTCTTTTGATCAGCCCATTCTCTTCAAGATTTTTTAGTGTGCGTGTAAGGCTGCGTGCTTCCATACCCAGCAATGGGGCTATTTTAGTAGCGGGCGTGCCTTCGTCTAAATCGATATTGAGCAGTACAAATCCCACGGTGGTAGTACTCCCGTATTTTGCCGCTTCATTGTTATACATGCGGTAAATTGCATGCCAGCAGGACTTTATATTATAATCAACTGTTTCTGATGGTTTCATGACCTCATCCTAAATTCTTCTCCCCTTATGTCAAGCATAGGGACACACTAAGAGAGAAGGACTATATTTTTACATGGTCAAACATATCAAAAAATGTTATGCATGCATACGAATTTAGAAAATTTTTGATTTTGATCGCATGGTCAATGCCATCTTCAAAAAATCGTTATGCTATTTGAATTTTTTGCGGGGAAACCGATTGGGGTAAAGCTGTGGGTAATACGTTTTTTATTTTTCGATTAGCTGTGATAGCTAAATTCGAGTTAATGGCGCTAAAAGAGCGAAGGGGTGATCAATAAGTTACCAATCTTTTGCCTGAGGTTTATTATTCAAGATTTGTTCTATGCGCTCGGCTACCTGATCATCAATTTTATTGACTACTTCTGCTGCAGCAATGTTATCCATAAGGTGTTCTAATTTTGAAGCCCCCGTGATAACTGTGCTCACATGTTTATTTTTCAGCACCCAAGAAATAGCAAGTCTTGGCATGGTGGTGCCTAAGTCAGCAGCAAGTTGACTAAGCTTTCTTACTTTCTCAACGCGCTCATCAGAAAGGGTTTTATCACGAAGCCAGTCGAGTCCTTCCATGGTCAAACGGGTGTTTTCGGGAATACCATTGTTGTATTTTCCTGAAAGAAGACCGCTAGCCAGTGGCGACCAGGTGGTAGATCCATATTGCATCACATCAAAGATTCGCGCATATTCCACTTCGAAGCGATAACGATAAAACATATTATATTGTGGTTGCTCCATTGTTGGCGGTATCAGGTTATGTTGTTTTGCCACCATAAAGGCTTCCATGATTTCCTGTGCCGTCCACTCGGATGTTCCCCAATATAGAATTTTGCCCTGACGAATGAGATCATTCATAGCCCAGACGGTTTCTTCCATTGGTGTATTCGGATCTGCACGGTGGCAGAAGAAAAGGTCGAGGTAGTCTAACTGAAAGCGTTTGAGCGCAGCATGGCAGGCTTCGAAAACATGTTTTCGACTCAAGCCTGTTTGGTTGGGTTTGTCTCCACCCCAAAACACTTTACTGGAAACTACATACGTATCACGACTCCATTGCACTTTCTTTAATATGTTGCCCATTACAATTTCAGATTTGCCTCGGGCATAGATTTCGGCGTTGTCGAAAAAATTCACGCCATGGTCATAGGCTGCAATCATGAGTTGTTCTGCCACATCGTCGCCGATTTGTTTGCCAAATGTGAGCCAAGAGCCCAAAGATATTTCACTTACCTGTAGTCCTGATTTTCCTAATCTTCTGTATTGCATGGGAATATTTTTAATTATTAAACTAATGAATTTACGAACCGAAAGTTTATAAAAAAGCCTGACTTTTTAGTCAGGCTTTTTTATTTTTAATCATTAGGCTGTTGTTTTGGTCATGTTGTCATACACATCCATAACTTCTTTCACAGCAGATGCGGATTGATGAACAAGTTTTAATTCATCTTCGGTAAGTTTCAACTCGATTACTTCTTCTATGCCTGCTGCACCAAGCTTAACAGGTACGCCCAAATAAATATCCTTCAAGCCATATTGACCGGTAAGCCATGCGCAGCAAGGGAAGATTCTTTTTTGGTCGCGTACAATGGCTTCAACCATTTGAGCTGCAGCAGCGCCGGGGGCATACCATGCAGAAGTGCCCATCAAATTGACAAGTTCACCACCACCTTTTTTGGTACGCTCAATAATGGCATCAAGTTTTGCACTATCAATCAGTTCTGTAACAGGGATTCCTGATACGGTAGTATATCTTGGCAATGGAACCATGGTGTCGCCATGTCCGCCCATGAGCATCGCTTGAATATCTTTTGGCGATACTTCCAATGCATCAGCAAGAAATGCACGATAGCGGGCAGTGTCAAGAATACCTGCCATTCCAAATACTTTATTTGGGTTAATTTTAGCCGTTAAATAGGCCACATAGGTCATCACATCTAATGGATTGGATACCACGATGATGATGGCATCGGGAGAGTATTTAATAATGTTTTCAGTAACTGATTTTACAATTCCTGCATTAGTAGCGATAAGATCATCGCGGCTCATACCTGGTTTTCTTGGCAATCCAGAAGTGATTACAACAACATCTGATCCGGCTGTTTTGATATAATCGTTGGTATGACCAATCGTTTTCGTGTCATAGAGATTGATTGGGGCAGTTTGCCACATATCTAGCGATTTGCCTTCAGCAAGCCCCTCTTTGATATCGAGCAATACGACTTCTTTACACAATTCTCTTTCTGCGATGACATTGGCACATGTAGCACCAACATTTCCTGCACCTACTACGGTTACTTTCATTGTTTTATTTTTGTTGAGATGGTTAATATAATTGATTTGCGGCGCTAAATTAGAAAACGCTGTAAATCTGCAATATGGAATGTGCAAAAAACTTTTAAAATCAGCAATTAATCTCACTCGCTTAGAAGTACTTTTGCAGCGAAATGGCTATTCAATTCCGTCCTAAACTTGTTCGCCGGATCATTCTACTTAGTTTGATCGTGATTGCTGCTGAACTGATTTATCTTGCGATACGTCGTGACATGATCACATTTAATCCGATCTTGATCAGAGCACTCGAAGTTGTTTTCAGTTTTGTGATTTCGCTCCTTGTGATTACCATTGTTTTGAGGCTTACCCAAAATAAGGTTTTTAACATGTTTCGCAAGGAAATGGAGATTGAGCAACGCATTATTATAGCCAAGCTTTATTCGATTGCACTTTACAGTATTGCTTTTTTAGTTGCCTTTTGGCGGGCTGGTGTCTCGCTCGGCAATCTTACGTTATTTGTTGGTTTAATTGCGACCGGTTTTGCGTTCGCCATTCGCGACTTATTACTTTCGTTTTTTGCTTGGTTTATCATTTTAAACAAAAAGCCCTTTCAGATGGGCGACTACATTAAAATTGGAAATGAAATGGGTTTGGTAACCCGCATCGGTACTTTCTTTTTCACATTAGAAACCGGCACACCGGGAGAATTTGTTAAAATCCCAAATAGTATGATTCTCACCAATCCTATTCAGAATAAGGGAGAAGAGCGCTATAAGGAA
This sequence comes from Flavobacteriales bacterium, assembly GCA_046294625.1. GTDB lineage: Bacteria > Bacteroidota > Bacteroidia > M30B66 > M30B66 > JBKBKN01. Next base: position 44,294 of record JBKBKN010000012.1, read on the forward strand.
GTAATAAGGGTAAAACTCACTTCTATTCCTGATGATTTCGAAGAAAAGATTTCAGAATTATCGTCATTTCTTCGTGCTCGAGTTCCTGACAAAGAGCTTTTTAAAGTTCGGCTTGATGCTGATGAAAAGAACTGGTATCTGGTGATTTCTTATTTTGTAAGTTTCAAACAGGAACAATTGCGCACCACTGTATTGATAGAAGTGAATCGTTTGTTAAAAGATCACCTATTTTCTAAAATCAATGAAGAATAAGTGGTCTGGCATAACATTCGTTGCCTTTTTTTGGGCTGCATGCATCACAAGTGTTGGGCAAGCCCTGCTTCAAATTCAGACTGCGGGCAATCTTCACTCTTCGATTAAAGAATCATCGGGGATTGATCAGGACCCTTGGGGGAGAATCTGGACACACAACGATGGTGGCGATCAGGCAAGGGTTTATCAAATTAATGAGCAAGGAGCAACACTCAGAACACTCAATATTCTAAATGCCCAAAATATAGATTGGGAAGACATCACCATATCGACCGATGGCTACATGTTTGTTGCAGATTTGGGCAACAACAGTAATGATCGCAACGATTTGAAGATTTATAAGGTGAATCTGAATGAGTTGACCGAGAATCAGCATTCGATTGCAGCAGAAATCATCCATGTGCGTTACAATGAGCAAGTGGCCTTTCCACCGCCACAATCTCAAAGACATTTTGATGTCGAAGCTATTGCCTGGCGAAATCGCAAGTTGTATTTGTTTACCAAAAACCGATCATCGCCTAATGATGGACTGACCAGGATTTATGAATTGCCTGATGCCCCCGGTTCTTATAATTTGAGCGCGATAATGACCTTTTTTACTTCTACCAATGTATCTGAAGGGAGAATTACTGCTGCTGATTTCTCTGATGATGGCAGCCAACTTGTATTAATATCAACCAATAAATTGTGGCATTTTAAGAATTTGTCAACTCAATTTTCTCTAAATGTCCCGGTAACTATTTTTTCAATGGAACCAATCACGCAGAAAGAAGCTGTTTGTTTCATCGATGAATGTAAGATTTTACTCACTGATGAGGTTAATGATTCTCAGTCATCAGGAGGAAAGATTTACTCCGCAGACTTCTGTCCATCAGGCATGGATGCAAAGAAAGAATCGTATCAGATAAATTCATGGTTTAACCAGCAGATAAATAGTATTGAAGTAAGCTTCTCGACTGATTTGCATGGCAAAGAGATGATTGTGGTTTTATATAGTTTAACGGGGCAATTAATTTTTTACGAAAGCATTAGGGTTGAAGGTAAAATTGCCTTTATACTGCCAAGTTTTATAACAACGGGTATTTATCACTTTATGGTTTACAACAAAGATTTTATTCACCATGTAAATCGAATGGCTGTAAGAAATGACTAGATTTTGTCAAGTTATTAACCATTGAATGGTTGATTTCTTCTGTTAAAATCCTGTCAATGCAAAAATGCTTTGTTATTTTTGCTTCACCTAATCGCTAATGTAGGACTAATTTATTTTGAATCTTACACCGGCGAAACCAATCAAGTCTATCTGACGATATAAGAGTCAGACCAAAAGAAAAAAGATGAAGAACATTAACTCAGGAAAGATTTTTATCGTAGAGGATGAGCCGTTTTTTGCAAACTTGATCAATTATGATCTTGAAAGCAGAAATTACACTGATATCAAAGTGTTTTTTAACGGAGAAGACTGTGTTAAAGCGCTCAAGGAAAATCCGAGAGTTGTAATCCTTGATCATCAGCTTCCGGGCATGTCGGGGATGGATGTATTGAAAAAAATCAAAGCTCACAATCCTGATATCCATGTGATTTTCCTCACATCACAAACTGGTCCTGAAGTTGCCATAGCTGCTTTCAAACAAGGTGCGCATGATTTTATTATCAAAACTGAAACAGCCTTTGATGAAGTGCGAGAACTTCTGCAGAACATTTTTGATAAAGATCAAGAGAAGATCAAAATGAAGGATTATCCTGGAAAAGCGAGAAAATAGTGCTTTTAATGAATCAGATCGCTTACAATTTTTGCAGATAGCAGGCAGAGTGGTATGCCACCTCCGGGGTGAACACTGCCACCACAGAAATACAGATTTTCAATATTGTTTGTGAAGTTGGCGTGCCTTAAAAAAGCTGAATATCTATTGTTGGAGCTGCTACCATACAATGCGCCTTGAAAGGAACTTGTTTTCAATTCAATCATTTTAGGCTCTAAAATTTCTTCGGTTATTATCAAAGGTGATATTTCTCTACCGAGCAATCGACTTAGCTTTTGGAGTATTGCTTCTTTTGCTTTTTGTTTTAATCTTTCCCAGTCTTGCCCTGTGTCGCCCGGAACATTAATCATTACAAACCAATTTTCGCATCCATCGGGTGCGTCTGACTTCTGAAGCTTTGATGTGATATTGATATAAACTGTTGGGTCGTCGCTAATGGTTTGATTTTGAAAGATTTCGTAAAACTCTGCTCTGTAATCAGCACTGAAAAAGATATTATGCATATCGAGTTCCGGAAAATTTCCTCTAATACCCCAATAAAAAATAAGGGCAGAGCTGGAGCGGGGCTGACCGAGCGTTTTTTCGGGTGCTTTTTGGGTTTTGAGCAATTTGCGATATGCGGGCACAATGTCGCTGTTACAAACAATTAAATCGGCAGTATGGATTTCTTTGCCCACGCTCACAGCAATAGCTTTTTTGTCTTTTACAATAATCTCATCTACTTCTTGATTGAGTCGAAACAACACCCCTTTTCGTTTGGCTAAGTGATAAATCGATTGAGAAATTTCATGCATGCCGCCATTTGGGAAATAGGCCCCAAGATTAAATTCAAGATGTGGAATGGCATTGAGCACAGCAGGAGCCTGATAAGGGTCGGAGCCATTGTAGGTCGCATAGCGATTGAACAGCTGCACTAATCTCTCGTCGCTGAACCATTTCTTGTTGGCGCCATCTATGGTATCGAAAATGCCTAAAAATGGAAGTCTAACCACACCTTTAACAAAATCGAAATTGAGATAATTGCCAAGCTTATGCAGAGATTGTTTTAGAAAAACGGGATAGGTGGTATCATAGATGAATTTACTCTTGCGGAGATACCGAACCACAGATTTTTTATCAGTATTTAATTTTAATGCCACTTCATCTGCAAATTTTTCCGGATCAGCGTAAGCATGTAATCTCGTACCGTCTTCGTAGAAATAGTTGCAAACGATGGGCAAGCGTTTGTAGTTAAAATACTCCTTTGGGTTTTCACCTGCCAGTTGAAATAATTCATCGACCTGATGCGGAAGGGTAAAGAGGGATGGACCGGCATCGAATCGGAAACCATTGGAAATGATTTCGGTGAGTTTGCCACCGGTGTAATTGTTTTTTTCAAAAACTTCGACCCGATAGCCTTTTACGGTAAGTCTGACTGACGCTGCAAGTCCAGCTATTCCGCTTCCGATGATAATGGCTTTTTTCAAGAGTATTAATTATGCAGTTTTCAAACACTAAATCGCTCCTAAGGTTTATAGTGCGCTGTTATATATGCTACCATGATGGCAATAGAAGCATTCGCTCTCTTTAATAGGTGCGAAAATAAAAACGAAAACTCCAAAAAGCCGAGGTATTGAAAATAAGTATCACATGCCTTTACCATTTATCTTTGTCTTTAAGCACCACCTTGGTACTCATATATTCTTCAAGATCTGCGATAAGTTCATTGGCAAACTTGTCTATTTGCTTCAAATAGCCGGCATAATTGGGATCGTACGACTTCGATTCAGTATCCATCCAACGCTCTGCAGGAAAGGCCGTCGTTTGTTTCCACACAAAACGGGTGATTTCATATCTAAACCGCTCTTCGCGACAGGTCACCGTTATATTGTATAATACCATACCAGCATCGACCATAACTGGTTCCTGTCCTTTTTTTGCCGGACCTTCAGGTTTAGTGATTTTGATACGATGTTGACCTTCGATACTGCGCTTGGCCGCGTCACGGTTTTTGATTACTTCTGTAGGGTTTTTGTAATATTTTTTAAACCATTTCTCCAATCGGGCATAGAGCGTATCGGCAGTTGTTTTGGGCACTTCCACCACGCCGGTGTAAGTTATCAATTTTGTTTCATCATCTACAGGAATTCTTTCCTGTGCGTTCATTTCGCTGCTTAGGCACAACACTGCCGTGAGCAATAATACACCAATGTACTTCATGTTTAACTGTGGTTGAATATTTTTAAAAAGTTCAACAAACATAAATTGCTTCCTTGAGTGTGCAGCTACTTTGAATAACTTTTTTTAAACATCATTTCACACCAATCACGGTGCCATCGGGAATTACTGCCCCCTTTTTAATCACCACGATTCCATCTACAATACTGTAAGTGTCTGTATCTGTTTGAGGCAGATTGTCAGCACCAACGATTTTTACGTTGTTTCCGATGCGACAATTTTTGTCCACGATGGTTTGTTCGATATAGCAGTTGTTGCCTATACCCATATGGATTTCGTCCATATTTGCCGCCATTTCTTCCAAAGTCTGGTAATAATCATTACCCATTAAGATTGATTTTTTTATCACAGTTTGCTTGCCAATTCGGGATCTGATCCCTATGATTGAACGTTCTACTTTTGAAGCATTTACAATACAGCCTTCTGCCATAACGCTCCTGATGAATTTGGTGCCAAATATTTTGGATGGAGCAAGCAAACGAGGGCGTGTGTAGATTATGTTTTGGTTGTCAAATAAATTGAACTGCGGGATGGGATCGGTCAGTTCAAGATTGGCTTCGTAAAATGACCTGATATTTCCTATGTCGGTCCAGTAGCCGTCATACATGTAGCTTGCAACTTTGTAGCCACTGCGAATACTGGCCGGTATAATACCTTTGCCAAAATCGATGGCTTCTGGGTTTTCTTCAAAAAGGCGTTTGATGGCATGTTTACTGAAAATATAAATCCCCATAGAAGCCAAATACACTTTTTTCTGATTTTTCTGTTCTTTGGGAACATCCGAAATCCAGTCAGGGAGCAATTCTTTGGCCGGTTTTTCAATAAATCGGTCAATCATTCCCTGCTTGTTCACTTTCATGATGCCAAATTCTGTTGCATCTTGAGCTTTAACGGGTATTGTAGCAATTGTTAAATCAGCGTTTTGGGCGACATGATATTCTGCCATGTGTTTAAGATTCATCTGATACAGCTGATCGCCCGAAAGAATCAGAATATAATCATGATCATGATTTTTGAGATGGTGCATACTTTGCCTAACCGCGTCGGCAGTTCCTTGAAACCAGTTTTTGCTGGCTGGGGTTTGCTCTGCTGCAAGTATGTCAACAAAGCCGCTATTGAAAACATCGAAATGATAGGTGTTTTTGATGTGCTGATTCAGTGAAGCGGAATTAAACTGTGTGATCACGAACATACGCTTTACCCCACTATTGATGCAGTTAGAAATGGGGATATCAATCAAACGATATTTTCCGCCTATTGGTACGGCGGGTTTGGAGCGATCGTGCGTGAGTGGATAAAGCCTTGTACCTTGTCCGCCTCCAAGAATTAAACAAACCATTTTAATGAGCTTACTCATACAATTTATATTTTGTTGCATGCAAATTAGCAGAATATAGTATTGCAAGTACACATTGTTGTCAATAATTAATGAATAGGTAAAATGGATTACCCGACATGCTTTATTCCTTGAATGATCTAATCATTTTAAGTATTTTCGTGACATACACATAAAATCTTGCTCAAGAATAATCATCATTGTATTAATGATGGCTATGGTTTGCCTAACGTGGGCGCAGCTCGATTATTTGCATTGGCAATCTGAGAACAATTTTGCATGTTTATCCCATAATAAAAACTGGATTCTGGAGATGAAGCAAGTCTATGATTCCCTTGCGCAGTTCAATATTGTGAAGGGAGAAAAAGAATTTACCTACGATTATGGCATGCAATGCTATTTATATGCGATTATATCTAAGAATGAAGAAGATTGGCAAAAGAGTCGGTAGCTCTTTGTGCTATAATGGGGGCGCGATCGCAATCCTGCAGCGCTTTGGAATTTAATGGTAATTGATTCTGCACAGAATAATTGTGAAATGCTTAAAAAGCATATTGCGCAGTTTGAAAAATTAAAACGAAAGCAAAAAAAGCACCTTGCAACACATGCAGAAGCAATAAATTTGCTAAAGAGGTGCTAATAGAATGCTTGATTGAATAAATTTTTGTTAATTCTATGGAAAGGCAATTCAGCATAGGGTAAATGCTTTGCGATTGCATATTTTTGCCAGCCTATGAACTCGGATCACGAATCGATCATCGCGGCTGATCAAACCTATGTTTGGCATCCATACACACAAGCCAAGCTATCGGGCGTTCCATTATTTATAGAGCGCGCCGAAGGAATTTATCTTTATGGTCATGATGGTAAGTCTTACATTGATGCGGTGGGTTCGTGGTGGGTTAATTGCCATGGACATTGCCATTCGAAACTAATCGAAGCATTGCATCATCAAGCTCAGCAGCTCGAGCATGTAATCTTTGCAGGAATCACGCATCGCCCAGCTGTTAAATTGGCTGAAGCTTTAATTAATTTTGCAGGAGCACCTTTTCAAAAGGTCTTTTTCTCTGACAATGGCTCCACAGCAGTGGAAGTGGCTATGAAAATGGCTTGGCAATATTTCAGCAATAAAGTGCATCAAAAGAATCAAATTATTGCTTACCGAAATGCCTACCATGGTGACACATTCGGCGCTATGTCGGTGAGCGGGAGAAGTATTTTCACAGCTGCCTATGAACCTTTGCTTTTTGATGTAAAATTCATTGACCCTCCATATCCGGGTCAGGAAGAAGAAAGCAATAGACAATTGATGGAACTGCTGCAAAACGAAGATGTGGCAGCTTTCATTTTTGAGCCCTTGTTGCAAGGAGCAGGGGGCATGCTGACTTACTCAGCCGATGCATTAGACCAGCAAATAGCCCTTTGCAAAGAATTTAACGTGTTGTGTATTGCAGATGAAGTGTTTACCGGATTTTACCGAACAGGCGAAGCCTTGGCTATACACCATTTGAAATATCGCCCTGATATTGTTTGCCTGTCGAAAGCATTAAGCGGTGGTATGCTTCCTTTGGGCGTAACAATAGCCACAGAGTCGATTTTCGAAGCATTTTTGAGTGATGACCGTAACAAAACTTTTTTCCACGGACATTCGTTCACGGCCAATCCGATGTCATGTGCAGTAGCGTTAGCGTCTTTGAAACTGTTTGATGATTTTGATTATCTAAAACATATTAAAGAATTGAGTTATTTGCAGGAACAGTTTGCTATTCAGATTTCTGACCACCAGGCAGTGAAGTCCGCAAGACATATTGGAGTAGTAGTGGCTGTAGAATTTCACAGTCTTGCTGATTCTGGCTATTTGAATGCTTATTTAGGCGATGCGTTTAATTTTTTTCTGGAGCGAGGTGTCTTAATCAGGCCTCTAGGAAATGTGCTTTATCTGGTTCCACCATTTATTATAAATTCAAAAGAATTGGCACAATTACACCGAACAATTGTTGACTATGCAGATTACTTATTAACCCGACCATATGGCAAAAAACAGTTTGAATCATCCGAGAATTTCGATTAACGAAACAGATGATGAGTTGAAAATAGCGATAAGTGGAGAGATTCCTCCTATACAGTTTAATATGCTTACCATTTGGTTTATACTCTGGACCATCGCAGGCATGATTGTTATTTCGCAGTTATTTGGTAGTTATGACCGTAATCAAAAAATGTTTTTTCTGGTATGGCTTGCCTTTTGGTTTTATTTCGAAGCCAAGATTGGTAAAGCTTTACTTTGGAGAAAGTCTGGCGTTGAGAATGTTCTCATAGACCGTGAGAAGTTCAGACTAAGTTTCGATGTTCCTTTCGGAACCAGAGTCTATGAATATAAAATCAGTGATGTTCGAAATTTTCATTCCCTAGAAAAGGAAAAAGGACTGTTAATTAAAAATTACTTCGATAGTTTTTGGGTAGTAGGAGGGGAAAGCATTGGCTTTTTTGCCCACAGTAAATTGCAAAGTTTTGGACGTCAGCTTGATGAAGATACTTCAAAACAACTACTCAAGAAAATTATCCATAAAATTGACAAATTTCAAGGTTTAACATGAATCGTTTCAAGGCAGGGGATGAAGTGAAATTCCTTAACGACGTTGGTGGCGGTGTGATTAAGGGATTTGATGAAAATGGTTGGGCTTTAGTGGAAACTGAAGATGGATTTGTGATTCCAACCACTCTGAAGAATCTTATTTCCATTGTTCCGGATTATCAGACCAATGAAAAGCAAAGGCCAAATCTAAATGCCGCATTAGACTATTACATGGCAAGCGGCGATTGGCCTTCTATACAGTATTACTACGATGAGCGCAGCAGAAGTTTTGCAATGGGTTTCAACAATCCATTGGAAAAGAGAATGATGGTGCAGATACATTGGCTAGATGGAAAAAAATGGAAAAGTTTAGCCATACTTGAGTTGGCCAAAGGGGTTAAGATTTTTCATCGTGCAGAACGTTTTGATCAAATCTGTAATTTCGATAAGCTATGGGTGCAATGTATTGAACTCAGTGATTTTGAATCCGATAATCCATTATTTATTCATTACCGAATAAAAATAGCACCTGAAAAATTTGCTGCTTTCAATGATTGGGAAATTGAGTTGAGCAGCAATGCGCATTGTCTTTCAATACCGTTAAAGGAGTTTAAGCCTGTATTGAAGAACTCAGCCAAAGCTACCACCACGCCTGATTTTTACATTCAAAACAAGAATATCAGAGGTGAGTTTGAGATTGATCTTCATGCCTATGCATTGCCGGAATTTTATCAATCTGATGATCCAAAGGTGATTCTCAAACGCCAATTGGCGTATTTTGATAAGTGCATCAATGAACTTATGTTTCGAAAAATTAGGGTTTTGCAAGTGATTCATGGCACAGGTGAAGGAGTTTTAAAATCAGAAGTCAGACAAAAGCTTCGAGAAGCAGGTGCAGAAATTCTGGATGCTCCAATGAATCTTTATGGCGTTGGCGCGACAACAGCAAAGTTCAAGCATTAAGTATATTATTGTGCCTTCGGGAAATGCACGGAGAAACAACTTCCTTTTCCGGGCTGACTTTCCACAGCAATTTTACCACCCATTGCTTCCACCTGATTTTTAGTGATATATAGCCCAACCCCTTTTGCATCTTCATTTTTGTGGAATGTCTTGTAAAGTCCAAAGAGTTTTGTTCCAAATTTTTCGAGATCTATACCCAAGCCATTGTCTTCCACATCCAAAACAACGAAGTGTTGATCTTCGTAGCTTGAAAGCCTCACGAATGCATCTCTTTCTGAAGAAGCATATTTGATGGAGTTGGTCACAAAATTTAGGATTATGCTTTCCAGATAAGCAGGCATAGCTAGCACATTATGTGATGGGTTGATTTCATTGATCAGTTGAACATTCGAGCGCTTAGCGAGCTCGTTGATGCTTAAAAATACATTTTGAGCAACATATCTTAAGTTAATTTGCTCTGTTTTTAAATTTTCAGTCACATTCAATGTAGCGACTTCTGAAAGGTGCCCAATGGCATCGAGCAGATTGCTGCTTACTTGCTTAATCATTTGTGCCAATTCCATATCCCTTAGTTCAGGATTTGTCTCAACAAGTTCTTCTCCAAGCAATTTCAGATTTGCAGCGTGTGATCGCAAATTATGCGAAACAATGTGGGCAAAATTCTTTAATCTTTCGTTTTGTCTTGTGGTAATGGTGTTGAGTTGTTCTTGCTCTTCTTCGAGTCTTTTTTTCTCTGTGATGTCGAAGTGTATGCCGATGGAACCAATAAATTCTAATTTGTCATTGTAATTGGGGGCACCACTTACGAACCACCACCTTTTTTCACCTGTTTTGTTTGTTACTTGTATTTCATAGGAGTCTGATGCGCCCTGACTCCGCTCTTTGGCTTTGGTCTTCATCTTCTCTATTTCTTCTTTTTGAAGAAATAGCTGACTGGCATTTTTACCCAAAAGCTCTTCGTATCGATAACCTGACATTTTGCAAAAACTAAAATTGGCAAAAACAATCACATCATTTTTATCCACTTCAAGCAAGCCAAGATTCATATTGTTAATGATATTTCGGTATTTTTCTTCCTGAATGGAAAGCTTTTGAGCATAGGATTGCTTTTGCTTGAGATTAAGTAGCATTTGAGCGAAAAGTGATAACAAATCCTTTTCAACATAGGTATACAGTTGTGTCTTGCGTACATAATCAAACCCTACAAATCCATAACACTCCTGAGTATTTGCAATTGGTATGGTTAGCAATCTTTTAATGCCCTGTGGTTCAAGTATTTGCCTGAGCGGATCTTGTTCAGGTAGTGCGTCAACATCTTCGACGCATAACAATTCATTGTTTTTATGCGCATCCACCCAATAAGAAAGATATTCTAAAGGTAGGGCTTGTAAATTTTCCATCTCAGGGTTAATCCCTTCTGCGCACCATTCAAATGTATTTTTACTTGTGCCTTTTTCCCAGTTGTAATCAAAAATATAGCATCGATCAGCGTTTACATATGTTCCAATTTTTTGAAGTGCTTTGTTTATCACTTCAGCCGCGTTGCTCAATTCAAGACTTATAAACATGGAAGAAATTTCAATCAATAGAGATTGAAAATTTTTTTCATGAGCAATTCGGGTGATTTCATGCTCGAGCAGTTCAATCTTTTTATTTAACAATTCATTATCCTGAGTGTGCATAGACCATGAAAAGGATTAGTAATTGAAAGCAACAGAGTAAGTTAACTGTATCCCAAACTTAGTGAAGATTTGCCATGATTCTAATCTTTCTCAACTTTTTATTCCAGCATTATTAACACAACAAACATCGGGTGAATATTTATACACGGATAAGGAAACGAAGTCATAAATACAATTTCATCACAATATCCAATGCTAAAACTTCAGCAATTATTGATTTATGTGAAAATCAGAGAACATTAATTCACATATAAATTTGCATTTGGAAGAATGTAATAGATTCACTTTTTATTCAGCAGGTGAAGCATATGTGATAGGGCAAGTTAATCAAAATGATTGTCTGATTTCCTTTTTGATGTAGTCCAATGCGATTTGTGTTGGCAGTTTATCCACATTCATCGTAATTTCTAGCAATACTTTACAAAGCTCAATTCCTTCTGCATTGTCGCCTACTTTAGCCGCTGAAGCATTTACCAGTTTGATCATTTCTTCCTTAGCACTTTTGATAAGCTCCCAACCTGCGTTTGAAATATAAATCTGTTGGGCAATATTATGGTCATATTCTTGCCGAATGCTTTTCAAAAATTCGGTCTGTACCATTCGGGCGCTCATTCCATTTTTATGAATTCTCATTACCATATTGGACGGAGTGATTCTTTCCAGATAAACAACCAGTCGCTCATAAGCCTGCAGTCGAATAGGCGTGAATGATTCCTGATTCTTCATTTTTATGTCCAACTGTTTCATCTTCAGATTTTCTTCTAGGTAGTTGTTGAGAATGAAATAGATAAAAACAAAAGCGACAATGAGTGGTAATACGTATTTCAATAATTCAAAGACTGTTTCCATTATCTTCTGATTGATTTTTTATGTTGAACGAATGCAAGTTGCACCTATTGTATGAACTCTCCAAACAAAATTTAGTTTCAGAATCGGTTCAGTTTTTTGTCGGGAACTGCAGATTGTCAAACTGTTAATTATTTAAACTTATATCCATTAAGTTATTTGTGTGTTGTGGGCCAGTAATGACTTCGTAAGGTGTTGATAAGTAGGTGATAAGGATGGTGTTTAAGAGAAAAATTGAGATTAAGATAGATTAAGAAAATTTTAACAAAATGTTAATGCAACATTATTAATAGGTCTGCGTTTTAACATTGTTGAAAATAAAGTCATGAATCTGATTATCGAAAAAATAAAAGCAGTCGGAAGCAAAATTAGTTTTGCCTTACGCTATATACGTTTATTCTTTTGAGCTAAAGTCTTGCAAGCATTTCCTTGAACAGAACCATCATTTTCTGTTCTGCAAGACCAGCTGCTTTGATCACTTCTTCATGAGAAACTTCTACAATTTTTCCTTCCACACCCAAATCAGTAATCACAGACACCGCAAAACATGGTATAGACATGTGGCGAGCAGCAATCACTTCCGGCACTGTTGACATGCCAACAGCATCGCCCCCAATCATTCTCACATATTTGTATTCTGCCGGTGTTTCGAAGCAGGGACCACTCAGTCCCACATAAACCCCCTGATGAATTTTGAACTGGCGTTGATTGGCTATTTCATAAGCTTGTTTAATCAGACTTCTATCATAGGGCTCGCTCATATCGGGAAAGCGTGGGCCAAATTCTTTGATATTAGGACCAATCAATGGGTTTGACGGGAATAGATTAATGTGGTCGTTTAATACCATAATATCTCCGATCTCATGCTCAGGATTTACTCCGCCACTTGCATTCGAAATGAGAAGATATTGAATGCCAAGCACTTTCATAACTCTAACAGGGAACACCACTTTTTGCATGTCGTAACCTTCGTAGTAATGAAATCGGCCTTGCATCACTATGATATCTTTTCCACCAAGCTTGCCAAAAAGCAATTTGCCTGAATGTCCTTCTACTGTTGAAACAGGGAAATTGGGGATGTCTTCATACCCGAGCGTATATTCTACTTGCATTTCTTTTGCCAAACCACCTAGTCCCGTGCCTAAAATCACCCCCGCAAAAGGTTTGAATTGACTGGTTTTCAATTGAATAAATTGGGCGGCTTCATGTATTTCTTTTAACATATTTCAGTATTTTTTCGATTAATAGTTGTTCATCTAGATCACTAAAAAAACGCATTTTGATCGGAATAACAAATATGGGTAAGTGCTTTAAAATTGCCGAATGATCATGATGATACATTCTAAAAGCATCCTTTTCTGTTGTGAAGATCACAGTGTTTTCGCCGGCAATATTATCAAAATAATCTTTTATTTCATGAAGTTCATTCTGAGTAAAGTGATGGTGATCGCTAAACTTAAAGTGTTTTAATATTTTTTTGCGATCTGCTTGAAGGTATTGAAGCAATGGATTAGCGTCTGCAATTCCCGTTACTAAGATAAATTGATCATAGTGCGTCAAAGGCTTTTCTGAATGAAACAAGTGTTTAGCTGGTGCATAATCAATTCCCGTAAAAAATATCTTTTGATGCCCGATTAAACGCAGTTTCTGATGAACCGAAGCCGTTAATTGATCCAGTGATTCTGGTTTGCATTTGGTAAAAATAATCACATCTGCCTGTTTAACTCGATAGAGATTGTCCCTAAGCCTTCCTGATGGAAACATTTGAAGTTTATCGATTTCACTGCTATTGAAGAGCAAAATAGATAGACCTGGACTTAGTTTTCGATGCTGAAAGGCATCGTCGAGAATGGCTAATGGTGTTTCATGATCGGCAGCTATTTTAGAAAGGGCACTTACACGATCTTCACAAACATAGAACTTGATTTGTGGATTCTTCACTTTTAGCATCAAAGGTTCATCTCCAAATTGTTCAGCATTACCATTTTCTAACACTTCATAGAATCCTTTTGAACGACGTCCGTAGCCTCTGCTAAGTACAAATAGTCCGGTATGATTTTTCAGACTTTGAAGGAGCCAATCAACAAAAGGGGTTTTGCCGGTGCCACCCAATGATAGATTGCCAACCACAATAACCGGAAATGAGAATTTGGTTGAATGAAGAATTTTTTGATCGTATAAGAAATTACGCACACGTAATATCGTGCTCCATAAACAGGCAATAGGGAGAAATAATTTTTGCCACATCGCGATTAGGAAGTGTGGCGAAGATAGGCTATTTTGAAACAGTTGAAAGTGTTCGTTGCTCTCGACGGTTCATAAAGTGCTCATATAAACCAATGGCTAAAATGAGCATAAACATATTGTAAGCCATATCTTCTACAGGGATGTTAGCCCAGTTAGAGATGTGAATTCTAATTCCGCTGTTTTGTGCATTGTCATAAATCACCACCGGTTTCACGGTGAGTTGCCCATTGACGATGATAAACGGAATCATGGTCACCAGATAAGCCAAATAGTATCGACTGAGCCAGGGTGCTTTAATCCATCCCTGAAGAAAAATCATCAATCCACCTGCACCAATGCATGCCGTGGATGTATATAGTCGAGGAAGACTTAGTAGTCCCACTAAAATTAATGCTGACCCCAATCCATAAGAAATATATGCACTTACATTTTTTAGTAGGTCTTTTTTGATGAAATAATTAAGTACGAGATAGATAAAAATGCAGGCATACGGCACGGTGAGAAAAAAAAGCCATTCTTCCAAAGGAAGACTTGCAATGAATATTCCGGTTAAATATTGTTCATTAAATGACCAAACGCCTAGTCGCGTGAAAAGCTCGTCCCACGCTATAAAAATTGAGCCTGTGATAAGGATGGCAGGCAGAATCGCATGCCATTTTTTCCACATGGTGATACGGTGTTCAAAGCTTTGTGCTATTGGATAGGCTATTGAAAGAATATTCAGGAGCAAATAGGTGTAGGTATCATGAAGCCCAAACATCTTATTTGAAAAATTTTCTTGCAACAACAAGCATTCCAAATGATTCGCTATGTTCTTTACCTTGATTTTTGTGATGCACTTTGTGTGCTTTGCGTATAGCTCTTAAATATTTATTGTCTGAATTTTTAAACCACTTGAATCTTTGATGTATGAACACATCGTGTACTAAGAAGTAGGTGAAGCCATAGAGCGCTATTCCTGCTCCAATCCATACTCTGAAATCGTTGCCATTCATCATGCCAAACATGATGCACAGCCAACTTGGAACAGCAAAAATCAAGAAAAAGGCATCGTTTTTTTGGAAAGGTTTATCATAGGGTTCATGATGATCTTTGTGCAAATACCATAAAAAACCATGCATGATATATTTGTGTGTGAACCATGCCATGAACTCCATGAAGAAAAACGTAGCCACTAAAATGAGTATGTTCAATAAAAGGCTCATAGCTTAATATGTATGTTATTTTGTAGGCAAATGAAGAACAAAAATTGTATCACAAATAACCACATTGCCACAATATTGTTGCTGGGCTTATGATATTTTTCAAATAGTAGTTGCAGCAAAAAACCAATTGCAAACCAACACACATAATTGTAAAAGGGGACATCACCACCTTCCCACCACCAGAAACCGACCTTGATAGCGACAGGTTCGAGCACATAGTCCAGTAAAAGAAGTAAGGATGCACCCATGATGGGTCTTACTATGGAGGGTTTCATAAACCGTTGCACGATCTCTGCTGCACAATAGCTTAAGATCATCCAGTTTATCCCAATCATCAATGGCACTCCCATGATTTTCGGTCCCATCGCTGTGCCATAAGTGTAGTTTCCAAAGAGATAGCTTGTTTGCACCCCAATCACCTCGGTAATAAAGCCCACCGTGAATGAAGTGATGAGAAGGAGTATGATGGATTTATCATATTTCTTTTGAAATTTCAATGCAAGAATCGCAGAAATCAAAAGATTGATCGGGGTGAGTATGAGGAAATAATCTTTGAAATCAGAAGATAAGCCCAGCCAACCAACGGTGTGGAGTATGATTAGAATGAGAATTGCATGTATAGGTTTCATTCGCTTTGGATCTATGGGTCAACATGCGAAAATAACATGCCGACTTAAATTACAATTTTATATGCTTTTTGTTTGACCTGATTTGATTTTTCCCTGTTCAGAAAGGGTGTCGAATTTTCGGGTTAGTTTGCTGATATATTGCACTTTGCGAAATCTGAGTGCACTCCAGTTTTCATCTATAGCTACTTGTCTAACACCTTCTACATTATATTTTCCTAAAACATCCCAGCCTTTGTCACGGTTAAAATCGCAGACGTATTTTTTTGAAGAGCTTTTGGGGTAGCACATCCAAAAAACTGCATCATCTTTAAGCTGAGGAATAATTTGTTGAGCGTATTCATTGATCTCTTGTTGTGTCAATACGAATACAATGGCAAATTCGATTTCTTTTTGAGCTGTATTGAAAGTCATGAAGTCCTTTTCAGGGAAAGATTTAAACAAATGAACGATATCGTCCGGGGCATTGCATACAAAAATCTGTTTCTGATTTTTGAAGTTCAACTTTTTCAGCAGTGGAGTCATAGGCGCTGTATTTTGAGCCAAAGATGTGTAAAAATATTAAATCTGTTTGATGAGCTTAGTTTAATGTGTAATGATGAAAATAAAAAAGCGCCCAAAGGGCGCTTTAAAACTAAAACAAACACTTCATTCACTATCCAACGCTACCCTCGAGACTTACGGACAGAAGTTTTTGAGCTTCCACAGCAAATTCCATAGGCAATTTATTTAAAACTTCCTTGCAATATCCATTCACTATCAGACCAATTGCTTTTTCGGTGTTGATACCTCTTGCATTGCAATAGAAAATTTGATCTTCACCAATCTTTGAAGTTGTAGCTTCATGTTCTACAACCGCACTTGGGTTATTGATTTCTATGTAAGGGAAGGTATGTGCACCACATTTGTCACCCATTAATAAAGAATCGCACTGAGAGAAGTTGCGTGCATTTTTAGCATTTTTAGCCACTTTCACCAATCCTCTGTAGCTGTTGTTGCTGAATCCCGCTGAGATGCCTTTTGAAATGATGGTACTTCTAGTATTATTACCCAAATGAATCATCTTCGTGCCGGTATCGGCTTGCTGATGATTGTTGGTGACCGCTACGGAATAAAATTCACCTACAGATTCATTGCCTTTAAGAATCACACTAGGATACTTCCAGGTGATGGCAGAACCTGTTTCTACTTGTGTCCATGAAATTTTTGAACGAAATCCGGCACAAATGCCTCTCTTCGTTACGAAGTTATAAATACCACCTTTGCCATCCTTGTCTCCCGGATACCAGTTTTGTACGGTAGAATATTTGATTTCGGCTTTTTCCAAAGCAACCAACTCAACCACTGCAGCATGAAGCTGATTTTCGTCGCGCATAGGTGCTGTACAACCTTCGAGATAGCTCACATACGAACCTTCATCGGCAATAATTAATGTACGTTCAAACTGTCCGGTATTGGCTGCATTAATTCTGAAATAGGTGGATAATTCCATTGGGCATCTAACCCCTTTGGGGATATAGCAAAATGAACCATCGCTAAATACAGCAGAGTTTAGTGCTGCGTAGTAGTTGTCGGTATAGGGCACCACGGAGCCAACATATTTTTTTACTAACTCAGGATGCTCTTGCACCGCCTCTGAGAACGAGCAAAATATGATTCCAAGTTCACCTAGTTTTTCCTTGAATGTGGTTTTTACTGAAACAGAATCAATCACAGCATCTACGGCTACACCGGTAAGTCGTTTTTGTTCTTCGAGGGATATACCCAGTTTTTCAAAAGTTTTGAGCAATTCGGGATCTACTTCATCAAGGCTTTGCAGTTCCTTTTTCTTTTTAGGTGCAGCATAATAGATGATCTGCTGAAAATCTATCTTTGGATAATGCACATGTGCCCAATCAGGCTCTTCCATTGTTAGCCAATATTTGTATGCTTTTAGTCGCCATTCAAGCATCCATTCCGGCTCATTTTTTTTTGCTGAAATAAAGCGTACAATATCTTCGCTAAGCCCCATGGGCGCTGATTCCATATCAATATTAGTGGTGAATCCATATTTGTATTCACTATTGATGGTGGATGCTAATATTTCGTTGGTTTCCTTTGCCATAACATTAATTTATTAAACAGCAAAACTTTCACCGCAGCCGCAGGTGCGTGTAGCGTTGGGATTGATAAATTGAAAGCCTTTGCCATTGAGTCCACCTGAAAAATCGAGCTCTGTACCCACGAGATAAAGAAAACTCTTTTTGTCAACCAATATTTTTATACCCTTGTCTTCAAATAGTTGATCTTCAGGCTTTTTTTCGCGATCGAAGTCTAGTTTGTAAGATAGTCCTGAGCACCCTCCGCCTTCTACGCCTACTCTAAGGTAAGCATCGGTAGGATATCCACTTTCCTGCATGAGCGAAAGTAGCTTAGTTTTTGCAGTTTCTGAAACGGTAATCATAGTTATTTAACAGTTTGCGCAGTTAAAAGTTGCGGGTTTATTAAATTTATTTAGATTGAATCTAAATACTTTGCAAATATACAGTGCTCATTTCAATTTTGCACTACTTCAAAGGAAAAAACTTAGCTGTTTGTGCGCGAGTCTAAATTTCGTTATGCATCGCAAAGGTCAATGTGAAGGTAAAAGATAATTGAATAAGGATTTTTGCAGACATTTGCCGAAAATGAATTTATGAAAAAGATTCTTTTTCTCACTACCATTACACTATTGCTCTTCAACGCTTGCAGCAGAGAGAATACCTACAAGAAACGTATTTCTAAAACATGGAAAATGGAAGAGTATCGGGTGAATGGCGATAACAAAACTACTGATTTCAACACGGTGTTTCAAAATTACAGTATAACCTTCACGGAGAGTGGAACATTTAGCGAAAATTGGGTTACCATTATTCCATTGGTGAATTCAGGAAATTATGAGTTTTTCAATAATGCTAATAATGTTGAGCTCCGCGATGTGAACCAAACGAGAAGGTTTAAAATCAATACAATCAACAAAAGTAGACTTGATGTGGAATATACCCACACCAATAATGATAATAGCACAGAGCTAAGGCGTTATATACTAAAGCAGGTTTAGTGATTGGTTTTGATAATTTTTTGACTGCTTACCTGTCCGTTTTGGAGAATCGCTCTGAGAAGATAAATTCCCGAATGGAGATGCTGAAGATTTATTTGGATATTATCGCTGTTCGCAATACGCTCATTTCGAACGATTTTGCCATTCAGATCAATGAGTTGAATTTCTCTAATTCCTTCCACGCTGCCGAATCGGATATTGATTAAATCATTTGCTGGATTAGGGTAAACATCAAATCTAACAGCCGTTTCCAGTTGATTTACACCCGCTACATCGCATCCAATAATTCTGGCTAAAAATGGACGCATGTGCATTTTCACGCTATCCATGTAAGCCGAATTTGCAATAAAAGGTGTATGAGGCGCATTCCACCAGGGGATAAAGGTAGATTCTACGCCAACTGCGGTGGCTCTTTGGTGAATGCTAGCGCTTCCGTCAACCACCATGATTGGGAATATGGCAATACTAAGCATTGCGTTTCCAAAAGGCACAACATCGTCATTATTGCCGTGCATGCTTAATAAGGGCACATCGCCCGCTTCAAGCCATTGAGCATTGCCTAAAGCTCCACAAAGATTCACCACAGCTTTGGTTGTTGAAGCATAACCTGGATTACCGCTATTGCCATCCACACCGCCAAACTCCGATAGATTGATGAATGCCGGCATTTCTTCTTCCTTGTCGAGATAGGCTAAGTGCAATGCCATGAAAGCTCCTGCAGAAACACCGCCTACAATAATATTATCAGGATCAATTCTGTAATTGTTGGTGGTGGCAGCATCTTTTCTAAAGAATCGAACAGCAGCTTTCATATCATGTGTCGCGCGAAGCACGGCTTTGGTAGCAAGTTCTTCATTTGGAAACAGGGAACCAAATCCTAAGCGATATTGAATCGATGCTGTAACATAACCATGACGAGCAAAATAGCGGCAGATTTCTACCACATCAGCCAGGTCTTTTGATCCGCCTACGAATGATCCGCCATGAGCAATTACCAATAATGGCCTTTGCTCAAGGTTATCACCTTGTGGTTCATAAATATCTAGGCGCAATTGCTGGTTTTGCCCCGAAACATTAGTGGCTGACCCGTACTGCACATCGCTCGTTACAGTTACATTAGGAAAAACTTCAGAAGTGTATCGCCCGTTGCTACAATCGATTTGTGCAAACAGGGAAGAAAGTGCAAAGAAGTAAAACAGGATAGAAATGAAAAAGTGCTTCATATAGTTTGTTAATATTGAGTTAACAAATGAAGCAAATAATAATCAGTTAAGCAAGTAATTGGTAGTAAATCTAAATATTCACGGCTATCACATCTTTAATTTCAGGAACCGCATGTTTCACTGCTTCTGCTACCCCTGCTTTTAGTGTCATTTGGCTCATATTGCAGGTTTGGCATGCGCCATGAAGCGCAACTTCTAGCTTCATATCGTCGGTGATATTAAGTATGGAAATGTCTCCGCCATCGGCTTCCAAATAAGGCCTGATGCTGTCAATAGCCAATCGCACCTTTTCAATTAAGTGATCTTTTTCCTGTTGGTTGATTTTTTGGGCTTGCATGAGTCAAAAATATGAAAAGTGTGATTAGGCGCTAATTTTTTCGTTCATTAATTTGGCATTCCGAATAGCCACTTCCTGTGCAACACGGCCTGCGATTTCATCAAATATTTGTGATACGATGGTGTTTTGCTGCAATCCTGCCGGACGACCAGCATCTCCTGCTTCACGGATACTTTGCACTAAGGGAATCTGGCCTAGTAATGGAACATCGATTTTTTCGGCGAGTTGTTTCGCTCCATCTTTTCCAAAAATATAGTATTTGTGATCGGGAAGCTCTTCAGGCGTGAAATAGCTCATGTTTTCGATTATACCTAGCACAGGAACATTGATGCTCGGTATTCTGAACATGCCAACACCTTTTTCAGCATCTGCCAGCGCAACTTGTTGCGGTGTGCTTACCACAACTGCCCCAGTTAGCGGAATATTACCTACCAAGGTCAGGTGGATATCTCCTGTTCCCGGAGGAAGGTCAATGATCATGTAGTCTAATTCTCCCCAATGGGCATCGCGGAATAGCTGTGTTAATGCTTTTGATGCCATAGGTCCGCGCCAAACAATGGCCTGTGAAGTATCAGCAAAAAAACCGATTGAAAGCAGTTTCACACCGTGGCTTTCTACGGGTATCATGTAGCTTTGCCCATTGATGTTTTCCAATCTTGGCTTTTCGTCCACCACATCAAACATGATGGGCATGGAAGGTCCATAGATATCTGCATCTACTAAGCCTACTTTCGCACCCGTTTTTGCCAATGCAACAGCAAGATTGGATGCAATGGTAGATTTGCCAACGCCGCCTTTCCCAGAAGCTACTGCGATTACATTTTTTACCTGAGGTAATAATGGTCTGTCTTCTCCTCGTTTTGAAGTTACATTGGCGGTCATGTTTACTTCCACTTCAGCTTCTTTATCGATATAATAAATGATTGCATTTTCACAAGCCTTCCGAATCTGCTCTTTAAGCGGGCATGCTGGTGTGGTAAGCACTACGGTAAAAGATATTTTTTTACCTTCGATGGCTACATCTTTAATCATGTTTAGCGTAACAAGGTCTTTTCCCAGGTCGGGTTCCATTACGTTTGACAATGCTTGTAAAACCTGTGCTTCTGTGATCATATCTGATTTTGAATTTGTTGCGAAATTACACTTAAATCCTAAAAACAGCTCCGACCTTAATAAGTTTTAACCCAGGTCTCATTTTACAAGTGTGGTTTGGCGCGGTTGCTTCATTAGTAAATTGTTTGCGTTCATGCAATCTCTTTGAATTATTGCGAAACAATAGCAAAAGATTGCCTTATCTTGCTGCCGTGCAAAAAGTTGCTTACCGACCATTGTTCAAAGCGCTCATAGTTGTCTTAATACTTTTGAGTTTAATTTTTATTTGTGTTGAAATCATTCATGTGCTCGAACAGCTTCAGTGGAAGCTATTAAAACTTCCTGAGCTGAATTTGTCCAATTTGATTTATTCGCTTTTGATTCTATTGCTTTTGCCGCTAAATTGGGGTTTAGAAGCCTGGAAGTGGAAGATTTCGTTGAGCGGGATATTACATCTGCCATATTTAAAAGCATTTAGGTCAGTGATTGCAGGCACGGCCACCGGAGTGATCACGCCCAACAGAGTAGGGGAATTTGCCGGACGCATACTTCTTTTACCTGAAAATGTAAGAAAACAAGCAGTTGGACTGAACTTTGTTTGCAGTTTTTCACAGTTATGGGCTACTGTTTTTTTTGGAACTGTTGCAGTTGGTAAGTATTCTGATATGCTGAATCCGGGAGCA
>JBKBKN010000012.1:66429-96415 GCA_046294625.1 Flavobacteriales bacterium
GGGAGCATCTCACGAGATATTTTATGGTTTAATCAGTTTACTTGGATTCATATTGGTGATCAGCATCGGCTTGTTCATCTTAAAGTTAAAATGGTTGGCTGCTTGGGTGCAGAGAAGGGGAATTGGTAGAAAACTAGAGCCTTATTTTGCTTCTATTGCTCATTTGCCAAAACGTGCATTAGTTAAATTATTGTTATTGAGCGTTTTGCGATATGTTGTTTTTCTGGGACAACAGCTTTTGGCCTTAAAACTTTTGGAGATAACTGGAGTCAATTTGGTTCATGCGGCTTCTCTTATAGCAATGGTCTATTTCTTTACCACACTTTTACCCATCAACAATTTACTTGAATTGGGCATACGTTCAGGAGCAACTTTGCATTTATGGAGTCTAGCATATCCCGAATTTGTTGTAACTGCTCTGGCGGCAAGTTTGCTGATATGGCTTTGCAATGTAGCGGTTCCTGCCATTTTGGGCAATTATTTTATGTTTAGGTATTATCAAAAAATCAATTCATGGAATTCTTTGCTGTAAGCATTTGGGTTATGCTTATTTTATATGTAGTTCCGTTAATGATTTGGCCATTTGTCAAAATTAGCCATCAATCAATAAACAATTCAGTAAATACCAAGGGCTGGAGTGTGATTGTTCCGATTCGTAATGAGGCTGTGCATATTCATCGATTATTTCAGGAGTTTTCTGAGCAGGAAGGTGTTTATGTTTTTGAAGTTATTTTTGTAAACGACCATTCAGAAGATGATAGCCTGGAACTACTTAAAGCATTGCAGCCATCCACTCGCTTCGATTTTAAAGTAATATCTTTAGTCGAAACACAAGGAAAGAAAGCAGCGCTGAGAAAAGGTGTTGAAGCAGCAAGATTTAACCAATTCATCACAGTAGATGCAGATACCTTTCGCGGAAAATCGTGGATAAAGTGTATTTCATCCAGTCCTTCGGCAGAGTTAATGATTTTGCCGGTATGGCTCAGGACTGTAGCGCCTGTAGCCTTAAACAATTTGCAAACAACAGAGCAACAATTCCTGCAATGTTTAACCTATTATTCAGCAAAATCCGGATTTCCGGTGCTTTGCAATGGTTCTAATTTGGCATTTAATAAACCTGAAAAGTATTTAACCAACGATCATCCTTCGGGCGATGATATGTTTTTGTTGGAGCAATTCATCAAGGAGAATAAGTCTATCTCCTACCTTAATACACCTGATGCTTCAGTTTGCACAAATGCTGCACCCGACTGGTCTGCTTTTTTCCAACAGCGGCTTCGTTGGCATTCAAAGAATTTTCTTTACAAAGAGAGTAGATTTTATGTCTATGGATTTTGGGTAATGTGCGGTTCGCTGGCGGTTTTACTGAGCTTCTTGCTATTACTTATGCAGCAATTTAATCTATTAGCTTTTATTCAAATTTTGGCAATTAAAACTTTGGCGGAAATGCTATTCATACACTATGGATTACGGGAATTGAACTACGAAAAATCTATTAAACTCCACCAACAGAAAAGTCAATTTGGGAATTTACAAAGATTTATGGGTTTAATTTTCTACAACATTATTTTATGGATAGTCTTGATTGGTGGATTCTTTGTTAGGCCATCGTGGAAGGGTAGAGGTATTTGAAGTTAATTGCACAGCGTATTGCATTTCCTGACAAACGGTTATTCATCAATAGTTTGCGAAAAGCACGCATCATTTTTCAATAGCTTATTTACATTTCACCTACTTTTACCGCCATTGAAGGTGGCATGTTCAAACGTTTCGGTTTTAAACAACAAATAAAAAGTGTATCACCTGGTGTCATAGCCTGGCAGAGGTTTAGAAAGGACAAGCTGGCCATGTCCGGTCTTGTTTTTATTGCATTCACCTGTCTTATTGCGCTGGCAGGGAACTTTGTCCGTCCAGATTCTTCACCTGATGCAAACATGATGAACCTGCCTCTTTCATTACAAAAGCCGGGTTTTGAGACTCAAATGATTAAGGTTCGGTTCGATGAACAAACCGAAAAACAACATATTTTCAGAAGATATTGGAATGGGAAACACTTAGATTACAAAGAAATTGCTATTAAAGAAGCTAGTCTGGTTAATAATACAATTCAGTTTATTCCTATAGATGCACTTCCCGAAACGCAAGCCGTTGAATTAGAAATATCGCATTTGATTGGTAAAGGGAATGAAAATAGTAGCGTTGAGAATTTTATTTACAAAAAGACTTTTTTACTTGGCACCGATAAATATGGCCGGGACATGCTCTCCCGACTTTTAGCCGGAACAAGAATTTCCTTGTCCGTAGGATTAATTGCGGTTTTATTATCGCTCATTATAGGCCTGAGTCTGGGTGCGCTGGCAGGCTATTTTCGGGGAAAAACCGACAGTTTTATAATGTGGTTGATCAACGTGGTCTGGAGTGTCCCTACGCTACTTCTGGTGATCGCTATCACGCTGGTATTGGGAAAAGGTTTTTGGCAAATTTTCGTTGCGGTTGGTCTCACGATGTGGGTGGAAGTGGCGCGCGTAGTGCGCGGGCAAGTATTAAGTCTGCGTGAAAAAGAATTTATTGAAGCCGGTAAGGCTTTGGGTTTTAGGGACTTTAGAATTATCAAAAACCATGTGATTCCCAATGTATTTGGTCCCGTGATTGTGATCTCTGCGGGAAATTTTGCATCAGCGATTTTAATTGAAGCCGGATTGAGTTTTCTGGGCATTGGCGCTCAGCCTCCTTTGGCTTCATGGGGAGGAATGATAAAGGAGCATTATGGTTATATCATCATGGATGGCGCTTATCTGGCGATTATTCCCGGTTTGGCTATTATGTTGTTAGTGCTAGCCTTTATGCTTGTGGGCAATGGTTTGCGTGATGCATTGGACATAAGGGAAATCAAACATACCTGATTTTCCTTCTTCAGTTAGTGAACAATCGAAGGTATTCTATTGGAAGATATCAATGATTTGCAGCGATTCAATCCCCTGATTGTGGTATTAAAATTTGATTAAGTATACAGTAGTTTTGAAGAATTAAATCATACTGCATGAAACATCTTCTTTACACCTTATTCTTTGTTTTAAGCCTTAGCCATTTGCACCTGAATGCTCAGGTTGAATTTTACAATACCTTTTCAAGCACAACTTCGGTTTTTATTATTTCCAAAGCGCAAGATTCGCAGGGTAATTATGTTGTATCAGGATATTTTGAAGGCAGCATGGATTTAGATCCCGGACCTGGAACATTCAATGTGACCTCGGCGGGGAATCAGGATATTTTCGTGGTGAAGCTAAATCCGCAAGGACAGTTTTTGTGGGGAAAAACCTATGGGGGAGCGTTTCAGGATTTTGGCAGAGAAGTGCATGTGGATGCCGATGATAATATTTGGCTCAGCGGGACTTTTCAACGCAATGTGGATTTTAATCCGGGAGGTGAAGGCGGTATGTTGATGAATAGCAATGGCACTACCGGTGGCAATCGATCCAACAGCTTTTTATTGAAGTTGAATGCAGCCGGGGAATTTCAAAAAGTATTTCATTTCCGAAATGCCGCCCCCGGAGCGGATAATAATATCAGATCCTTTGAAATAGATAACGATGGAAACTTTACTGTTTTCGGAACTTTTAGCGGCACACTCAATACCGATCCCTTTATCAACTCTTCTCCTTTAAGCACAGCTAATCCTAATAGCACTAATTCAACCACTTTTATTGTGCGCATTGATCCCAATGCCGATTCCTTGGTCTGGTCTAAGCATTTCGATGGTCCGCAGACTTTCAGGATTTTAAGCAGTATTGCTTGCGATGCAGATGCCAATGTTTATGGTGTAGGAGCATTCAATGGCACCTTTAGTTTGAATCCTGATATTGACTCCTTGATTTTGACTGCCGAAAACGAAGCGCTATTTATTTTCAAGATGAATCATTTGGGAGAGTACGTCTGGGCAAAAACAGTTGCTAGTACCGGAACATCAAGGTGCCTAAAGGCAATTGTTGAAAGCGAGAATTTATATGTTACAGGAAGATTTAACAGCACGCTTAACTTTAACAATGATGTAAGCATCCAAACCAATGGAGAAACCGATGTATTTGCCTTAAAAATGGACCTTGACGGCAATTTTATTTGGGCGAGAAGTTGGGGAAATGAAAGCGATGGCGATGGCATTCAATCTATCAATATAGGGTCTGATGGTAGAATACTGGTATCAATGTCTTTTACGGATTCAGTTGATGCTAATCCCGGGCAAGGAGAGCAAATACTTACTTCTGCCGGTGGTACAGATTTTTATGTGGTAAGTCTAACAAGCGAAGGCGATTATATCGATGTGTTTCACTCTGGTGGTATTAATAGCGACTTTGTTTTTGATGCATCTTACCATCAAGGCGTTTACACACTTTTAGGAAGCAGTCGGGCCACATTTCTTATCAATCCACCCTTGGCTGCATCTGAGATTAGCGTGACAGCAACATTAGTCGGCTTTCTTGCTCATTTCACCCCGGCTGACGGATCAACAAGCACACAGGATCTTCCTGCCAATGAAATAAAGATATATCCTAATCCTGCCAGACAAACGTTTACTATTCAAAATTTGCCGGCTGATGCAAGCGTAAGAATTTTGGATTTGCAAGGCAGAGTGATCTTACATCAAATCCAAAGCTATCAAAATACATTCAACCTGAATGATTGCAATCTGGGATTGTATTTTGTTCAGGTTGAGCATCAACAACAGCTTCATACCTGCAAACTACTCATACATTAACTATGCTCATGAAAGCTTTCCTATTTTCCATGTTTTTTGCTTCAAGCAGCCTGTTTCCGTTGCTTGCACAGCCTGTATTTACTTTGGATAGTCTTATAAATCCTAATAGCCTGCTCACGTATCGAACCTTCACAATAGATGGCAATTTAGTTTCACCGGGCCCTAATCAGCAATGGGATTACAGTTTTAATTTTGGTGATGAAGGGATGCTTTACCGATTGGGCAATATCAATCAATTTCCTATGCTGAATGCTCCAGAAGGCGCTAATAAACTGCTGATAAAATTGTTTGAAAACGGGGAGTCACCCGAAGATCAGATGAACTTTCTCAGAGCCGATGCCGATGGCTTGGAAAGAATGACCATCCGCGCCGACGGGTTGAATTATGCAGCATATTCCACACCATACAGAGAACTTAATTTTCCGGTGGTGTATAATCCCGATCAGGTTTTATATTCAACTTCAGTTACTTTCACAGACCCTGTGCCTTTTAGCGAAGGTGATTCCATCAGAACGCATCGCAATATTGAGCTTTTTTACAATGTTCCGGCTTATGGAAGCCTTACTTTGCCCGGCGGTAATACTTATGAAGTATTGGTAATTCAGCGTTTAGAGAGCGTTACTGATTCTATTGAGATTTATAATCAAGGCGTATGGACTCCTAGCCCTGCAACGACTTACTTCAATGAGTTTTATGATTTCCTTTCTCCCTCTTTGGGCTATTATGTAATGATAGCTAAGCTTATTGAAGGATTTAAAGGAACTGCATATGAGATTTATTATCTACATGAAATAAATACAGTTGGGATGCAAACCGTGGCGCAACCTGAAGTGTCGATTTATCCGAATCCTGCAAACAATCAAATCTTTTTAAAAGGCTTAAACAGCCCTTCCAATATACAACTGATGGATTTGCAAGGTAAAATAGTTCAACAATGGCATCAAGTTACAGACGGAGTTCTGGAACTTGATCATCATCACCCCGGCATTTATTTTATGCGCGCGATAAATAAATCGGTTGTGTTGATCCAAAAGCTAATCATTCAATAAACACAAAACCTAAACCCTAAAATTATGAAATCGTTAATTTACACAACTGCATGTAGCTTATTTTTAAGCATCTGCACTTCTGCGCAGCAGTATTACCCACAGAATTTCGCCCCAGAAAATGGGTATATATCCAAACTTTTACAAAGCAACGACACCCTTTTTGCCACAGGCGAATTTTATGTGGGTGGCTATGAAATAGGCAGTTTGATTCGCTATGTAGGCGATAACCGAACAGAGTTAGATTCTGATATGCCATATATCGACAACGGTCAAGTAACAAATGCTGTTCCTGATGGCAATGGCGGGTGGTATGTTGCGACTTGGGGAGGAATTTCTTATGCCGGAGAAACAAGACGTGGCGTTATTCATATTAATCCCGACAAAAGTCTGGATGAAAATTTCCCTTTAATGCAAACTACTTCATTTGGTGGAATCATTAATGTTTTACACTTACATAACAATATTTTATATGTTGGTGGTAGCTTTAACGAATATGCAGGGGTTACTAAACCGCAGTTGTTGGCGTACAATACCACTACAGGTCAGATTGTGCAAGATTGGAACACCGGTTTAGCTTATGGAAGTACGCAATATGTAAGTGCATTGGCAGTGCATGGTAATAAACTTATTGTGGGTGGAGAATTGTCTTCCTCAGCTGGTCAACCAGTGAATAATTTAGGGATATTCAATTTGCAAAATGGTACAATGATTAATAATCTTAATGCTAATGGCGAAGTTAGAAGAATTATTATTGATGTAGATACCGCTTATGTAGGTGGTAGATTTTCAACAGTTTCCGGCGTTACTAGAAATGGATTGGTAAAGATTAATCTTTCAGATAATAGTCAATTATCCATTGCTGCGAATTTCAATAGCTATGTTGATGATTTCAAAATTTCAGGAACTGATTTGTATGCCGGTGGATGGTTTACCGAGGTGAATGGCATATCAAGAAGTGGTTTAGTGAAAATGAACCGCTATTCAGGCGAAGTGAACACTGATTTCAATGTGATCATAGACCAAGCCCGTGTTCAATGCCTAGACATAGTGAATGAGAATTTGATTTTCGGTGGAAATTTTATGCAGGTGAACGGTTTCGGAAGAGAAAAGTTAGCGCAGGTAGATAAAAACACTGGAATGCTAAGCACATGGAATTCTTCTGTAGCATCTATTCCTGAAGGAATTACGAATGTAGATGGTAACTTGGTTATTTATGGCGATATGAATCAATTACAACGAAGCATTCGAAACAGTTTTGTTGCCTTAAAATTGCCTGAACGAACCTTGTTGCCTGTTGGATTTACATCAGCCGCTTTTGGACTTAGTTTAAGAGACATGGTAAAACAGGGTAATAAAATCTATTTTGCTACTGGCTTTAACAATACGATCAACGGAACATCTACAGGTTTGCTATTTGCGTATGATTTACAAACACAGGAAATTCAAAGCATCGGAACTTTTGGAGGTCTCGCAAATCCTGCTGTTGATCGCTTGCTCATACATGATGGGAAACTATATGTAAGTGGCTTTTTTACACAAGTAAATGGAGAATCGAGAAATCGCATAGCAGTGTTTAATTTAGATGATTATTCCTTGAATGCATGGAATCCGGCTCCTGAATATTCCTTTGCAGCCACAACCATGAAGGTACACAATGGCAAGTTATTTATGTCTGGTTTTATCACGCAAACCCAAACCTCTACACAATATGTTGCCTGTGCTTTGAATCTTTCGGATGCAACATGGGCAGGAGGTTTACTTCGTGATCCGGCGTCTGGAATAAGTTATAGCGGAAATGATTTGTTAATTAATGGAAACAATATCTTTTTGGCTGGTCATCAATTTGTGAGTTATAGTCCATTGGTAAGAAGTGCTGTTTTAAAAATGAATGAACAGTTTGAAGTAGATGCAAATTTTGTTGCACAAATGGCCGAGAATACTACAGGTTCATCTTCATTAACGATGATTAACGGGGTGTTGGTGTCACTTCATCGCATTTCGCAAGAATTTAGAAGGCTATATTTTCATAGTCCATTAAATGGTGATACATTACTTAACCTTCCTATTGACTTTGAAGGGAGTGCGCCATTTACCCAACAACTAGACTCCCCTGAATCATACGTGTTGAACAACGATTTGCTTTACATTGGTGGCAATTGGGACAGAGTAAATGGCAACAATGTACGTGGTCTTGCCATTATTGATGGAAGAACTGTTCCTTTTCCTGATTTGAACGTATCCATTGAAAACTTTATATCGGAAAATGAACAGAATATTTTAGTGTATCCGAATCCGGCAAAAAATCAAATTTGGCTAAAAGGAATCAATGAAGCTGCACAGGTGCAAATGCTGGATATCAAGGGCAGATTGATACAATCATGGCATCGTGTTAATGATGTCCCTTTGTATATTTCAGGTATTCCGGCAGGTATATACCTATTGCAAGTTCAAACCCAAGAAAAACTACACTACGCTAAAGTGGTGATTCATTAATTTCAATTAAATGGTAATCAAATATTAATTAATAATTTGATAAAATATAACAAAAATCCCCCTAACCCCCTTGAATGAAGGGGGAATTGATGTGCGTATGAACCTTTTTCACAAAAAACGCCTTATTGAATGTAAGTTGGCACGTGCAATTTGTTTTGTAGTTGCGCCATCCCCCTTGGCGAAGGGGGCAGGGGAATTGAACTGGTTGGCAGGATGTAGGATAGGACATAAATCCCCCTAAGCCCCTTTAATGAAGGGGGCAGATAGTGACCTAATTTCCATAAACTCGAACTAAATTTTAGCTCTGCGTTTAATTATTATGAATGTAACTCCATTCATCAAATCATAAAATACACCGCAATGAATGATTATCCAATCAGTACTTCCATACTTTCCTGGTGAGCGCGCCTTTTGGCGAATGAACGCGCACCAAGTAAAGTCCTTTTTCCCAGTTAGCGGTGGGAATGACTTGTTGTGTGTCGTTTAGCATTCCGCTTGCCATGCTTCTGCCCAAGGCATCAGTGATTTGATATTCTACGCCAATAGTTTCTGAACGGATTACGAAATAATCCAAGGCCGGATTGGGATACACATCAAAGGAAATACTTTCCATTGCTTCGGATAGCGAGGTAACGAGAAGTTGTGGTAATGTTTTCAGCAAACAAACCCCGCTTTGATTGTCCTTGTAGCTTTTGCCTGTAGCATACACGGCATTTCCATCCACATGCAGCCAAAAGCCTTCGCTGTAAGTGATGTCCGTTTTGTCATACACAAAACTTCCAAGCAGGCTCCCTTGCAAATTGGTGCGCCAGAGCTTCAGGGCATATTCATCGGCACTATTGGTGGTGGCTCCCGTAAAAAAAAGTTCTCCATTGAGTTCTGCTACATCATAAAAATATTCTTCGGCATCGGCTGCCATCACTACAGTATCAAGGGGAGTACCGCTTGGCGTGAATTTCATATACACTGCCCTGCCCGATACCGCTTGGTTGGTGGCATAAGAGTAGCCTGAAGCTAGCAGATTGCCATCGCTCAAAGGGATGATTCGGCCAAAATTATTGTCGTAGCTGCCATCTGGTTTATAACTCAACACAAAAACTTCTTCCAGTGCTGCATCGAATTTGCGGATGCGCGCAATACCGTCATCGCTGTAGAGACTTACATAGACTTCTTCATTTTCATTCACATACATCGCTTCTAAATATGAAGTCGGATTAGTGGAGAATCGCTTTTCTAATGTTTGTTCGCCGGTGGCCGTATTATGCTTGGATATAAATGGAATCCAATAATCAGCGGTGATTCGGATATCGCCGGATAATATCACTGTATTGGAGCCTGGCAAATATTCCATATTATAAATAAACGTGCGATACATAACTCCATAAATGAAAACATGTTCCCACTGCTGTTCGCCTTGTGCATTAAACTTCCACAGACGAGCCTGATGGTTAGTTGCGCTGCTTCCGCTCACGGGTCTTATGGCGGCGAAATAGACATTACCCTCGTTGTCGGTGCACAGCGGATTACCATAATTGAATAAATTCGGCACATCGGTATACATTATTTTTTGCCATAGCATCTGTCCTTGCGGATTTATCTTTACCAATATGGGTTTTAAGCCAAATACCGTGGTGTCATAAGGGGCGGCTCCTGCAGCCAGAATGTTTCCTTCCGAGTCGAAGGCGATATCGGTGAAGGTGGAGTTGCCCTGATGACCGTCGTTAGGGGTATAACCAAGTCGGGGATGAACGTATTGCCACAGCAAATCGCCTTGCGGACTGAATTTCATCAATACCGGTGAGCGGTTCAGAAAGCTGGCGTCTTTGTTGAGCGCTCCTGCCACATACACATTGCCCTGTGCATCGGTGATGGGTTTGGTGACGAAGTTAGGCGTGAAATCATTGAAATCGCAAAACACATCGCGGCTCCATTCCAAGCCGGGTTGTGCACTAACTGTGATACCTGTTAATAACAAAAAGGGGAGAAATAGCTGCTGTAAATGTTTTTTCATGGGTTAGGCAAGTATTGCATTAAATATACTCATTTACAGTATACTATCACTCTATAATAATTCTAAGTGTAGTTTCAAAATATCAACAATGTGTTTAATAATGACTTATCAAAATCGGGTTCAAATACAATTTATTTTCGTCCCCAAGTGCCTATCATAAAATAAACTAGGCGAGTATTCCCTTCGCTATAGTTTCACAATCTCCGCTGTTTTTTAAAAAAAAAGACCAAGCCGAGATATATCGGCTTGGTCTCTTTAGGTTTTCAATAAATTTAAACAGTCATAATTTCCTTTTCTTTGGTTTCCAAATGCTTGTCTGCTTTGGCGATATAGCTATCTGTAAGTTGTTGAATTTTTGCTTCTGCATCTTTCGCAATATCTTCTTCCATGCCGTCTTTCACCATCTTTTTAATGACTTCATTGGCATCTCTTCTCACATTTCTAATTCCTACTTTAGCATGTTCAGCTTCAGCTTTTGCTTGTTTCACAAGGTCTCTTCGTCTCTCTTCTGTCTGTGGTGGAATATTAATGCGAATCAATATTCCATCATTTTGTGGTGTGAATCCCAAGTTTGCAGCAAAAATAGCCTTCTCAATAGGACCAAGCATTTGTTTCTCCCAAGGTTGAATGGTGAGCGAACGCGCATCAGGAGCACTCACGCTAGCAACTTGATTTAATGCGGTTGGAGAACCATAATATTCAACTACAATACCTTCCAACATGGCAGGCGTAGCTTTGCCTGCTCGTATTTTTGATAATTCGAACTCAAGATGTTGAATGGCTTTTTCCATTTGAGTTGAAACTTGTTCGATATGCTGTTTTACTTCCGGGGTCATAAAATTTCAATTTTGCTTTGCAAATAACGATAATTTCAAGTGATTTGTCAAAACTCTACCAATGTTCCAACTGATTCACCGGTAAGTAATTTTTTGAGGTTACCTATCTTGTTCATATCAAAAACAATGATTGGTAATTTGTTTTCATTGCAAAGCGTGAAAGCAGTTAAATCCATCACATTGAGCCCTTTCTCATATACTTCGTTAAAAGAAATGGTACTATATTTTGTTGCATTAGGGTCTTTTTCAGGGTCGGCGGTGTAAATGCCATCTACACGCGTTCCTTTCAGAATAACTTCTGCTTCTATTTCTATTGCGCGTAAAGTTGCAGCTGTATCAGTTGTGAAATAGGGATTGCCTGTACCGGCTCCGAATATTACCACTCTGCCTTTTTCAAGGTGACGAACGGCTCTTCTACGAATAAAAGGTTCGCAGATTTGTTCCATTTTAATGGCGCTAAGTAAACGTGTTTGAATACCCATTTGCTCAAGAGCTGATT
Source organism: Flavobacteriales bacterium (assembly GCA_046294625.1). Classification (GTDB taxonomy): domain Bacteria; phylum Bacteroidota; class Bacteroidia; order M30B66; family M30B66; genus JBKBKN01. The sequence goes on from JBKBKN010000012.1 coordinate 78,071, forward strand.
GCAGAGCCATTGAATTGATTACAGTGGCCAACATACCCATATGATCACCTTGAACTCTATCCATACCACCTTCAGCAGCCTGTATGCCTCTAAAAATATTTCCACCTCCGATTACTACAGCAATCTCAACTCCAGCCTGTGCTACTTCTTTTATTTCTGTTGCGTATTGGTTTAATCTTTCGGGATCAATACCAAACTGTTTATCGCCCATCAAGGCTTCACCACTTAATTTCAATAATATCCGCTTGTACTTCATTTTGCTATGTAATTTTTTCAACTTCGTTTAAAGTATCATATCGAGCGATAAGTCAACATGATTGGCAAATATGCACAAAAAAAAAGGAGAGAATTTTAATTCTCTCCTTTTTAAATTAGCTTCCTAAAGCTATGCGTTTGAATGCTGTAGCAACAAGTTCTTTATCTGAGCTTGAGATGTATTGTCTCACAGTGAGTTTGTTGTCTTTTATAAACTCCTGATTCAACAATGTGCTCTCTTTGTAAAACTTGTTGAGTTTTCCTTGTGAGATTTTTTCAACCATATCTTCTGGTTTACCTTCAGCACGCACTTGTTCACGAGCAATTTCGAGTTCTCTTTCAAGGGTAGAAGCATCTACATCTTCCTTGTCAAGAGCTACAGGTGCCATAGCAGCCGCTTGCATAGCCACGTCTTTTGCAATGGTTTCAATATTTGGTGCATCAGATTTGTTGAATCCAACGATAGTCGCTAGTCTATTGCCAGGGTGATTGTAAGCAACACAATAAGCTGCTTCAATTTTCTCGTATTTCAACTCAAGTTTCTCACCAATTTTACCGGTTTGATCAATAATATGGTCTGAAATTTTCAGGCCATCAATTTCAAACGCAGCAAGTTCGTCCACATTGGCAGGCACATTATTGATTGCTACTTCAGAAATTTTATTAGTAAAATTGATAAATTCCTGATTTTTGGCAACGAAATCGGTTTCGCAGTGGAGCACTACCAGAATTGCCTTTTTATTGTCCGCAGTAACTTTAGCCAAAACTACACCTTCGTTCGCTTCGCGATCGGCGCGGTTGCCGGCTACTTTCTGACCTTTTTTGCGTAGCAAGTCGATTGCCGTTTGAAAATCTCCATTAGCCTCAGTTAATGCTTTTTTACAGTCCATCATTCCTGCGCCGGTCATTTGGCGCAGCTTGTTAACATCAGAAGCTGTGATTGTTGCAGTTGACATATTTTTATTTGTTGTTTAATTATTCTTCGTCTTCGCTCGGTACTGGAGCAGCAGTTACATCAGTTGGTAGTACAGTTGAATCGTCGTCAGCTATGTTGCCTTCATCCGCCTTGTCTTTATCGATCTTGCGTTCAGACAAACCTTCTTTGATAGCATTAACAACCACATCCATAATAAGCGCAACTGATTTAGATGCATCATCATTTGCAGGGATTGGGAAGTCAACGAGATTTGGATCTGAATTTGTATCCACAATAGCAAATGTTGGGATATTCAGTTTTCTAGCTTCTGAAAGTGCAATGTGCTCTTTTGCAATATCAACAATAAAAAGAGCGGCAGGCAATCTGGTAAGGTCTGCAATTGAACCAAACTGAATGTCTAGCTTATCTCTCATTCTTGAGAAAGTTAGTTTCTCCTTTTTTGATATGTTGCTGAATGTTCCGTCTGCAAAGTTCTTGTCGATGGTTGACATTTTTTTCACTGACTTGCGAATCGTAGCAAAGTTAGTGAGCATTCCGCCCGGCCAACGCTCAGTAACATATGGCATGTTAACAGACTTTGATCTTTCGGCTACAATTTCTTTTGCCTGCTTTTTAGTGGCTACGAAAAGAATTTTTTTGCCAGATTTTGCGATTTGCTTCATTGCGGAAGCAGCTTCTTCAAGCTTTGCTGCTGTTTTATTGAGGTCAATCACATGGATACCGTTTCTTTCCATAAAGATGTATGGCGCCATGTGTGGATTCCACTTGCTTTTGAGGTGACCAAAATGAACACCTGCATCCAGTAATTGATCGTATGATACTCTTGACATAATTTGCTGTACTTTAAATTAACGTTTGCTGAATTGGAATCTCTTGCGTGCTTTTTTCTGCCCGGGCTTCTTACGTTCCACCATTCTTGGGTCGCGTGTAAGCAAGTCATTGGCACGCAAAATTGGTTTATTTTCTTCGTTGAGTTTTACTAATGCTTTTGCAATAGCTAAACGAAGGGCTTCCGCTTGGCCGGTGATTCCGCCTCCTTGAATATTGGCATTTACGTCAAATTGACCTTCTGATGACAATACAGCAAATGGCTGATTAACCGAAACACGGAGAATTTCATTTGGGAAATAATCCTCAAATGATCTTTTGTTGATGGTAATAGTACCATTGCCCGGTTTTAAATAAATACGGGCAATTGAAGTCTTTCTTCTTCCGCTGGTGTTGATGATTTCCATTATTTTATTTCATTGATGTTTAGTACTTGTGGTTGTTGCCCATCATGTGGATGAGATGCGCCTGCATACACATAAAGATTGCCAAAAATAGCTCTTCCTAATCTGTTTTTTGGAAGCATGCCCTTTACTGCAGCTTCGATTACTGCTTCAGGCTTGCGTGCAAATTGCTCAGTTGGAGTGCGGAAACGCTGACCACCTGGATAGCCGGTGTAGCGAACGTAAACTTTTTCTTCTGCCTTGTTTCCTGAAAGTTTTACCTTCTCTGCATTTACGATAATCACATTATCACCGCAATCAACATGGGGTGTGAAGGAAGGTTTGTGTTTGCCTCTAAGAATTTTTGCAACTTGCGACGATAAACGTCCGAGTATGAGGTCTTGTGCATCTACCAAGTACCATTTTTTCTCAACAGTGGCTGCGTTGGCAGATTTTGTTTTATAGCTGAATGTATCCACTTTATTAATATGTATTAAATACAGGTTTTCAAAACGGGCTGCAAAGATAGTACTTAAATCATTTCATCCAAATTTTAATTGCATTCACTTTTGCTGCATGAAAATGTGTGGTTTTTTGTTCCTATTCAAGGTTATTTTTGTTCTTTGAACCACGTTTTTTTTGTCTTATCATCATCAATTTGATTTACTGTCTTTTGTTTTTCATTTTTTGTACCTTCATTTTCTTGTTAGCTTATTTTCATAGTGCCAATTGCGGCATTATATGTTTTATGAAAATTTAATTTGCAAGACTCAAAGACAAAGTGTACTTTTGACACTCAAAAAAATTAATTAATTAATTATGAATAAAATCAGAGTAGCGATTAACGGATTTGGAAGAATTGGGAGAATCACTTTTAGAGCTATGCTAGCTAAGAAAAATATCGAAGTGGTTGCCATCAATGACCTTACCGATGCCAAAACACTAGCTCATTTGCTAAAATATGATTCCGTCCATGGAAGGCTGAATGGTGAAGTTCAGGTGGAAGGAAACTACATCGTAGCAGAAGGGCATAGAATGCAAGTTTTTGCAGAAAAAGACCCTGCAAATCTTCCATGGGCATCGCTTAATATAGATGTTGTTCTTGAATGCACAGGCTTTTTTCTTGATAAGGAATCGGCAGGTAAGCATGTTGCTGCAGGAGCTAAAAAAGTGATTATTTCTGCACCTGCAAAGGCTGATGTCCCAACAGTAGTTTTGGGAATAAATGAACATATTCTCGAATCTGCCGGCGACATATTGTCTAACGCGTCATGTACGACTAATTGCGCAGCGCCATTGGTGAAAGTGCTAGATGATGCATTTGGAGTGGAAGCCGGACTTTTAACTACGGTGCATGCCTACACAGGCGATCAGCGATTGGTAGATGCACCACATAAAGATTTGCGCAGATCGCGTTCTGCTGCACTTTCTATTATTCCTACTACCACTGGTGCTGCTAAAGCTATAGGATTAGTTTTACCCCATTTGAAAGGAAAACTCGATGGCAATGCCTTAAGAGTTCCGGTGCCAACAGGTTCAGTTACAGATTTAACGGTTAAAGTCAATAAAGCAGTGACAGTCGAAGAAGTAAAATTAGCCTTTAAAAAAGCTGCATCAGAGGGTTTGAAAGGTATTTTAGAATACACAGAAGATCCAATTGTTTCGGCTGACATTGTTGGCAATGCCCATTCTTGTATTTATGATGCTGAACTCACCATGGTGATGGGGCAAACCGTGAAAGTGGTTGGTTGGTATGACAATGAGTATGGATATTCCAGCAGATTAGCTGATCTTGTTGAAAAGCTTGCTGAAATTGCTTCAAAACAGGTCCAGGCGCAGACTCAAGTTACAGCGTAATTTCTTTACCAAACCATATAAAGGCTTTGCTGCATGAATTGCGGTAAAGCTTTTTTTGTTTTTATTTCAATAAAAGAGTTTTTTTCAGGAGCAATGCGAATTCATAAATTGGAGGTTAACCTGAACTATCGCGAGATAAACATCAGGGATTAAAATTTAATCTAATGGACATTGATTTACACTTCTTTAACCAGTCAATACTTACCATTAACATTTGCAAATTTGGTTTCATTAAATTCTGATATCTTGCAACCCGAACAAACAGACAATTGATAAGTATTAAAAGAGTGTAATTATGCAGATGTTAATTTATAATATTTGGCATAAAGCATGAAAAGTTTGTAGGAATGATTAAAAGAGTTGGCAACAAAATAAAAAGGCTGAATCGCGAATTCAGCTTAGGATTCAATCCAAAAATCATTGAACAGATCAGATTGAATAAAAATTTTATTTTAATGTACCATGGGGTTGATTTAAAGGGTTGTACGACTTTTAACACAAGACACACATCTTTAAAATGTTTTGAAAGACAAATTGCATTTCTCAAAAAGCATACTAATATTATTTCTACTGAAGATTTCTTTCAAGGAAAATTTAGCTCAGAAATTAGTAATGTAGCAATAACCTTTGACGATGGCTATAAAAACAATTTCAAATATGCTTTACCTATTTTAGAGCGGTATCAAGCATTTGCCAGTTTCTTTATAACCGGATTAAATACTTTGCCGGAACGAATTTTATGGGCAGATTTTATTGATATCGCAGCTACTTTATTCGAAGGAGAGCAGATAGAAATTGATGGGATTTTATACAAAAAAATAAATAACAAATTTTTGCATGCTTCGGGAAAATCATTGAATCATGTAATAAAAACAGAAAAAGCAGATTATGGATTTAAACAAGCGGTATACAATTCATTTGGGAATGATTTAATTCAGAAAATTATAAACGAAGAAACTCTAAAGGATTATTGGGAGCTTATGAGCGATCAAGAAATCAACCAAACAGGAAAATCTAAATGGGTGAAAATCGGTAGTCATGGTTATCTTCACAATAATTTGGGAGTGATTGAATTAGGCAATGCAAGAAGAGAGTTAGCAGATTCCAAGTCTTATTTAGAGAATCTTGTTCAATATGAAATCAATAGTGTTGCTTATCCGGATGGATCATATTCAAGAAATTTGATAGACGCAGCTGATGATTTAGGTTACAAGTACCAATATTCTGCGGGTAAATATTTATTTGAAAAAGATAAAAATGATAATAGAATTTTAAACAAGGCAGGTGTTTACACTTGCGACTCATGTTACAATCAATTATTTTATGCGCTAAATGGTTATGAACTTTAATGGATATCAAATTCTAAGAATTTCTAAGAATCATTTGACAGATTTAACTTGGCTGTTTAATGAGCTTCATCCAGGCAAGTACAATATTGAATATTTTGAAAAGAAATTTAACACAGACTTCTCAGGGAAAAGTTATATAGGGTATATCGCTTTTGCTGAAAATGGCGAGCCTGCAGCATACTATGGTGTTTTTCCATGTATTTTATATAACAGACATGGTGAAATCCTTGCCTGTCAATCAGGAGATACCATTACTCACAAACGTCATCAGCGAAAAGGCATCTTCGTTCAATTTGCACAAAAGACCTATGACTTGGCTCAAAAGGAAGGCATAAAGTTAGTTTTTGGTTTTCCAAATGATAATTCAGCCCCAGGATTTTACAATAAACTTGGCTGGGAAAAGTCGAGTCAATTTTTACATTTGGAGTTTAGCGTAAATAGTTTTAATCTCTATGCTCTTTCGAATAAAATAAAACTACTTTCAGGTCTTTATAAGCGCTATTTCAATTCTAGGGTATTAAACATTCAATCAAAAGAAATTGATATTTACAATAATTATGATGATGATGTATTGCGCACAAGAAAAGATAAAGCTTACATTCTTTATAAATTAAGTTACAGCAATTCTTATCTTGTTGAAATTGATGGATTCAAATTCTGGTTTAAACTAGACGATGGATTGTTGATTGGTGCTGTAAGCAATTTTGAGCCAAATCAAAAAGTGCTTTTTAAGGAAGCAAATATTAAGTTGGCTAAATTTTTTGGAGTAAAGAAAATCAGAATCATAACTACAAGAAGTAACTTCGAATTCGATGCCTACAGTGACTTCTGTGAAACTCAAGAAATTCCAATATCCAATGGCTTTTTGAAGTTGGATTCGGCATTCAATTTAGTGATTTTTCTTTTTCAGCATTAGACTTTGATACTTTCTTATGTATAATTCAACTGTTTTGAAGATAGCTTACATCATACCAATATTGGGATGCGGCGGTGCAGAAGTTTTGTTAGGCGCTATCATTGAAAATCTTCATAAATTAGGCCATGAAGTTTTACTAATTTGTTTAGAGCCACCACATACAACATATCAAAACTTCCCTAACCGAGATTTTATTGATCAAGTAATCAAACCGAAGATTATTAATTCACGTGTTAAGTTTTCTATAAAGTCTAAGCCATTATTACAAAATGATGAATTGAAAAAGATTATTGATGACTTTAAGCCTGATATAATCCACTCCCACTTATTCGCAGCCGAAATTGTTTCTCGTAGTTATATTTATCACGGCGCAAAGTATTTTTCTCACGGTCATGATAATATGCCCCAGTTTAGGCCACTCAGCTTAATAACATTTTTCAAAAGAAGATATCTCACCGATTATATTGAATTCAAGTGGTTAATTCAACAGTATAGAAAGTCAAACACGCATTTTATTTCAATATCCGCCGATGTAGATGTTTATTTAAAAAGATGCTTGCCAACTGATCTGGCATCGAGGGTGCACTTGATTAGAAATGGCTTTCAATATAGCAGATATTATGTTGACAGAACTCATTTCACAAGCAATGATCAAAAACTTCGAATAGTTTCGGTTGGCAATCTGGTGCCCAAAAAGAATCATGCTTTTTTGATCGATATTGCATTGGAGTTAAGAAGGTTGAATATTGATTTTCAGATAGATATACTGGGCTATGGCGTTCTTTTTGATCGCCTAATGGATCTTATAAAAGCTAATGAATTGGATGATAAAATTTTTTTGAGAGGTAATGTGGGGAATGTAAGAGACTATTTAGCCCAAGCAAATATTTATGTGCATCCTGCAACTTATGAACCTTTGGGTTTAGTCTTGCTGGAAGCCATGGCAGCCGGATTGCCGGTAGTATCGTTGGATGGAAAAGGAAACCGAGATATTATCGAACATGGCAAAAATGGCTTCATTTTCACTGAATGCAATTCTTCGCAATTTACAGAAGCAATTATTCAACTTTGGAAGGATGAGAAGCTGTATAATGACATAAGTAAGTATGCGCAAAACTACGCACGTCAATATGATATTGAAATTTATGTAAAGCGATTATTGGAACTTTATTATTCTGCATAATTGTTTTGAAATGCGTTATTGAAACCCACAACATATTGGATAGATTGCAAGTGAGCATGGAAGGGGAATTGATAAAAGGGCGGTAATAGCGAATCACCATCAACACAACACTTGAATTTAAAGAGTCACAGCACTTCTAGTAAGTGGTTTTTGATTTTTTGCAGTTTCTTTCGTTATTTAAACGATTTTGGTATTATTTTGGCAATCTAAAAATTAAAGCCCTAAGCTTGTATCAAATGCGTTTAATCTTATTTCATAAATTTATCAGTCTATCTGTCGGCGTCCTATTTGGCATTTTCATGACTTTATCCAGCAATTCATATGCTCAATCACCTCAAGAGTTGATGAAGAAAGGTGCTGAATTATTAGCAAAAACAGAGTATCAGGATGCTTTGGCTTCTTTGGATAAATCGATTAAAATGGATCAGGATTTGGCAGAAGCCTATTATGTTAGAGGAAAAGTGAACATCAAGCTTCTGGACATGGTAGCGGCACTTAGCGACTTCGAAAAAGCAGAAAAGCTCGGTTTCAATGATGTTGACCTATATGTGCAAAAGGGAACTGTATTACAGATTCAGGGTAAATACAAGGAGTCGGTGGCATCATTTTCTAAAGCATTGGAAAAGAAAACCGATGATAAAATCATTTGGTTTAAGAGAGCGGTAAGCTATGAGGCATTGAATATGGACTATGAAGCCTTAGATGATTATACCAAAGCGGTAAAATTAGACAATAGCTATTTCGATGCATTGTTGAATAGATGCATATTGTTCTATGAAAATGACAATATGAAAGCTGCTTACAGAGATTGTGACAAAGCGATTCAGGTTCGTAACGATAACGCAGATGCATATTACTATCGCGGTGCGGCAAAAGGGGCAGGTGAAAAACAAGATAAAGAAGCATTAGCTGATTTTAACAAGGCACTTGAAATTGACCCTGATCACGATGAATCTCTAACAGCCCGAGGTTCAGCAAAACTATTACTTGGCAATAAGAAAGGTGCCTGTTTGGACTGGAAAAAAGCTGCAGGTTTAGGCAATGCCGAAGCACAGGAGCTATTTTTAATCAATTGCGAATAATTCCAATAAATCAATTAAAGTAAATTGATGGCATAGTTTTTACTGTAAATAAGAAATGAAAGAAGAATTCGAAACAATGAATAAACCAAGATCAAAAAAGAAATTAGCGCTTTTAACCTTTAGTGTGCTGTTGACAAGTTTTGTTTTTGGTCAAAACAACAAAAGTGCAAATCCCGGAGCGTTATATAATCAAGCGGTGGAGTTGATCGGGAAGCAAAGTTATGAAGAAGCCGTAATATTACTGGAAAAGTCCATCCAAATCAAACCTGATTATGCTGAAGCCATATTCGCAAAGGGCACTTGTCTGTTAATGCTCAACAAAAGAAGCCAAGCGTGTGATGATTTTAATTTGGCCTTGCGATACAATCATCAACAAGCTTCGGAGTACATTCAAAAATATTGTAAAAGGCAATCAAAATAATTAAAGTGCTTTTCAACCTAACCCTGCCATTCAGGTCTGTTTTCATATTACTATCTCTTCTGAGTAGCTTACCTACAATCGCTCAGAAAACAGCAAAAGATTATTTCAATATGGGCAATGCGCGCTGGATTCGCGATGAATATGCTTCTGCAGCCGATGCATTTACCCAATCGATTGAACTGGACCCCAAAAACACAGAAGCATTCTTTAACAGAGGCTTATGTTATTTGAAAATCAGGAAGCCCAATAAAGCTGTTGATGATTTTAGCACAGTAATTGAGCGCGAACCACAGAGTATCAAAGGATTCGAGTACTTAGCTATAGCAAAAATTGAATTGGGAGACTACAAAGGAGCCATCCATATTCTTGAACGAGCACTGATTTTTGCACCCGAATCACCCACTATTAATTATCAGAGAGGCGAAGCAGAATTCTATTTAGGCAATTTTCATGCAGCGGTCGAAAACTTTGATTGTGCATTGGAATTCGATTCAAATAATCATCGTGCATGGTATCGCAAGGGCATTGCAAATTATATGCTTGGGAAGAAAGATGAAGCATGCGAAAATTTGCGGACAGCGGTTGGTCTAGGAAATAAAGAAGCATTTAACGTATTAAGAATTTATTGCAGATAAACTTATGATCTCGAATTTGCTAACGCATGTGATGCTATTTCTTATCAAAGGGTTGTCTTATTTACCATTTAGCGTTCTTTATGCCATCAGTGACTTTTTATACTTCTTGATTTATCGGGTATTTAAGTATCGTCTAAAAGTTGTTCGTGGAAATATAAAATCCGCTTTCCCAAACAAAACAGATGGGGAAATTAAAAGTATTGAGCAAGGATTTTATAGACATCTCTGCGATCTAATTGTAGAGTCTGTCAAACTCTTCAGCATTTCGGCAAATGAATTGAACAGAAGATTCAAAACTATTAATCCTGAACATACAGAAGCCTATTTTAATCAAGGAAAAAGCCTGATTGGTGTCACCGGTCATTACAATAGCTGGGAAATGCTTGCACTAAGTTTGAACTTGCATCATAAACATCAGGCTATGGGGATTTATAAAAAGATCAAAAACCCTGTGATGAACAAAGCTATGATTAAATCGAGAGGAAAATTTGACATCATACTTGCTGATACCAAGCACACTAACGAAATGTTTGACAGCAACAAAAACCAAGTAACTATTACCGGATTTGTGGCCGATCAATGGCCGTCTAATATCCACAAATGCTATTGGACTTTATTTTTAGGAAGAGAGACTGCGGTGTCGTATGGTACAGAGCATTATGCTAGAAAGTATGATATGGGAGTAGTTTTTGCCAAGATCCGAAAAGTGAAACGCGGCTTTTATGAAGCGGAGTATATCACCATAGCTGATGATGTGAATAAGTTTCAACCAGGTGAAATCACCAAAGCACATACTAAGGCGTTGGAAAATCTTATTCTTGAAGATCCGCAATATTGGGTTTGGTCGCATAAGCGCTGGAAGCGAGAGCGACCTGAGGAAGTTCCAATGGAAACGGTATTTGCACAATGAATTTATTGAACCAACCCTTGGCTGAACGAATGCGCCCAAAAACAATAGACCAAATTGTTGGGCAAAAGCATTTATTGGGCAAAGGAGCAATACTTCGAAAGATTTTGGAAACTCAATCTGCACTTCCTTCAATCATTTTCTGGGGACCTCCTGGCGTGGGAAAAACAACTTTAGCCCAACTCTTTGCAGATTATTTTGAAACACAATTTTATAGCCTTTCAGCTATTCATGCCGGTGTGAAGGAGGTGAGAGACATTATCGACTTAGCTAAACGACAAGGCGGACTGCTGCAAAGGCCAATACTTTTTATAGATGAAATTCATCGATTCAATAAATCACAGCAAGATGCTTTGTTGGGGGCAGTGGAAAGAGGTATTATAACATTGATAGGAGCCACTACAGAGAATCCATCGTTTGAAGTGATTCCTGCTTTACTTTCTCGCTGCCAGGTTTACACCTTGAAACCACTAGAAAAAGACGAACTCCTTGAAATAGTTCAACTTGCGTCAGAGCAAGATGAACTGCTCAAGATGAAGAAAATCCAATTAAAGGAAAATGATGCATTATTGCGGTTTTCTGGAGGTGATGCCCGAAAATTATTGAACCTTTTTGAACTAATCGTGCTATCGCAAACGGGCAGGAGAGGGGTTATACAAATCACTGATAAGCTGGTGACTGAAGTTTTGCAGCAAAAGCAGTCTATCTATGATAAATCAGGCGAAATGCACTATGACGTAATTTCGGCGTTTATTAAATCAATTAGAGGCAGCGATCCAAACGCGGCTGTTTATTGGCTTGCAAGAATGATCGAAGGCGGTGAAGATCCCAAATTCATCGCCCGACGCATGCTGATTTTGGCGTCTGAAGACATTGGTAATGCCAATCCTAATGCCATGCTTTTGGCGCAGGCTTGTTTCAGTGGTGTGCAACAAATTGGTTATCCTGAGTGTGATTTATTGCTTAGTCAAACTGCTATTTATCTGGCATCATCGCCCAAGAGCAATGCGGCCTATACGGCCATTCGCTCAGCTCAGGAGCTTATACGCAAAACCGGCGATTTGCCAGTTCCGCTTCATCTGCGCAATGCACCTACCAAGCTCATGAAGGAAATGAATTATGGTAAAGATTACCAATATTCGCATGCCTTTGAAGGAAATTTCAGCGAGCAGGAATATTTACCCGAATCCATATCAGGCACCAAATTTTTCGAACCCGGACAGAATGCACGCGAAGAGGAAATGCGTAAAAGGCTTGCTGCACTCTGGAAAGAGAAGTATGGGTACGAGTGATGAAGGATTCTCACATCTGTCCGAATTTCAGTTAAACAAAAGCTTCGATTTATCAACGGCTTGAATCATGCTGTCCATTTTTTTCATTCAATTGATCGAAAGCAATTGAGCATACATGCTTTTTTGCAGACTTTTGATTTGCGAATGGAAAAAGTTGAGTAAACTCAACAATACTCCAATTTAGCTTCTTTGATTCATATTTATGCTTTTTGCAGAAATAGAATTCTGAATAAAATTAGATAAAGAGAAGCCTGTAATCTTTGGTTATCATTTAACTTTGACCGTTAAATGAAAAACATAGGGAATACTGTTAAAATCAACTCACCGGAGTCGGCAAAGGCGAGAATTGAAGAGCTAACGACCATAATAGACGAGCATAATTATCAATACTATGTGCTCGATACACCCTCGATAAGTGATTTTGAGTTTGACATGCTGCTGGAAGAATTAGCCTTGCTTGAAAACGCTTACCCTGAATTCAAATCACCCAATTCGCCTTCGCAACGTGTCGGAGGTGCAATCACTCAGAAATTTGAAAGTATTCAGCATGAAACACCTTTTCTAAGTCTTTCGAACAGTTACTCCAAAGAAGACCTGACCGAATTTGACCAACGCATCAGAAAAGCTGTAGGTGATGATTTTTCTTATGTATGTGAGTTGAAATTCGATGGAGCTGCCATAGGAGCGAAATATGAAAAAGGTAAATTGGTTCAGGCCTTTACCCGCGGCGATGGGTCTCAAGGCGATATTATTACCAATAACATCAAAACGATTCGTAGCATCCCTCTTCTCTTGAAGGGAGATTATCCGGAGAAGTTTGAAATCAGAGGGGAAGTCTTCATGCCATTGAAAAGCTTTGAACGCCTCAACAAAGCAAGAGAAGAAGAACTAATCGAATCAGGATTTAACGAAGAAGAAATTGCTGAACGATTATTTAAAAACCCGCGCAATGCTGCATCAGGCAGTTTAAAAATGCAAGATCCGGCAGAAGTTTCTACACGTGGATTAGATTGTTTTTTTTATGCCCTACTCGGTGATCAATTGCCAACGCAGTCGCATTATGAAAACCTTCAAGAAGGGAAAAAGTGGGGTTTTAAAGTTTCGGAGCACATGAAGAAATGCGCTTCACTACATGAAGTATTTTCATTCATCGAGCATTGGGAGCAGTCGAGATTTTCTTTGCCATTTGAGATCGATGGGATAGTGATTAAAGTCAATGAATATGAGCGGCAACGGCAGCTTGGGTTTACTGCCAAATCGCCCCGATGGGCCATTGCGTTCAAATACAAAGCACAATCAGCTATTACCGTTTTGCAAAAAATTACTTATCAAGTTGGTAGAACAGGAGCTATTACGCCGGTGGCTAATCTCAAACCGGTTGCGCTGGCCGGCACCACCGTGAAAAGAGCCTCACTATACAATGCCGACTTTATAGAGAAAATGGATATTCGCGAAGGCGATACAGTATATGTGGAAAAGGGAGGAGAGATTATTCCCAAAGTTACTGCTGTAGATGTTTCAAAACGCGATTTGTTTTCCATCCCGCATCAATATGCTACTCATTGCCCGGAGTGTGGCACAGCCTTAATCAGAAAGGAAGGCGAAGCACTTCATTATTGTCCCAATGAAGATGGTTGTCCGCCACAAGCCATTGGAAAGATTATTCATTTTATCACCCGCAAGGCGATGAATATAGACAGCCTTGGGGAAAAAACCATTGAGCTACTTTACAAAGAAGGACTGATAAAAAATTATGCGGATTTGTATAGTCTAAGGTATGAGCAAATTTTGAGACTCGAAGGCTTTAAAGAACTATCAAGTCAGAATGTGATTAAAGGCATCGAAGCATCAAAACAAGTTCCATTTGAACGCGTACTTTATGCTTTAGGCATTCGATATGTGGGCGAAACGGTGGCTAAGAAATTGGCCAAGCACTTTGAAAACATCGATCAGCTAATATTGGCTTCCCGCGAAGACTTATTAGAAGTGTCAGAAATTGGAGAAGTGATAGCAGATAGTGTACTGGAGTTTTTTTCAAAGCCAAATAACCTTGAAATCATAACTTCATTGAAACAGGCTGGAATAAACTTTACTATAGATCGCTCGCAAAATAAGATGGCTAGCGATAAACTGAAAGATAAATCATTTGTGGTATCCGGTGTTTTTACCCTATTTTCGCGTGATGAATTAAAAAATCTGATAGAGATGCATGGAGGTAAAGTTTTAAGTGGTGTATCAGCAAAAACAGATTTTCTGCTTGCCGGAGAGAAAATGGGACCCGAGAAACTCAAAAAAGCTGAAAAACTAAAGGTGCCAATTATCTCGGAAACAGATTTTAAAAATATGATAGGCGAAGCATGAAAGCTACCATCGCAAATATTGTTTCACTCAGAGAATTAAACAAGACCTTAAAAGGGAATACCCGAAGACGTGGCAACCCTGATATTTATAATGCAAAAAGCTTTGGTATTCTTTATGATGCCAGCACTGAACATGAATTTAAAGTAGTTAAAGAATTTTTCAAAGACTTACGTGTCTATGGAATTCAAGCCAATAGTTTGGGTTTTGTCAATCATACCGAAAAAACTTTTCATCCCTTAGCCCGCCCTGAGTCCGATTATTTCTTTAAACAGCATCTGAATTGGTACAATAAACCTGCAGGGGTGGAGGTGAATAATTTTATTGAGAAGCCTTTTGATCTTTTGGTGAATGTATCACTCATTGACTTTTATCCGCTTGATTTCATTGCAGCAGCATCAGCTGCCAAATGCAAAATAGGACGAAGCGAAGGTCGTTTCGCGCATATCTATGACATGGCAATTGAAACCAAAGGAATTACTGATAGCAAAACATTTGTTTATTTAATTATTCACATATTATCTCAAATCAATGCCCCCCAAAAATCTACTGTTTAGAGGCACCGGTGTAGCGATAGTTACACCATTCGATGTACAAGGAAATATCGATTTCAAAGCACTGGAGAAATTGGTTAACCACCTTTGTAATAATAAAGTGGAGTATCTGGTAGTGTTAGGCACAACCGGCGAATCTGTTACACTTGAAAAAGAAGAAAAACTAGAGCTGCTCGAAGCTGTCAAGCAATTTAACAACAATAGGGCGGGTCTTGTCTTGGGTTTAGGCGGAAACAATACGAAAGCGCTGCTCAAAGAAGCGAATGATTATAATTTAAAGGGGGTAGATGCAATTCTCTCCGTCTCGCCTTATTACAATAAACCTTCACAGGAGGGCATTTATCAGCACTATAAAACATTGGCAGAATCATTTACCTTGCCTATTATTTTATATAATGTACCAGGACGTTCGGGAAGCAATATGACAGCCGAAACACAGCTGCGTCTTGCTCACGATTTCAAGAATATTATTGGAACCAAAGAAGCATCGGGCAATCTTGAGCAAATCATGCAAATCATCAAAGATAAACCTAGTGATTTTTTAGTGATTTCAGGAGATGATGCACTCACCTTACCCATAATTGCCGCAGGTGGTGATGGCGTGATTTCTGTAGTAGCTAATGCTTATCCCGATCGTGTTGGAGACATGGTGCGATTGGCCTTAAACAATGAAATGGAAAAAGCTCGAAAATTGCATTATTCTTTACTCGACTTTATTAAATATTTATTTGCCGACGGAAGTCCATCGGGAATAAAAGCAGCGTTGAAAATTATGGATATCTGCGAAGAGCATGTGCGACAGCCATTGGCTAATGTGAAGCCAGAAATCTTCGAACATATCAACTTGCAGATCAGGAAAATTAAGAAATAAAAAAAGCGCTTAAAGCGCTTTTCTTATTTCTTAATCAGGGTGGAAGATGGGGCTCGAACCCACGACCCTCGGAACCACAATCCGATGCTCTAACCTACTGAGCTACAACCACCGTTTGTTTTGAGAGCGCAAATATAGTAAGATAGTCAATTCGCAATGCCTATTTTTAAAAAAATCATTTAGTGCTATGAATCATTTGAATTTGTTGTGAAAAGGCTGTTGATAGATCGTCTAAAGAAATTCAATATTTTATCATACTTTTGTGGAGTCTAATCTGATAGATGTGAACAAGCCGCCCTAATGCAATTGCTATGATGCGAGATGAAAAGTTTCATCGGACATCACTCGGCTATTCATTTAATTTCAAACTATGATATCAGATATTTTACTTACACTTTTTTTAGTTTTTTTGAACGGTTTCTTTGTTGCTGCTGAATTCGCCATTGTAAAAGTTCGTCAGTCGCAAATTGATCTTAAAGTAACCCAAGGGAGTAATGTGGCTCCTGTTGCCAGACATATTACCGATCATCTCGATGCTTATCTTTCAGCAACTCAGCTTGGTATCACGCTTGCCAGTCTTGGGTTAGGTTGGATTGGTGAACCCGTGGTAGGCAAAGTCATAACGAATACATTTGAATTATTTGGAGCAAGTTTAAGCCCGGAATTGCTACACAATATTTCATTGCCTGTCGCATTTTTTCTTATCACTATACTTCATATCGTTTTAGGTGAGCTAGCTCCTAAGGGAATTGCCATTCGTCATCCCTTGCAAACTACTATTGCCATAGCATTGCCATTGAAGTTCATTTACATTTTGTTTCGACCATTTATATGGATGCTGAATGGTTTGGCAAATCTGCTATTAAGAGCTATTGGAATCAAAACGCTCGACAATACCGATGTGCATACGGAAGAAGAATTAAGACTTATTCTCACTGAGAGTGAAGAAGGTGGCGCTATTAAATCTTCTGAACATGAATTGATTCAGAATGTGTTTGAGTTTGATGATAGGGTGGTTAAGCATATTTATGTGCCACGCTCCAAAGTGGTAGCCATCGATATTGATGATGACTTAGATAGTAACTTAAAAAAGCTTGTAGAAGAAGGGTATTCCAGAATTCCCGTTTACAAAGAGTCTATTGACAATATTATTGGTATCATCCACAGCAAGGATTTAATCAAAAAATTGCTCCATGGAAAAATCAATGATTTGGAGCAATTTATTCGCCCCGCCTACTACGTTCCTATGAGCAAACGAGTAAACGATTTGTTGCGTGAGTTTCAAAGGCAGCATATTCAAATTGCCATCGTTACCAACGAATTCGGCGGCACAGAGGGGATAGTGACCATGGAAGATATTATTGAAGAGTTGGTGGGAGAAATCCAAGATGAGTATGACGAAGAAAAACCGGTAGTGGAGCGGAAAAGCGATAATGAATTTATTGTGAATGCCACAGCTTCCATTTCAGATGTAAATGACCTTTTACCCCGTGCTATTGAAGAAAGTTCTGATTATGAAACCGTATCGGGCTATGTGAATTTTATCTTTGGCGGAATTCCGGCGGTGAATGATCATATTATCCATGATGGATATGAAATCACCATCTTGAAAAGGCTAAAGCAAAACGTGGAAAGTGTTGGTTTAAAATTGCTAACTGAGGAAGAAATAGCTCAAGCAAAGGAAGATGAAAACTGATGGTGAAATAGGAGAATTAATCATCCTACAGGTAGATGGCATGACCTGCACCAATTGCGCTGCAGGAATCGAAAAATCGCTAAAGAATAAGGGTCTGCAAAAGGTAGAAGTGAGCTTCCAGAATGGAGAAGTGATTTTTGAGCCCGTGCAAGCTCTACCGATAGAAAAGGTAAAAACAGAGATAGAAAAATTAGGTTATAAAGTTCGCAAAGAAGAGCAAAAGCAGACCACTGGAAGGTTCAGCCCACTTGAAATCCGATTTGGAATTTCTGCTATTTTAACGCTGCCTTTGTTGGCGCACATGTTTATTCACCACAGTTTGCTGAGTAATCCACTTTTTCAGCTTTCAATAAGCCTTCCTGTGATGTTTATCGGATGGAGTTTTTTTGGCAAAAGCGCATGGCATTCTTTAAAAAATCGGGTTCCCAATATGGACGTGCTTATCAGCATCGGCTCCACATCGGCTTTTCTTTATAGTTTATGGGGAACATGGCTCTATTATGGAACCGATCAAGTTCACCAGTTTATGTTCTACGAAACAGCTGCCACCATCATTACCCTGGTTTTGCTCGGGAATGTGTTGGAGCATCGCTCGCTTCGCCAAACAGGATCAGCCTTGAAGGAATTGGCTGCGCTGCAACCTAATTTCGCTAAAAAGGTGGTCATGAATGATTTACAAAGAACCATTCAAGAAGTAAAAACTACTGATGTTCAAGTTAATGACCACTTAATTGCCGATACAGGCGAACGAATAGCTTCTGATGGTAAGGTAATCGAAGGTGATGCCTATGTTGATGAATCAATGATAACCGGTGAAAGCG
>JBKBKN010000013.1:0-27401 GCA_046294625.1 Flavobacteriales bacterium
CTCTTGTTTCATACGTTGATGGTCTTCTCGCATTTGCTGGTGCTGATTGCGAAACAACTCATGATCGGCCATCATCTGTTTTTCTCTTTTTTCCACTTCTTCCTTACTCAGCTTCCCTGATCTGATTTCTTCTTCCATTTTGCGATGCGCGGCAATAATTTCTTCATGCTCTTTTACAATCTGATGGTGCTGCTCAAGAAGTTGTTTGTGCTCTGCTTCCAGTCTGGCGAAAGTGCTGTCTGTAAGATCCAATGATGCAAAAAACTCTTCATGTTCTTTTTCCATTTCATCATGTTCCTGTTCCATCAGGGCATGCTCTTCTTCCATCAGCTGGTGTTGCTCCAGAATGGCAGCGCGGTCTTCTTTAGTAGGCGCGTTTCCGCACGACCAGAAGATCAATGCAAAAAATGTAAAGACGTTGAGATTTTTCATGTGTATATAATTTAAGTTTTTTAAAGGTCACATGGAATGTCCGGATATTCATTTCCGGTTGGTATGAGCTTGCTCTAATGGACATTTCATGTTTGTATTTTAATTAAGCGTGATACAAGAGCAAATATAGAAAAAGCCGTGATTATTGGTTATTGAACAATGACATTGTGCGCGCCACACCAATGGTTACAAAACTTTCTATTAAAGCCTTGCATTTTTCTAATCGCTCCGGAAGGGCAGCGAATTGTTCGGCGCTCCATTGCGAAAGCACATATTCAGCCTGTCGGCCTTTGGGGAAATCATTGCCCACACCAAAGCGAAGTCGGGCATAGTCTGTAGTCTTCAACACTTCATTGATGCTTTTTAAGCCATTGTGCCCGCCATCGCTTCCTTTGGCCCGCAGTCGGATGGTGCCGAATGGAAGTGCAATGTCGTCAGTTACTACTAGCACATTTTCTATTGCAATTTTTTCTTGCTGCATCCAGTAATTCACCGCTTTGCCACTGAGATTCATATAGGTGGATGGCTTAATGAGCACCAATGAACGGCCTTTGTATTTCCATTGTGCTACATCGGCAAGCCGGTCGGTTTTGAAGGTGATTTGCTCTTTGGCGCAAAGGTGGTCAAGCACGCTGAAACCGATATTGTGGCGCGTGCCTTCATATTCCTTGCCGATATTGCCCAGTCCAATGATGAGAAACTTCATGCCCATGAATTTTTAATCGTGCAAAGCTAACCAAGAGAAGCAAATCGGAAAGAACGATATTATGCCGCTTGGATTCTTCTTGCCTGAAGAAACATGGCATATTGCGCGGTGAATAATACAGCTCCTGCAAACAAATGTATCGGCTGCGCAAAAGCCGGAAATCCTGCATAATTGAGCATAACCCCCGAAAATATGCTCAGGAAAATCGAGATCGCCACCAATTGAGACGGGAGATGATCAAAAAACGGAATCTGACGATTGATTTGGTAAATGATAAACACGTTCAACCCCAAAACCAAAATGGAAAATGAGCGATGCACATAAAATAGCAATGAAAGCGATTGAATCCACAAGGACTTGTCGGCATAACTGGCAGCAATATGGTCAATTTCTTCTCTCACTTGTGTGCCCATAGCCACCTGCACCAAGGTGACGCACATAGCAATGAAAAGCAAGCCTCTAAAATGGGTTATCCGGAATGATTGTCTGCTTTTGCCCGATAGGGCATTCACCCGGTCGAGCAGCCACATCACGAGTGCAGCTATAATCAATGCCACCACCATGTGTGTGGTGATGCGCACTGGAGCGAGATTAGATGCTACCACCAATGCCCCAAGCCAGGCCTGAAAAGCGGTGAGCAAAAGAATGAAAAAACTCGCCAGAAAAAGCCATTTATCTTTTTTCCACAAAAATGCAGCAATCACCGTGGTGATGAGCAAAAACAAGCCTAGCAACGCTCCTACTAAACGGTTGATATACTCTGTCCAGGTTTTAAATGCCGAAAAGTCGGCAATCTCCTTGCCCTGAACCTTAAAAATTTCTTTATAGTCAGCAGGTAATTGACTTACATCGGTGGGTGGGATATATTGGCCAAAACATTTGGGCCAATCGGGGCAACCCATGCCGGAACCAGTCATGCGAACAATGCCGCCGGCAGCAATGACTAAAAACACATTGACCAAACTTATCTTTACCAATCTTCTGAACCAAACTAACATTTCCTTTGCTGTATTGAGTTTGCAAATTAAAGCCTTTGCGGATTAAATAACAGACCGAATTTTAAAATGTTTGTGTTTTGAATTGAAAATGGATAGTTGAAAATTGAAAGCGTATTTGAATGAATTATTATTTATGAACTATGAATAATTGGGCGTGACGAACGGCCTTGTGCCTAAGAAAAAACCTTAGCGTTCTTCGCGCCCTTCGCGGTTGGATTCAATATAAAACTAGTATGTTGTATGTCAAGAATTGATTGGATTCAAGATGAGTTTATCCAACGAATAAAACCTTTGCGCACTTCTAAAAAAAACTGCGGCTTTTGCGGTTTGATGACATTTGAAATGATAAATAGCCGTGTGTTTGAGCAATTCATTTATCATAAAAAAATGGATGATTAATTTTCCATAAACACCACTTCCAATTTAAAAATCAAAATAACTTTGCTGCAAAATACAAAATATGAAACCCCTTTTTTCATGCATTGGAATGTTTCTTTTCAGTATGCTTTGTCAAGCACAACAGCTTCCAAATGCCGATTTTGAACAATGGTCTACCCCTCCAGGAACAAGCCATGAAGTTCCTACAGGCTGGTCAGGTACCAATGATATCACCGGACAATTGGGCATCACCCCTGTCACAAAATCTAGCAACCCCGTCCAGAATGGTCAATTTGCCGTGAGAATGGAATCCATCGACTTCATTGGTAACGCCATCCCTGGTTTTATCGCAAAAGCAAAATTGGACTTTGTAGATGGAAACACGGCACCAGGCATTGCTTTCACGGCAAGGCCGGACAGCCTTACCGGTTTTTTTCAGTATTTCCCGGAAGTAAACGACGAAGCTGCAGCACTTTGCCTACTCACCAAATGGGTAGGAAACGGAAGAGATACCATCGGGGGAGCGTTTATCACTTATGGATTGCAAGCGGAGCAGTGGACAAGAATGAGCATTCCATTGTTTTATTTGGATAGTTCTGCCCCAGATTCCTTATTGCTCATTTTCAGCGCTTCCAGCGATTTCGATAATGCAATCCCGGGCAGTGTTTTATTCCTTGACAATTTAGCCTTCAAAGGCGGCACAGTCGGACTAATGCCTATTTCTTTTCATGATCAAGGCTTTCAGGTTTACCCCAACCCTGCAAATGATTTTATTCACGTAAAAAATGTAAAAGCAGGCAATCTCATCCAAATCATCAACATGCAAGGAAGGTGCGTATTGGAAACACGAACCGAACGTTCTGAATTTCAAATCGATACCACTGATTTACCCGAGGGCATATACTTGGTCAAATCGGGTCGTGAAATTCAAAAAATCATGATTAAACATTAAGAACACAAAAAACAATGCAAAACATCGAAACATTTGATTTTACAGGGAAAACCGTATTGGTACGCGTAGATTTTAATGTGCCCCTCAATGAACAATTTGAAGTTACGGACGATACCCGCATTCGGGCCGCAGTTAAAACCATTCGCAAAATCGCTTCGGGCGGCGCTAAAGTGGTGTTGATGTCGCATTTAGGCCGTCCTAAAGGCGGGCCTGAACATAAATATTCCCTGTTTCACATTGTAAAAAATGTAGAGAAAGCTTGCGGTCTGCCAGTCCACTTTGTGGATGATTGCATTGGTCCTAAAGTAGAGTCGGCTATCGATCAGCTGAAAACGGGCGAAGTGCTTTTGCTTGAAAACCTTCGTTTTTACAAAGAAGAAGAGAAAGGCGATCGAGAATTTGCCGAAAAATTGGCCGCATTAGGCAATGTGTATGTGAATGATGCCTTTGGCACTGCGCATCGCGCACACGCTTCTACGGCAGTGATTGCCGATTTTTTTGAAAAAGACAAAATGTTTGGCTACCTGATGCAAGCTGAAATCGAAAGCATAGATAAAGTGCTGGTACACACCCAAAGGCCATTTGTAGCAGTAATGGGCGGCGCTAAAGTGTCGAGCAAAATCAGCATCATCGAAAATGTGCTGGGCAAGGTGGATCACCTGATTATTGGCGGTGGCATGACGTTCACCTTTATCAAAGCGCAAGGCGGAAAGATAGGCAATTCATTGGTTGAAGACGATAAGCTCGACCTTGCACTTGAACTCCTTAAAAAAGCCGAAGATAAGGGCGTGAAAATTCACTTACCTGTAGATACCATTGCTGCCAATGCCTTTGCTAACGATGCTCAAACCATTCATTGCAAGGTGGGAGAAATTCCTGAGGGCTACATGGGACTTGATATCGGCGAAGAAACGATTCAGCGCTTTGATGCCATTCTGCAATCCGCAAAAACAATCTTATGGAACGGCCCTATGGGTGTGTTTGAGATGAGCAACTTCGAACATGGAACCAAAACGGTAGCTGATAGTATTGTTCGCGCCACAGCAGCAGGAGCGTTTAGCTTGGTGGGAGGCGGCGACTCCGTGGCTGCGGTAAACCAATTCGGCATAGCCGACAAAGTGAGCTATGTGAGCACCGGTGGTGGGGCTTTGTTAGAATATATGGAAGGCATTGAGCTGCCGGGTGTAAAGGCAATTCGTTCATAATTCAAACGATTTTCAATTTTTAGCTTGAAAAACATACTATTTTTGCCTGTCAAGCTTTAACACATGCAAAGAAGTATTCTGTTTTGTTTCATAGCCCTATTATGCAATTTTGCGATCCACATCAATGCACAACAAGTGCGAATTGATCCCTTTTTTAACCAAGGAAGCGGAGCTAATGGTGCTGTATTGAGCAGCGTTTCAATACCCGGCGAGCGGGCTATCATTGCGGGTAGTTTTACGGCCTACAATGGTTACACGGCAAACAGGATTGCCCGCCTGAACCCTGATGGTACATTCGATCCTAGCTTTAAGGTCGAAGCAGGCTTTAATGGCACGGTCAATAAAATTTTGCTGCAGAAAGACGGAAAATTGATTGCTGTTGGGAGTTTTACGAGTTTCAATGGCCAAAGTGCCGGACACATTATTCGACTTATGCCGGATGGTAGCCGCGACGCATCGTTTAATGTCGGCAGTGGTGCTAATGGAGAAGTCAAAGATGTGGTCATGCTACAAGATGGTTCCATTTTAGCCGGAGGCAATTTCGTGTTTTTTAATGGTCAACCTGCCTTGCGATTAGTAAAACTGAAATATGACGGCACCGTACAAAATAGCTTTCAAGCATCGGCCAATGCAGTGGTAAACGCCTTACATGAATTGCCCAATGGGAATATTGTGCTCGGCGGCGCGTTTAACTTGGTGAATCAACAAAGTCGGCAACATATTGCCGCTATAGACGCTTCCGGCCAGCTATTGCAAGCTTTCAGCAATGTAAATCCTAATGGTGCCATCCGAAAAATTAAAGCTTTCGATCATACAAACTTGTGGATTGCCGGAAACTTTAGCATCTGGAATGGAAACCCCGTGGAGCAATTAATTAAAGTAAACCTGCAAGGGCAGATTGCGAACGATTTTCAACTCAGCTCAGGGCTCGACGGGCAGATTCATGACTTTATCCAGATAAACGATTCTTTGATGATTTTAGGTGGCGCTTTTCAAAATTTAGATACCATTGCAGCAAGGGGCTTGCTTGGTCTAAATATGAGTGGTGAACGCGACACCAATTTTACCTTGCAAACCAACGTTGATGGTGTTATTTGGCACCTTCACCAAATACAAGAAGAATCTTTGTACATCGCAGGAAATTATACCCAAATCTCCAGCATTTCGCGAAGAAGTTTTGCAAAAGTAAGTATTGAACAAGGGGTTGCGCTTGATTTTAACCCCGGGTTTGGCATCAGCAGTACTGGAAATGTAACAGCACTGGCACGACAAGCCGATGGAAAAATTCTAGTGGCAGGAACATTTACCACCTACCACCATAAACCGGTTCCCCGACTTTTCAGGCTTAATGTGGACGGAACTCTTGACACAACTTTTAACATCGGCATTAATCCGAATAATAATGTTTTGAAAATACTGGTGCAATCCGACGGAAAAATTGTTGTAGTGGGTGAATTCACCAATTTCAATGGAGTGCCTACCAATCGTATTGTGCGCTTAAATCAGGATGGTTCGCGCGATCCGGAATTTATCATTGGCAACGGAGCCAACAATGCCATCCGAGCTGCTGTTCTGGAAAGCAATGGAAGTATCATTATCGCAGGAAATTTCACCAGCTATGCAGGCACCTCACGTGTACGAATCGCCAGAATTCTCAGCAATGGCGCGGTAGATTCTGAATTTAACCCGGCAGGTGGATTTAATAATACGGTGAACGATATTGCGCTCTTTTCTGATGGTAGAATTGCCGCAGGAGGAACTTTTCAGAATTTCAATGGCATAGCGCGAAACCGCGTGGCAATTGTAAATACGGATGGTAGTCTAGACTTGAACTTTGATGCTACAGTCGGTGCAAATAATACAGTACAGCGCGTTGCCACACAGTCGGATGGTCGGTTACTGATTGCCGGTTCATTTACCAGTTATGACGGTGTGCAAAGGCTTCGATTTGCCCGTATAAATGCCAATGGAAGCCTTGACCAAAGTTTTTTTCCTGATGCAAGCATTCCATCGGGTAGCGCCATCAATGCCATCCAATTTTTATCAGATGGCAGCATCATGATTGCAGGCTCGTTTGCATCCTACAACAATTTAATTGCTAATCGCATTGCCCGAATCAACAGCAATGGAAGCCTTGCGGTGCAGATTTATGGATCGGGTGCAGATAATACCATTCAGGAAGTGATTCCGCATGAAGGCGGCTTTATCCTTGCAGGGCTGTTTACCAGTTTCAATGGCTTCAATCGCGGTGGCATTGCCAGAATTTCGTCTTGTATACTCCCTGAAATTGATGTGACAAGCCCTGTGTGTGAAGGCGCAGATATTCAAGTAAACGCAATAAATGCCGCGCTAAACTGGCAATGGAACGGCCCGGAAGGCTTTTCTTCCAATGCTCAAAATACAAGCATTTCAAATAGCACATTGAACAATGCCGGATATTACACGCTGCAAACAGAACCAACAGTCGGATGCATTCAAAGAAGCAAATTTTTCATTCAGATAGATACGCTATTTGAAATTTCTGCTTTGCCCATTGTTCCCGTGTGTGAAGGCGAAGAAATTACGCTTTCGGCGGCCCAAGAAGGTATCTATCAATGGGTCGGGCCAAATAATTTTGATGCTACGGGCGAAACGGTTGTAATCACCAATGCACAACTCAACAATGCCGGAACCTACACGCTCAACAGCAGACGCTTTGCATGCGAAAGCCAAGCAAATGTAGATGTGAATATTATTGCTAAGCCTGACCTTACGCTCACCGTAAACAGTCCGGTTTGCTTTGGCAGTGTGGCAAATTTTTCTGCACCGACCGGATTAAGTTATTTTTGGACCGGCCCGAATGGCTTCATTAGCAATGAACAAAACCCCAGTATCATCGCCGATGATGAAACCCAAGGAGTGTATGCATTAACTGTTCAAAATGCTCAGGGCTGCCGCAACGCAGATAGTGTTTTGCTGGAGATTCTTGAAATCCCGGATGCAAGCGTGACTAACAATGGCCCCGTTTGCATAGGAGAAACGGCATTGCTTGCAGCTTTTGGCGGCGTTGCTTACGCATGGACCGGCCCCGATAATTTTAATGCAAACACACAAACTGTGGTTTTTCAAGTAGTAAACAACTCGCAATCTGGCAATTATCAGGTTAGCGTTACGGGAGAAAACGGATGCAGCTTAGAACTTACCACATCATTATCCATTGATGATTGCTTGGGTATTGGCAATGTAAAACACCACACCAACATCAAACTATTTCCCAATCCCGCATCTACCTATTTGATGGTGCAAAATCTGGAACGAAATTCCCTGATTCAGCTTATGGACGTGTCCGGCAGAATTCTTCAAACCCTGCAATCACAGGCACCTGATATGACCATCCCACTTGAAGGATTAGCAGGCGGAATGTATCTGCTTCGCTGCGGAAATGAAGTAAGGCCATTTCAGGTGGTGAAATAAAAGCAATATCATTTTTTTGCAGCTGACTATTGCATTTTCACAAACCTGCTAATATGTGCTTCAGATTTGAAGAAGTAGATGCCTAATGCTAAATAAGCAATGTTAACAATGGAAGATGTATCGCACAATTGGCCTTGTTTAAGTCTTTCATCGGCAATGTTTATAATTTCAAAAGGCTCGCAAGTTTGATTAGCCCACTGAATCTGTATATGATTGTTTGCCGGGTTGGGAAAAATTAGTGGCTCACTTGTTGCTATTTCAGTCAGCGATGTGGGTTGCTCACCTTCATTATTGGCATTGAAAGTGGGTGATTAAATCACAAAGTCGCCCGTTCCATTTGAGATTCGCGCAGAGGCCATATTGCTTTGCTACAGGCCAAACTCTACATAGTCAACTCGATTGAGCATAGGGTCGGACAGCAAAATTTCTTCTCCCGAAGTCGATAATTTAAACGTGGCATGCAAAGGCCCCTGATGCGGCTCATCGACGGCCCACACGACACGATGAGATAAGCACCAGGCTCGATGATCGTGCTTTCCGAAAATTGCCATTTGGTGGGGTTGTTTGAATTATCTGTCAAATGAAAACCATCCAGATTTACTGCTACATTTCCCGTATTATACAATTCAATCCAGTTATCCGTATTGCCAAATTCGTCGGTGGCACCGTTGGAATTGCCCGCCACAAATTCGTTAATCACCACCCCGTTTAAATTTACCCCTTGTTTTACGGTATAAATAAACACATCGTGTTCGGCGCCTTCGGGAAGATACCTTACCGAGCGCTGCGGATTGTTGGCCAAAGCTTCAATATAATATCGCACCATGATTCCAGCAGGAAAACCAGGTATGCTTGCAACAAAAATGCCGTCACCTGCAACGCCATCATGATGATTGCCATCATCAAACATTCTGACTTGTTCAAAATTGCCGGTGATTCCTGTAGCATAATATAGATTGACCCTAAAAATGCCATTGCCTGACGACACTGCGGCTTGCACATAAGCAGGTTCACCTGCTGCCGGGGCTTTATATTGCTGCATTTCCTGATTAAAAAAAGATGCTTGCTGGATATTGGGAGCTTGCTGCATCACTTCAGGATTGTTCAGCAAAATATTTCGGCGATTGAGAATGAAGTTCTTCAGAGCTGGAATTTCTCTATTAAATTGATCGGTGATATAAAGTTTCTTAGCATCAGAAGCCACATGGTCCGCAATGAGCGCATGCAATTGATCAATCAATGCATGCGCATGTTGTGGTGTAAAATTTTCATTCAAAATGGTGCGATAGTGTGCAAGATAACGCTGTCGATATTCCTGAATATTGAGTAATTTATTCAACAGCGGATAATTGGGATTCGACACATTTTTGAATACGCCCCAAGAAGGACTGGTAGCTAAATTGAAACGAAAGGTGGAGTTGCCATCATATTCCAGCGGCACTGTTCTACCGGTTTCGGGCTCATAATAAACCAAATAATCCATTTTCCCTTTCATCACATAGCTGTCGTCGTCGGTGAAGATATTTTCGATAGCCAAAAACCACAGTGCTTTATCAATATCGAAATACTGCTTCAAAAGATCATAGGAAGACTGGCTAACCTGACTCAGCTGATAGCAAGCGTCAATCAATTTTTGCCAGGGCTGTTCAACCACAAGGTTTGATTTAAGACTATATTAAAGTTCACAGGTAGTACTGTCATTGCCCAAGTAGTTTAATGCTGCAGTGCCATCGCCCCATCCCCCACTCGGAATTCCGGGGCCGGCTTCTTCTGTGGTAGCGCGAAATCGCGCCCCATTGTTGCTCACAAACCATTGCTTAAGAAAGGTTTTCTCTACGGACTGAACATTGGGATAAATGCCCCAATCTTCGCCGTTGAGATGCAGTCGGATGTAATTTGCTTTCGCGATAGGTGTATATTTCTTCGCCATTAATCCATAAAGCACTTCGCGCATAAATGAAGCATCTTGATAGGCTTTGTTAAATTTCAAATTGTCGTAGCCCATCAGTTTCTGATCCGTATGCATAAAATCGGTAGATATGACAAATGATTTTTTGGGAGAATTTCCAATGGTGAAATAGGATGTATTGCCACGAAAACGCACACCTACATCGGGATAAATCACGCCATCCACTACCATTTCAGCCGGAGTTTCAGTTTCTGACGCATAATTGGCGGTGAGCTGCTCCCAGAAGTCTGCTTGGGTAAAATTCAAATAAACATTTCGGATCTCATTAAGCTCATATAAGCCTTCAGCCGGCGCTGAACCGGTGAGCAGCATATGCCCATCGTCGGAAAAGCGCATCTCAGCCGGCAATTGCTGCGCGTTTAGTAAAAAAGATGATACGCAGTGTAAAGCAACACAGATGAACCTGTTTAAAGTCATGTAGGGTAGTTTTATGCAATGTTAATCAATTGCACAAATAAAAGAGTAACACTATTCAGCTGATAAATTTGTAATTTATCGAACGAGTGTTACCGTTCCTTTGATTTGCTTGTTTACGTCGAAAATATCGGTGGTGTCAACCACATAGAAATACGCACCTGCCGGGGCTTCCTTGTCATTAATTTTTCCATCCCAATAAGCTTGCAGTCCTTCCCATTCATAAACGATTTTTCCCCAGCGATTAAAAATCCTTCCGGCCAATTGCTTAATCCCCTGAGCATTGAAAGTAAACAAGTCATTCACATTATCACCATTAGGAGTGAATACATTGGGAATCTCCAACACGACTGTCTTATCAATGATGGTAAAGGTGATTGAGTCCTGATCGGTGCATTCTTTATCGTTTTGACAAACCAATTTCAGCACATAATCGCCTGTCTGTTCCAACAAAAGTGAAAGGGCGTTACCGTTTACATCCTGAATAGGCTCACCATTTAAAAACCACTGGCAAGAAGCTGCGTTCACACTTTCGTTGAAAGCTTCAAGGTTAAAAGGAGCTTCAATCTCATCGGGTAAATCGGCCGTTAATATCGTTTCAATTGGATAGTAATTGTAGATATATGTTGTAGGCTCAGAATTACAGCCCGCTAAACTTAAGATGACATAAAAATCATCGTTTTGTGTACCTGCCGGCGTAAAACTATTACCTTGAGCAATAGGCACTTGCAAATCAGGAGTGCCAAACCAAACACCTGAAGCATTTCCGGCATTGGTGATTTCTACGGCCTGTACTTCATCGCCGGGGCAATAATTGCCTTCTGTAGCACTCAATATAGGTGTGGGAAGCACAATTACATCAATGGTTTGGGTGCTTGAAGTCTGACAATCGCCGCTGCCTACGGTATAAGTTATTTGCACAGTTCCGTTGTTTCCGGCTGGGTTAAAGGTGCTTTGGAAAATACTTGGCCCAGTGAATGTACCGCCGGAGGTGCCTGTAACAAGGTCGGCTAAATTAAGCGGCTGCCCGTCTTCGCAAATGGTTTCCGGTAGATTGAAATCTGCAGATGGAAATTCAATCACATTGATGATGTTGGTTTGTGTGGTAGTATCTCCGCAAGCTTCGTTTAGCACATTATAGGTAATAGCAATCTGTCCTGATAAACCTGCAGGACTAAAAATACCGGCAGAACTTACCCCCTGACCTGTCCAAAACCCACTAGGTGTGCCTGTAACGAGTGTATTCAGATCAATCGGATCAGCGGTTTGGCATAAAACTCCCGGACTATTCCAACTGGCAGAGATAAAGTCAATGCTGGCAATGCAACCATTATTGATATAGGTTGGATTCATATTGGCATCAAAAAGAACTGTCGATCCGGGCTCATTGCCGATCATTCCATTTTGCATGATCAGTTGATCTCTGAAATAAGTAGCTGAAGATGTGCAGCCTGGAATATTGTTAAAGGAAATAGTCGTCGTTTGTTGAATAGTACCATTTACAGGCGGATTGGTACTAAAATTTAAGAAGTGGCCACCCTGATTAGTAGCATTATGAAAAATCATGTAAATGGTGTCACTTAAAGCTGCAAATGAGTTGGCTGTTGTACTTGTGCTAGTGCCGGTAATTATAATTACCTGGCTATTTGCTGGCAAGAGTCCATTTACAGGTTCTTTAATAAACCCACAGGATTGAATGGTATTGTTAAAAGCGGCTACTATATTTGCTGTATTTTGGTTTTGAACTACACCACTCCAGCCATATTGGCCTGATCCCCAGGTGATAAACATATTGGCCGTATTCAGGTCTGTATCTCCAATTCTGAAACGCATCATCTCGTTAGAGCCTTCCGGACTTCCCGTTGAAGTACAGGCAGCAACCAAAATACTTTCAATTTTAACACATGGATTTTGTTGAGCAAAACCCACTAAAGCAGATAATAGAAAAATGAAAAGAGTAAGAGTAGCCGTTTTTGTTTGCATGTAAAATTAATTTGAAGGGGCAATTTGCGTTAAAAATGACAAAAACACAAACTGACTAATCCAAGTGCCCTGTAACATTTATAAATATAAATTATATCATCTGATTATCAAAACATTGTGGAAACCTTGTATATTTTTGAATCGTGATTTTAGTCTTCATATAATTTAGTTATATGGGTGAGTTAAAAAAAACAGGAGATAAGAGATGCTGAATTGAGAGAATGTTTGAACACTTCAAACAATTGATTACTTGGGTATTACAAAAACAAATCATATCAAGAATACTTTGAAAACATAAAGAAAGTGGCGGAGCAATTGTTCTATATCAGATGTAAAAAATCACTCAAAACGAATCTCCAAAATTTAATGATTAAATTGCAAGAACTTATGATGAATAAAGCTACACAAAATCATCCAATTTGATTAGTAATATGCGGATTACGATAGTCAGAAATGAATTATTTCGCGTATTAATGCATCACTGCAAATGGTTGGTACTGCCCATGATTTTCATATTGGCATTTACCAAAGTCAATGCCCAACCCTTCAATGATAGCTTTGCAAATGCTTCGAGTATTCAATTAGGCGCAAACAATTTCGACTTTGGCACTTTCTACAGTGACACTGTAAGCATAGCAAATGCCACCAACCAAGCAGGTGAACATTTGCTTAATCCCGCCTATGGTAAAACAGTATGGTACCGTTTTGCGATTCCAACACATCGAAAAATACGCATTCGTGTGATGCAACACCCCGAAACCATGCCCAGCAACGATGTGGGTTTTGTGGTGTACCAAACCATACCTGGTCTACCCAATGCCGGGAATATGGCCACATTCACCCCTTTGTTCAGTATTGGGAGTTATTCAGAAAACGTGTGTCTGGAACAAGGTTCTTATCACATTCAGGTGGTGGGGCGAAACACGGCCAACGGTAATGTATTTGTGGAAGTAACTTCATCCCCACCCGATGCAGCAACTTATGACTTAGCTGCTACTCCCATTTCCATTGGTGCCATCACTCAACAAGCTACAGCTAGCATCAACTGGAATTGCCTAAGCATCGAAACTTTTGATGAATTGTGTCCAAGCATTCCGAATCATGAAGATTACACCAAAAGCGCCTGGCTCACTTTTAGCACCGATGCGCATGTGGACGTCTTGCAATTTGTGCTTACTGGAGCGCTGAGCAATTATGTCGTCAGACTCTATCAAGGCAATGTCGCCACTTTGGGTATCAATGGTCTTAATTTGCTGTATGGCTGCACCTTGCAGAATGTGGGAGTACCGTTGCGATTTGCCTGCGAATTGCTGCAAGCTAACTCCACCTACAGCCTTCAATTGATAGCTCGCTATCAGGAAACTGGATTGTCTACACTCACATTTCAGGAGTTGGGCGAAGGGTCAACCCAAGCACCTTTCCCCATTGAAGCCGGTTTCAGCGCACTCAATCAGTTTGGCCAAGTTGATCCAAGTAGTTGGCCGGCAGCTGGCAATACCCTTACTGACCATTTCGCCTGCAATGGATTGCTATCTAACGTGGTCAATCAATGCGGCACAGTAAACCCGGCGAATGAAACCATCCACAATGGCGTAAGTTATGCCGCAACAGCATGGTTTACCTTTGAGCTCACGTCTCCTGCCAACCTGAGTTTTCGCATAGGATTAGAATCATCGGCATGCAATGGTTTCAATCACAACGTTCTGTTTCGCCTATTTGAACAAACGCCCGATAACAACTGCACCAATTTTCAATTTCCAGGTAGTTTATATCATGCCGGAACAGCTAATAATCAGGGAATTATACAATTACCATGTGTGCCTCCGGGACGATATAGTGTACAATTGGCAGGAACATTTGACTCCAACAACCCATTTTTGTGCACTTCGCATTTTGGTCGCAGGGTGAGTTTACGGCTCCAAGCAAGCAGTGTTGGCAACAATGAATTTGCCTTGGGCTTCAGCAACGATGTGGATCACATCAATGCAGGTAATGCGTTGCAAAATAATGTATTACACTCCGCCAATCCGGCTTCTTATGCTTGTGTAAAATCTGTTTTGCCGGCTGAATTTACCTGCAACCCCAACATGGACCGCGCCAAATATCGTCAGTTTGTGATTGGCGATGCCAATGGCGATGGTGTGGCCGATAGCGGCACGGTGGAAATTCGGCGCATCGTTTACCCTAACACCCTGAATAATCTCAACATTAAATCGGTGCTGTTTAACGGCGATGCCAATAGTTTAGCAACGGCACAAAATACTTTTGCTTACCCGCAAACCTTCAGTGGATTGCAGCCTATGTTCACTTGCCCTATATACAATCAAGTGATTGATACCACCAATTTTTTGAGCTATTGTCTTACACCGGGCAATTACACTTTAGTGACACTTGGCGACAGCCTAGCATCGGGCGTGAGTACCAGGCCTACATTTCGATTTATTAGAAGAAATACTCAGTTCTGGAATCCTTTGAATCCTAATAATCTGGGAGATGTGATTGCACAAAATATGAGTGTGAGTGCTGTGGTGGACACCTTCACTTGTCGCGCTAATGCCGATGTGATTGCCGGATTGAATCCTTGCAATAACAGTAGTAAACAAATTTACAGAGAATTCTTTTTAAGTCAGGATGCACGATTTACGGTTTCAGAGCAATTTAACCAATTTTCCACCTTTCGTATTTTTCAAGGCCGGGCATCGGATGGGTTGGGTAGTTTGATTTCTGCACCGCACAATGCATCGAATTGTAATACGTTTTACAGCACCCCCACCTGCGTAACCATGCCGGCCGGCTGGTACACTGTGGTGAGTTATGCGCAGGGCCCTGATTACAACAATACCCACAATCCTTACGGACCTTTGAACGGGTTAAACCGCCCGACACGCATCACCGTTTCGGCCGATACCACAATAGTTCCCGGCCCCTTGTTTAATCGCCCTTTCAAGGCCTGCGTGGCCAATAATGACCAGCCAATTATGCTGATCAACAATGGGAATGCTGATGTAACTGCGCGTGGAGCTACTTACACGCTATGCACAGAAAATTTTCGCGAACCGGAAGACTTGCCCTTTAGCGATCACCCTATCAATGGATGTGCTAATACAACGCGCACGTCCTATTATGTTTTCAAAATTGGACAGGAAAGTAATTTAAGAATCCACGGCACGGGCAATTTTCGCCGACAAGTGTATCCTATCGATGTGCGTACCGATTCTTTGTTATTTCCAAATACTACTCCTTTGGTGCCATGCGAAAATACAGACAATAATCTGGTTTTTTGCCGTATTCAACCCGGTACTTACACCTTGGTGCTGTTTGCCACTGCTGCACAAAATTGCAATTCCGTAACTCCTCAACTCCGAATCGATACGGTGGGTATTTCAAGGTTTGATTTTGCAGCAAATGCCTATGATTTTGGTAATGTGCCCGGCGACAATGTGTTCTATGGCGGAAAAGTTGGTGATGTGAACCCTTACAATCCGAATCTGCTGCCTAGCAATGATTACTTTTTTTGCACTACTGGAGCCAGTCCGAGCGACCCGGGTAGTGCTTGTATCGGAACACATTTCGCTGGTGTTTATCCGGATGAACTCAATAAAGTCTATCAAGGAGCGCCAGGCAGCGTTAGAAGAAATCTCTGGTATAGTTTTGTGATTCAGGGCAAAGGTACCGTAACTGTGAACTTACGCAACCGAACAGGAAACTTCGACAATAGCCGCAATGCCTTGCCAACGATGAGTCTATACCGCTCCAATGCCGATGGCAACCTTAGCATCCCCGAATTGTTAGCCGCCAACCAATTAGATTCCACGTTGGCTTCAGGTTTAGTCAAATTAGATGATAATATCCTTAACCCCTTTTTCTGCATCACCGAAGGCACAATAGGCTTTAGTTTCATTCCTGATATTTGCTCGCTCGACACCATCAAACGTCGCTATTTTGTGTTGGTTGACTTGAACGAATCACAAACTCTTCCTGTGGTTCAAGTAGATTTACAGGTGCGATTCAATGCCTTGAATATCGTATCATCAAGTGCCCCGTATGACTTTTTTAGCACGGCCAATCATGTCGGGCATAATGAAACAGCCCCGCCTTACAACCTGGCACCGCTTCCACCCTACACCGAAGTAGCAGGCGCGTGGAGCGACTTGTCCTGCGCCACTGCTGATGCAGCCGACTCCACTTTTGTAACCGACACTTGCACATCCGAAAAAAAATCAGTTTGGTATCGGGTAAATCTAGGTCAAAACGGGTTGTTCAGCTTTTACATCGAATCGTCCAATAATCCGAACTTCAACGGGTATGTAGCTCTTTTCAGAAAAAATAACAGTCCCGACACCACACTCAACAATGGCTTCGACTTGATCAATCCCCAATATGTTTCGAATGAAAATGGAAATCAATGGTTCAACTTCTGCCTGCCGCAAGGAGAATATTACATTTATATTGCCACCTGCAATATTCAAGATATCTCGATTGTGAGGCCTGTGATTAAGCTTGATAATGTGCCCGGTAATCAGCAATATGATTACTATTCGGATGCAAATTATCTAGGTTTCAATCAAACTTTACCCCCTTACAATGAAGACTATTTCCCTTTTTACACAACAGTGGCCGGTGCCTGGGGCAACCTGACTTGTGCCACAAGTGATGCTGCAGATGAGAATTATAACCTTGGCTGTTTAGCTCAAAAGAAAAGCATTTGGTACCGTTTTCAGACTGATGAGAAAGGCCTGTTTCGCTTTAGGCTGGAAAAAGCAGGTGGTGGTGGTTTAAACAATATTCAAACACAACTCTTTCGGCAAACCATTCCCGGCGATTCGGTGTTGGGGAATGGACTTACCTTCATACCACATGCATTCATGAGCAATCAAAATGGAGCTAACTGGTGGAACTATTGCTTACCACCCGGCGAATATTTCATTTTTGTTTCTACCTGTGTGATTCAGGATACTTCGGTGCTGCGCCCCATAGCATATTTAGATGATGTGCCCGGAGCACAACAATATGACTTTTATTCCACAGCTAATGTGGTAGGTTTCGGCCAAAACAACCTACCTTACAACCATTCGCCAATTCCGTTCAACACCAATCATTTCGGAGCTTGGGGCGATCTGACCTGCGCTACCAGCGATGCATCAGACGAAAATTTCAACAATGGCTGTTTGGCCACGAAAAAATCCTTGTGGTACAAGGTGAATTTGGGTGAGCAGGCCATTCTTCGTTTTTATGTGGAAAACAATGCGGGAGGAAGTCCCGCTACCGTGAACAGCCTGTTTAAGCAAGTGGTAGATAACGACTCTATTATCGGAAACGGATTGCAGTTTATTCCGGTACTATCGAATGTGAATGTGGGCGGCATCACTTGGGCGAGTTATTGCCTTGCCCCGGGTGAATATTACATACACATTTCTACCTGCAACATCGGCAACATCAATGTGGTGCGTCCGGTGGTGTTTGTCGAGAGCTCTCCGGGCGACGATTGTGTGAATGCCATTAGCACTGTAGCCAATGGACCAGGAGTTTACAATGCCGAAACCATTATCTATTGCAGCACCATAGGCAGCGGATTTGGTGAAGACGGTTCCAATATGGGTTGTTTACTTGGCCCGGATGGTTTTTACTCGGCTTGGTTCCGATTCGAATATACCGGTTCGGAAACAGTGGATCTGCTGTTTCAAATGAATTTGAGCAACTTCTTCAATTATGGTAGCACAGCCAATGTTCGCTATAGGCTCTTTTATGGCACCAGCTGCTCTACTATGGTGGCTGGAGCTGAGTGCACTTCTAATGCCTTTATCAACAACAGTATCTCCTGCATAACAAGCTCAGTTGGTACTTTTTATATCCAAGTGGTGTATCCGGTAGGCGCCACTGGCACACTTGGAATGCGTTACACCCTGACAGAAAACACCAATGTAGACTGCAATCCGTTCAACCCCTTCCTGATGGTGGCCGATTTTCTTTATCAGCCCAACTGCGCGGGCGATTCGGTGTTTTTCAGCAATTTCTCCACCACAGGCGCCAATTTGGAATATGTATGGGATTTTGGCTTTCCGGGTGGCGAGAGCACCGAATTCGAACCACAGGTAGCTTTCCCAGCTGGTGGCGGAACCTTTCCGGTCACGCTCATGGTGATTAATCCGATAACCGGTGATACCGTTTCCAATCAGCAAACGCTTAACATATCCGAAACAGGCAATCCGGTGAACATAGGCAACAATCAAACTGTTTGCACAGGCGACACCATAATCCTTGGACTAAATATTTCCGGAGCCATTTACAATTGGTCAACCGGCTCATCAAGCTCACAAATTCAAGTAACGCAATCGGGCATTTATTGGCTTGAAGTGGATATCGGGGGCTGTTTCTTTGCCGACACGGTAGAAATTTCATTTGCCGATTTATTCCTAGACCTTGGGGCTGATACTAGCTACTGTCCGGGTGAAAGTTTTACGATTCAACCTTCACTCACGCCACAAGCATCGTTTAGCTGGCTTGATGGTTGGAGCACTTTATCGCGAACAATAAGCGTTTCAGGCACTTACATAATACAAGCTCAACTGGGCAATTGCAGTGCATTAGATACCATTGCAATTACTCAAACTTCGCTTACTTTCAGCTTGGGCAATGATACCACAGCCTGTCTCGCTAACGGACTTTTGATTCAACCCAATATTCAGGAAACAGTCAGCTATCTATGGCATGATGGAAGTTCTGACACAAGTTTCACAGCTTTATCGCCGGGTATGGTGGGCCTTACGGTAACTTATCAATCATGTCCTTTTAGCGATAGCCTGATGGTGAACGAGTTAGACCTAAGCTTCAGTTTGGGCAATGATACCACCATCTGCAATGGCACTTTTCTGCTGCTCAACCCTGATGCTTATCCTTTAGCCGAATTCTTGTGGAACGATGGCAGCACCGGCGGAAGCGTGATTGCTGATCAAGCGGGCACCTATGACTTAACCATTCAGTATGAAGGGTGCAGCTTCAGCGATCTTATTGAGATACAAACCTACGACCGTCCTCCGGTCGAAATTATTTTCCCGGCTGAGAATCCCTGCCCTGGCGATTGTTTCAAACTCGACCCTGTGCTCGAGCGAGCCGAAAGTTTTTACTGGATTTCGCCGAATGGAACGCAAATCAATAACAACTCCCTTTTGGTTTGTTTTGAAGAATATGGCTGGTATCATGTGTCTTTGATTGCAACTAATTATTGCGGCAGCGATACTGCACAACACTCATACCACATGCAATTAGACACTACCATTGTGGTGTATGCTGATACCACCATTTTTGCCGGCGATACCGCTTATGTTTGGGTAAATGGCGGAAGCCAATATCAATGGTACACCACTGACCTGCCCGTGTTCTGTGATACATGTGCTTCAACAGCCGGAGTATTCATTCGCCCCACTGATATTTTCATCGAATTAACAGACCAATACGGCTGCCCAGTGAAAGACACGGTACATATTGATATTTATGAAGACTTTGGTATTTATGTGCCCAATGCATTCAGCCCCAACAACGCCGATGGCTTGAATGATGTGTTTGAAATCAAGAGCTACGGTGTAAGGTCATTGAACGTAGAAATTTTTGCCCGCTCGGGAACTTTAGTCTTTAGCAGCTACAACGATGGCAAGAACTGGGACGGACGAATGAACGGACGCATCGTGCAAAGCGATGTATATGTGGTTCGTATCGAGTATGAAAGCTTTGAAGGCGCTAGAAAGAAGTTTATAGGTAAGGTGTTGGTGTTGTAAGGTGATGTAATTAATTTTCAATCTGGCAGTTCATCTTCTTGCAAGTCTTTAAGAGTTTAATAAGATTTGAACTTTCTCATTCCCTTTCCCTTTACCTTTGTCCATTATGGGAACATATCTACACGGTTATGATCAGGATGAATTTCATCGCCTGGTGGAACAAGCAGAATTTCTCGGACCTGAAATCTTTCAGGAAATAGACCTTAGTTTTTCAACCCGCTTGCTGGAACCCGGCTGCGGAGCAGGAGCACAAACCAGATATTTGACTCAAAAAGCGCCAAACGCTCAAATTCTTTCTTTCGATGTGGCCGAAGCGCCGATTGCCTTTGCTAAGCATTGGTTAAGTCAGGCCGATGAACGTTTGCAAAAAAGAATTGAATTTAGGCAAGCTGAAGCCGCAGAATTACGAACAGACTATGCCAACTTCTTCGACGCATGCTACATTTGCTGGATGCTTGAACATGTTACTGAACCAGCGAAACTACTAAAAGAGATATATCCATTGCTTCAACAGGGGGCAAAAATATTTGTGACCGAAGTTCAAAATAACACCTTAACATTTTATCCGCCGTGCCCCTTAACCATGCGTGTATGGAAGGCTATTTGCGATCATCAGCAGGCCATTGGCGGCGATCCCTTTGTAGGAGAAAAATGTGCATCCTACTTATCTGAAGCGGGTTATGACAAGATTGAAGTAAAACCGCATCAGATGATACGTTCACAAGTTGACCATCAAAATCTGCATGAGATGATTCAATATTGGATCAAGTTGATGTTCAGCGCGGCCCGCTTTCTCGATGTGTCACTATGGGATGGTGTGGAAAATGAGCTTGCAGTATGGATGAAACACCCTGATGCACAATTTTCGTACACCTTTGTACAGAGTTTCGCGACAAAGCCCTGAATACTTATCGCCATCCTCCTCCAAGTGCCCTGTATAAATTTATTTGCGTGACTTTTTCTTCCTTCATGGAGTTAATAAGTTCTATATTGGCCTGCAACTCATTCTGTTGAGCCAATAGTACCTCTACATATCCGGCCTTGGCGGAGCGGTAAAGTTCTCTAGATGTCTCCACGGCATTTCGCAGCACAAGCACCTGCTCTTCTTTGATTTCATTCATCTCCTTGAGATTATTCAATTTAGAAAGCAGATTAACCACTTCTGCAAATGCATGTAAAATATTCTTCTGATATGCAAACATGGCTTCGAGCTGATTAGCCTTGGCACCATTAAATCTTGCCTTTAATGCATTGAAATTAACCAATGGTGCCACAAGGTTTCCAACAGCCTGATAGGCAATGGAAGTAGGCGTGAGAAACAATAAGTCGGTTCTGAAAGCCTGAAAGCCTAAACCACCTACAAGATTAATAGATGGTAAAAATGCAGCTCTTGCAGCCTTTAATTCGAAGCCGGATGCTTTCACCTGCATGGCAGCCTGACGAACATCAGGCCGATTTTCCAACACCTGTGAAGGAATCCCTTGATTAAGCGCAGTTAATGAAGTGCTGAGCAAACTGGATTTGGAACGCTCAATTGCTTGTGGAAAACGACCTGCCAGAAAATTAATCAGGTTTTCGTTTTCGGTGATTTGCTGCATTATTTCGCGTTCAAGAAAACGCGTGCTCAGCACCTGTGCTCTAAACTGCAATACCGCCAATTCGTTTGCTCTTCCGGCTTCCTTTTGCAGTATAATCACATCCATAGCTTCTTTTTGCTTGATGATGGTTTCTCGAATGATTTCGAGTTCAACATCCAGTGCCAGTAGTTCATAATATGCAGAAGCGACATCGGCCACTAATGATGTTATGACCATATGCGCTCCTTCCACACTAGCCAAAAATTGAGAAACTGCCCAACGTCGCTGATTTCTTAATTTACCCCACACATCTAACTCCCATGCAGATTGCACACCAATATAGTAATCAGGTAAGTTGATCGGTACAATTTGTCCGGGAAGAATAAAGGTAGAAATGTTTCCTGCACCGTCCATGGTGTAGAGCCCGTAGCGACGAATGGCCGATGTGGCTCCAAGATCGACTTTGGGAACCTGTTGACCACGCGCCTGCTTAGCCACAGCCCTTGCAGCTTCTATTCGCTGATAAGCCATTTGGATATCTGTATTGTTTGCCAATACGGAATCAATCAAGGTAATCAGGAGCGTATCTTTGAAAAACTTACGCGGGCTTATCTCAGCTCCTTCATTGCCTGTTACTTCTATTGGAAATTGTGCAGGAAGTGGAGCTTTCTTAATGTTTAAATCGGTGTTGTATGTCTTGCATGATGCGATGAAAAGTAGCGCAGGCAAGAAAAAATATTTATTGAATCTTAGAGATTTCATATGATCAAAGGGTTTCTGTGAATGCTATTTCTTCTTTTCGTTTCCGCAGTTTAAGCTTGTCAGCAAGTGTGGCAAATACTACATAGAGTCCCGGGATGACAATCACCCCGAAAATGGTTCCAAAGAGCATTCCACCGGCAGCTGCTGAACCAATAGTACGATTTCCAATCTCACCTGCACCAGATGCAAGCATAAGTGGAATCAATCCGGCAATAAAGGCAAAGGATGTCATCAGAATGGGACGTAATCGAACCGCAGATCCTTCAACAGCAGCATCAAAAGGACTCATTCCACTTCTATGCTTCATGGCTGCAAACTCGATAATCAGAATGGCATTTTTACCTAAAATACCAATCAACATCACCATGGCAATCTGCGCATAGATATTATTTTCCAAGCCCATAACCATGAGTAAAAACAAAGCACCAAATATGCCTATAGGCAAGGAAAGTATTACCGGCAAAGGCAACAGGAAACTTTCATATTGAGCCGATAGCAGCAAATACACAAACAATAAACAGATGATAAATACAAAAATGGCCTTATTACCTGCATTGGCCTGATCACGGGACGAGCCTGCCCAATCATAGCCAAAGCCCTTTGGAAGCTTTTCAGCAGCCACAGCCTTGATGGCATCTATTGCTTGTCCACTGCTGTAACCCTTGGCCGGCTGACCATTAATCATAGCCGAAGTGTACATGTTGTAGCGGGTAACCTGTTCAGGCCCATAAACTTTTTCTATGCTCATAAATGACGAGAATGGCACCATTTCCCCTTCATTGTTTTTGATATAAAGCTTGAGCAAATCCGAAGGTTTTGCACGGTATTCAGGCAAGGCTTGCACCATTACTTTATACAATTGTCCAAAGCGAATAAAATTAGTGGCGTATTCACTACCGATAAGTGTTTGAAGTGTGCTCATGGCGTTCTCGGAAGTGATTCCCTTTTGCGCAGCTTTCTCACGGTCAATTTTCAATAAAAATTGCGGATAGCGGGCATTGAAGGTAGTGAATACATTGCTCAACTCAGGTCGTTGATTGAGTTCTTCTACAAATTGATCGGCCACTTGCTGCAAAAGCTGCAAATCATCTGAACCGCCTTTGTCTAACAAACGCAATTCAAAACCACTGGAATTTCCATAGCCCGGAACGGGTGGTGGGCGAAAAAACTCAATGTCTGCATCCTTGATGTGCTTGGTTTTCTGCTCCAACAAACTGATGAGTTCACGATCAGAAATGTCGCGTTCTTTCCATTTCTTTAAGCTGATCAGGTTCATGCCATAGGTGGCTCCGGTGCCTTCGGAAAGCAAGCTATAGCCCGCAAGGCTCGACACAGAATTCACACCTTCGATTGCAGAAGCCACTTTTTGTATGGAATCAGAAATAGCTTCGGTGCGCTCCAGTGTAGCGCCTACAGGTGAAGTGATGTTGGCATAAATTACTCCTTGGTCTTCTTCAGGGATAAAACCCGTGGGGACAAAATTACCAATCAATCCGGCGCTAAGACTAAAGACCAGAAGTGATCCGAAAGTAACAACTCTTCGGTTGGCAATCAACGAAATAAGCTTCTTGTAACGATCAGAGAGTGCATTATACTTTTGGTTAAAGCCGTCGAAAAATCTAGCTAAGAAGCCCTTTCGGCTTTCGTTATGATTATCATGATGAAGGTTTTTTAAAAACAATGCACAAAGAGCCGGAGTTAGTGTAAGTGCTGTTACCCCCGAAAGCACAATGGCAAAAGCCATGGTAAGGGAGAATTCGCGATAAAAAATTCCGGTGGGCCCATCCATGAACGCGACCGGAATGAACACAGCCGACATCACCAAAGTGATGGCAATGATTGCACCTGAAATCTCGCGCATGGCTTGTTCAGTCGCTTTTCGGGCGCCGATTCCGGATTTCTCCATCTTGGCGTGCACTGCTTCTATCACCACAATGGCATTGTCGACGACAATTCCAATTGCCAAAACCAATGCGAATAAAGTAATCAGATTGAGCGAAAAGCCCAACAGCTGCATGAAAAAGAAAGTACCAATGAGAGAAACAGGAACAGCCAAAATGGGGATAATGGTAGAACGGGCATCCTGCAGGAAAATGAATACTACCAAAGCCACCAATATAAAAGCTTCGATGAGGGTTTTGATTACTTCTGCAATAGAAGCATCCAAAAAAGCCGAAACATCATAACTAATCGAATAGGTCATGCCGGGCAAAAAAGATTCATTTTCGATTTTTTTCATCAGCTCTTTCACATCGGCGATTACTTCGCTGGCATTTGACCCGGGTCTTTGCTTCAGAATAATTGCAGCAGATGGACGCCCGTTTTCCTTCGACAGCACTTTGTAGTCCTGCGAATCGAATTCGATATCGGCAATATCTTTCAATCGAATAACTTCTCCCTCTTTATTGCTGCTAATAATTACGCTTTCATAAGCTTCTTTGGTGGTGAATTTACCGGTGTAGCGAAGCACATACTGAA
Organism: Flavobacteriales bacterium; assembly: GCA_046294625.1. Classification (GTDB taxonomy): domain Bacteria; phylum Bacteroidota; class Bacteroidia; order M30B66; family M30B66; genus JBKBKN01. The sequence goes on from JBKBKN010000013.1 coordinate 25,080, forward strand.
GCGACTGCGCAGCTTTTCCGGAGCTTTCCCCAATTTTCCCGGGGGCAGCCTCCACATTCTGCTCTTTCAATCGGTCAATGATCTCCTGCGCACCAATATTATACATGAGCATTTTATCCGGTTTGAGCCACACACGCATGGCATATTCCCTGGCACCTAGAATTTCAGCAAAACCCACTCCTTCAATTCTCTTAATCTCCTTGAGCACATTGATATCAGCGAAATTGAAGAGAAACTTTTCATCCATCAAGGAATCATTACTGAAAATGTTAAGATACAACAGCATACTGTTTTGCACCTTTTCTACTTGCACACCCGATTTGATTACTTCCTGCGGAAGCTCATCCAAAACGGTTGCCACTCTATTCTGCACATTTACTGCCGCCACATCGGGGTCTGTGCCTGCCTTGAAAATGATGGAAACCAAGCTCGAACCGTCATTCCCGGAAACACTGTTCATATAAGACATGCCCGGCACACCATTGATGGCGCGTTCCAGGGTCGTAACCACTGCTTTCACGCAAGCTTCGGCATTGGCTCCTGTGTACTTGGTGCTGACATTAACTTCCGGTGGCGCTATATCAGGAAATTGCGTAACGGGTAATTGTGAAAGTGAAATCAGCCCCAATAAAGTGATGATGATCGAAATCACTATTGATAACACCGGACGGTGTATAAACTTTGAAGTCATATGTCGATGATGTTATTGAAGTGATTTAAAATCCGGCGCTATCTTGTTCCCTGCTTTTACTTTCTGCACTCCTTCAAACAATATCCATTCATCACCCTTGAGTCCGGTAGCCACTACGAAATAATCGGGGAACCGCATCAGATATTTGATGTTTCGCTGCGTGAGCGTGCTGTCTGTGTTCATAATATACACATACAGCTGATCCTGCACTTCAAAAGTTGATTTCTGATGAACCATCATAGCATTGGACAACTTGCGCTTCACAATGATCTTCCCATTTGAACCATGCTTAAGAATCCCATCAGGATTGGGAAACTTTGCACGAATGGCAATGTTGCCCGTATTATTATCAAATTCACTTTCAATAATTTCCACTTTGCCATCCAAAGGATAAGGTTGGTTATTGGCCAACATCAATCGGATTACATTCGATTCTTTGTCGAGCGTATCTGAAATATATTTCAGGTAGTCATTTTCCGTTAGGTTGAAATAGGCATATACTTCGCGGGTATCAGATATGGTTGTGAGCATATCACCTTCTTCCACCAAACTGCCAATCTTTTTGGGAATTCGGTTGATTACTCCGCTATAGGGTGCTCTGATTCGAGAAAAGGAGAGATTCAAAGCAGCTTGTTCTTTGCTAGCTTCTGCCGATTCCACATTTGCTCTGAGAGCATCTACTTTGGCTGATACCAATTCAAACTCCGCCTTGGAAACGATGTTTTTTTCAAAAAGCCTTTTGGTGTTGAGCATTTCGAGTTCCATTGCCTTCAAATCAGCTTCGGCGCTTTTCACTACTGCTGAAGCCCTTTGCAGTTCCTGTTCATATTCCTTACTGTTAATGGAAAACAGAAGCTCACCGGTTTTGACCTGCTGCCCTTCATCCACGTGGATTTTTTCGATGTAGCCTTTCACGCGGGTTCTCACTTCTGCATAATTTATGGCTTGAATTTCAGCCACATACTCGTTGATGTAAAAAGTGTCTTTAACGATGGGTTTCACCACACGAAATGATTCAGGTGCTTCTTCGACCTGTTTCTCTTTGCAGGCCGACATCAAAACGAGAATGCCTCCGACAAGGAGTAAAAACTTGTTGAACATAATTAAATGAAATGATAATGTTGATGATTGAAATTGAATGAGTTGAAGTCTAGAAAAATAGAATCAACCGCGCGGTGGTGGATATAATGTGCTTAACTCAATATCGTTCCACACAGGATTAATACTTTTTGTGGAGCAGAAAATGAGTTCAATAACACCTGATTCCGGTCTTACAATAATCACATCATCACAGTATTCGATATCATTGAATTGAAAAAAATTTTCCTCATCATGATGTTCACATTCACTACCACTTTCAGAAAGCGGCAAAATATCTTCAAGGATTAGCTCAACTAAACTCTCCGGCTCATCTGATTCTAAAATTAAATCCTGATTGGGGGCCTCTGCACTCAGATTGAAAACATGCAATGCCATCAAAAACCAAATCATTTTGAAACAAAAGCGCTGATTGATGTTGAACATATTGCGGGTGCAAAAGTATAAAAATTCACATAGGTTTAACGTGCTCAATTATTCATTTCTCGGCAGAAACTATTGAACTGAAATAGTTACCCCATTTCAATATTATA
>JBKBKN010000013.1:27499-94882 GCA_046294625.1 Flavobacteriales bacterium
ACAACTGACTTTCAGATGTTTGCATTTTTTTAATATTTTCGTTGTAACAAATCGGTTTTTATTCGCTCCTATGCCATATGTGAAACCTTATTATGCATGACTGCCACAGAATACAATAAGGCTGTTGATCTTTATGCCGATGGGCTTTATCGCTTTGTGTTGAAAAACATCAAAGATGAAGATGAAGCGCGTGACATTGTGCAGGACACATTTGAAAAAGTTTGGATGAAAGCTGAAACAATTCAGGCAGACAAAGCAAAACCCTACTTATTCACCACGGCATATCATGCAGTAATAGAAAGAAGTAATAAAATCAGACTATTCAGCCCGATTGAAGACAATCATGAAAGCCTGATAGAACAATTTGCCGCCTTTGATGTGAAGAAAATTCTCAATGAAGCTGTGGAGCTTTTGCCTGCCGATCAAAAATCAGTACTGCTTCTCCGCGATTATGAAGGATATTCATACAAGGAGATTGCAGAAATCACCTCCTTGTCGGAGTCGCAAGTGAAGGTTTACATATTTAGAGCAAGAAGCTTTTTGAAAAATTATATCGTTAGCGCAGACAATCTGGTATGAGCAAAATAAATTTACATAATTATGAAGCCTGGCTGCTTGACTATCAGGAAGGAAATCTTTCTGATGAGCAGGCAAATATACTCATGGCTTTTTTAGCTGCTCATCCAGAAATTGAAATTGATTTGGAGGGCTTTGACGAATTAAAATTAAGCCCTGAAAATGATGCATTTCAAGGCAAATTTTCACTATATCAGATACCCGATCAAATCAAAGAAGAGTTTGATTCCCTTTCAGTATTGATAATCGATGGCGAAATCAGCGCTGATGAGCAAATGCGTCTTAACGAGATCATGTCTGAATTCCCAATGTTGGAAAATGAGCTTTCGACATGGAAAAAGACTCAACTTCAACCGGAAGAAATACGCTTTGGAGAACATCAATCACTGAAAAAAGTCGCACAAGAACTCACCGAATTTGAGCTTTTGGCTCTTCACCATATTGAAGGTCTTGCTACCATTGAGCAGGAGAATAAGTTGCAAGTAGAGCTGAAAACAGATCCGAAACATGCGCAAATTTTTACAGCGCTTTTCAAGAGTAAACTCAAAGCCGATATGGAAATCACTTTCGCCGACAAGGCATTGCTGAAAAAGCATATCCCATTCTTTACGGCCTATCGCCAACCCTTACGATACATTGTGAGTGTGGCTGCAGTAGTGGTTTTTATTCTTGCAGTTATTCCCTTTATGCCAATCAACGAACAGAGTCAATCATCTGCTATGGCTTTGGTAAACCAAAATAAGCCCTTAAACACCGCGAGAAAGACCGCCAAGAAAACCGAATTGATGTCAGAAAATGAAGTTTCAAGTCCACTTGAAAAAATCTCTATCCAAGAAGCAGTCTTGCAAGATGAGTCAATAAATAATCAATCCACTGCCGGAGAACAATTGGCATCGCTGCCGCTTATTGGTATTTCTGAAATTCATACTGAAACCCAGAACATTTCAACAATTGCTCACCCGCTAACTTATTCTGATGAATTGGCTATTATGCCTAATGCCGAAGGAGGAATATTTGATCCCGTCAATGAGTTGCTTCGCTTGCGAAATCTAGCCCTCCGCCAAATCAATCGCATCACTGAGCTTCCTGAGCAAATCAATATTAAGCGAGAAGATATTGCACAGGGTGCAGAAAAAATCACCAATGGAAATGTGCGTATCAACGCTGAGAAAGATGAGAGTAAACAAAACTATGGCTTCTCCATCGGTTCATTTAGCTACGAGCGCATAAAAGGAAACAGGTAAAAGTTTGCGCGAAGAAGCGAAGAATGAAGATGCACGTGTTCCGCTTAGATTGTTTTACCTTTGCAGCTTAAACAAAAACAAGTTTTGTTTTTTAATTCGTCTTCTCTTTAATTGTGAAAACCAAAACACTCAAAAAAAATAAGGTAAACGTAGTCACGCTGGGCTGCTCCAAAAATATTTACGACTCCGAAGTCTTGATGGGTCAGCTCAAGGCCAACCACTTCGAAGTGGAGCATGAAGCAAAAAAAGATGACTCAGAGATTGTGATCATCAACACCTGTGGATTCATCGAAAATGCCAAGCAGGAATCGATTGACACCATATTGCGTTATGTAGATGCCAAAGAAAAAGGTCTGGTTGATAAGGTGTATGTTACAGGTTGCTTATCAGAGCGCTATAAGCCAGATTTGGAAAAAGAAATCCCTGAAGTGGATGCCTATTTTGGCACTAGAGATCTGCCAAGACTGCTCAAAACACTCAAAGCAGACTACAAACAAGAACTCATAGGGGAGCGCTTATTAACCACGCCGCATCACTATGCCTATTTTAAAATTTCGGAAGGCTGCGACCGACCATGCTCTTTTTGTGCCATTCCACTGATGCGTGGCAAACATGTGTCTATTCCTATGGAACAATTGGTGACACAGGCACAAAATCTGGCCAAAAATGGCACCAAAGAGTTAATGATTATTGCGCAAGACTCCACCTATTACGGACTTGACCTTTACAGAAAAAGAAATTTGGCCGAATTGCTTGAAAGATTGAGTGATGTAGAAGGAATTGAATGGCTGCGTCTGCACTATGCCTTCCCAGCGGGTTTTCCCGAAGATATTTTGGATGTAATTGCGAATAACCCAAAAGTGTGCAAGTATATTGACATGCCTTTGCAGCATATCAGCGATGCTATGCTCAAAGCCATGCGCCGCGGCACAACCAAGCAAAAAACTATTGACTTAGTGAATAAAATCCGCGATAAAGTTCCCGGCATTTCGCTTCGAACTACCTTGATTAGTGGCTATCCGGGAGAAACGGATGACGATTTTGAGCAAATGCTCGAATGGGTTAAAGATACACGCTTCGATCGTCTTGGTATTTTCAGCTATTCACATGAAGAAAATACGCATGCTTATCAATTTGAAGATGATGTGCCACAGGAAGTGAAAGATGAGCGCTGCGAAATCATTATGGATGCACAAGCTGCTATCTCATTTGACTTGAACGAAACCAAAGTAGGTAAAACCTTCAAAGTGTTGTTTGATCGTAAAGAAGGAGATTTTTTTATTGGTCGCACAGAGTTCGACTCGCCCGAGGTGGACAATGAAGTGCTGGTGAATGCCAAAGAAAACTTTGTTCGCATCGGCGATTTTGCCGAAGTGCAAATTATGCAAGCCGAAGCTTTTGATCTAATAGGAAAGGTGGTTTCATAAATGGAAGGCCGCTGTTTCCATATCCCTTATGAAGATACTCGACGTTTCTCGCGCTTGCTGATTGACTATGTGCAGCAAGCTGAAAAACTTAAACCTTACATGGCTTTCAGCCCTGATATCGATGGACTGCAACAGGCCATCGAAGAACGAAAAAATAAATCGGTCAATAGGTCAGTACTCGTCGAAACAATGCTCAAACAGTACAACCATTTGCTATCGGATGAAGATATTGCTTTGCAAATACAGCAAATTCATTTGCTTAGAAACGACAACACTTTTACCATTACCACCGGACAACAAACCGGGATTTTCTTAGGACCGCTTTATACGCTATTGAAGGCCATTACAGTCATCAAACTAAGCCGACAACTAAAGGCTCAACTTCCAAAATATGATTTTGTCCCTGTTTTTTGGTTGGCGAGCGAAGACCATGATAAAGAAGAAATCAATCATCTATGGATTCGCGATCAAAAATTTGTTTGGCAAACTGAACAAGAAGGCGCAGTAGGACAATTTAAAACAGAAGGATTAAGTGATTTAGTATGCGAAGTGACTAATTTTCTAGGAAAAGGTAATTTTCACACTGAGCTGATAAAGATTTTAAATAAAGCTTATTCAAAAACCACTTTGGCTGATGCTACTTTTTATATACTGCATTGCTTGCTTAGTCATGAAGGATTACTCGTGCTCAATCCGGACGATGCAGACTTGAAAAAGCTGTTTATCCCAATATTGCACAATGAAGTGCTGGAGCAAAACAGCATCCATGCACTGAACAAGCAAACCACATACTTAGCTCAACATTATTCTCCGCAAATCACAGGAAGGGAAATTAATCTGTTTTATTTATCCGAATCCGGCAGAAGCTTAATTTCGGAAATCAATTCCAAATCTGCCGATCGGGAGTTTGCCTGTGTGGATATCCATAAAAAATGGAATGCAAAAGAATTACTGAACGAAATCGATTCGCATCCCGAAAATTTCAGCCCCAATGTGGTGCTCAGACCTGTGTATCAGGAAACCATACTTCCAAACATTGCTTATGTAGGCGGGGCTGCTGAAGTAGCTTATTGGATGCAGCTAAAGGGAGTTTTCGAAGCGAATCAAACCTTTTTCCCTGTGATAATTCCAAGAAACTCGGTTGGTTTTATTTCTACTAACAGCTTGCGAAAGCTCGACAAAATGAACTTGAATCCGATAGACTTGTTTAAAGATAAAAATGCGTTGATCAAATCCTTTTTGATTAGAGAAAAAGGTGAACAACTCCTACTCAAGGAAGAGCATTTAAAACTTAGCGAACTGCTCGCCGGACTCAAACTGAAAGCAGAGACCACCGATATCACGCTTAGCGCGGCCGCAGAAGCTTTGCATCACCGGTGGCAACGCGAATTAAATAACTTTTCCCAGAAGCTATTAAGAGCTGAAAAACGAAAAGAACAAGACGCCATTCGTCGTATTGATGAATTATTGGGGGAGCTTTTCCCACAAGGCAAACTGCAAGAGCGACATCACACCTTGTTGTCTTATTTCATTGACTATGGGCATGGGTTTATAAAAATGTTGCTCCAGGAGCTTGACCCACTCGACGGGAGATTCGTGCTCATTGAATTATCAAAATAAGTGCTCAAACTTATTAGTCCGTCTCATTTGAGTTTAAGCATTCAAGCTCTTCAATATTGTAGGCGATAAAATAAGCATTCTAAGTGAAAGAGTGGTAAAATATTGTTTTCATAACGCTTGAAGTTTCCATGTGACAATAGACAGATGAAGGCTCGCTCAATAGGTTTTAGGAAAATTGGGGTCGGTCAGAATCACAAAATCACCCATCGCTTGATGTAGTTCTGCCTTGAAATCGGGGAAATTATCATCAGCAAAGGCGGAAATTACTAGCACTTTTGCTTTAGGCGCATACTTTTTTAAATGCGTGAAAATACCCAAACGTTCATCACTGTGAAAACGGCCATTGAGATGCAACACCTTATGCGACTTGTGCTTTCTTCTTGCTTCTGCAATGCTGTAAGCCATCGTAGCATCCCAGAGCGATTGTGCCAAAGGTAGATCAAAGCCTACCATAGCAGCAGGAGCGCCATGCCCCATCATGGCATTTAACTTGTCGAGATAAGCGGGCGATGGTCCATCGAATGGCAAAGGAGCAAAATGTGCTTTTGAAGCCTTAGGAAGGGCTTTGAGTCCTTCAATACCTTCCCTACCTGCCAGATTGCTGTATCGGCTTGCCGCATTTGCAGCAATCACGGGTATTTTTCGCGATTTGGCCAATTCAACCAGAGGTCTATAGTTGCTGTAATTGCTCCAAGCCCGCGCATCTTTTCTGAAATGCTTTTCCTTGATTTTATCCATCAAGTATTCATCCATCACTGTTTGCACATCTCTTTCAAACATTTCCATAGAAAGCACCACTTTATTGTTCTGCAATTGCAGCAGTTCTTCAAATAAACGAAGTTGCAAAAAGTGTGTCACTGAATCATTGTGTTCTTCCCCAAACAAGATCACATTAGCCTGAAGTAACTCCTTAGCCATCAATTTAATCGTTAAGGCTTCTCCTGTAGAAGTTTTATAGATGCGAAAGTGACTTTCATCGGGCTGTGCATTCATAAGGTTAATTGCTAAACTCATTATGCACATCAGTAAGATTTTTTTCATTGTTTCTGCTCGGGACTTATCAAAAAAGGGTGCTCGAAAAAAACAAAGATGCAGAATTAATCATCATTAAACATAAATTTCTGTTGATTTTCATAGGTTTGCTCAGAGATATTTAAAGTAAAATGAATCTGGTATTGTTTGATAATGCTGCACGCGAGCATTTGCTCCCCTTCACTTTTACCCGTCCTGTAGCGGCTATTCGGATAGGAATTTTTGCTATTGCAGAAAAATGGGAAAAGGTATTTCAAACCGAGGCGAGCTATTTGACTCAGGACTATTTATCTAAAAAATTTCCGCTACATCTTGACGAAAAAGAAGAAGCTACCTTCATCGCCGGAAATCTGCTACCGAATGCTGCAACGGTTGAGGCCATTCAAGAGTTAAAACCCGGTCAAGCCTTATTCAGCAATGCATTTCTCATGGCCTTTAAAGGAACATTAGCAAATCTCAATGCGAAAAATTTTGAAACCAAAACTTATGTAGGAGCGCTATTTAGCTTAGACCGATTGTGGGAAATTTTCAGTAAAAATGGCTCAGCTATAGATGAAGACCTTAAATTGTTGCGTATTCGAAAAGGTGTACCAGAGCATCTGAAAGCAACCAACCTTTGGATTGGCGATGATGTGTATGTGGAAGAAGGTGCAAAAGTCACGGCATCGGTAATCAATAGCAACACGGGGCCAGTATATATCGGTAAAGATGCTGAAATCATGGAAGGATGCACCATTCGCGGGCCATTTGCACTATGCGAGCATTCTGTATTGAAAATGGGTGCCAAAGTGTATGGTCCCACCACAATTGGACCTTATTCAAAAGCAGGTGGTGAAATTGGCAACAGCGTGATCTTTGGCTATTCCAACAAGGGGCATGAAGGCTTTCTGGGAAATTCTGTTTTGGGAGAATGGTGCAACCTCGGTGCCGACACCAACAATTCGAACCTGAAAAACAACTACGGCAATGTGAAGCTCTGGAATTATGCCCTTAATGCAATGGAAAACAGCGGATTACAGTTTTGCGGACTGATGATGGGAGATCATTCCAAATGTGGCATCAATACCATGTTCAATACCGGAACCGTAGTGGGCGTTTCAGCAAATATTTATGGCGCAGGCTTTCCGCCTAACTTCATTCCTTCCTTTGCCTGGGGCGGCGCCGATGGATTTCAAACCTACAAACCGGAAAAAGCTTTTGAAACAGCAGAAAGGGTTTTTGAACGCCGAAATCTGGCATTTGACCAAGAAGAACAAGACATTCTGTCAAAAGTGTTTGAGCTAACTACAAAATACCGCACATTTTGACAGAAACAGCCCGACTTTCAAGGCGCTGAAAATCTGACTATTAAAGCGATATCGTCTTGAAATTACAGCATGGCACTCTTATTGACTATATGCCTTTCCAATTTAATTTTTCGCATCAGCCTATCTGATGTGACGAAATGTCATAACTTGCATTTGATTTATGGATACAAAACATATATTGGAGAACATCGAACTTTCCAACCTCATTGACGATGATGCCGAGTTTATTCCCCTGCTGACTTCGGAAGATGAAGAACAGATGAATGCGGAAGACATTCCGGACTCTTTGGCCATTTTACCCTTACGTAACACCGTATTGTTTCCCGGAGTGGTAATTCCCATCACCGTTGGTCGAGATAAATCAATCAAACTCATCAAGGATGCCTATAAAAATAAACGCTCCATCGGAGTAGTTTCTCAAAAGGATGTTGCCGTAGAAGACCCTGAGTTTGAAGATTTAAACACCATTGGCACTATTGCTACCATTATTAAAATGTTGCGTATGCCGGATGGAAATACTACGGTTATTATTCAAGGCAAAAGAAAATTTAGTTTATTAAGCCTTATCTCCACGGAACCATACATTACAGCCACTGTTAAGGCATTTAATGAAACAAGACCTGAAAAAAATGATAAAGAATTTAAAGCATTGGTGAGTACTTTGAAGGACACAGCATTGCAAATCATTTCACAATCGCCCAATATCCCCTCCGAAGCCGCTTTTGCCATCAAAAATATTGAAAGTACTTCATTTTTGATCAATTTCATCTCATCCAACATGAATGCTGAAGTGGCTGAAAAGCAAAAAATGCTTGAAGTAGCCGATTTGAAGCAACGTGCCGAACTGGTGCTGCAATACCTCAGCAAAGAACTTCAAATGCTGGAATTGAAAAATCAAATTCAGTCGAAGGTGAAGGTGGATATTGACCAACAGCAACGTGAGTATTTTCTTCATCAGCAGCTCAAAACCATTCAGGAAGAGTTGGGTGGAAATATTTTTGAAGAAGAACTCGAAGAACTGAAAGCCAAAGCTTCAGAAAAAAAATGGGGTGAAAGTGTAGCCAAGCATTTCGAAAAAGAATTAGAAAAACTACAACGCATCAATCCAAATTCAGCGGAGTATTCGGTTCAACGCAATTATCTCGACTTGCTAATCGAATTGCCATGGAATGAATTTACCGACGATAATTTTGACCTGAAACGGGCGCAGAAAATCCTTGATGACGATCATTATGGCTTGGAAAAAGTGAAAGAACGCATCATGGAATACCTGGCAGTGCTCAAACTCAAAGGCGATATGCGTTCGCCGATTCTTTGTTTCTATGGCCCTCCGGGAGTAGGTAAAACTTCCTTAGGAAAGTCCATTGCAAAAGCCTTAGGTCGGTCTTATGTGCGCGTTTCCTTGGGTGGTGTGCATGATGAAGCAGAGATACGCGGACACCGCAAAACCTATATTGGTGCCATGCCCGGACGAATCATTCAAAACATTAAAAAGGCAAAATCGGCCAATCCGGTGTTTGTATTGGATGAAATTGATAAGGTGACGTCAAGCTTCCACGGCGACCCATCGTCTGCTCTGCTCGAAGTGCTTGATCCGGAACAAAACACCACATTTTACGATAACTATGTGGAACAAGACTTTGATCTTTCCAGGGCCATGTTCATTGCCACAGCCAATAACCTAAATACCATTCAACCGGCTCTGCTCGACCGCATGGAGTTGATCGAAGTGACTGGCTATACCCTTGAAGAAAAAATTGAAATCGCCAAGAAGCACTTGATCCCAAAACAAATTTCGGAGCATGGACTCAAAGACAACCAAGTGAAATTCCCGAAAAAAGTGATTGAAAAAATCATATCGGATTACACGAGGGAGTCAGGCGTGCGTACACTCGACAAACGTATTGCCAAAATGGTGCGTGCCGTGGCCAAGCAAATTGCCATGGAAGAACACACAAACCCTACGCTTACTACAGAAGATGTAGAAAAAATACTTGGCGCTTCGCGTTATCATCACGACAAATACGAAAACAACGAAGTGGCCGGTGTAGTTACAGGCTTAGCATGGACTTCAGTAGGTGGTGATATTCTCTTCATCGAAGTGAGCATCAGCAAAGGAAAGGGCAAGCTCACCCTCACCGGAAACCTTGGCGATGTGATGAAAGAATCGGCAGTGATTGCTTTAGAATATTTACGCTCCCATAGTGAGGAACTTCTTGGGCTCTCTTCAGAAGTGTTTGACCATTACAACGTACACATCCACGTGCCCGAAGGCGCCACACCTAAAGACGGGCCATCGGCAGGTATTGCCATGCTCACCGCATTGGCTTCGGTGTTCACTCAACGTAAAGTGAAGAGCAAAATAGCCATGACTGGTGAAATCACCCTGCGTGGGGTAGTGCTGCCAGTCGGTGGCATCAAAGAAAAAATTCTTGCCGCCAAGCGCGCCGACATTAAAGAGGTGATTTTGTGTAAAGAAAACAAAAAGGATGTGGACGAAATCAAGCCAGAATACCTTAAAGGACTAACCTTTCACTATGTGAGCGATATGAAAGAAGTACTCAAACTTGCGCTTACCAAGGAGTTGGTGAAAAAACCGATAAAGGTGGAAGTGCCGAAGGCAAAAAATTTGGAAATGGTGAATTAACCACGTGGAGCTTTCTTATTGTTTTATCTCAGAATCATAACACCTGCTTCACTATCTGATAAATAGCTGTTCCGAAAATCACGCCTAAAACAATGTAACGGAATGCTTTTTCGAAGGTATGGTTCAGGATGAGTTTACCGGTATATCTACCCAGAAAACTAATAATAATCAGAAAGGGGATGAGAATCCAGTGACTGGGATCAAAGTATCCGCTACTTAGATAAACAATAGCCCAACTCGAATCTACCCCCAAATCAATCAACGCCGATGTGGCTATGAAGATTTCTTTGGGCAACTGAAAGGCCGCTAGGGTTAATCCGCGAATGGCGCCACCTGTGCCTGCAATTCCGGCAATGAAACCGGAAGCTGCACCGCCTATAAACAAATTCTGATGGGTTTGGCCAATGGTTTTGCTGCTGCTAAACATCAGGTAAATGGCCAATAACAGAATGATGATGTTCATGATGAGCTCTAATTGCTTCAATGGTAAAAAGGTGGTGAAATAAGCCCCGATGATCAAAAGAACTCAGACAAGGTTACTCAAACGACAATCAATATTTCCGTAAGTGCCTTTTTGAAAAAAAGATCGAAGAAATGAAAAATGCCTAAAAACCCAACCTTCGATAAGCGTCAATGGGTTGAAATTGATGATGCAAATCCGCCTGCAAAATAAACAAAACACCCGATTTAAGATCAGAGAATACTTCTAACACTTCTCATAAAAAAGCAGAAATGAGCATCATATAGTCCTGATTGTCTTATAATCAACAATTGAAACTATACTTATTGCAAAGCAGACCGTGTAAAAAAATACCCCATGAATTTTTTAAACGTTTACACCAAACCAATAACCCACTCCGGCTGTAAGTCCCATAGCTATTGTTCCCCAGATGAAAATCCGCAGAATAGCTTTGCCCATTTTGGCGCCACCGGTTTTGGCAGAAACAGCTCCCAACATAATCAGTGAAAGCATGGTGCTGCCATAGAGTGCATACTCCATGTACTGAATCGGTGCCAAAATAGTAACCAACAAAGGTAAAACTCCACCGAGTGAGAATGCCGCTCCGGAAGCAAAAGCTGCCTGTATGGGATTAGCTTGACTCATTTCTGTAATACCTAATTCATCGCGTATGTGAGCTGATAATGCATCCTTTTCTGTGAGTTCTTTAGCCACCTGCATGGCGGTTTCTTTCTGCAACCCGCGCTTTTCGTAAATCTCGGCTAAAATCCGCAACTCATCATCAGGCATTTCCTGCAACTCTTTCTTCTCTCGTTCAATATCCGCTTGCTCAATATCGGTTTGCGAGCTTACGGATACATATTCTCCAGCCGCCATGGATAAGGCTCCGGCCACCAATCCGGCTAATGTCGCTAATAAGACCGGCTCGCGCGTAGTGCTGGCCGTAGCCACCCCCACTGCCAAACTGGCAATAGAAATGATGCCATCATTAGCACCCAGTACAGCAGCCCGCAGCCAATTGCTGCGATGAATATAATGGCTCTGCATATAGTTGTCGATAGTAATCATGGTTTTCATCTTATTGTTCTCCTTTATTTTTTATTGCCATTAAAAGATTGTAAGCGCCTTTGATGACTATCGTTTCATTGATTAATTCACTTGCATGGGGCAATGCTATAAATCCATTTTCCGTGCTGCCGGGGTTCACTTCGTGCATCTCATAGGCATTGTTTCCCTTGCTGAGAAAAACATAATACTTGTTATCGAAACGCACCACGGCTTCTTCGGGAAGGGAGGGAACTTTACCGGCCGAAATTTCCACCATTGCAGTCATGAAAGTACCGGGTAGTAAGCGCACATCATACTGTTCAAAATGACAATGCACTTCGGCTGCATTACGATTGTCAATGTTGCGACTGATAAGAATTATTTCGCACAAGTATTTTTTGTCGGGTTGGTTATTGGTGTAAGCATAGAGCTTTTGTCCTACTAAAAGTTTGTTCACATCCTGCTCATACACGGTAAGCATCAAGTGGATATCATCGGGGGCAATCAGCTCAAAAATCACATCACTAGGGTTGATGTATTTACCGATATTGACATTAACAGAAGACACAAATCCATTCACAGGCGCATAAATATTGATGCTTCGCGAAATGTTGTCAGCGCTTAGGTTTTCAGGATTGATGCTGATAAGTTTAAGTTTTTGCTCCAGCGATTTCATCAACACACGCTGCGATTCGTAATTGGCTTTGGTTTGTTCAAACACTTTATCGCTAATGGCTTGGCTTTCATTCAAATCCTTCTGTCGCTTGAACTCACTTTCCAAAAAAGCAAATTGCGCCTTAGCAGTTAGATAGTCCTGCTGCAATTGAATATACTGCTGGTCTTCGAGTATGGCTATCATTTCACCTTTTTTCACTGTCATGCCTGACAACAAAGGGGTTGATTTCAAATAGCCGCCGAAGGGCACACTCACTGAAATGAGATTTTGCACGGGCACTTCCACTTTTCCATTAAGTTGCAGCACTTCCGATATTTCGCGCTCTTCCGCCTTTCCGGTTTCAATGCCTGCATTCCTGATTTGTTCATCACTTAAGGTGATTCGGTTAGATTGAATAGCTTGGTCTGATGCGTCTTCTTTGGTAGAAGAACTTCCACACGCACTAATCAATACGGTTAGTGCTATGGCGAATAAAATAGGGTTGATATGTTGGATTTGGTTGTACTTCATCTTTTCATTTGTTAAGGGTTCATTAAATAGTCCATTTGGATAATGTTTTGATTCCAGTCGTTGAGCAGGTCGAGATACTGGCTTTGGGTACTGATGACATTGTTCATCAAGATTACCCACTCGAGATAATTGATTTCGCCATTACTAAACTGACGATTGGCCGCTTCGGAAATCACGGTGGCATTGGGTAAAGCTGTTTGTTCGAAAAAGCGCAGGTTTTGCGCTATGGTTTCACGAGTCTTTAATGCTGCACCCCACTCGGTTTTCAAGGTTTTTAAACCCAACTCAAGTTCGTTTCCAGCCATGTGCTGCTTTATTTTACCTGATGCGATGCGTGACTGCTGTGCCTGAAAAAATAAGGGAATTCCGATGCCAAACTGGGCAAACTGAAAACGCTGATCGCGGGAATAAAACACATCATCGGCACCCATTCCGGTGATGGATAAATTATAAAATCCAAAGCTAATATCGGGCAGCAGTCTTGATTTTTGCAAGCTTGTGTTCTTCTTTGCCAAAAGTTGCCCCTGTTCCAAAACTTGAATCTGTGGATGGCGATTTATGCGCATAGAGTCGTTGTTTAGCGTTGGATTCAATTTCGTAACTGTAGTTAAAGGCACTACATCTTGCTCGGTATTGAGCAGCAAGCGAAAACGCAACAGCAGCACTTCAAGGTCGTTGCGGATCTGATTGAGCTGAACAGCTATTTGTCCACGCTGGGTTTCGGCTGTGCTTTTTTCCACAATATTGCTTTCGCCTTTTTCGTAGCGCAGTTTTGACTTTTGCAAAAATTCAACATACATGCTGTCGTTTCGGAGAAGAATTTTTTCCTTTTCCTGAAGATAAACCAATACATAAAAAAGCTGCTTGACATCGCGCTTGAGTTTGGCCTGACTCCACCCCACATTCAGCTCACTGCTTTTGTAAACTTCGTGTTGCAGGGCTTTTTGTTTGGCATACACTATCGGGAAACTGATGGTTTGCGTTATGCCAATCTGATTGTCGCGAAACACGGAATTGAATTGCCCGTATTGCCCCAACAGCTGGGTTTGTGGGATATCTACAGCCGCGGCTTGCAGCTTTTTTTGCATGTCGGCATGCAACTGATCGTTTTTAAACTGCAAATTGTTTTTCATCGCCAGATTGATAGCTTCGTCTATACTCACCGGAGTTTGCGATTGAGCAAAAAACGGCAGGCTCAGGAATAATAACAAGGTGGCAATACCAGCTGAAGGCTTCATGGTTTTTTCTTTTTGGTGAAATAGCATATATAAAATCGGTAAAACAAACAGGGTTAAGAAAGTGGCAATCATCAATCCCCCAATTACCACAGTGGCCAAGGGTCTTTGCACTTCGGCACCTTCGCCTGTGCTGGTAGCCATAGGTAAAAAGCCGAGCGAGGCCACAAGGGCGGTCATCAGCACAGGTCGCAACCTTAGGCGCGTTCCTTGCATCACGATGCGTTTCAAGTTGCGGTAGCCTTCATTTTTCAAGCGATTAAATTCGGCTATTAACACTATCCCATTGAGCACCGCTACACCAAACAAAGCGATGAATCCCACACCGGCACTTACGCTAAATGGGATACCACGAATTTGCAAAGCCAATATGCCGCCAATAGCTGAAAGGGGAATGGCCGTATAAATGAGCAAGCCCTGCTTCACTGAATGAAAGGCAAAATAGAGCAGTAAAAAAATCAGTAGCAAGGATACCGGAACAGCAATGGCAAGTCTTCCTTTGGCTTCTTCCAGATTTTCGAATGCACCGCCATAGGTGATGAAATAGCCGGACGGTAATTTAATTTGGGCTTCAGCTTTTTGCTGCAATTCGTGCACGGTGCTTTGCACATCGCGCCCGCGGACATTAAAACCTACGATGATTCTGCGCTGAGAATTTTCGCGCTGAATCTGATTCGGCCCTTCTTCTATGGTTACATCGGCCACTGTGTGCAGGGGAATTTGTGTGCCGGCCGGTGTGGGCAACAACAGGTTTTGCACATCGGCTAAGTTTTTACGCTTTTCGCCAGTAAACCTTACTACCAAGTCAAACCGTTTTTCACCTTCATACACCAAGCCGCTACTTTCTCCGGCAAAAGCGGTTTTCACGGCTCGGTTGATATCGCTGATGTTTATGCCATATTGTGCAATAGCAGCACGCTTGTAGCGAATCACAATCTGAGGCATGCCGGTAACCGATTCTACATACAGCCCCGTGCTACCTTCAACGGTATTGCACAAATGGCCTAAGCGTTCCGCATAATGGGATAACGTGTCTAAATCATCACCAAAGATTTTCACTACCACATCTTGCCGCGCTCCCGATATCAACTCATTGAAACGCATAGCCACTGGATACTGAAACCCGAAAGTCACGCCAGGAATAGCTTCCAAAGCCTCACTCATTTTGGCTTCCAACTCAGGGTAGGTGGTGGCCGAAGTCCATTCGCTGCGCTTTTTCAGAATAATCATCATGTCCGAAGCATCCATGGGCATAGGGTCGGTGGGGATTTCGGAGCTGCCGGTTTTACTCACTATTTTCTCTATATCCGAAAATTGCTCCAGCAGCAATTTCGATGCTCGCGACACTGCATCTACCGATGTGCTGAGATTGCTACCCGGCAGCACACGTGTTTCTACAGCGAAATCGCCTTCGGGCAACGATGGAATAAACTCTCCGCCCATATTTACCAGCAAGTAGTAAGCGAAAACAAATAGAATAAGCACCCCACCCAATACCGCTTTTTGCATGCGGAGCACCTTCACCAGCATGGAGTGATAAAAAGCTTCGATGCGGCTCATCATCCGGTCAGAAAAAGTGGGCTTGTGCGAAATTTTTTTGCTCAAAATCAGCGAAGCCATCATAGGAATGTAGGTGAGCGAAAGGATCAAGGCACCGATCAGGGCAAAGGCTACGGTTTGCGCCATGGGCTTAAACATTTTGCCTTCAATCCCTTGCAGAGTAAAGATGGGGAGATAAACTATAAGTATGATTATTTGTCCGAACACGGCACTATTCATCATGCGCGAAGCCGAAAATTTCACTTCATCATCCATTTGCTTTTGGTTGAGCCGGGTAACAGTCGCAAATATCTTGCTGTGACTCAGGCGGTGCATCACAGACTCCACGATAATCACCGCACCATCCACAATCAACCCGAAATCAAGTGCTCCCAGGCTCATCAGGTTGCCACTTACACCAAACACATTCATCATGATGATGGCGAAAAGCATGGCCAAAGGGATGACTGTGGCTACCAGCATTCCTGCCCGCAGGTTGCCCAGAAATAAAACAAGAACAAAAACCACAATCAAAGCGCCTTCCATGAGATTTTTTGTCACGGTGCTGATGGCGTTGTTCACCATCTTGGTGCGGTCCAGAAAAGGTTCTATGACCACACCTTTGGGAAGGGTTTTCTGAATCTGCACAATGCGCTCTTTGATGTTTTCAATCACAATATTGCTGTTGGCCCCTTTGAGCATCATCACCACTGCACCCGACACTTCTTGTTCGCCATTGTAGGTCATGGCGCCATAGCGTGTAGCGTGCCCCATGTTCACTTCTGCTACATCGCGTATAAGCAAGGGAATACCATTGGGTAGGTTTTTTACCACAATTTTCTGAATGTCTTCCACATTGCCTACCAAACCTTCACTGCGGATAAACAGTACGGTTTCGTTTTTCTCAATATAAGCTCCGCCCGTGTTTTGGTTGTTGATTTCAAGGGCATGAAACACATCGTCAAGCGTGATGCCATTAGCTAGAAGCACTTCGGGCTTCACCGCTATTTCATATTGTTTCAGATAGCCTCCAAAGCTGCTGACATCGGCCACCCCTTCCACCCCCAATAGCTGTCTGCGTACAATCCAGTCCTGAATGGTTCTGAGTTCAGTGGCATCAAATTGATTCTCGTAACCTTTTTCGGGTCTGACAACATATTGATAAATTTCTCCCAACCCTGTAGTAACAGGAGCCAGTACGGGCATGCCAAAACCTTGCGGAATTTCATTCTGCACCTGAAGCAACCGCTCCGACACTTGTTGCCGCGCCCAGTAAATATCAATATTGTCGCGAAAAACAATGGTTACCACCGACAAGCCAAAGCGCGAAAAACTTCGCAACTCCACCATGCCGGGAATATTCTTGCTGATTTGTTCGATGGGAAAAGTAATCAATCGCTCCACATCCGGTGCGCCAAGAGCCGGAGCCACGGTGAGAATCTGGACCTGATTGTTGGTGATGTCTGGCACGGCATCGATAGGCAAATGTTTGACTTCATAAGCCCCATAGCCAATCAGGCCAATGACAAAAAGGGCGATGACAAGTTTGTTATGTATAGAAAATGATATGATTTTATTTAGCATGGCAAATCATTAAAAAATTGTGGAAAAGCCCCACGCAGTCAAATGTTGCGCAAGAGCAAAATTTAATGCAGCAAGGGCTGCGATTAAAAACCGAAAATGATTAAACCCACCGTGGTGGCTGCCAGATGTTGCTCAGATACGCATTGTAGAAGTTGAATGGAGAAAAAGTAAGCTTAATGCGTTCAAACTCGGGTTGATGCAATTCAAAACTTTCAGCGGAATGATGTATAATTTTCACCACTTGCAAGACGGAGAAATCAGCTGTTTTGAAGGGAAGATTCTCGTGATCCCTATGTTCATCATCGGGGTGATTGATTTCAGGTGCGTAGTGCTGAGCTACAAAATCAAAGAAAGTGCCTTCCGGATCTTCCTGCTGATGTTCTTGAAAGTGATGAATAAGTGTTGGCAAACGCAAAACCTGTCCAAGGGAACAAGATACTTGCAACAATATGATAGCCAGAAAAGCGCTAATCCATCTTTTCATATAGCAAAGATAAGCATACTTAAAGGACAATCTATGACATAAGTCATTCATTCTGCTTTATTTAAACCGATTCTTGACAGCATTTATGTGCATTAGGACCGATTCTTTAAGTCATCTTCCACATGTAGAATATGCAAAAGACGATGTATGATAGGTGCAAAAAACACCGCCGTGATGCTTAAAAAAGCTACCCCACTATACAAAGCAAAAACAGAGGAAAATAGCTTTGCTGCTTCGGTTTTCATTTCCACCACAGGTCCCATGCCGGTAAGAATCATGCAAGCCATATGAAAACCATCAAGCAATGATAATTCACCGAAATAGCAATATCCTAAAGTGCCAAATGCTACAGAAAAACTAATCAATCCAAAAGCAAACATGCCATAGCGGCCATTCTGAGCATGAATCTTGGGAAGGATATTATCTTTTGTCCGCGACGTTCGAGTTTCATTTAAAATTTTTTTTCTCATTCACTTGTTATATCATGCAGAACTATGAAGCTTTGAATTGTTTAGTCCTCTTTTGGTTAGTGCCCAATGCACACCGCTAAATAACTGTAGAACAATCACTGCATAGATTTTCCAACCGAGGTTTGGCAGCACGAATAGCCATACTAGCCCCAAAAGCAGCCTTGCCCATTCTGAACGAAAAGCCCACCACCTTTGCTCCAGTTGTGCACCCAATGCTGTGATGGAATAGACCACATACACTACTCCGATGCTTAGCTGAATATAACCAAGTTTAGGCGCAGAAAACAATAACAAAGTGGCCCAGCCTATCTGCATTGCAAATTGCACGATGACATAAATAGCCAAAGACTTAGATAAGGGAATATCATACTTTCGATACGTCCTTAAATTAGGTTCCTGAGGCGCTTCATATCCCCCTAAATAAGCCGGTCGCCAGCCGGGTGGCTTTACAAATACCAGTATTTTGTCCTTCAAGCTTTGGGCTTTAGCCGAAATATCGATCAATTCCTTCCAATAATGCAAATTAGCCCAAGCAGGATTCCAGCTTTTTAATGGTTTGGTAATGCCATACACCGGCTCTTCTTCTTCTTCCTGAAAAGTGCCAAACATTCTGTCCCAAATGATCAAAGTGCCCGCATGATTTTTGTCTAAATATTTGGGATTGGAGCCATGATGGACGCGATGATGAGAAGGTGTGTTAAAGATGTATTCAAACCAACCCATTTTTCCTATCGCTCTTGTGTGAATCCAAAATTGATAAAGCGTATTGAAGGCCACCACCGTGAGGGTCATCATCGGATTAAAACCCAAAACAGCCAATGGGAGATAAAACAAAGCAGAAAACAAGCCCTGAAACCAGGATTGGCGCAAGGCCACGGACAAATTATAATCTTCGCTCTGATGATGCACGATGTGCGTTGCCCAAATGGCATTCACTTCATGGCTTGTGCGGTGAAACCAATAGTAGCAAAAGTCCACTCCAATAAACAATATAATCCACCAATACCATTCAGTGTCAATGGTAAACAAACGGCCGTATTCATAGAGCAAAAAATAGAGTGAAAATGTTCCTGCTTTCAGTAAAATACCGGTGAGCTGCTGACCCACGCCGCAACTGATATTGGTAATCGCATCGGAGAATCGATACAGTTGTTGCTTCTTATAGATACCATAGACCAATTCTATCCCTATAAGGATAAAAAACACAGGGATGGACAAGGCAATGTAATTAACCTCCATAAGTCATGTAACGCGATTTTTCGTTTTCTCTCTTGATAGCTCTCAAAAGCATCAGGGCTCCAATCATCAGCAAGAAAGCAATTAGCAGACCAGGCCATGAGTCTGCAATACCGCTTTCTTTCTCCGAGGGAACTTTACCCAATTCCTCGAGATGAAACCATAAGACACCAAATGCATTGTTGGTAAAATGACCGGCAATAGGCAACCACAATTTGTTACTATACAGATATAGATAACCCAAAACAGCGCCGAGCACCAATCGGGGTAAAAATCCATAAAACTGAAAGTGGATAAAACTGAAAATAGCGGCTGCGACCCAAACTGCCAAATGACCGCTTCGGAACCAACGCTCCAACTCCGATTGTAATGCACCACGAAAGAGCAGCTCTTCGCCCAAAGCAGGTAATATGGCGATAATCAGTAAGGTGTAAAGCAGCGAACCCACACTATCAGTAACCAAGAAAGCCTTGGTGAGTTCCTCCGCCCGGTCTTCCATTTCTCTCAAATAGCTTTCAAAGGATTGCAAAGCTTCCGGAAGACGAAACATTTGATTCCACTCGTGAAGCACACTTACTATCGGCACGAAAAACAAAATGACCAAACAACTGAATACCAACCATTTTACAGGCGCAGCTTTCATTCCATACCATCGCTTAGGGCTATTGCCCTTCATGTAGGCAAAATAGATGGATGGCGCAACAAAAATCCCGATGGCAGAAAGCAATTGATTAAATCTCAGCATCTGTATCACCTCCGGGTTTCCTAAATCTTCAAGTCCTTCTGCAATATCGATCGGAAAAATCAGCTGAGAAATTAATAGACCACTCAGGGTAAACAATGAACCGAAAATAAATACCAACATAATCAGCCAAAAAATACTGTAAGCCGGACTAGAATCAGAAAGACTGGGTTTTATGAATCGCTCCAACATAGGCTGTAATGCAGATGTGCTTCAAACCTACGCAAAAATTAAATAAGTTGGTTGGATGGTGAATTTTAACCATTTGTGAGCAATTGGGGTCAATGAACGTCGCTCAGAATTTATCCGTATTTTTGCCGCGCTGAAATGGATAGATGGTAAAAATTGATCAAATCGAATTGGGCGATTTCCCGCTCTTGCTCGCGCCAATGGAAGATGTGAGCGATCCGCCTTTTCGTGCCGTGTGCAAACAATACGGAGCCGATCTGATGTACACCGAGTTTGTCTCTTCCGAAGGTTTAATCAGAGATGCTGCTAAGAGTGTAAAAAAACTCGACATCTTCGAGTCAGAGCGCCCTATCGGCATTCAGTTGTTTGGTAGCGATATTGAATCGATGAAAGAAGCGGCATTCATTGCTACTAAGGCCAATCCCAATCTGATTGACATCAACTATGGTTGCCCGGTGAAAAATGTGGCCTGCAAAGGAGCTGGAGCTGCCTTGCTTCAGGACATTCCCAAAATGGTGAAAATGACCGAAGCGGTGATTAAATCCACGCATTTGCCCGTAACGGTGAAAACCCGCCTTGGCTGGGACGAAAGCACTAAAAATATTGAAGAAGTAGCCGAACGGCTTCAGGATATTGGTATCAAAGCCCTTTCTATTCATGGTCGCACTCGCGCACAACTGTATAAAGGCCCTGCTGATTGGACACTTATCGGTCAGGTGAAAAACAATCCGAGAATTCAGATACCCATTTTTGGTAATGGCGATGTAGATAGTCCGGAAACGGCCTTAGCCATGAAAAATCGTTATGGAGTGGATGGGGTGATGATTGGCCGCGCTAGTATCGGTTACCCCTGGATTTTCAACGAGATAAAACACTTCATCCGCACCGGACGACACCTTTCTCCTCCCGGATTCCGCGATCGGATTAAGGTTTGTCGAACCCATCTAGATGAAAGCATTAAATGGAAAGGCGAAAAATTGGGTGTTCTGGAAATGCGCCGACACTATACCAATTATTTTAAAGGTATTCCGCATTTCAAAGAATACCGCATGCGTCTGGTCACCATCGACGATTATCAGGATGTGCTTTCTGTATTGGATGAGCTGGAAAATAAATTTCTACGTGGCGAACTTGTGGTAGCATAGCCTTTAGCGACGCAATTCGAAATTCATCCCGAGATATACCCTGCGCACATGTTCATCATTAGCAAGGTCTTCGGCTGTGCCCGCTTTGAGAATGCTGCCTTCAAACAGCAAATAAGCGCGATCAGTGATGGTCAGCGTTTCGTGTACATTGTGATCTGTAATCAGAATCCCAATATTTTTTTGCTTTAATCCGGCCACAATTTGTTGAATATCTTCTACGGCTATTGGATCAACTCCGGCAAAAGGTTCATCGAGCAGGATAAACTTTGGTCCGACGGCCAAGGCTCGTGCTATCTCCGTACGGCGACGCTCTCCACCCGACAATAAATCGCCCCTATTGGTGCGGATATGCTGCAGCGAAAATTCATCGAGTAGGGTTTCGAGTTTATCTTTTTGTTCCTCTTTGGTCAACTGGGTGTGTTCCAATACAGATTTGATATTGTCTTCCACACTCAACTTGCGGAACACACTAGCTTCCTGCGCCAGATAGCCTATGCCTAATTGCGCTCGCTTATACATGGGCATGTCCGTGATATCCTGTTCATCAAGATAAATGTGACCTTCATTGGGTTTAATAAGACCTACAGTCATGTAAAAGGTGGTGGTCTTTCCAGCACCATTCGGACCTAGCAGGCCTACAATCTCTCCTTGATTGACTTCCACCGAAACATGGTTCACCACCGTGCGCTTTTTATAACGCTTCACCAGATCTTTTGTATATAGCTTCATATTTGCGGTGTAAACCTAATGAAATTCCCCTTTAAATGTTGGAAAAGCCCCCAATTCACATTCATAGTTTATGCTTTTCATTAGAAAGCAATAAATCCACCCCCCAAATCTTTCTTTTAACAAATGGTTTCATTCTTACCATACAGTCTTTCACCATGCAAATTTCACAGGAATCGGGCACACAGGGGTCAATATGTAAAAACAGTTCGGTTTCATCTCCCAGTTCTTCGCGCATCACTTGTTCAATGGCATCCACTTCGTCGTGTGCTTGTATCACATTAAGATAATATGGTAGGGTAACATGCGCATCGATATGAAGCGATTTGCCAAACTTTTGCAAACGAAGTTTGTGAATATCAATCCAATAATCAACACGATGGGCGTCGAGTGTCTGTATTACTTTATGTAAGCTTTCTTCGTCGGCTTGGTCCATGAGATTGGATGTAGCACCTTTAATCAAATCAAAACCCATGTTCACAATGATAAAACCGGCTATCAAACCCATAACGCTATCGAGCCAATACCACTTTGTGAAATAAATGACCACTAAACCAATAATCATAAACATTGAACTAAGCACATCAGTCATCAGATGTTTTCCATCTGCCACCAAGGGTGCCGATTGATGATTTCGCCCTACCTTCATCAGCCATCGTGCAAGAAACAAATTGCAAACAGAAGCAATAGAGGTAATATATATACCAACATCAATATGCGACAGCACATGCGCTGAAAAAAATGTGTAAACAGATTTAATCAAAATGCTCACTGCAGCAACGGAAATCAATATGCCTTCTAGGGCAACGGAGAAAGATTCAATTTTGCCATGCCCATAAGGATGATCTCTGTCCTTGGGCTTGGCAGCATAATACACACTGTATAAGGCAAAAGATTGCGCAATCACATGCACGATCGACTCGAGCGCATCGGAGAGTATGGTTACAGAGTCGGTGATGATCCATGCAACGAACTTGGCCAACATGATCAGCACACCGCTAATCAAGACCCAAAGCATGGTATTGAAACTTCTTTTGTGGCCTACTGAAAGCATTATCACCAAATTAAGTCATTAAAAAAGCCCCGAATTTCGGGGCTTTAATTCTTTATTTAAGATCGAACGATTCCTTGCCGATCAGTACCCCTTCGGCATACAATTCTACTTTGTATGTTCCTGCATCAAGCTGATCCTTGTCCTTGATATCCCAATTCATGCAAAGTTGCATATGCTTGTTATCATAGAAAAGATCTTTCTTCACACTGTAGGCTATTTCTTCACCATTCAACAAGGTGATGCGAGAGCGATCGCCATCTGTGAGGGTGTTTCCACCGGGTGTTTTTATCACAAGATAAATGGATTTTTCACCCTTATCGGCAATGATATTTTCTAAAATTGTGAAACAAACGCGCATACGATCAGCTCGTTTAACTCTGTCTGTTGTTCTTTCTCTTTTTCCGCCATTAGTCAGACGAACCGCGTCAGCATATATTTCGTAGGTTTTAAGTCTTTTTGCTACATCGGCAATTTTGTTGAGCTTGGTGTTGTCTTCGGCAAGTTTCACATTTTCTACCGTGAGCTCTTCCACTTTTCTGGAGTTCTTAAAATTCTCTGCAGTAAGTTCTTGATTCTTAGCTCTTAATTCTTTGATTATGGCTTCGCTGTCGTCGTAACGTTGCTGTAGTTCTTCTAATCGTGCTCTCAAATTAGGATTTCCAAATCCTGTGCCCTGCACTGAGCCGCTACTTTTCAATGCATCATACTCCACCATCAGTCTGATCACTTTTGCACGCTCTTCTTCCAGTTCTGCTCTGAGTCCTTCGTGCACAATGATAAGACTATCATATTTTGCCGTAAGCAATTCTAATTGTAAACGATAATCGTCAATATCTTGCTTCACTCTTTCGGCTTCCACCAAAAGTTTGGCATTGATTTCTTTTTGCTTATTCAATTGAATGAACAGATATCCGGAAATGCCGCCCAAAATACCAATCAAAATGATGAGTATCAAAATGATTGGACTGCTTTTTCTTTCTTCTTTTTCCTGTTCTTCTTGTGGTAAATTATCTCTTTCCATTCGATTGGGGTTTGATCTTTAGTGGCTGCAAAGATATTTTTTTTTACATCGAATTGTTCATTTCTTTTCCATTCTTAATTTTATCCACTGCAAATGCATCTCTTCAAAGACATATTAGATTTGGTTTACCCAAAGACCTGCAGTTCTTGTGGCATCGCCTTACTGGATAAGGAAAATGTAATCTGCATGCAATGTGTTCATGAGTTGCCGAAATCTGAATGGCATACCCAAACTGACAACCCGCTAACTAAGCTTTTTTGGGGTAGGATTCCAGTATTTTCTGCTGCAGCTTATTATGTGTTTAGGCAAGGTGGTCACGTGCAGCGACTACTGCATCAACTCAAATATCGAAATATGCCCGAGATTGGCATTAAAATCGGAATGTTGTATGGTGAAGATCTAGCTGATGCTCCTTTATTCTCAACTGCCGACTACATCGTTCCCGTTCCTTTACACAAGGATAAACTTAAAAAGCGAGGTTATAATCAATCTGCCTGCTTTGGAGAAGGTCTTGTGCAGGTGATGCGAGCCAATCTTGACACCAATCTACTCATTAGAACCGAAAACACTGAAACGCAAACCCGAAAGTCACGATATGCAAGATGGGAAAACGTTTCGGATGTTTTTCAGGTGACAGATGCAAGTCGATTGTATGGAAAACACATTTTGCTGGTAGACGATGTAATCACCACCGGCTCCACCATTGAGGCCTGCGCTCAAACATTGCTTAATAGTGGCGTAAGCAAATTAAGTATTGCATCTATAGCTATGCCAACGCATTAACCCTCTAGAATTTTTGAAAAGCAAAAAGGCCTTTACACTTGCAAAGACCTTTGATGCTGACTACTGAAATATCTTTTGTTGTCTATACCTGACTATAAACCTGAGCTCAAAAATTCAACCAAGCTCCATAAAACCTTATCGGTCTGCTTTAGGAATTTTTACTGCCATGGCCTGATGCGACATCACAATTTGAAGTGTGTAAACTCCTGAAGGCAAGCTGCCATTTAGCGGAAGTTCAATTCTATTGGTTCCTTTTCGCGCATTGCTTCTACTCTGCCCCATCAATCTACCATTGATGTCGAAGCAAAATAGATCAACTGACGAATTTTCGCCGGCAGTGAAGACTCCTTCAATTGTGTTAGTTCCGGCTATAAAGGATGCATAAACAATCTGAAAGCTTCCATCGTTGACAAATTTCACAGGCACAATTTCGGAGAGCTCTGAGTCGCCATTGAAATCGACCTGACGAAGGCGGTAATAAATGATCGGAATATTTAGTCTGGCTGCAAATGCATCAAAAAACTGGTAATTTTTGATGCTGTTGCTATTGCCAGCACCCTTTACTGTCCCGATTTCGGCAAAATTGCTTGCATCTGTCGAACGTAGCAGAGAAAAATAATCATTATTGGTTTCTGATGCAGTAGTCCATTTAAGCAATACATCATCGCCCATTGGCTCTGCCGTAAAACTTAAGAGCTCAACAGGAAGTGCATCCACATCATACATACCAAAAGTAAATGGGCTGAAATCTGCGATCAAATCTGAACAAATCACACCAGCATCATTGGTGCCACTGGCATCCCCTAAGTTAGGACCCGTAGTTACCCACATCATATCATCGCTGCTCCAACGCATTACTTGCAAACGAGCAAGCCCCATATGTGTAGCATTAATTTGGCTTGCAGTATTCCAAGTCAATTCTACTTGAGCATGAACACTACCTTCGCGGTTAATCATCCAGTATTCTTTGTCGCTGATATACTCAAACTCTGGACTCTTACTGGTAAGATCATAAGGATTATGCGCACTTTGATTGAAATAACTGGCAATGAAAGAAACCTCAGAAGAAGATGCCGGAATCACAGATGCCGGCCGATAAGCTCCAGCTCTGCCGATGGGGAAAGTGTATTTATTGGTGCTTGCCATTACTTTCTTCACCGGTCCATACACACAATTATGGTCGTTCACTGCCCCTACCATCTTATTACTCAACGGCAGGATTAACAAGTTTTGTTCGGTCGTTTCCAAATTCCCTGTTATCAAACGAAGCGTGTCATTCACTGTAAGGTCCGTGCCTAAAACTACATGCCCTCCGTTGCGATTCATTTCGAGCATTTTCAACTGCCTTGCACCTTCGGCAAAACGCAACTGAGCACCCCAAGCTCCATTTCCGGCAACAATCATGCGTGCTTGTGCATCGCCTGCAAAGAAACCGGTACCTTCGCGCATTTCACCGCTTAGGTTAAAGGTTTTGCCATTCATGTAAATCACCGATTGGTGATCGATCAGATTTGAACCGGTGTTTTTTGAGGTAAACAATCGAGTGGATGGTCCTTGAAAGTAAACATGCGCTCCATTGATAATTTCGAATGAATGTGTGTGCATATGCGCTGTTCCATTGATTTTAATTTCGGTGTGAGGAAAATTGAACATTTTAATAAAATCATTGAGTCCCGGATTGCTCGCAAACTGGTCTACCTCATCTATATTGAATGTGATGGAGCCTGATTGGTTGTTCATGCTGCCATTTAACCAAAGGCTTCCGGCCATTTCAAAACGGGAGCCATTGTTAACCATTGTACCCTGAATATTTACCACTCCATCGTACCAGCATCCCTGCACCAACGATTGATGGGCTAAAGTAAGCGTCGCATTATTGCGAATATGAATAGAACGGAAATATGCTTTTTGCGATGTTGCCAGACTTGGTTGACGTTGCACCGTCACATTGCCTGCCGGAGTTGCAACAATTGCCCCATTATTGGTCACAATCACACTATCGGCGCATGAAGGCACAAATTTTAAATCCCAATTATTAGCAGTATGCCAATCGGTGCTCACCGTACCCACGAAAGTGAAAATGTTCTCCACTTCATCGGCGCCTATATCCGTACCACGACGAAAATCGCCATCAATATCATACAATAAGCTCACCGGCGCTTGTGGAACCATACCCCTAGAGCTGATCCGTACTTCGCATGGAGGCAATCTTAAATCTGCAGTAGCAAGGTTAGCAAACGAAACTGAGCCACATGAAGTCAAAGCCGAAGGTTGTGCCATGTTTTCGTAGGTTGAAAACATATCGACTCCCGTTGCCTGCCATCCATTCAAATTCAGATAGCTGTTCATCCCATTCATCACCGTGCGATCTGCCACTGTAGAGAATAAAATGTTATTGTTAATCAGATTCTTATTGGAAGAAGCGTTAGGATAGCCGATGGCGCCATTGCAGGCATTACCCACACGGCGGTTGACCAAAATATTGTTAGCAGCTTGTAACAAACCGGGAGAGACTGTTTCGTCATACTTTCCCTTTAACAACGCAAAACCATGCATTCCGCTGCCCCACGTGCTACCACTGATTACGATTGAATTGTAATAAATCCGAGTGCTCGATGTGGCTTGATCGGAATAATCCCAAATGCCAACAAAAGGAACCGGCTTTTCATTATTGTTCCCATTCAGCAAATTGCCAAGTGAAATCATATTGTTGTAAACGGTTACTCCAGTTGATGAAGTATTTCCAATTCTAATACCGGCATTCACCGCAGGTACTGAAGTGCTTGTAGAAACAGAATTATTATTCAATCCGTAAATGCGGTTATTAAAAATCAAAATGGTATCAGAGCCCCCTGCATAAATAGCCTCGGTGATAGAAGAAAGATTGCCCCAATTGATATTCTCTAGCCGATTTATAAAATTATTACTCACTTCGGCGCGTTTTGCGCTGGATTGCAGCACTATGCCCGACACTGCAGCTGCATTACCCGAAGTATATTGCGCAGTGCTGTTGGCTGTAAGTTGACTCACCTGATTTTGATGAATTTTAATATTTGAAGGTACGACAGCTACAATGCCCGAACAAGATGCGTGATTGCCACTTGAGTAATTTGCTAAACCAGATATGGTGTTGTTTTGAACTTCTAAATATCTATTTGATCCACTGTTAATTAACCAAACCGCTCTAAGCTGAGAATTGGTCGTGGAATGATTGATTCTAAAGCTTTCGGCTGCATTCATGTCACCCACAATATTGTTGTGAATCAACAGGGAGTCGCCGGTGTAATTGCTGTAAATACCAATCATGTTAAAACCATGAGCACCAGTGGTGGCATCTAACCTAAAGCCTTTTATCGTATTGCCACTTAACAATCTACCGGTTCCATTATTTTCAATACCAATAATAGGAATCAGAGCAGTGGTATTATTAGCCCAACTGTTAAATATCATTTTGTCGGTGCTGCCAATAGAGTTGTTAATCACATCCACCCGACCTGAGTTTACGAAAATGCCTCTGAAACTATATTCATTGACATTGGTGGTTCGGTTAAAGTTCATTTGAAAATTGTCAATCGTATTGCCTTCTACAAGCGCATAAGCATTGGTTGGAATACGTAAATCAATGGCTCTGATTCTGATAGGCATATTACTGTTCACATCAAGCAACCATGGTTGACCACCACAGGCAGGAGCCATTCCCCCAATAAAGTTATCGGTGATGTAAAGACTATCTACATTCGTAGAAGATCCGCCAACTCGCCCTGCCCCAATAATACTAATGTAGGTCGCAGAATTACCATATACCAGATTGGCCGACTGATAAAAATGATTGGCATCTGCTGTAAAATTTCTGATATGGTCTTGTATTACCAATGCCTGACTGCTGCTGGATGCAATAAATGCATTATAGATGTGATTTTTCTCTAATCGATTGTTTCGATGAATTGCATTGACTGTGCCATTGATAAAAAACAAATGACGAGGTGTTGCATTTGAATTTCGAATGTGGTTATATGCAAACAAATTGCCATTGCAAGCCTGTTGATTTGCTGCTGATGGCCCAACAAAAACCACCCCGTGGTTGGTTGCATTGGTGCGACCTTCTATATTGCAAAAACGAATAATATTGTTTGATGCTCCATTTTGAAGTGTCAATGATGGCCCATTGGTATTTTGATTTCGAATGGTTAAATATCGTGGTGTATTATCATTTTCAGACAAATCATTCGGTGCCCGGCCATCAATGATCACATTACGAGCTCCGTTAAGAAACACCATACCACCGGTATTTGTATTGCTCGCAGAACTAATCGTGTATTGATTGGCATCTTTCGGCGAGATAACAATATTAAATTGATCCATTCCGGCTAGGTTGCCCAAGCGGTGTGTCCCGGTCTCATTGGTAAGGTTCGATTCCACTCTGAAAAAATAGTTTCCGTCTATTCTACCGGCATTATTCAATGCCTGAAACAAACCACCATTATTTGTCAAAGAAGGAAAATCGCTGCCAACGCCAATAGTGTAAGAGCCTTCGGGTAAGGTATTGTTGGCAGTAAGTGTACCAAAATTATCAAATTCCACATGGCAACTTTGATTGGGATTGAATACAATCTTGAAATTCAGCATTTTTGCAGAAGAGGTTTGCACACTGATGTTGTTGTAAACCCTTGTTGTTCCCACCCAAATATCTGCCCTATTAGACCCTAGCGTTACTGTATTGTTATTGGGCGCCTGATAGTTAATGCTGCTATTTTTTCGATTGAGAACCCAGGTAATTCGCTGTGTAGAATTGAAGCTAGTTGTGTGGTGGTGATTACCTGTGATATTAGAAATTCGGAATTGATTGGTATTTCCGGGAAATGAAATACCAAATTGTGCATAAACATTCGAATTAGACTCCGCATTGACATTGTTGCTAAACCCTTCTCCCAATTGAATAATCACCGCATTCTGATTGCTTTGGGGATTACCAATCGCTTCGAAATCAAAAGCAAAAGTCATGGTTTCCGGATTGCCTTGAAAATTAAAGTTTCGACAGGCCGAAGCAAAACCATCCTGACCGGTGCGCTGCAATCTTAATCTTCCTGAACTAATGCTTGTGGAGCCGTGTCCTGTAGAACCGATAAAAGTAAATTGACCTGAATTTGGCGTTGCACTAACGTAGTGTAAAACGTTATTGCTAGCTGAAAAGGTCTGATTGAAAAACTGAGCATTCGACCATTTGCAGATGACTGTCGCCACCGCAACCAATAAAAATCTATTCATATTATTGGAGTAAAATTTTGAATAAGCAAATTATTTGACTCCTTTAACTTAAACCTGAATCAAGGGTTACAGCGTTTGCGTCGGCTCTTTGTATTTCAACAAAAAACCAAACACTATCAATTGAAAATCAAAAGATTACATCATAAACCTTTCTTCACATTAATCTTACATAGCTTTTACAAGCCCACAATCTGCTAAACAAATGGCTCAACAACGCCAGTGAATAAAACAAATACATGGAATGCAGGGCATCTTTAAAATCGATTCCGGTGAAAAGTGCAAACAAAGACGTTAAAAAACTTACAAATTCATGTCATTTATTGCTTCAATATCATCCTAGCCAATCGATGTTTTGGCGTAATCATAGATAGATAATACACCCCTGGATTAATATTGCCCGGAAACACTTCCAGATAATGCAATCCAGCATCTACTTTATTGAAGGATTGGTCAATGATCAGATTACCTTTTATATCAGAAATCACAATACGAATAT
Organism: Flavobacteriales bacterium; assembly: GCA_046294625.1. Classification (GTDB taxonomy): domain Bacteria; phylum Bacteroidota; class Bacteroidia; order M30B66; family M30B66; genus JBKBKN01. Next base: position 58,015 of record JBKBKN010000013.1, read on the forward strand.
CTAGCAGAGAGAACGCGTTGAACTGAATCAAAATTTTATCTGTAAACGGATTGGGATAAACCCCCACTAGCACGGCTTCGCTTTCATTTCGAACGGAAGAGAGCGCATTGGGTAAAGCAGGTGCCAATGCTTGTAATGGTGAGAGTAAATTGCTGGCTGCATTACCTGATCTTAAAAAACGTTCGCCGGAGTTCACGAAATAGTGAGCTCCAAACGAAGAAGTAAAATTGCTGTTAGTAATGCTACTTACAAAGATAAAATCTGATTGTACGCGACCGGCAGTAATGTCAAGAATGAGAAATCCCTTACGGGTTAAATCTGCCCAACGCACATGTCTGTTTTGGCTCTGAATCAAAGTGAGCGGTATAGGCAAAGGCAAACTTTGCGAAGTGATGGAAGTGGTAACAAATTCAACGGCAGCTGAACCGGTCACTGCATTGGGATTGCTATTATTGTATGCTCCAAAGGGAATATCATTGGCCCAGGCGGTATGAATATCGCCGGTGAGCACTACCACATTTTGAATATTATGATCAAGAATGGCCTGCAGTAAAGCTTGCCGCTCGCCCGGATAGCCATCCCATTGATCGTTATTCACCGTGACACCAAAAGCAAGCAAAGGGGCCATCATCACCTGTTGACCGATGATTTTCCATGTGGCTGAAGAATTGCGCATTTCTTGAACAAGCCAGTTAAATTGCTCTTCGCCAATCAGCTTTCTGGTATTGGCATTTCCTGCTCCCTGTTCATCTCTTCCAATAAGGCGCGTGTCGAGCATGAAAAGGTCAAGCAAAGAGCCGTAACTTATTTTTCGATAAATCCTTAAAGGATCATTGATGTCGGGTTTTCTAATGGGAAGCCACTCTTCATGTGCCCTGATGGCATTGGCTTTTCGCTCAAACCAATCGCCTTCTGTGCCGGGTGTATGATTCTGAGCACCGCCAAACCAAGAATTGTTGGCCGTTTCATGATCGTCCCACACGGTAATAAACGGAAACTGTTGATGCAAGTAGCGCAAGTCAGGGTCGAGACGATAATGCGAGTAGCGTGTGCGGTAATCGTCTAAACTAATGATCTCATTCGGTGGCACATGATCGCGTCCTAAACTACTTGAAGCTCCATATTCATAAATGTAATCGCCCAAATGAATGACCACGTCCACATCATTTCTATTCACTATTTCGCGATAGGCATTATATAAGCCATTCTGATAATCGGCGCAGGAAACCACTGCCATGCGCACCTGATTGACCGGACCGGCCGGAGCTGTTTTGGTGCGCCCAATTAGTGACCTTTGCCCCTCATACTGAAATTCATAATAATACCAAGTATTCGGCTGCAAGCCGGTGACATCCACTTGCACGGTGTAATCCTTTAATTCGTCTGTAACTATTATCCCGGACGCTACAATATTTAACAAATTAGTATCCAAGGCCATCCGCCAACTGATTTGTTTCTCACCTGAATCATCTGGAGTTAGCCTGGTCCAAATAATTACTCGGTCGATTGCCGGATCGCCTGATGCTACGCCGTGATAAAAAGGGGCAAGGAGCGGATCCAAATCACTGCGCGATGAATTGCTATAATCCGACTGTGAAAATAAACATTGAAAGGAGAGACTGAGAAAGATGATGAGTAAGCGTTTCGTCATGCAGCTTGGGTTTGTGCATCACAAATAAACAAATTATGACGAGAAATCATTCTGTGCTAAGTTAAGCTATCGTTAAATGTGTAATTTAAACCCTGGCAAACTCTTTACTAATCGGTTATTTTGTGATAAATACAAAAAAATTATTTCATTTAACCGTGTAAGAATGAAAAACTATTTGCCTTTACAGTTAAACCTAATGTTGCATATTTACCCTGCTAAAAACCAATAACATGACAAACAGCTACTTCATTAAATTTTTTCTATTTTGTGTAAGTCTACTTCTCAGCAGTAGAATGATGGCACAAAATCCAATCACAGTTACGGTGCTCAACCAAACAGTGATGTGCAACAACGATGCTTCAGTTACTTTAGGCATCAATGGCGGTGCAGCACCTTATACAATTCACTTCCTGCGTTTTGGACTTAATCAGCAGTTAGACACCGTGCTAACAACTACGGAGAATCCGATTAACAACCTGCCTGCAGGTTATTTCCAGATTCATGTATATGACGCGAATGGGCTTTTCGGTCAAACAGACGTTTTTATTCAGGCCTCTTTTTCCCTTTCTCCTTCAACCACTCCTGCAAGCTGTAGCAATAGCGATGGAAGAATTCGGGTTACGGTAAACGACAATAATGCACCATTTATCTATGAATGGAGCACCGGGCAAATAAATGTTAGTGAAAACAATCAGGATTCACTCATCAATATTCCGGCAGGAAATTATCAGGTGGTGGTTACCAATTCATTGGGATGCAGAGCAAGTCTAGGAGAAGCCGGCACTTCCAACCCTTCTGGCGGTGGGCTTAACCTTTGGGCGACTTCACCTATCACAGTAACGACCGCATCTACACCTTCCAACTGCTTTGACGGAACTGCTACCGTAACTCCGGCGGGGGGCGCAGAACCTTACACTTTTTATTGGAATACCAATCCGGTGCAATCCAGCCAAACCGCAACAGGCTTGGCTCCAGGGTTTTATCAGTGTACCATAACGGATGCCAACGGTTGTGTAACCCAAGCTTTCAGAAACGTGGCTGCTGGACCTAATTTTCTTCAAGTCAATACCACACAAAGTAATACCGTATGCAATCAAAACACCGGGTTTATCAACGCTTCGGTAAGTGGTGGCACACCTCCCTATACCTATATATGGTCTAATGGCGCTACCTCAGCGGGAATTTCCAACTTGGCGTTTGGTTCTTATCAACTCACCGTTAGCGATGCTGCGGGCTGTAGTGTTACTGTAAACAAATTTATCGGAAATGCCAACCCAATGCACTTTGATTTTACAGGTATTTCACCCGACTGCAATGCATCAAATGGCAGCGTAATGCTCAATATCAGCGGAGGAACAGCTCCTTTCGATATCACTTGGTCAACGGGAGCAACCAATGTGAATACCATTAGCGGTTTGCCCGTAGGCAATGTTAACGTGAGCGTAACGGATGCCAATGGTTGTGTGAGACAAGGATTTTACCACTTACCTATTTCCAATGCATGCTTAGCGACTATTAGCGGACGTGTGGTTGCCGACCACAATCAGGATTGCGTGCAACAGGTAGCCGAACCTGGTATTGCGGGTGTGATTGTAAGAGCAGGAACCAGTCATGGTGTTACACAAGCAAACGGAAACTATAGTATCTTGGTGAATCCCGGACCTTATCAAGTGCAGCAATTTCCTCCTTCTGTGTTTTCTCAGGTTTGCCCCGCCGACAATGAGCCTATCAGTATAAATGCCGCAGCTCAGGCAACCAACTATGGCGGAAATAATTTTTTCAATAGCAGCGATGAGATTTTCAGCGATATTGCTGTTTATCTCTATAGCGGGCCAATTCGTCCCGGCTTTCAGGCTATGTACTACATCACGGTGAGAAATCTGGGTGTAACAGCTGTATCGCCTGTATTGAATTTCTCTCACGATGCATTGGTAAGCTACCTTTCGGCCACACCTTCAGCAAACAACTATAACCTTGCCACGCGAACAGCTACTTGGAATGTAGGCGCGTTAGCTCCTAATCAAACCAGACACTATCAGGTGAGAATGCAGGTTTCGCTCGATGCACTTGATTTTCTTGGAACTGATATTCCTGCTTCAGCTGAAGTGAGTTTGGTGGCCAATACCGACGCCTTCCCCGACAACAATTCAGTTACCTATTTAAGGACCATTACCGGTTCTTATGACCCTAACGACAAACAGGTATTTCCTGAAGGAATTACCGAACAAGGATTTATTCTGGAAACCGACACGGTGCTTAATTACCTGATTCGTTTCCAAAATACAGGCAATGATACTGCCTTCACAGTAGTAGTGCGCGACACACTAGACCCATCGCTCGATGTGAGCACACTAAGAATTTTGGGATACAGTCATCCGATGGATTTCGATCTGAGTGGCGAAGGAATTATGACTTTCACCTTTAACAATATTTTACTTCCCGATAGCAATATCAATGAACCTGCAAGTCATGGTTACATTGCTTATGTGATTGAATTGAAAAAGAATTTACCCTTATTTACCCAAATTAGTAATACCGCCTACATTTATTTCGATTTCAATCCACCAATCATAACCAACACCACTTTCAATACAATTTACGATCCGTTTGTTGGCATGACAAAACTTGATCGGTTTGATTTTAGGGTTTTCCCTAACCCCAATGAAGGTCTTTTCATGTTGAACATCCATCTACAGGAATCAGCCATGGTTAATATGGAGATAATCGACATTGGCGGTAAGAGAATATTGAATCAACAATTAGGTCGTTTGCACCCAGGTGAACAGCAAGTGAGCGTAAGCATGTTTGATCAGTTAAAATCGGGCGTTTATTTTGTGCGTCTGCATAGCGAAAAAGACACCATAGTGAGAAAGATGATTGTGAGATAGGTTTATGAGATAACCTGAGAAAAAGCCGTCCGTTTTTTTTTCGGACGGCTTTTCTTTTTATAAAATTCTCCGTGATAAAATCCGGCACAATAAACTTCATGTATCTTGCGCTGTTATTAATATCATATATTTCAAAGGCATGCAATTACCACAACATATCATCTCCAACATTTCAGAACAGGATAGAATCTGGGTTTATCAGGCTGACCGTTTTTTGACTGAGACAGAAGTTGAATATGCCCAAAAAATGCTTTCGGCTTTCACGGAAACATGGACCGCTCACAATCAGCAATTGAAAGCCAAGAGTTTTGTTGTTTTCAATCTATTCATCATTTTGGCTGTAAATGAAAATGTTCATCAGGCAAGTGGCTGCTCCATCGATAAATCCGTTGCTATCATCAAAAAGCTAAGCGAAGAATTAAACACCGACTTTCTCCAACGTACCACCATTGCACTTATTGAAGGTGAACAAATTAAATTGGTTGCACTCCACAACATTTCATCTAAGCCAGTGTCAGAAAACAGTTTGTTTTTCAACAATCTTGTGACCGATGGCCATAGCCTGAAAACCCAATGGATCAGGCAGGTGGGAGATTCCTGGCTGAAGCGATATCTGCCCGTAGCAACAACTTAGGCATTAAAGATCAAAATCTCATCACCCGCAATGGCATAGGCTGTATTCCCCCTCTTAATTGGCAAGCTGTTAAGTCCCGTAAAATCAGAAAATGCCGGCATAAAAACCTGATTATCTGATTGAAGGAAACACGGCAGACGAAGTCTTTGCCTTCCCTTGCCTTTTAGACTTACGGCAGGATGCAGATGTCCAAAAAAATAAAAATACGCGTCCTTAATCGCTGCCGATGGCTCATGAACAAAACAAAATCCATCTTCGACAAGCTCGTTTTCTACCAAACAAATATCAGAATGCAGCCCATTAAGCAATTTATCGTGATTTCCGATGATGAGTTCTTTTTTCACCTCCGGAAACATATCCATCAATGCATTGAAATCATCCCATTCGGCATTGTAGGCTTCATGCACCAGATCGCCATTAATCAATAGTCTTTTACATTGAGTGGATTCAATCAGTTTAAGCAATTTAACCAAATCGTTTCGTTGTAACTCGCCACTAACAGGTATACCATTTTTTCTAAAAAATCCGGATTTACCCACGTGCATATCACTCACAATCAGGCACTCCTTTTCTAACCAATAAATCGCCTTTTGTGGAAGCAACCTAAAATGATGCCCCTTCCATTCGACAATAACTTCTTTTAACCTATCCGGCATTAGCTTATCTTTATTCTCCGATTATATTTTCTCGCTCCGGAAATTGGGAGCATATTTGCCAACAAAAATAGCTTAGATGAGTTGTTTTGATTTGATAAATAAGCGTGCAAATGTTGACTTTACAAAAATGCTTTGCGTATGTCACTTCCAAAATCCATTAATCAGTATAAACGACCCTTTTTAAAAAATGAAATACATCATAAATGTTTTAACCTTTACGCTTCTACTCATCTTGACAAGCAGTTGTGCAGAAAACAAAAAACAACGCGACACCCGCAACCTTTCATGGTATCAAATCAACATGGATGCACGCGGCAAAACAGTGAGAATCGGCTTGTTTAAAGCCTATCAACCTTTGATGGCATTTCTAGAAGATCTTGGGAAAGATGAATTATTGACAAATCTGAAAATAAAAACAGAAATTTCGGTAATAGAACAAGACGACAGCACAGGTACAATGGATATTTTCATTGGCGATATAGCTCACATGATGGAACTTAAATCAGCCAATCAACTCCTTACACCTGTATTCTCAAAAATCAACACTTGTGATCTGGTGATGAAAGAAAAACCCACTTATAGAGAATGGATGAATGTGACAGATAATTTTTTTGTTCCCTGGCTTTCAACCCTTCCGGAAATAGAAAGCAAGGTTTGGGAAAGTCAAGCACGCTTTCGCAAGCTCAATAATGCTTTTCAGCTTGCGCAAAATTCCATTCTAATCAATCAGCATCCCGATGCTGAGCCGGAAAAATCGATTCATTTTTTAGAACAACTTCAAGCTATATCATTAACAAATAATCAATTTGGCAAAGCACTATTCTACCTTCCGATTTTCGTTGGTGTGAATAGGGATTCAAAAGCAAAAGCGGCTTCATTAGTGGCCATAGATGCGATGATAAAAATGGCTGCGCAGCGCGATCAGCTCCTTGGTGTTGCAGAAGATCCGGAATTAAAAGCATCGATTCACCCACAATGGATGATTCGTATTTTGGAACTAGCAGAGCGTAAAACCGAATAAATCACTCAGAGTTACCACCCAGCTTGATCCTATCCAATCGAATAAAAGACAGCAAAAACAATAAAATATTTATCAAACCATAAATGCTTGTAGAAATCATTACCATTGGCGACGAAATACTGATTGGTCAGATCGTTGATACCAATTCAGCATGGATAGCCCAACAGCTCAACCTGATTGGCTTTAAAGTGAAACAAATCACTTCAGTTTCCGACGATGCGGAGCATATAAAAGAAGCTCTTCAATTAGCCGAAAAACGAGCTGATGTGATACTTATTACTGGCGGACTTGGACCTACTAAGGACGATGTGACCAAAAAAACATTGGCGGAATTTTTTGGCGCTTTTTTAATTCGCAACACTGAGGTAGAAAATCATGTGATTCGTTTTTTTAGAGAGCGTGGGCGCGAGCCGGGCGATATTAACCTGCAACAAGCCGATGTGCCTGAAAACTGCACGGTGATTGAAAATAAAGTAGGGACGGCTCCAGGTATGTGGTTTGAGAAAAACAAAAAAGTGTACATATCCATGCCGGGTGTTCCTTATGAGATGATGGAAATGATGCAAAAGCATATTCTACCAGCACTCAAAGAAAAGTTCGACGCACCAACTATTTATCACCGCACCTTACTCACACAAGGTGTAGGCGAAAGTCAGCTTGCGCAGTGGATTGCATCCTGGGAAAATGCCCTGCCTTCACACATTAAATTAGCCTATCTGCCCAGTCCGGGTATTGTAAGACTTCGAATAAGTGCAATGGGCAATGATAAACACATCGTGAAAACTGAAGTCGATGCGCAGATCGAGAAGCTTAGAGAAATAATTGGTCGCAATATTTTTGGCGAAGGAGAGCAAACACTTGCAGGGGTGATTCAGGAATTAATGATACAGAAAAACCTGAAGCTTGCCCTGGGAGAAAGCTGTACGGGAGGTTTTGTAGCCCACCTAATCACTTCGGTACCTGGTTCTTCTGCCTACTTTCAAGGTGGGGTGATTCCATACCAAAATGAAATGAAAACATTTTGGCTGGGGGTGCACGAAGAAACGCTTCGGCAATATGGTGCAGTAAGTGAGCAAGTGGTAAGAGAAATGGCTCAAGGATTAAAGCAGCTTTTTCAAGCCGACTACTCCATCGCCATTTCCGGAATAGCTGGACCGGGAGGCGCCACGCCTGACAAACCCGTTGGACTCGTTTGGGTAGCAGTAGGTACTCCGGGCGAAACTATTGTGCGAAAACTCCAATTTGGCAACAACAGACTACGAAATATTCAAATGACATCACTCTCGGCATTGAATCTTTTGCGAAAAATCGTGCTCGGACTCACCACAGAATAATTTTATTTGCCTGATTTTCTGTAATTGAAAACATTCAGCTGTTTTATTTGTGTATACAATTAATGTATTTACATAATTTTGCACAACAAATAATGGGCATAGAACAGGACATACATCAGAAAAACTTCAAAAGCATTCATCAAAAATGCTACATAAACCTGATGTATACCACGAGCATTCTCAATGCCCTGCATACCAAAGAGCTCAAGAAGTTTGATTTATCTCCACAACAGTTCAATCTTTTGCGAATTTTAAGAGGACAACATCCCAAAGCAGTTAACCTGAACGACGTGGCCTGCAGAATGATTGATAAATCTTCAAACGCTTCCAGATTAGTCGAAAAATTGCGATTAAAAAACCTAGTAACACGTATTACATCTAAAGAAGATCGACGTGCTGTTGAAATTGGAATAACAAAACAAGGTCTTGAGTTGTTGGATAGCATTGATAAAATAGAGGCAAACTTTTTTAAACCATTACAAAATCTAACTTTAGACGAGGCTGAAATACTCAGTCAAATGTTGGACAAAATCAGATCGTAACCAATAACACTAAAATAAAAACAAAATGAAAAAAACAATTTTCTTATCAGCAATCACTTTCGCCACTGCGGCATTTTTAATCACTTCATGTGGCAGCAACTCCACAAATGCAGAAGATGCAAAAGACGTAGCTACTGAGAGCGAAGTATCTTACACTGTAGATGCTGCTAACAGCGTAATCAACTGGAAAGGTTCAAAAGTAGTAGGTATTGGCGAGCACGTTGGTACTATTGCTATTAGCGAAGGTACAATCGGAACAAAAGACGGTGCCATTTCCAGTGGTAACTTCATTATTGACATGAACAAAATCGTTGTTACTGACACTGCTTCTTGGATGAACGAAGAAGCAAAAGGAAAACTTGTAGGTCACTTCCAGTCTGATGACTTTTTCAATGTGGCTCAGTTTCCTACAGCTAAATTCGAAATCACAGGTGTAGAAGGGAACAACATTAGCGGTAACCTTACTATCCGCGACGTGACTAAAAATATCACTATCCCTGCTGAAATTGCTATAAACGGCGATGAGTTGACTGCAAAAGGTTCTGTTGTAATTAACCGTCTTGACTGGAACATTAACTACGACAAAGAAAACATGAGCCTTGCTGAAGCAGCTCAGGCTAAGTTGAAAAACGGAGTAGTAGGTAAAGACATGGAAATAGGAATTGCTATTGTAGCAAAAAAATAAGGTTTAGGTTTGGTTTAGGTTAAAAAAGCCGCAAGCATCCTGCTAAGCGGCTTTTTTCATTTTGGAAAAAATTATAAAGCCCGTTAAAACGGGCTTTATAATTGGTGGTCCCACCTGGGCTCGAACCAGGGACCCACAGATTATGAGTCTGTTGCTCTAACCGACTGAGCTATAGGACCTACTTTTTACAAAGGTGTGCAAAATTAATAAATAAGCTTTCAAATAAGCCTAAGGCAAAGATTTTTTTGCAAGATTTGTTGCCTTGGCCATAATTCCTAATTTTATTGACGAACATGAAAATCGACTTTAACCATATAGATGCCGTAATTTTCGACCTTGGAGGCGTTATTCTTAACATTGATTATCAAGCCACTATTGACGCTTTCACTGACTTGGGTATAGAAAACTTTCAGGAACAGTTCTCTCAACTCAAGCAAAACAAACTTTTCGACGACTATGAAACCGGCCGCATTAACTCGCAGGCATTTTTGAACGCTTTGCAGTCTATTTTACCTTCAGGAGTGAGCAGTCAAGCCATTCTCGATGCCTGGAATGCCATTCTCAAAGACCTTCCTCCCCACCGACTCCACGTGTTGGAACAGGTGAAAAAACAAAAACCCACCTTTCTGCTCAGCAACACCAATGACCTGCATATCCAAAGCTTTAACCAATACCTGAGCAAAACCTTTAACTTAGATTCGCTTGCACCGTATTTTGATAAACTGTATCTATCTTACGAAGTGGGCATGCGCAAACCGGATGCAGAAATTTTTGAACATGTGCTCAACGAGCAACGACTCAAACCTGAACGAACCTTGTTTATTGACGATACCATTATCCATATCGAAAGTGCACGTTCACTCGGCATTCAAACATTGCATCTTACAAAAGGGATAGATATCGCTATGCTGCTAAAAGAATAGAACAGTTAATATTAGGCTTTTAAAGAATGACTTTCGGCATACACCATGTCTAATCCATCACAGATCACCTTGACGGCACGTCTTAAATCTTCTTCTGAGTGAGCTGAAGAGATAAAACCGACTTCATAGCCTGATGGACCAAAATAGACCCCATGATCGAGCATATAAGCATGTAACATCTTAAAGTAGCTCATCGAACCCGCTTCGATTTGCTCCGCAGCAGCTACATTGGGATTGCTCGAAAAAGACAACCAGAAAATTGAGCCTTTCACAAAAATGTGGAATGGATAATTACGTTGACGGGTATGTTGCAAAATGAGCTCGGTAAAGAAAATTGTTTTCTGACTCAACTGTTCATAAAACCCAGGCTTAAGACATTCCCGAAGCTGTGCAATCCCCGCCGACATCGCCACCGGATTTCCGGACAATGTTCCTGCCTGATAGACATTCCCGTCTGGAGAAACTTTGCTCATGATCTCCTTGCTTGCGCCATAAGCCCCTACTGGCAATCCACCACCAATGATTTTTCCATAGGTTGCTATATCGGGGCCAATATCATAATAGCCTGCAGCACCTTCGAAACTCATTCTGAATCCGGAAATAACTTCATCAAAAATGAGCAGCACGCCAAACTTTTCCGTCAGGCATCGCAAGCAAAACAAATATTCCCTACTCACTTGAAGTAGACCATTGTTAGCCGGTACAGGCTCAATGATGATGGCGGCAATTTCTTCATGATATTTCTCCAGTGTTTCTCTCACCAAATCAATGCGGTCGAGCGGCAATACAATGGTGTCGGCCACTGTTCCTTCTGGCACACCTGCTGAAGAAGAATTTCCAAAAGTGACCAAGCCGGAGCCCGCTTTTACCAATAAGGCATCGCTGTGTCCATGATAACAACCTTCGAACTTGATAATTTTATTCTTCCCGGTATATCCCCGTGCCAGTCGAATGGCCGACATCACGGCTTCAGTACCCGAACTCACAAAGCGAATCTTCTCAATATAGCGATTGTTGCTCAGAATCAATTCGGCCAGTTCGTTCTCCAAAGCGGTAGGAGCGCCAAATGATGTGCCGTTCTGTATGGTTTGATAGACCGCTTCTCTGATTTTGGTATTGTTATGACCCAAAATCAATGGCCCCCATGAATAGCAAAAGTCAATAAACTCGTTGCCATCTTCGTCCCAAATTCTGGAACCATCGCCGCGTTTGATGAATATGGGTGTGCCACCCACAGATTTGAATGCCCTCACAGGCGAATTTACACCGCCGGGAAAATATGTTTTAGCCTTTTCATATAATACAGCTGAACGGTCTCTTTTAATCATGATGTTTCTAAAAATGGTTTGCAAAGATATTGTTAAACAAGGGAACTTGATGCCTCTTACCAGCAGCTTGCTCAACAACCTTAGGCTTATGCACAACGAAGATGCGCGCCAAAGGTTGAAATGGGAACTAAAACAGTAGGTTTTATCACATGAAATCCTGTAGGAGTGGGCTTAAATTTTAATCGGTTTATGTTAGCTTTGCAGCAAATTCGTGCTTCATGAAGATTTCCTATAACTGGTTAAAAAGCTACATTCATCCTATTCCTGAGCCTAACGCACTTGCCCAAATTCTGACCGATTGTGGACTTGAAGTGGAAGCGATAGAATCGTTTGAGTCTCACAAAGGAGGGTTGAAAGGCCTTGTGGTAGGTGAAGTGCTTGAATGCGAAAAACACCCCAATGCCGACCGTCTTCATGTGACGAAAGTAAATATTGGTACACCGGAGGTTTTACAAATTGTTTGCGGAGCGCCTAATGTGGCGAAAGGACAAAAAGTGATTGTAGCCACCGTTGGCACTATGCTCTACCCTACTTCTGGCGATTCCTTTGAAATCAGGCAATCGAAAATCAGAGGGGAATTATCGCAAGGAATGATTTGTGCTGAAGACGAAATCGGAATGGGCACATCGCACGATGGCATCATGGTGTTGCCGCCCGAAACAAAATTGGGGACACCCGCCGCCGACTATTTTAGCATTTATCAGGATGTGACTTTCGAAATAGGACTCACGCCCAATCGTGTGGATGCCGCTTCGCATTATGGAACAGCGAGAGATATCTATGCCGCTCTTTTTCGCCAAGCAGAAATAACATTGAGCATGCCTGCTATACCCGAATTAGCAATGGGCAATACTTCAGTTTTTGATATAGAAGTGCAGAACAATGAAGCTTGTCCGCGATATTCAGGTCTTTGCATCGAAGGTGTAGTAGTAAAAGAAAGCCCTGATTGGCTAAAAAATGCACTCAAATCTATTGGACTAAAACCGATTAATAATATTGTGGATGTGACCAATTATGTATTGCATGAACTTGGCCATCCATTGCATGCGTTTGATTCTAACAGTATTGCCGGACAAAAGGTAGTGGTTAGAACATGTGAAGCAGGTACTTCCTTTGTTACACTTGATGGCGTGGAGCGGAAACTAAGTAGCGAAGATTTGATGATTTGCGATGCAGAAAAACCTTTGTGTATTGCGGGGGTTTTCGGTGGTTTGTCTTCAGGCGTTTCGGAAAAAACAACTGCTGTATTTATCGAAAGTGCCTATTTCAATCCGGTGTGGGTTCGTAAAACATCAAAACGACATGGTTTAAAAACCGATGCATCGTTTCGATTTGAGCGCGGCGCCGATCCGGATATCACCATCACAGCCCTTAAACGCGCTGCAGCCTTAATTTTAGATGTAGCTGGTGGCAAAATCGTCTCAGCTGTTCTAGATCATTATCCGTCAAAAATTGCGGCTCAGGAAATTGAGTTCAACTTTCAAAAAGCTTTTCAGCTGATAGGGCAAAAAATCGAAAAGCCGATTATCCACGAAATATTCAAACGATTGGGTATTCGAATTCTTACTGAATCTGAAGAAGTTGTTACAGTATCAGTGCCGCATTTTAAGCCCGATGTGCTTCGTCAAGCCGACTTGGTAGAAGAGCTTATTCGCATATATGGTTACAATCACATTGGCATACCTGAACAAATGCGTCAGGTGCATGTGGTATCGCCCAAACCGGACAAACACCGTGTGATTAATCACCTGAGCGACAGGCTTGTGGCCAATGGCTTTACAGAATGCATCAACAACTCGCTCACCTCATCAGCTTATCTAAATGCAGATGCTCAGTTCGACCAATCCAGTCTGGTTAAGATTCTCAATCCTTTGAGCGGTGAGCTGGATGTGATGCGCAGCCAAATGATTTTTGGTCTTATGGAAAATATCAGCTACAACATCAACCGTCAGTCAACTGATCTTAAGCTGTTTGAATTTGGCCGCACCTATCACAAAACAGAGAAGGGATATAGTGAAAACGAATGGCTTGCCATAGCCTCAACAGGGAAGATCTATAAAGAAAACTGGCAGAAATTATCAAACGCAGCCGATCATCATTTCATAGCAGGCATTCTTGAACAACTTATCCAGTCTGTGCTTGGCACACAGCTCAGATTGGCTAAACAAACAACTGCATTCTCTGGACTTTCAGAAGCAATCGAGATCATTTCAGGAAATAAATCCATCGCTTTTTATGGCAAAGCAATTTGCAAACATTTCGACATTCAGGAATCTGTATTTTTCGGTATCATCGACTTTGGCGCACTGTTGAAGCAGTTATCTAAATCTGTTATTGAATATCGTGAAGTGCCCAAATTCCCCAAAGTACGTCGTGATTTGGCTTTGTTGATAGATCAACAAGTTCAATTCCGTGAGATAGAAGATATTGCCTGGCAAACTGAAAGAAAAATTCTCAAGAAGGTGAATCTGTTCGACATTTATCAGGGTGACAAACTGGAGAAAGGTAAGAAATCTTATGCCGTAAGTTTTGAGTTCCAAGACGAAACACAAACACTTAGCGATCAGCAAGTAGAAAAAACCATGAAACGGATTATTGATGCATTGGGCGAGAAGTTAGGGGCAAGTCTGCGATAGTGAACGCCCAAAAATGTTCAATAAACTCATCAGACCACTTGATTCACCTCAATCAGATAATGGTAAATCAGATAACAGCCAAATAAAATAATAATCAGCCCTGACAGCCTGCCAATCAAGCGCATCGCATAAGGGTTGATGTAGCGCTTGAGCTTATTGGCTAGGTAAATTTTCAATACATCGATACTGAAATAAGTCAATAAAGTGGTGGCAAAAAAGGTGAAAACACAAATACGACTGTTGTCATATTTACCCACAGCTATCGAAGCAGCTCCAAGCCAGATGAACAAAACGGCAGGATTAAGAAAATTGACAAAAAATCCTTTCATAATAAGCCCTGTAGCATCGGCTTTAGTTAGCGTTTGAATTTCTTCTTTCGGTATTTTGGGCCTTCGATTGCCAACGAATGGAATCACTCCAAAAAAGATTAGGATAATTCCACCGATTACTGCAACCCATTTCTCAAAAAGTGCATTTTCAAAAAACAAAGCAGCTCCTAAATAAGCTATGGTTATGTAAAACAAATCACTGATTAGAACACCTAGATCAAACAAGAGCGCATTTTTTACCCCCTTCTCGAGACTTGTTTGAATAAGAATGAAAAAAACAGGTCCAAACGACATGCTCAACCAAAGTCCCGTTAATATGCCTGCGCCAGTCGCCTGAATTATCATCTCTCTTTTTCTGCGATAAACTGCATCCAGGATTGAAGTTGCTGGTTTTTAATCACCCTTGGAAATTTATTTTGCCCGCCTTCCTTACCAATGGAGCGCATCCAGTCATAAAAATACTGTACAGGCAACACTTTAACATTCATCTCTTTCAAAGCACTTCTTCTTTCAACCCGATAATCATCATTGAGCTCTTTAAGATAATGGTCAAGCCTGTCTCGAAATTGATCTGCATCGAGCGGACTATCGCATCCAATATACCACTGATGAGAAAACACCTTTTCGTGAATCCTTCCAGTGACTGAAAACTCCGGGATGCTCACATTGAACTCTTCGGCGGCCTTCAAAATGGCATGGTTCATATTATCGACCGAAAGGTGCTCCCCGCAAATGCTGATGAAATGTTTCACCCTTCCGGTAATGATAATTTCATATTTATTTAAGTCTTTGAAGCAAATGGTGTCGCCTATCATATATCGCCAAGCACCTGCGCAGGTAGATAAAAGTAGCGCATAATCTTTGTCAAGCTCAACCTGATCAAGCGTTAGTACCTCTGCCCCTGGTTTGAGTTTGCCATCTTCATCGAAATTTTGATCATTAAACGGAATAAACTCAAAATAGATCCCGTTATTCAGGACCAGCTCCATACCCTTCACTTCTTTTTCGCTTTGAAAAGCAATAAAGCCTTCCGATGCCAGATAGGTCTCGATATAATGCAGGGGTCTACCTAATAGTTTTTCAAACCCTTTTTTGTAAGGCTCGAAAAACACCCCTCCGTGCACATAAATGCTCAGGTTAGGCCAGATATCATGAATCGTCTTAAGATTGTAATGCTTGATAATTCGCTCCATAGCCAGCTGGATCCATGCCGGCACACCTACAATGATACCAATATCCCAATCTTTGGCGCTCTTGGTGATTTCGTCAAGTTTGGCTTCCCAGTCGCGCTCCTTAGCAATCTTCTTCCCCGGCTTGTAGTGCGCCTGAAACCAAAATGGAATTTGAGCTGCATTGATTCCGCTCAGGTCTCCTTCGTAATAACTTTTGCGTCTTTCCAGATCGGTACTTCCACCAAGCATAAAAATACCTTTTTCGAATATCTCAGGCGGCAAATCATAATAAGCCAATGATAAAATTTGACGCACACTGGTTCGGCGAATGCTTTTGATCATGGCTTGAGTAACCGGAATATGCTTACTCGGCGCACCGGAAGTTCCCGAGCTCAAGGCAAAGTATTGCACTTTTCCGGGCCAGCAAACATTCTCTTCTCCATCCAGGCAGCGATGCCAAAAAGCCTGATAGAGTGAGTCATAATCAAAAACCGGAACATGCTGCTGAAATGCTTTTTTTGCATTTGAAGGATTTTTTAGAATCTCATCGAAACGATAAGTAAGACCAAAAGCAGTATGCTGTGCCTTTTTAAGTAGCTTGATTAAGGTTTTTTCCTGCTTTTTCACACCCGGCACATCACGGCGCACCATTTTAAGTGTGGTTTGCAGGCTTATGGCCCTTTTTATTGCTTTTCCGATTAATGCCATGAATCAAAAATGCTTTTAAATCATTTTTAAAAAATTGACTTCCTTCTCTGTTAAAAAACGAAATTTTCCACGGGGTAGATCTTTTTTAGTTAGCCCCGCAAAGGAGACCCTGTCTAGTTTTATTACTTTATATCCTAGATGCTCAAAAATACGTCTTACAATTCTGTTTTTACCGGAGTGAAGCATCATGCCTATTTCATCTTTTTTTGCACCGTCTCCTACATAGTGTACTTCATCCACTTCGGCTACTCCATCTTCTAAAACAACTTCTCCATTAGCTATTTTCATCAAATCGCCTTTTTTAAGTGCTTTGTCGAGGTGTACATGATAAATTTTTGCGATTCGGCTGCTTGGATGTGAAAGTTTTTTGGCCATGTCGCCATCGTTAGTAAACAACAAAAGCCCCATGGTTGCCCTATCGAGTCGACCAACGGGATAGATCCGCTCTTTGCAGGCATTTTTAATCAATTCAAACACTGTTTTTCTGCCTTCAGGGTCATCGCTAGTGGTGATATAATTCTTAGGCTTATTAAGTAACAGATATTGTTTTTTCTCTCTGTTAAGTGTTTGGTCGCCATACTGCACCACATCGCCGGGACCTACTTTTGATCCAAGTTCTGTAACAGTCTTGCCATTTATTTTAATTACTCCGCTCGCAATGAGCTGATCGGCTTCTCGTCTTGAGCAAATACCGGCATTGGCCAAGTATCTGTTTAACCTGATGAGTCCTTGATCTGCTGCTGTCTTTTGCGGTTTCTTATAAAGTTTTCGCGTGCCTAAAGGTCTTGTTTTAGCTGCAGGCATAGACTCATCGGAATACCAGTCTTGATTAAGTGCTTTGCTATCTTTAAATTCCGCTGACCTTGTAGGCTTGCTTTTGAAATTTCCGCGTGCGGCAGATTTTTCTGAATCAAATTTTTCTGCGGACTTATAAGGCTTAACCTTTGCTGCATATGGTTTCTTTTGATCTGTCTTGCCATAAGTTTTTGCTTTGACTACCGGCCTGGTCTCATCAGAATAGCAGTCTCGATCAAGCGTTTTGCTATCTTTAAATTCCGCTGACCTTGCAGGCTTGCTTTTGAAATTTCCGCGTGCGATAAATTTTTCTGAATTAGATTTATCTGTGGACTTATAAGACTTTCCTTTAGCTGCATAGGGCTTTTTCTGATCCGGCTTGCCAACCGGTTTTGCCTCGGTTTGTTTTTTTGATGATTGCCTTCCCGGTGCGTTGTTTTTATGCATGACTTTTTTTAAAGGACAGCAAAGGTAACAAAATATCCTTGCTGGCGCGATGGCAATTTACAAGGCTAAATCAGCTTTTTAGATTAAAAATCTTATAAATTATTATCTCGGTTTGCTCAGGTTCAAACCCCTTCTGATAGAGTTTTTGAATGAGCTGAAATTTGGTTTTCATGTTCAACTCACTTTGCTGATATAGCTTTTGCAATTCTTTCACTATCGTACTCTCGTAATCATCTGCATCAATCTCGGAGTTCAACAGTTTTGAAATCATTTTTTCTGGAATTTGATGTTTCTTTAAACCCTGTCTGATTTTTAACTTACCCCAATGTAATATATTGAATTTGCCACTGATATAGGCTTTTACAAAGCGTTCTTCATTAATGAACTTATCATTGATCAGGGCTACAATGATGTTTTCAGCTGCCAATCCGCTGAATCCAAGCTCGTAGAGTTTACGTCTCACTTCTTCCTGACTGCGCTCTTGAAAAATGCAAAAGCGCTGCATCTTCTGCAGCGCTTGCGTTTCAGTATATATTTTTTTTGAGCGCATCATTGTATATGATGTCGCTAAAATAATCAAAATCGTATCAGGCTGTAACCGGAGTCTTATCCAATAACTTGAAACCCTTTCCGTGCACGTTTACGATTTCAACATTGTTGTCGTCCGATAAATATTTTCTAAGCTTAGCTATGTAAACATCCATACTGCGAGCATTGAAGTAATTATCGTCTTGCCATATTGCACGCAAAGCAAAATTACGTTCCAAAACATCATTCTTATATTGGCACAACAATTTCAAAAGGTCACTTTCTTTTGATGTAAGTCTTTGAGCCTCATCATTGTAGGTAAGCAATTGTAAATGCGGCGCAAACTTGTATTTGCCAATTGCAAATTCTTCGTTGATATCAGGTTCGTTCGTTTTTTCTGTGCGCTTCAGAATGGCTTTGATTCTCAAAATTAGCTCTTCCATGCTGAAGGGCTTGGTGATATAATCATCTGCACCGGCCTTAAAACCTTCTATTGTATCTTCTTGCATCGATTTTGCAGTGAGAAATACAATTGGAATATCCTTATTATGCTTTCTTATTTCTTTAGCCAATGTGAAACCGTCCATCTGCGGCATCATAACATCAAGCACGCACATGCTCCAGGTTTCTTTGAAAAAATGCTTTAGGGCGTCTTCACCGTTTTCGCACAGTTTCACTTCAAACTGCTTAGCTTCAAGGTATTCTTTGATGATCATTCCCAAGTTTGGATCATCTTCGGCAAGTAAGATTTTTTTTAACATGGCACTAA
Source organism: Flavobacteriales bacterium (assembly GCA_046294625.1). Lineage (GTDB taxonomy): Bacteria > Bacteroidota > Bacteroidia > M30B66 > M30B66 > JBKBKN01. The sequence continues at coordinate 77,061 of JBKBKN010000013.1, forward strand.
GTTTTTGTTTCTAATTTAACCAAATTTCATGCAAATTATTTACACCTTAACTTCTTTTGTGATATTCAACGGGAAAGAAAAACACCAAAAGCGACCAGTAACTGTGGCAAAACGCCTGCAAAGAAACCTGCATATACTTGAGCAGGGGTGTGTGCATTGAGAACGATGCGCGCTGTGCCCGTTGCTCCACTTAATAGAATGAAGATGACCAACAGGCTTGTAAGATTGATTTGCCAGAAAAAAGAAATAACGAGCAAAGCCCCCCATAAACCTCCAAGACCTGCCATATGCATGGAAATTTTCCACTTGTATGTGACCATTAAACAAAAGAGTAAAGTGACTAAAGATGCAAGCAGAAAAGAAAAATAAATATTAGGAAGTGGAAGATTCTTGAGAATATAATAGTTCATGGCAAATAAGACTCCGGTTATCAGAACAGGCAGTCTGCGTTCTTCTTTATTGTCCATTGACAGATTACCAATTATGCCAAATTTTTTGAAGACTACAATCATGGAAATAGGTAATAGAAAAGTGAAAAGTAAAGTGCTGCTTAATATGAACCAGTAAGCCTTTTGCGATAGAAATGCTACTTCGAAATAAGAAAGATTAAAAATGACAAGCGTGCCTATCATAGGCATGAGCAAAGGCTGAAAAATTACTGAAAGTATTTTTGCAACTAATGAACTCATGATTGAACCATACTATTAAGTTGTTTTACCGTTTGTAAAAATTCTCCCCAGATTTCGTTAACGATGTCAGCGGCAGGTTTAATTTCATTAATCAATCCCGCCACCTGACCTATTTCCAGTTCGCCTTGTTCCAAATCGCCTTCAAACATGCCTTTTTTAGCTCTTCCTCTACCCAAGAGCTGCGCAAGTTCTTCTTTACTCGCGCAACGCTGTTCAGCTTCAGCCACCTGTTGATAAAACCCATTTTTAATCAAACGGACGGGCGTGAGTTGTTTGAGAGAAAGTATGGTCTCCCCTTCTGATGTTTGCAATACCTTATTTTTAAACTGCTGATGCGCCGATGACTCTGGTGTAGCTACAAAACGACTTCCTATTTGAACTGCATCTGCACCGAGCGCAAATGCTGCTGCCATCGCTCGACCAGTTCCAATTCCGCCAGCTGCAATAAGTGGGATATCAACCGCTTGTCTGATTTGTGGGATTAACACCATGGTTGTGGTTTCTTCACGTCCATTATGACCTCCAGCTTCAAATCCTTCGGCCACTATGGCATCAACTCCTGATTGGACACTTTTGAGCGCAAATTTAGTGTTGGCAATCACGTGCACGACTTTGATACCATGCGACTTGAGCAGAGGAGTCCAGGTGGCAGGATTTCCGGCGCTACTAAATACAATTTTAACCCCTTCTTCTATAATTATTTGCATGTGCTTATCAATATCAGGATAAAGCAATGGAACATTCACCCCAAATGGTTTAGATGTGGCCTGCTTGCATTTGCGAATTTGAGCTCGTAAAATTTCAGGATACATTGAACCAGAGCCAATCAACCCCAATCCACCTGCATTGCTCACCGCACTGGCTAATTCCCAGCCACTGCACCAAATCATCCCTGCCTGAATGATAGGGTAATCTATACCAAATAATTCGCAAATTCTATTGTTCTTCATGCTGATTGTGCTTTAAATCATTTGCACTTCAAATACATAGTTGGGATTGCTCACTTTATTTTTGCATTGCACTACCAGATCGGTGTAGATGGGTATGTAGTCCATTTGAAAATCTTCATGCATTTTCAAAATGAGTTGATGCGCCTTTTTCAAAGCGCGTTCTAATAAAGTAATCAAAGCTTTATGGACCAACTTACCCTGAATGCGCTCTACGAACTGAACAGCCAAATGCAGATACAGTTCGCACTCGCCTTCTTTCGACTTACTCACTTTAGCATAGCGGCTTATCAATCGGAATGATTTTCTAATCCCTTTGGTTAATAAATATGGATTCATCAGATGTTTATCAAAAGGCTCTTCGATTAAAATTTTATACCCTTGTGCATAAGCAATAGGGTCTTTCGCATGAAAAAGCAAATAAGTTATCAACTCTCTGTTTTCCTGCTTGAATCGCGCCAATTGAATGCACAGCTCAATCAAACTTCGGCGGTCATGCGTTTGAAGCTCCTGTTTCAAAATACCCAGTGTGGTAGCCGATCCCATAGGCTTGCAAACCTAAGAAATTAACGCTTGTGTGAAGCGTTTGAACGTAAAATCAATGCACGCAATTAAATTGTTTAATTTAAGCATAGGGACCATAGCGTGGCTAATTTTTTGATCTTAAAACAGGCATTGAATATTGTCAACAACAGACCTTATCAAAAACTTTTTTTTGATGCAGTCCGCGGCATTAAGTCGGATGTTTTTAATTTATTGCTCTTTGGTCGGACAGGTCGAAAGCCCAACAAGAGTATATAACGGACAAAAGCTTATTACACTGGTGGCTATAAACACGCCACCTAAGGCCAAAGCCACAATTCCTATAGTTCCGGTAAGCGTTCCTGTAAAATATAATACTGAAATCACTGCGGCAATTAACACCCTGATAATACGATCTGCATTTCCCATATTTTTCTTCATAGCTTTGTATTTTTAAATGGTTTAGTTTCGAAAGGTAGGCAAATATTGTGTGATTTTAATTCATTTAAAACGCAATTTTTCAACCAATAGCACTATGGTTGCAATTGCCGTTATGCAAATCAAACAGACCCACAGCAGTTTTAACCATGTCGATCGATTCATGTTCAAAAATGGGCGATAAGCGCCTAAGTGAATGTGACTAATGTTACACATCTAAAATACGAATTAACCGATCAATGACCATTGCTAATTTACTTTGTATAAATTTTAGTAAATCTCCCCTTCAATTTAGGCCAAACAAAGCCCTATCTTGCACCCATATTAAAAGAAGCACATAACTGGTATGATAAAATTTGAGCGAAAAAAATTGTCCAACGGACTTACAGTGATTGTTCACGAAGATTTTTCCACACCTATGACTGTGGTTAATGTGCTTTATGATGTAGGTGCACGCGACGAGGAACCAAACAAAACCGGTTTTGCCCATCTGTTTGAGCATCTCATGTTTGCTGGCTCAATTAATATTCCAAATTACGATGAACCCCTGCAGCGCGTGGGTGGGGAAAACAATGCTTTTACCAATAATGATATCACCAATTACTATTGCATTCTTCCAGCAGTAAATATTGAAACAGCTCTTTGGTTGGAATCAGACCGTATGTTGAGTTTGGCTTTCACAGAAAAAAGCCTTGATGTGCAGCGCAATGTGGTAATTGAAGAGTTTAAACAGCGCTATCTCAATCAACCCTATGGCGATGAATGGCTTTTGCTCCGCCCTTTGGCTTATGAAGTGCATCCCTATCAATGGGCGACGATAGGTAAAGAACTCAGCCATATTGAACAAGCAACTATGCAGGATGTAAAGGCTTTTTTCAAAAAATTTTATCACCCGGGCAATGCTATTCTATGTATTGCAGGAGGAATAGCTGCAGATGATGCATTCCGTCTGGCAGAAAAATGGTTTGGCGACATTCCCGCTCAAATCAAGGTTAAACGGAATTTACCCAAAGAGCCAGCACAAAAGGAAGAGCGAATAATGCGAGTTGTGCGAGATGTTCCTGCACATTCTATTCACAAGGTTTATCACATGGCTGCACGAAATGATGCTCGCTACTATGCGCAAGACCTACTCTCCGATATCTTGGGCAGAGGTAATTCTTCAAGACTTCATAATGAGTTAGTTAAAAACAAACAACTCTTTTCACAAATCGGAGCTTATGTAACCGGCAATCTGGATGAAGGACTCCTAGTCATTTCAGGCAGGGTGACTGAAGATGTTGATGCCGAACATGCGCTTGATGGTATCAATCATACTATCCAAAATTTACTTCAAAACGGTCTGCATGAAGAAGAGTTGCAAAAAGTGAAAAACAAGGCTGAGAGCTCCATTGCTTTTGGTGAAATCAGCCTGATGAACCGTGCATTATCGCTGGCCTTCAGCGAATTGATGGGCGACTCAGGTTTAGTGAATCATGAAACCGAAAAAATTCAGGCTGTTAGCGAAGAAGAGCTCATGAGTGAAGCCAAAAGCATCCTAAGAGATATAAATAGCAGCACTTTATTATACCTAAGAAAAAAAGATAGCAAGTACGATGATTAACCGAAAGATAGCACCCGAAATTCAAGGTATAATCGAGCCTCAATTCGGACCGGTATTGAAAATCGAAAATGAGTGGGATATTCCATTTTATGTGGTAAAAGGTGGCGCTCAGGAAGTGATCAAACTGGAATTTATTTTTGATGCCGGCACGCGTCTGCACCCAAATATCGTAGTTTCTTCGCTGGCCAATAGCATGCTTCCGGAAGGCACGAGCCGCCATAACGCATCCGAAATCGCAGAGTGGATCGATCGTCATGGCGCATTTCTGGAAACAGATATTGAAAAAGATTATGCAACGGCATCTCTCTTTACACTCAACAAATTTTTTGCAGACACTTTGCAACTCTTTTCTGAAGTAGTGTTTGATGCATCTTTTCCGGAAAATGAATTCGATATCATGCGAAAAAGTCGCTTTCAGCGATTTAAAGTAAACATGGAAAAAGTGAGCTTTCTTGCTTCACGCAAGTTTAGTGAACTGATGTTTGGAGCTAGTTCGTATGGCTACATTGCTGATGAATCTGATTATCAATCCCTTACACGCCAGGATAGCCGTGATTTTTATCAACAACACTACCGTGAAGGTAATGTGCAAATTTACTTATGTGGTAATGTGACCGATGCTGATATCGAATTGGTAAAAAAATTGCTGAGTAACATGAATCGGTCAAATTCAACTACTCATCCAACATTTGCATATGAGAAGGGAAAATACAATGCTGAAAATTATTACATTGAAAAGCCCGGTAGCCTTCAATCAGCCATTCGCATTGGAAGACCACTCTTCACGCGCAATCACCCTGACTATTATGGGATGAAAATATTAAATGTGGTGCTTGGAGGTTACTTCGGCTCACGATTGATGAAAAATATACGAGAAGACAAAGGCTACACCTATGGAATTGGCTCAGGAATAGGCACCTATGAACACGACGGATTTTTCTATATCGCTACTGAAGTGGGTGCCGATGTCACCAATCAGGCGTTGGATGAAATTTACAAAGAAATCAATATGCTTTGTCAGGAGCGTATAGCTAATGATGAACTCAATCTAGTGAGACAATATATGATAGGTAACATGCTCAAATCCTTCGATGGCCCATTCGAACAAATGGAGCGCTTCAGAACCATACAGTTAATGCATTCGGCTGATGATTTTTATGAACGCTACTTTGATACCATACACAATATTACATCTGATCAACTGTTGCAACTTGCCCAACAGTATTTTAAGAAGTCAGACTTGACAGAACTTGTTGTTGGAGTTAAATAATTAACCAATTTCACAAAACAGTCGTTATTTTATTTTATTTATTAAATGGATATATTTTTATTATTTTTATTGGACTACCTACCAACAAAAAATAAAATATAAACCTTTGTGCATTCGTGGCAAAAGCATTCAATTAACAAAAACTTCATGCCCGTAATGAATTTAATCAAGGCGAACTGCATAATTATGCACCAAACTTAAACCCTTGAACATAGAAATCAATCGTCGCGATTTAATGCGCCTTTTAGCCACAGGAGCTCTATCACTTAGCCTACCTGGTGCGCATCAAGCCCAATCATCTACAATGATTAACCCTGGCAGAAAGCGAGTGATGCGCTTTGCCCATATCACCGACATTCACATGCAACCTGAGCGCGGAGCTCCCGAAAAGTTTGTGAAATGCTTGCATCATATTCAAAATCAAATGGATAAAGCCGATTTCATCGTAAGTGGCGGGGACACTATCATGGATGCACTTGCGCAGGAAAAGCCAAGAGTAAAAGAACAATGGGATCTTTGGCACAGTATCATTCGAAATGAGTGCAGTTTACCGATAGACTATTGTATCGGCAATCACGATATTTGGGGTCTTGAGCAAGCCAAAAACCAATCTGATTATGGCAAAAAACACGCTACAGAAATGTTGCAGCTCGATAAGCCCTATCGTTCTTTCGATCGCAAAGGTTGGCATTTTATTATGCTTGATAGTACACACGTGAATGAAAATGGGAAATGGTATGTAGCAAAATTAGATGATGAACAAAAAGTCTGGCTTCGCGAAGATTTGAAAAATACCCCTAAGCATATTCCAATTATGATTATATCCCACATACCCATTGTTGCAGCTTGTGTGTTTAATTTTGGAGATAATGTCAAAAACGGACATTGGGATGTGCCCGGCTCATGGATGCATATTGATGCAGTGGAACTGATCAAATTGTTTAATGAACATAAAAATGTAAAAGCCTGTATAAGCGGACACATGCATTTACTTGACCTCGTGGTGTATAATGATATCCAATATTTCTGCAATGGTGCAGTTTGTGGTTCATGGTGGAAAGATGAAATGTATCATCAAACGCGCGCAGGATATGCCATGATAAACCTATACGACGATGGCACTGTGGAGCGCGAGTATATTCATTACACTTGACTGGCGAGCCCAATGCACAAAAATGCGTTTTGCTTAAACTATTAAGGTGTAAAGCGCTGTGGGGGAATGAATTGAATAATAATTGCCTTAAATTGCAGCAATTTTTCAGCACAAATGAACATTTGGATACTTGGCTTTGGTTGGTTAGCCGCATACATTCACCAAGAAGCAAAAGCACTGAATGCGAAAATAGCCGCAGTAACCCGAGATTCCAACAAAGTAGAAGATTTGAAAAAGATGGGTTTATCTCCCATCCTTGTTAATCAGGGAGAACATTTCATTCCCGATTACATTCCTTTTCTACCCGATGTGGTGGTAATGTGCACTCCACCTTCCAAAGATCCGGAGAGTTACAGCATTTGGTGTACCTACTTTCTCGGAATACATTCCAGTTTGCAGCATGCCGGTTGTGAGCCAATGTGGATTTACACAGGCAGCACCGGGATTTATCCCGATGAATCAGGCTTATTTGACGAAATGTATTCCGTTTCGGTGAGCAATGCTCGTCAAATTTATTTGGTAATGCATGAGCAGGTACTTCAATCGCAAGTGGGTGATAAGCTTTGTATTGCAAGACTCGGTGGCCTAATAGGCGGCGAACGCAATGCGGTGCGGTTTTATCACCACCAGGCCGATCGTTTTCATGCACTTGAACCGGTTAATATGATTCATGGAAAAGATGCTGCGCATTTTATACTACATGCAGCTCAGAAGCAACTTAGGGGTATCTATAATGTATGCCATCCAGATCATCCTACCCGTGAAGTTTTTTATCAAAAAGCCTGCTTACAAAATGGAATAGAACCTAATGAAATGAATCATAAAGGCGCATTCAAGAATAGAATCATTTCATCAGATAAGATGATCCTGAGTAGTTTTCATCCAATGATAAACATTTAAATTATTTCACCCCGATAGCCGAAATGGCTTCGCGAGCTAGGATGCGTGTTTCATTGTCGGTTTGCACATAATCATCATATGATGGCTTAGCAATAAACGCAGCCTTCTGCATGCAATGCTCGATAAGGTCAGACATTTCGAGAAATCCCACTTCTTCTTTCAGAAATGCCGCAACAGCTACTTCATTGGCTGCATTCAATATGCAAGGCATATTGCCGCCTTTATCCATGGCAGTGTAGGCCAACTTGAGATTACGAAAAGTTTCCGTATCCGGAGCTTCGAAAGTAAGTGAAGGATAGCGCATAAAATTGAAACGCTCAAAACTGGCAGGAATGCGATCGGGGTAGGTCAAGGCATATTGAATCGGCAGTTTCATGTCGGGCAATCCCAGTTGCGCTTTCATGGATCCGTCCATAAACTGCACAATAGAATGAATGATGGATTGCGGATGTACGATTACATCAATTTGCTCCGGTTTCAGATTAAACAACCATTTAGCTTCTATCACTTCAAGCCCTTTGTTCATCAGGCTCGCAGAGTCAATCGTTATTTTGGCACCCATGTCCCAATTGGGGTGTTTCAAGGCCTGTGCAGGTTTCACATGGTAGAGTTGCTCACGTTTCCAACCCCTGAAGGGGCCACCGGAAGCAGTGAGATAAATTTTCTCTATCGGATTGTTCCATTCACCGGCTAAGCATTGAAAGATAGCCGAATGCTCTGAGTCAACCGGGTAGATATTTACTCCTTTTCTTTTGGCCAAATCGGTAACCAATTCGCCTGCTACCACTAAGGTTTCTTTATTGGCAAGGGCAATATTTTTCCCTGCATTAATGGCTGCCAAAGTAGGTTCAAGCCCGGCATAACCCACACAAGCTGTGAGCACTATTTCAGTGCTGTCCATGCTCATGAGATCGATGATACTGGAGCGGCCGCAAAACACTTTCACCGGATAGTCGGATAGGGCATCGCGCACCATTTCATATTTGACTTCTTCGCCAATTACCACTGTGTTGGGCAAAAAGTCTATAGCCTGACTTATCAGCAGGTGTGCATTACTTTGTGCGGTTAGCACATCAATTTCGAAATAATCGCGATTTGCTCCAATTACTTCCAATGCTTGTGTGCCAATGGAACCTGTGGAGCCGATAATAGAAACATGTTTCTTCAAAATGTAGTAGTTTGAGTTGATTATACAACTATGATAAAGTCACTTTGTTTAAGGCGATTTTCTGATATATTTGTCCTGCTTCCATTGTCCATCGGCCACCACATTTCCTTCCTGGTTGGTTAGCTTTCCATATCCATCACGCAAATCATTGAGCCAATTTCCTTCATATTTTTCGCCTGAAGCGAAAAAGTAAATGCCAAAACCTTCTTTCTTATCATTCACAAATTCACCTTCAAATATATCGTTGTTGCTCCACTTGTATTTCCCTTTGCCATGACGCTTATTGCCTTTCCAAAAGCCTTCATAAAATCCTCTGTTCTCGAAAGTGGCCATGCCGAATCCATTGGCTTTGCCATCGGCGATTTCGCCGAAGTAATTGACTGTTTTACCATTTGCATTTACGAATGTCAAACGGCCATATCTGTTTTGCGCCTTCTCCAAATCTGTTTTTAAGCGAATGATTTGCTCGGTAAGCTTCAACACAATTCCTTCTGTTTGCGAAAGTTCCTGATGAAGCGAATCTTGATAGAATTTGAGCAAATTCTGAATTTCATTCTGCTGAATCATTTGTAACCTAAGTTTTGAATTAACTTGCTGTTCGGAAATAGCTCGATTAAAAATGCTGTCAAAATAAGTTTTCTCCTGATGATATTCTACCACAAAATTTTTGATCTTATTAGCAGAAACACTGGGTATGATTACTGAATCCGATTTTTCAAAAAGACTTAGCGCTGCTTCAAAATCTTTTGCTAAGAGTTGATCGAAGGCCAATTCTCGAATTTTATAAAAAGCTAAAGTATCGGATTTTCGTTTCAACTCGTCTTCGACTTTCTGCAAGCTTCTTTTCATGGAAAAAACGGTGAAAAGTAAGGCGATAGCAGTCAGCAAAAGACCTGCAAGAATGAATCGAATAGAATTAGCTTTAATTTCAATCATTTAGTATCCAATGTTAATCGGTGGTATTTTGTTTTCAACTGAACGCCCGTCGAGCGCGACAAAAACATTGAAACGAAGAATATGAGTAGTTTGATACAAAAACCCTGAAGCAGCTTGCCCATAAGTCCACATGTGACCTGCGAAAAAGGTCACATTGGGATTAAGAACATATCCAAATCCATTGTAAGTTCGAAAATCTTCGAATGGATTCATTACAATAGATTTACCTGATTGCATAAAAATTTCAGCACTCGGCGAAAAAAATAAAGTTCCGGGTTTTATTTCTTTTTTATTGATCCCCATGTAAGCAAAGAGTTTGTACCTATAGCGATTGGTGTATAGCAAATCTGAGTCCACTCGGTTGCTTCTGCGCCATCGATGCTCAAATCGAAATTGATGGAATATTTTTACCCGGGCAAAGGTAGGCATGATGAATAACCATTGGTGCCATATTCTGGGCTCATAAGTCACACGCTCAAACTCCGGATTGCCCGGCTCAGGCGAAAAGTTCAGGACAAGCGTAGGTCCAATTACTGCTTCGAAGTAGGGATTAAAAAAAATATTGATCCCGGCTCGATTGTAAAATTGACGTGTGCGCCCAAAGAAACTGGTTAAATTCTCTAACGAATTTCTTACCCGATAATGATGTTCGCCGTAATACCCAATTTTATTGGCCAGCTTTACTTTAAAATAAAGTCCATTCCATATGCCGGTTTCGACCAATTTTGATTGAGATGAAGATTGCCCTAACAATGTGTTCGATAAGAAAATAAACAAAATTGGGAAAATAAGTCCGATAATTGACTGCAACTTGAGACCGAAATTATTGGATCGCTCTGGTTTTAACGGGCTTATGTTTCTATAATTATTAAAAATCACTGCTTCTAAATAAAGGCCAAAAGTAAGGCGATAAAATTTTTATTCTATTCAATAGTTGTTAAAATCATTAAATGTATGGTCAACCTTTCGCTTAATCTGTTGAAATTGCAAAGCCTAAATGTAGCACTCCTACACGCAAAGGTGCTTCCAATTTTTAAATTATGCTCAAAAATCTTTTTTTAATTTTGCTTCAATGCCTAACAGGGCTTTATTGTTACGCTCAACCCGCGCTGGATTATTACGATGAAAACTACAAGAGATATAACAATTATGTTTACATCCCTACCATAAAAAGTGTTTTGCTTCATGTTGATGGATTCGAGCTCACGCCCCCTATGATTGAGCTTAATGGCAAAGAAAAGCTTCGGCTCAGTTTCGATGACTTAGATACCGACCAACGCGACCTATGGTATGCTATTGAGCACTGCAATGCCGATTGGCAACCTTCTCCGCTGCCAACCAACATGTATATTCAGGGGCAGTTTCAAGATTTCATTAGCGATTTTCAATATTCTTTTAACACAAGGGTCAACTATATTCACTACACTGTAGTGTTTCCAAGTGATAACATGAAGATAACTCGCTCAGGAAATTATCTGCTCAAAGTGTATGAAAACAACAATCCAGACCAGTTAGTGCTCACCAGAAGGTTTATGGTTTATGAACAAAAGGCCAAAATCACTACCGCTCTTCGAAGGCCGGTGTCTCCACAACTACGCGAAACACATCAGGAAATTGATTTTGAAGTTGATTTCAGTTCCTTGCAGGTGGTCAACCCACAAGAAAACGTGAAAGTGACTGTGATGCAAAATTTTCGCTGGGACAATACCCTACAGCTCAGACCTTTTTTTGTGCGCGACCGCAAGTTGATTTACGATTACGATGATGGCACCAACTGTTTCCCAGCGGGCAATGAGTTTCGCTTCTTCGATGCGCGCAGCATCCGCGTGCAAATGGAGCGCATCCGTCGCATAAATACAGATTCCACACCGGTAATTTTGCATTTGATGCCCGACCAGGTGCGTAGTTTTGGTAGCTATGTAACTTATCAGGAAAGCAATGGCGCCTTTTTTATCCGAACCACTGATGGCGGCCGCAATCATGCCATCGATGCCGACTATGTTTGGGTGAATTTCTATCTGCCTTATGAAGCCCCTTTTATTGATGGTAACCTTTATGTGTTTGCTGCGTTAAGCGACTGGCAATTTAAAGAGGAGTTTAAAATGTTTTATGATTATGCCAATAAGGCATATCGCGCAAGGGTCTTACTGAAGCAAGGTTTTTACAATTTTATGTACACTTTTCTACCCAATTCGAAGCAAAAAGGAGATGATTCGGTGATCGAAGGAAATTTTTTTCAAACCGAAAATGATTATTATATCATGGTTTACCAACGTGCTTTGATGAACAATTTCGACGAATTAGTCGGTTTTTTGAAAATAAACACAGTGAAGCAATAATTCAGTTTTTTTCATGTAAGATTCGTTGGCTTTTTTGATTTTCATGACACAAAAATCAAAACACCCTTCTAAACTGCAGCAATATCAAGGGTTTCAGAAATGCAAGATTTGGTTAGTGTATGATTTTGAACGTAACATTGCATCGTCAACAAAACAAAAAAGAAGTCATGAAAACGCAAATCATCACCAAAGTAACTGAAGGAATCAAAGTAAGTGTTGAAACCGTATATCAGGAAGTTTATTCTGATCCGGCAAAAAACTATTTCCTGTTTACCTACAAAATTAAAATTGAGAATACTGGCGATTATGATGTGCAATTGCAACGCCGCAAATGGAACATATGTGACTCCGTATATGAAAAACGTGAAGTGGAAGGTGCCGGCGTAGTAGGTCAACAACCAATTTTGAGACCTGGCCAAGTTTATGAATATGAATCAGCATGTAATCTGAAATCAGAATTTGGAAAAATGAATGGAGAGTATCTGTTTGAACGCATCGTAGATGGGGAGCAATTTCAGGTAGAAGTTCCTGAGTTTCGCATGCAAGCACCTTTCCGCTTAAATTAATACTTGAAACAAAAAGTATTTGCTTCACAAATAATATGTTTATTTGCGTGGCATGTCAAAAAAAAGACCGTTCAGCCCATTCCTTTTTAAATTAATTAATGTCGCAATTTGGGTTTGGATCATTGGTGTCGGCTCCTTTTCAATTTCCTTTCTCTTTCTTGGCCAAGCATCCTACATTGCCTTTCTGATTTCTCTAGCCATAGGGCCGATACTCCTGCTTCATCTCTTTGTTTTATTTTTACTTGCCATTACCAAAAAAATTGTCCCTTTCTCAGCAGCAACCGTTATCTGCTTAATCAATATTCCGATTTTTTCGAAAAGCTTTAGCGTTTCGTGGCGACCAAATTCATGTCAGAGCGACCTTCGGATTATGTCCTATAATATCGGTTCCTTTGACCCGAATCGCTACACTAACTATGACGGAGACACCCTTAATCAATCCGCCATTTATTCTTGGTTTAAAAGCATTGAAAAGCCTGACATTCTGTGCATGCAAGAGTTTTTCCATGGCTACAAAGCAGACATGGAGTTATCGCTCGACAGCATTCAATCCTTTGGTCAATACAAATATTACTATATGAACCCCGGATATAAGAAGAAATATGAAGGCTTCTTCGGGGTGATTACTTTTTCTAAATATCTTGCTATTGCTTCAGGAGAAATCAAATTCAGCGAATCGCTTGTAAATAAAGGAATTTACAGCGATTTTATTATTGAAAAAGATACCATTAGAGTGATCAATATTCACCTTAGCTCTTTGAGCTTGCGATTTGAAAAGCCGGGCATTACCGGTTTCATTTCCGATTTTAAAAACAACCTGTCAACTATTGTTTCAAGCCACCACACGCATGTGGAAGAAGTCAACAAAGTGATGGAATTTGTGGATCAAAGTCCTTATCGCGTAATTCTTTGCGGCGATTTAAATTCATTGCCTAATTCTTACCCTTACCGACTCGTAAGCCAAACACTCGAGAACACATTTGAACAAGGTGGTTCAGGTTTTGGAAACACCTATCATCGCTTTCCATTCTATGCTAGAATAGACCATATTTTTATTGATCCTGGTTTAAAAACGTGCAGATTTAAGGTGCTTAGAGACAATGTTTTTTCTGATCATTTTCCCATTCAGGCAGAAATCAATCTGCCTTCAGATTGAGCCAATATGCTTTAGGGCTTCGCGCTTGGAGAGTGGTGCTAAATTATTTGTCAAAACAAAATTTTTCACTTTATCCGCATCTGTTCTTGCATACTGCCGCAATGCCCAGCCAATAGCCTTTTGAATAAAAAATTCTTTTTCATGCATTCGATTCGCGCAATAGCTGAATAAGAGTTCTACATCGGTTCGCTGCTTGTAGCTCAATTGAAAAATAATACTCGTCCTTCGAAGCCACATATTTTCATGTTCGTTCCACTCTCGAGTAATGTGGTGCATGTGGTCAGGAAATTTGAGAAAGTATGTCCCAGCAAATTTTGAAGCAATCAAATCGACGGTATCCCACCAAGAGTGATTTATTATCATCCATTCAATTAATTCAACATCGCCCGGTTTGATTTGCTTGATGTGTTTTTCAAATAAATCAAGGGCTAAATAATGATATTCTCTTTGTTCTTCATCGAACAACAATCTGATGACTTCTTTCAATTCTTCACTTTTCGGGACGCCATAATTATTGATCAGATCTCTTGTTAACTTGCTTCGCAACGGCTTTTTAATTCCTAAAAAGGGAAACTTATGCTTCATGTAAGCTGACATAGGTTCTGCTTGCTCGGAATTTTCAGCTCCAGCAAATGTCCTTTTAGCCAACTTCACATAGTCGGCAGCATCAGTTATTGGGTCTGTAGAAGGCTTGTTGTCTGAAGAAACATTAGTCATGAGTGGGATCTTTTTCGTGTACATTAGTTTCCATTTCAGGTGTTTCGGTTGCATATTCTGTTTTGGCTTCTTCTGCTTGCAGGCCTTTCTCTCTAAGCCATCGGGCAAAAACTGCCGAGTAGCCATGGGTTACAATTACGCGCTCAGCACCCGACCACTGCACGGCATCGTTAAGTCCTTGCCAATCGGCATGGTCAGACAAAATAAAGCCCCGATCTGCTGCATTTCTTCTTCTTGCGCCACGCAGCGCCATCCAGCCCGATGCTACAGCTAGTGAATAAGGCTCAAATTTTCGAAGCCAGGGACTGCCTGCAGCAGAAGGTGGCGCTATAACAAGTGCATTTCTGTAAAGCCTTTTATCATCCTTTAAATCTGTTTTTGAAGTGTGAGGAAGCTCATGCCCATCATCCCTCAAGGCTTGATTAATAGCATCAACTGCGCCATGTACAAAAACTTGACCTATGGAATGATCTACATTTTTGAGAATGCGTTGCGCCTTTCCTAAGCTGTAGCCCAATATAACCGAGCATAGTCCTTTGTGGGCATTGCGACGCCACCAATTGTTGATTTCCGAAAAAATCACTTCCTGCGGTTGCCATTGATACACGGGCAATCCGAACGTAGATTCCATTATCAAGGTGTGACATTTTACCGGTTCAAACGGTGTAGAAAGGCCATCATTTTCTGTTTTAAAATCTCCGGTAAAAACCCATCGTTCGCCGCGATATTCAACCAAAATTTGCGATGAGCCGATGATGTGCCCTGCAGGATAGAAGGTGAACTGAACCCCGTTGATGCGAAATGTTTGATTGTATTGGATGGTTTCTAATTTGATGTCTCTTCCCAAACGATGTTTCATAATAGGGGCACTGAATTTGTGCGCTAGATAGGTATCATTGCCCCATCGCGAGTGGTCGCTGTGAGCATGTGTGATGAGTGCTTTGTGTACCTTTCGCCAGGGGTCGAGATAGACATCGGCTTGTGCACAATAGATGCCTTTATTGGTAAATTGCAGCAAATCCATAAATTTAATAACAAGTGTACTACAGGTCGGTTGATTTTAATTGAAATTAATTCATGCGGTTTGATTGTAAGGCGCTTTTCATGCTGCACAATCAACCCGATTAACCCTGTGCTACCACAGTCTTCCAACGGTAATGTCTTCTTTGCGTGTGGCACGCAGATCGCCCAACCATGCAAAACCGCGAAGCAAAAGCTCTTTAGCAGGAACTTCAAAAAGGGGATACAACGTGGCATCTGGGTCTTTGATGAAAATGATGCTGCTTACCTGATTACTGTCAATGTAAATGACCATATTGGTGCATTCTGCTTTATTTACACCTATGTACTCTGCACTATCGCTTTCGGCATAGTATATAGATTGACCATTGCCTTCTACGAGAATTTTTCGCAGTTTACTTTCGACAAAAAATCCGGTGATTTT
This sequence comes from Flavobacteriales bacterium, assembly GCA_046294625.1. GTDB lineage: Bacteria > Bacteroidota > Bacteroidia > M30B66 > M30B66 > JBKBKN01. The sequence goes on from JBKBKN010000013.1 coordinate 92,909, forward strand.
TCGACCTTTAATTTGATTGAACCGTATGCTGTCAATTTCGCTGCTGATAAATGCGTTTTGTACTAAATAAATTTTGTCAATTTTTCCATTGGCCATCCGAATTTGACAAGAATCAGCATTTAATTGATTATCGTCGTTCCATAAGACTGGCTTTCGAAAGAGCTCCATTAAACTATCTTGTGTGCTATACACCAATGAGTCGCACTGGCCTTGCAGATCCGTTTTATAAAATCGAACTCCATGATAGGCAAAAAGTTTTTTGAAATCTGTTTCAGGTATAGATATGTTTCTAAGCGTATCAGCCATCAAGTATAAAGTATCGCCATCTACTTCCATCCTTAGCAAAGGTTTACGGGTCACAAGGAGTCGATTTTCTTTCTCATCATAATCGGCATAGCCACCATTGATAATTGTGTTTTGCGTAGAATCAATGATGGTAACACGGTCGCGTGCCCTACCTAATCCGTTTTTTCGATCGTAAAATATGCGCTGTGCGCTAATTTTTTGCCCTTTGCTATCAAGAACAGCTTTTTCATTAAATTCCGAAATATCATTTTGGGTATCGTAATACCCATTCTCACAATAAATCTTGTTTTCTCCTATGATACGTGTTGAGCCCTTAAAGTAAGCCACCTCTGTGCGTGAGTTATAATCTAAGGTATCGCAGTACATGGTGTAGTTGTCGTTTTTTAACACCACTTTCTTCTTGAAGTAAAAAAAACCGGAGCTTGAATGGTAATTACCAAAAACGCTGGTGAGCTCATTATTGCTCGTTTTGCTTCGAATGACCCCTCCTGTGGTATACCGTCCGGTTTTATTGCGCGTATCATATACCAACTCATCGGTTTTCAATGTACTTGATGGGTCTTCCATGAAAACATTCCCGGTAATCACCGCCAATTTCTCCCTTCCATCATAGTCTAATTTGTTGCCGGTGAGTGTAACCGAATCACTCACAATTCGTACATTTGAAAAAGCTTCGAGCCGATTGCTTTCGTTGAAAAAATAAGCACTATCGCAATACATCAAAGCGCCTTCATGACTGAAAATTACATTGCCAATAAGTCTTTGCGCCTTTACACCAAGCGATTCATCAAACTCTAGGCTGTTCGCATTTTCTATCTGAATCTTCTTATTGGTTTGAGCAAAAAGCGAATGAATTGGCAACAATAAAAAGCATGCTAACTGTATGAACCTTTTCAATGATATGCTCTTTCTCATTTTTATGCAAAATTAGTAAAGCTAAGCTCACAAACCACTTTGGTGCCAAAATCAGATGCAAAACCAATCTTATGTCGATTTAACTATTTACTCAAGTGGGAATATGTTTAATTTCGGCCCATGAGTTTACAAATTCCTGTGATCAAAACCGCTCATTCGCGGATTGACAAAACTGATTTTTCTAATTTGCCTTTCGGGAAAATATTTTCTGACCACATGTTTGTGGCCGAATGCCACAATCGGAAATGGGAAAACCTACGTATTATGCCATATGGCCCTTTAAATTATACGCCTGCAGCAGCAGTTTTTCATTATGGACAAGCCATATTTGAAGGAATGAAAGTATATCGCTCAGAAAAGGGAGAAATCTTGTTTTTCCGCCCCGACGAAAACTACAATCGAATGATTCGTTCAGCCGAACGTTTGTGCATGCCCGAAATTCCTTCAGATTTTTTTTTCCAAGGGCTGGATGAATTAGTAAAGTTAGACGAAAAATGGATTCCATCCGGAGCCGATAATGCCTTGTATATCAGACCGGTTTTCTATGCTGTGGATGAAGTGATTGGCGTGAAACCTTCTGAAAACTACCATTTTGTGATCCTCACCTGCCCCACCGGACCCTATTACAGCGGTGAGCTCAAAGTACGAATTGAAACCACTTACTCCCGGGCTAGCCGAAGTGGAACGGGCTATGCCAAGGCTGCAGGCAATTATGCCGGTGCTTTGTATCCTACTCAATTGGCTAATAAGGCC